>NZ_JCAFRK010000005.1:0-444502 GCF_059367995.1 Stenotrophomonas sp. YJH_SMC_79
CTGGCAACGTATCGCTTGCTTTAAAACAATTAATAGTTGCTTGATCAAACGTCTGCAAGATGGACAATCATCCTTCCTGCAGGCGCCTTCACAAGATACCTGCGCATACTTTCAAAGATCAGGGGAAGTGGCCTCAGCGCCATTCCCGTGTGCTGCGAAGTTTCCTTCGTAGCGAGCCGCCCATTATGCCAGACTTTTTCAGTCCGTCAACACCTTCGTTCGATCATCTCGTTCGGCGGTGGTGGGCGCCCTGATGTCGCTGAAGCCCCTTGGGGGCGACCCCTGCGACGGGGGAGGAGAAGTATGTCCCTATTCCCACCGTTTGTGAAGGGGGTGTGGCGATTTTTTTCAACGGATGTTGCATCCATTCATCCATCACGCTCTGCGGGAGGATGCCGCCAAGAGCAGCCAAGCGTGGGCTTGGCTCTACAAGAGCATAAGGAAGGGCCGGCTGCGCCGGCCCTTCCTTTGTCTCAGGCAGCGACCAGGCGCACGCGGGCGAAGGTGCGCTTGCCGACCTGCAGCAGGCCTTCGAAGCCCGGCTGCAGCACCTGTTGGCCATCTTCGACCACTTCACCGTCCACCTTGACCGCGCGCTCCTTGAGCTTGCGGTTGGCTTCGGAGTTGCTCGGGGTCAGTCCGGCTGCGGTCAGCAGTGCGGCGATACGCAGGCCTTCGGCCGGGATCGCCACGTCCTGCAGCGGCAGCTGGGTGATGTCGCCCTGCCCCGTCACCGCCGCTTCCCAGCCGGCAATGGCCTGCTCGGCCGCTGCGGCGTCGTGGAAGCGGGTCGCCAGTTCACGCGCCAGGCGCAGCTTGACCACACGCGGGTTCAGGCCGCCATTGGCCACCTGCTCGCGCAGCTGCACGGCTTCGGCCTGGCTGATGTCGAAGGACAGCAGCTCGATCCAGCGCCACATCAGGGTGTCGTCCACCTTCATGGTCTTGGTGACGATGTCGATGGCCGGTTCGCTGATACCAATGTAGTTACCCAGCGACTTGGACATCTTGTTGACGCCGTCCAGGCCCTCCAGCAGCGGCATGGTCAGCACCACCTGCGGCTTCTGGCCGTGGTGTTCCTGCAGGCCACGGCCCATCAGCAGATTGAACTTCTGGTCGGTACCGCCCAGCTCGACGTCCGCTTCCAGGGCCACCGAGTCGTAGCCCTGCACCAGCGGGTACAGGAACTCGTGGATGGCGATGGACTGCTGGGCGGCGTAGCGCTTGGCGAAGTCATCGCGCTCGAGCATGCGTGCCACGGTGTGCTGGCCAGCCAGGCGGATCATGTCCGCCGCGCCCATCTTGCCGAACCACTCCGAGTTGAAGCGGACTTCGGTACGGCTGCGGTCCAGCACCTTGAACACCTGCTCCTCATAGGTGCGGGCGTTGGCCAGCACGTCCTCGCGGCTGAGCGGCTTGCGGGTCAGGCTCTTGCCGGACGGGTCGCCGATCATGCCGGTGAAGTCGCCGATCAGGAAAATGACCTGGTGGCCGAGGTCCTGGAACTGGCGCATCTTGTTCAGCAGCACCGTATGGCCCAGGTGCAGGTCGGGCGCGGTGGGGTCGAAGCCGGCCTTGATCCGCAGCGGGCGGCCTTCCTGCAGGCGCGCACGCAGATCCTCGAGCTTGAGGATCTCGTCGGCACCGCGGCCGATCAGGGCAAGGGCTTCTTCAATCGAGGACACGTGACTACTCCCGGCAACGCCGATTCTTGTGTGGGGTGTTAAAGCAAAGTTAACCCGATTGGCTTCACAAAAGCCAATGGGCACAAGGGTTTGACGCGGTTTTCTCAGGTGTCTATGGTAACCGGCGATCAGGCCCGCGCTCCCGGGCTGCCAGGAAAAAACCGCCGATGCACAATTCCGAACAAGGGCGCGCACGCAAGCAGCGCTTCCAGGAACGCCTCCACGTCCTGCACGACAACGCCCTGCATCGGAAGCTCAGGCAACATCTTCCCGCCGCCTTCAACGAGCGCTGGACCCGGCGCCATTGGATGCATGCCAGCCTGTTCGCGACCATCGGTGCCCTGGTGGCAACGATCGTCCCGGGCTTCTCGCACACCATCGACGCCCCCTTTGCCGACAGCCATACCAGCCTGGCGCTGCCGTTGCCGCCGCTGACCATGGCGCGCCAGCAGCAGGTACCCGGTGACAGCTGGCAGGTGCTGCGCGTGCAGCGCGGCCAGACCCTGAGCGATCTGTTCGACAAGGCCGGTATCCCGGCAACCACCCTGCACCGGGTACTGGACCACCCGGGCGCGCGCGAGGCGCTGACCAAGCTTCGCCCGGGCGCCGAGATCGCCTTCGACATGCCGCTGTCCGGTGACCTGCGCAGCATCCGCTTCGACCGCGATGCCGACAACCGGGTGGAGCTGAGCCTGGCCGGCGATGACATCAAGGAGAAGGTGACCCAGCGCGAGACCTCCACGCGCACGGTGGTCACCAGCGGCGAGATCACCAGCTCGCTGTATGCCGCGGCCCGACGCGCCGGGCTGTCGCCGTCGGCGATCGCGACGATGACCGATGACATCTTCAAGTACGACATCGACTTCTCGAAGGACCTGCAGCCGGGCGACCGCTTCAGCGTCGTGATGGACGAAACCTGGCGCGAAGGCGAGAAGGTGGACACCAGCAAGATCCTGGCGGCGACCTTCACCACCGGTGGCAAGACCTATTCCGGCTTCCGCTTCGACCGCAACGGCAAGTCCGAGTACTACGACCTCAACGGCCGTTCGCTGAAGAAGAGCTTCATCCGCATGCCGATCCCGTTCGCGCGGCTGAGCTCGACCTTCGGTGCGCGCAAGCACCCCGTGCTGGGCAAGATGCGCATGCACAAGGGCGTGGACTACGCCGCGCGCACCGGCACCCCGATCATGGCCGCCGGCGATGCCCGCGTGCAGTTCGCCGGCGTGCAGCGCGGCTACGGCAACGTGGTGATCCTGGACCACGGCCGTGGCCACACCACGCTGTACGGCCACATGTCGCGCTTTGCGAACATCAAGACCGGCCAGCGCGTGGCCCAGGGCACGGTGATCGGCTATGTCGGCTCGACCGGCCTGGCCACCGGCCCGCATCTGCACTACGAATTCCGCGTCAACGGCGAGCACCGCAACCCGCTGACCGTGACCATGCCGCCGCCGGAGCCGCTGAAGGGCGCCGAGCTGGTCGCCTTCCGCGCGCAGACCGCGCCGGCGATGGCCCGGATCCAGGGCATGGAGAAGCTGATCTACGCCGACGCCAGCCCGGCACCGACCAGCCGCGACGAGGCCGCCCCCGAGGTGGCCAGCGCCAAGGACAAGAGCAGCACCGGCCGCAAGCGCGGCTGAGCCCCTGCGTTGACGAAGAAGGACGCGGCAGCCCAAGCTTGCCGCGTCCTTTTTTTATGCCCGCCATGAACACGACTGCCGACGCCACTGCTCCCCTGTACCTGGGCCTGATGTCAGGCACCAGCGCCGACGGCATCGATGCCGCACTGGTGCAGTTCCCCGCCGGCGGTGGCTGCCACTTCGTGCACGGGCTGACCGCCCGCTGGGAGCCGGTGCTGCGTGCGCGGCTGGTGGCGCTGGGCGAAGGCGGACCGCTGGACTCGCTGGAGGAGCTGGGCGAGCTGGATGCGCGGATCGCGATCAGTTTCGCCGAGGCCGCCAATCAACTGCTGGCCGAGGCCGGCGTGGACCGCAGCCAGGTGCGCGCGATCGGCTCGCACGGCCAGACCGTGCGCCATCGCCCGCTGGCCGACCCCGCCTTCACCGTGCAGCTGGGCGATGGCAACCGCATCGCGGAGCTGACCGGAATCACCACGGTGTCCGACTTCCGCCGCCGCGACGTGGCAGCCGGTGGCCATGGCGCACCGCTGATGCCGGCCTTCCACCTGGCCGTGCTGGGCACGGCCGACGAAGACCGCGCGGTGCTCAACCTGGGCGGCATCGCCAACCTGACCCTGGTCCCGCGCGAAGGCGCGGTGCGTGGCTTCGATACCGGCCCGGCCAACGCGCTGATGGATGCCTGGTGCCAGCGCCACACCGGCCGCACCTTTGATGCCGACGGCGCCTATGCCGCCAGCGGCGCGGTGGACGAGGGCCTGCTGGCCGGCTGGCGTTCGGACCCGTGGTTCGCGCTGCCACCACCGAAGAGCACCGGCCGTGAGCAGTTCCACCTGGCCTGGGCCGAGGCCCACATGGCCGAAGGCCGATACGCTGCCGCCGATGTGCAGGCGACCCTGCTGGAGCTGACCGTGGCGACGGTGGCCGATGCGCTGCTGGCGCAGCAGCCGCGGACCCGCCGCCTGCTGGTCTGTGGCGGCGGTGTGCGCAATCGGCAGCTGATGAAGCGGCTGGCGGCACGGCTGCCGGACGTGCAGGTGGAATCCAGCGCGGTACACGGGCTGGACCCGGAGTACGTGGAAGCAATGGGCTTTGCATGGCTGGCGCAGCGGACGATGGACGGGCTGGCCGGCAACCTGCCGAGCGTGACCGGGGCCCAGGGCCCGCGGATCCTGGGGGCGATCCACCTGGCGTGAGGTGGTCATCCACGCATGGCGTGGATCTACCGGGAACGGCGGACGAGCGTGGCTCGACGCTACATGGGCACTAATCGAAGCCCTGCCCTGCGGGCAAGGCCTGCAGGGCGGCGATGGCATCGGACAGGGCATCCACTTCCGGATCGCCGAAGCCGGAGCGGACTTCCAGCTCACTGCTGAACAGGCCCTGCTCCAGCAAGGCGGCACAGGTCTGTTCGTGGGTCCAGCCGCGGGCGACCGCGACGCGTTTGATACGTTCCAGCAGCAGCGGGTCCAGGTCCCGCAGCACAACGTCGGCCATGCTCACTTCCCCGTTCGCAAGGCACCGCCCCCTCGGCGCGTCCGGGCGATGATCCCGCAGACCGGCCGGGCAGGCAATCAGGCGGCGCTTGCGGCCTGGCGACGACGCTGCTGCACGATCAACAGGGCGCACAGGATCACCACCGGGATCGCCACCAGCGCGGTACCGACGAAGAACAGTGCATAGCCTTCCAGCAGCGTCCGGCCCTGCGCGAGCGTCTGTACCGACCACCCCGAGAGTCCCTTGAGGGCCTTGCCGGGCATCGCGTAGAACGAGCTCAGCAGCGCGTACTGGGTGGCGGTGTATCCGATGCTGGTCAAGCTCGACATATAGGCGATCAGCGCCGTTCCGGCGAAGCCGCTGGCGAAGTTGTCGATCGCCATGGCGACGGCGAAATGGGTTGTGTCCGGGCCGGAATAGGCCAGCCAGGCAAACGCCAGGTTGGAGGCCGGCCCCAGCACCGCGCCCACCATCAGCGCCGCCAGCACGCCCCAGCGGACCGAGACCAGGCCCGCTGCGGCAATGCCGACGAACGTCGCGACCAGCCCGACCGAACCACGCACCGCGCCCACGGTATCTTCGTCCAGGCCGAGATCGACATAGAAGGGGTTGGCCATCGGCCCCATGACGAAGTCGGCCATGCGATAGACGCTGATGGCCACCAGGATCAGGATCGCGCCGCTGCGGTGCTCGCGGACGAAGGCGATGAACGGCCCGGCCACGGCGTCGAACAGGCCACGCGGCGTCCACAGCGAGGTCGCCTGAGCCTGCACGGCAGCCACCTCCCTGGCGGGTTCCCTGGCCATGACCACGGCCACCACGCCAAGCGCCATGAGTACCGCCATGATCTCGTACGAGACCTGCCAGCCGACACGGGCCGCGATGATCAGGATCAGCGCATCGGTGACCAGCAATGCGGTGCGATAGCCCAGCGCGGATGATGAGGTCAGCAGGCCGAGCTGCTCGCTGTTGTCAGCACTTTCAATGCGCCAGGCATCGATGACGATGTCCTGGGTGGCCGAAGCAAACGCTACGATCACGGCCATCACGCCGAACACGACGATGTGCTGCCAGGCGATACCCAGGAACTGGATCTGCCCCCCCTTGGGCTGGACCAGCGCCATGCCGACCAGGCCCACCACCACGACCAGCTGCGACAGCAGCATCCAGCCACGGCGGCGGCCAAAGCGGCCGAACAGGGGCACGTCGGTCTTGTCGACGATCGGCGCCCACAGGAACTTCATGGTGTAGGCCAGCCCGACCCATGACAGGAAACCGATCGTGCTCAGCTCGATGCCTTCCTTGCGCATCCAGAAGCCGAGCGTGTTGCCCACCAGGTAGATCGGCAGACCGGAACTGAAGCCGAGCAGCAGCATCGCCAGCACCTTGCGCTGGCTCAGGTTGGACAACACCTGCTGCCACGGTCGGCGCGGCTTGGCAGCCTCGGTCACAGGTCGTAGTCCACGGTGAACGGGGCGTGGTCGGAGAAGCGCTCGTCGCGGTAGATCGAGCAGCTGCGCAGGCGGTCACGCAGGCCCGGGGTGATGAACTGGTAGTCGATGCGCCAACCGACGTTGTTGGCACGGGCGGCGCCGCGGTTGCTCCACCAGGTGTAGTCCTCGCCGGTGGGGTTGAGCAGGCGGTAGGCATCGGCCCAGCCGCGACCGGCGGTGACATCGGTGGTCTGGCCGTGGTCGGCGCAGAGGGCGTTGAGCCAGTCGCGCTCCTCCGGCAGGCACCCGGAATTCTTCTGGTTGGACTTCCAGTTCTTGATGTCCAGCGCCGAACGCACGATGTTCCAGTCGCCACACAGCACGTAGTCGCGGCCACTGCGCGCCCACTCCTCCAGGATCGGCCGCAGCCATTCCATCACTTCGAACTTGAAGCCCTGCCGCAGGTCGCCCGAGCTGCCGGACGGGATATAGAAGGAGACCACGCTGAGGTTGCCGTAGCGTGCCTCGATGTAGCGGCCTTCGTCGTCGAACGGGGCCCAGCCCAGCGAGGTGATGACCTGGTCCGGCTCGCGCTTGCTGTAGATCGCCACGCCGCTGTAGCCCTTCTTGGTGATGGCGTCGCGGTAGAAGCAGTGGTGGCCGTCCGGGCGGAACATCGGGTCGGTCAGCTGGTCTTCCTGGGCCTTGGTCTCCTGGATGCACAGGACGTCGGCGTCCTGGGCACGGAACCAGTCGAGGAAGCCCTTGGTCGCGGCGGAACGGATGCCATTGGCGTTGAAACTGATGATGCGCATGCGGAAGACCTACGGCGGGAAACCGGGCAAGCATACCGGTTGCCCGCGGGGCTGCGCAGTCCGCCGGGTGCGCCCGCGAACGCCTTCACACGGGGCCGGACGAGCGCGAAACGCCCAGCTGGATTAGGATTTGTGCTCCAAATGAATATGAATCGAGTTTTGATGAGCGACCACCGCCACCGTTTCCTGCAGCTGGCCCTGACCGCCGACGCCCTGCGCTTCGGCCAGTTCACCCTCAAGTCCGGCCGGCTGAGCCCCTATTTCTTCAACGCCGGGCGCTTCGACTCCGGCTCGCTGCTGTCCCAGCTCGGCGCCTGCTATGCCGATGCCATCGATGCCAGCGGGATCAAGTACGACGTGGTGTTCGGCCCGGCCTACAAGGGCATTCCGCTGGCCACCGCGATGGCCTGTGAGCTGGCCCAGCGTGGCCGCGACCTGCCGCTGTCGTTCAACCGCAAGGAAGCCAAGGACCACGGCGAAGGCGGCCAGCTGATCGGCGCCGACATGCAGGGCAAGCGCGTGCTGATCGTCGACGACGTGATCACCGCCGGTACCGCGATCCGCGAAGCGCTGGGCATCATCCGCGCCGCCGGTGGCACCCCGGCCGGCATCGTGGTGGCGCTGGACCGCCAGGAGATCGCTTCGGAGACCGACCGCCGTTCGGCGGCGCAGTCGGTGGCCGAGGAAGCCGGTATCCCGGTGATCGCCGTGGCGTCGCTGGCCGACCTGCTTGATTTTGCCTCCGGCAACCCGGAACTTGTGGGTTACCGGCAGCCGCTGGAAGCCTACCGGGCCCAGTACGGCGTTCGTTCCATCCGCTGACCGACCAGGGGAAAGGTCATGTCCCGAGTTCCTGCTGTCCTCTTTGCCGGCCTGCTGCTGGCCGTGCCGTTCACCGCACCGGCGCAGTCGCGCGACAGTGGCAAGGCGGAAAAGAAGCTGTACTGCTGGAACGAGGGCAAGGAGCGGATCTGCAGTGATTCGCTGCCGGCCGACGCGGTCAACCATGCCCGCGAGGAATTCAATGCGAGCACGGGCCTGCGCAATGCACAGGTCCAGCGCGCGTTGACCGACGAGGAACGTGCTGCCGCCAGCACCGCTGCGCAGCAGCAACAGCTGGACCTGATGGCCGAGCAGACCCGCCAGCGCACCGAGCAGGCCATGTTGTCCACCTACGGCAGCGAGGCCGACCTGCGCCGGGTGTTTGCCGAGCGCCAGGAAGTGCTGGACAACAACCTGAAGACCGCCGAGTACAACGTCACCAGCCTGCGTGAGTCGCTGGTGGCGCTGCTGTCGGCGGCGGGAGACCGCGAACTGGCCGGCGGCAAGGTGGTCGACAAGCAGGCCGAGGCGATCCGCAAGCGGCATGCGCAGCTGCAGGCGCAGCAGCGCCTGCAGGCCGGGCTCGTGCAGCAGCAGCAGGCATTGAAGGCCGAGATCGACAGTACCCTGCAGCGCTATCGCGAGCTGAAGGGGTTGGTGCCGGCGGCGGCACCGGCGGGCTGACGGCGCTGCCTCCGCCGGGCATGGCCCGGCGCTACCCGGCGTCCGGTTACGGCTTCGGGCGATGAATTTATGCACTTTTTACGCGTCGGCCCGGTCCGGCGCGTAGTGCGTTTATGGGGGGCAGGACGACGATGGCGGCCTGAGGTGGAGGGGTTCCACCAGGACGCTATTGCAATGTCCCCCTGGCTGTCGTTGTTGTGTGGCGTGCTGGTGCTGGTCGCCGCCGCCTATCTCCTTTATGTCGTGCTGCGGCCCGAGTCGTTCTGAGCGGAGCCTGCCATGACTGAGATGCTTGTGATTATTGCCGCCAGCCTGCTGCTGGCGTGGCCGCTGGGCCTGTACCTGGCACGCGTGATGCGCGGCACGCCGATGAAGGTCGACGTGCTGTTCCACTGGATCGAGAAGCCGCTGTACAGGGTGTTCGGCGTCGATCCATCGCGCTCGATGTCCTGGCGCGGCTATGTGCTGGCCTTCGTGCTGAGCAACGTGGTGGTCGCGGTACTGACCCAGGCGGTGTTCATGACCCAGGCCTGGCTGCCGTTGAACCCGGACCAGATCCCGAACATGCGCTGGGACACCGCGCTGCACACGATGATCTCGTTCCTGACCAACACCAACCAGCAGCACTATTCGGGCCAGGCGCAGCTGTCCTACCTCTCGCAGATGACCGGCATCACCGGCCTGCAGGTGGTGACGCCAATGATGGGCCTGGCGTTGGCGGTGGCCACGCTGCGCGCGTTGTTCTCGCGTGCGCCGCAGGCTGCGGCAGCCACCGGGGCCGGCGATGACCGCCAGGTGGCGGTGGGCAACTACTACGTTGACGTGGTGCGCCTGTGCGTGCGCTTCCTGCTGCCGCTGTGCCTAGTGTGGACGCTGGTGCTGACCAGCCAGGGCGTGCCCTCGACGATGGCCGGCGGCCCGCAGGCCACGCCGATCGATGCCAGCGCCGGCATGGTCCAGCAGAAACTGCCGCTGGGCCCGGTCGCAGCGATGGTCGCGGCCAAGCAGCTGGGCGCCAACGGCGGCGGCTGGTATGGCCCGAACAGCAGCTTCCCGCTGGAGAACCCGACCCCGCTGTCGAACGCGCTGGAGATCGTCGGCATCCTGCTGGTGCCGATGGCGGTGATCTTCATGATCGGTGCATTCACCGGCCGGCGCCGGTTCGGCGCGCTGGTGTTCAGCTGCATGCTGGGCATGTCACTGCTCTCCACCGGCGCGATGATGTGGAGCGAGGCCCATAGCGCCAGCGCCGCCACGCCCCTGCTGATGGAAGGCAAGGAAGTACGCTTCGGCGCCGATGGCACCGCGCTGTGGGCGGCGGTGACCACGCAGGTCTCCAACGGCTCGGTCAACGGCATGCACGATTCGTTGGCGCCGCTGAGTGGCGGCATCGCGATGGTCAACATGCTGGTCAGCGCGATCTGGGGCGGTATCGGCTGTGGCCTGCAGCAGTTCATCGTGTACCTGCTGCTGGGCGTGTTCCTGGCCGGGTTGATGACCGGGCGTACGCCGGAACTGTTCGGCCGCAAGCTGGAGACGCCGCAGGTGCGCCTGCTGGCCCTGCTGGTGCTGCTGCAACCGATCACCCTGCTGGTGTTCACCGCCATCACCCTGGCCGTGCCCGGTCTGGCCGGCACGTCCAATCCTGGCTTCCATGGCATCAGCCAGGTGTTCTACGAGTACGTCTCGGCCTATGCCAACAACGGTTCGGGTTTCGAAGGGCTGGGTGACGCCACGCTGTGGTGGAACCTGAGCTGCTCGCTGGTGCTGCTGCTGGGCCGCTTCCCGCTGCTGATCATCCCGCTGGTGGTGGCCGCACAGCTGGCCGCCAAGCGCCAGGCGCCGGAGTCTGCCGGCAGCCTGCAGATCGAAACCCCGACCTTCGCCCTGACCCTGGTCTCGGTGATCGTCATCCTGACCGTGCTGCAGTTCATGCCGGCGCTGGTACTCGGCCCGATCGCCGACCACCTGAGCCTGGGACTGCACTGAGGACACCCCGATGAGTACCCACGCAAATTCCACCCGAAGTTCCCTCGCACCGCGCCCTGCCCTGCTGGATGCCGCAGGCCTGCGCCGTGCACTGGTCGAGTCGGTGCGCAAGCTGTCGCCGATGCACCTGGTGCGCAGCCCGGTGATGGCGGTGGTGATGGCCGGCACGATCGTCGCCGCCATCGTCACCCTGACCGGCAATGCACCGCTGGGCTTCGGCCTGGCGGTGACCGCGATCCTGCTGGTGACCGTGCTGTTCGGCAATTTCGCCGAGGCGGTCGCCGAAGCCCGTGGCCGCGGCCAGGCCGCTTCGCTGCGCCGTGCCCGCCAGGATCTGGTGGCGCGCCGTCTGGCGGCACCGCAGCCGGGTGCGGCGGAAGCCCAGGTACCGGCCGCGGAGCTGCGTCCGGGTGACCACGTGATCGTCAGCGCCGGCGAGCTGGTGCCGGCCGATGGCGAGATCGTGCAGGGCCTGGCCACCATCAACGAAGCGGCCGTGACCGGTGAATCGGCGCCGGTGCTGCGCGAGGCCGGCACCGATCGTTCCGGCGTGATCGGCGGCACCAAGGTGCTGTCCGACCAGATCATCGTGCGGGTGACCGCCGAGCCGGGCCACAGCTTCCTGGACCGGATGATCGCGCTGGTGGAAGGCGCCAACCGGCAGAAGACCCCGAACGAGATCGCACTGACCCTGCTGCTGGCCGCGATGACGCTGACCTTCCTGGTGGTGGTGGCGACGCTGCCGGCGATCGGCGCAGCGGTAGGCGTGCAGGTTGACCCGCTGCTGCTGATCGCGCTGCTGGTGTGCCTGATCCCGACCACCATCGGCGGCCTGCTGCCAGCCATCGGCATTGCCGGCATGAACCGTGCGCTGGCCGCCAACGTGCTGGCCAAGTCGGGCAAGGCGGTGGAAGTGGCGGGCGACGTGGACGTGCTGCTGCTGGACAAGACCGGCACCATCACCTACGGCGATCGCCAGGCCAGCCACTTCCACCCGTTGGCCGGTATCGATGCCAGCCAGCTGCGTGAAGCGGCGCTGCTGTCCTCGCTGGCCGACCCGACTCCGGAAGGCAAGTCGATCGTGCGCCTGGCGCGCGAACAGGGGTGCGCCACCGCCGAACCGGACCATGCCGACTATCTGGCCTTCACTGCCCAGACCCGGATGTCCGGCGTCGACCTGGAACATGGGCGGCAGATCCGCAAGGGCGCCGCCGATGCCATCCGCGCGCATGTGCAGTCGCTGGGCGGCAACGTGCCGTCCGAGCTGGCCGGTCGTGTCGAGCAGGTCGCGCGCAATGGTGCCACCCCGCTGGTGGTGGCCGAGGGCCGCCATGTGCTGGGCGTGATCGAGCTGTCGGACGTGGTCAAGCACGGCATGCGCGAGAAGTTCGCGCAGCTGCGGGCGATGGGCATCCGCACGGTGATGATCACCGGTGACAACCCGCTGACCGCCGCCGCGATCGCTGCCGAGGCCGGTGTCGATGACTACATCGCCGAGGCCCGCCCCGAAGACAAGCTGGCGCGCATCCGCCAGGAGCAGGCCGGTGGCCGCCTGGTGGCGATGGTGGGCGACGGCACCAACGACGCCCCGGCACTGGCGCAGGCCGATATCGGCCTGGCAATGAACTCCGGCACGCAGGCGGCGAAGGAGGCCGGCAACATGGTCGACCTCGATTCGGACCCGGCCAAGCTGCTGGCGGTGGTGGAAGTGGGCAAGCAGCAGCTGATCACGCGCGGTGCGCTGACCACCTTCTCGCTGGCCAACGACGTTTCCAAGTACTTCGCGATCCTGCCGGCGCTGTTCGCCGCTGCCGTTCCGACCATGGCCGCACTGAATGTGATGCAGCTGTCGAGCCCGCGCAACGCGGTGCTGGCGGCGCTGATCTTCAACGCCCTGGTGATTCCCGCACTGATCCCGCTCGCCCTGCGTGGCGTGCGCTTCCGCCCCGCCACCGCGACGGCGCTGCTGCGCCGGAACATGCTGGTGTACGGCCTCGGCGGCGTGTTGCTGCCGTTCGCGGCGATCAAGCTGATCGACCTCCTTCTTGTCCTGGTATCCGGCGCATGAACCGTTCTGCTTCCACCTCCACCTCCCTGTCCCGCGAACCGAAGGCCGAGGCCCGCGTGGCCAGCCTGCAGGATGGCGCCAGCTGGCGCCCGGCGATCGGCCTGGGCCTGGCCACCCTGCTGCTGGCCGGCGCGGTCTACGCCGGCATTGCAACCGGCTTTGCCGGCCTGGCGTTCCCGGGCCAGGCGGAAGGCAGCCTGCTGCGCGATGACAGTGGCCAGGTGCGCGGCTCGGCGTGGCTGGCGCAGCCGTTCACCGGTGATGGCTACTTCCAGGCACGGCCGTCGGCGGCCAACTACGACCCGATGGCGGCAGCCGGTTCCAACATGGCGCGCAGCAACCCGGCGCTGGCCGAGCGCGTTGCCGCCAGCACTGCGGCGGTGGCCGCACGCGAAGGCGTTGCCCCGGCGCAGGTGCCTGCGGACCTGGTCACCCAGTCCGCCGGCGGCCTGGATCCTCAGCTGTCGCCGTCTGCAGCGCAGTTGCAGGTAGCTCGCGTGGCGCGTGCCCGTGGCCTGCCGGTGGAACGCGTGCAGGCACTGGTGCAGGCGCATTCCGAAGGTCGCCAGTGGGGCCTGTTCGGCCAGCCGCGGGTGAACGTGGTAACGCTGAACTTCGCGCTGGACCACGCGGCCAAGGCGCCGTGATGCCGGCCTGCACCGGCTGCGCGCACAATGGCGGCCATGACAGCGGCACCCATGACTGATGCGCGTACCCGCCAGGCCGATGCCCTGGTTGAAGGCCTGCAACGTGAAGCCGGCGGCAAGCTGACCGTGTTCCTCGGCGCGGCGCCGGGCGTGGGCAAGACCTACACCATGCTGACCCGCGCGCAGGAACAGCTGCGTCGCGGCGTCGACCTGGTGGTCGGGCTGGTGGAAACCCATGGCCGTGCCGATACCCAGGCGCTGCTGGAGGGGCTGCCGCAATTGCCGCTGAAGGACGTGGCCTACCACGGCCATGCCCTGCAGGAGATGGATCTGGATGCCGTGCTCGCGCGGCACCCGGCGCTGGTGCTGGTGGACGAACTGGCCCACCGCAACGCGCCGGGCAGCCGCCATGAGCGACGCTGGCAGGATGTGATGGAACTGCTGGATGCCGGCATCGACGTCTGGACCACGGTCAACATCCAGCATCTGGAAAGCCTCAATGATGTGGTGATGCGCATCACCGGTGTGCGGGTCAGTGAGACGGTGCCGGACGGTGTGCTCGACCGCCTGCACGACATCGTGCTGGTCGATCTGCCACCGCGCGAACTGATCGCGCGCCTGCAGCAGGGCAAGGTCTATGTGCCGGAGCAGGCCGCGCAGGCCCTGCAGGCGTTCTTCTCGCCGGCAAACCTGACCGCGCTGCGCGAGCTTGCCATGCAGGAGGCCGCCGACCGCGTCGACAGCAGCCTGCGCGAGGCACGCGCTGCCCGTGGCGAGAGCAACCTGCCACTGCGCCGCGGCGTGCTGGTGGCGATCGACGGCGGCGGCCAGAGTGAATACCTGGTGCGCGTGGCACGACGCATCGCCGAACGCCGGGACGCACCGTGGACCGTGGTGACCGTACAGGGGCGACGCCAGGACGAGGCGACCCGGCGCGAGATCGATGCCGCCTTCGCCCTGGCACGGCGTCTGGGCGGCGACGCCGAACTGCTGCACGGATCGAGCATCGCCGATGCCCTGCTCGACCACGCTGCGCACAACGGCGTGTCGACCCTGGTGCTGGGCCGGACCCGCGAACGTCCGCTCGCGCGGATGTTCAACCGTACGTTGACCCAGCAGCTGATCCAGCGCGGCGCGCATTACGAGATCACCATCATCAGCACCCCACAGGCGCGTGCGCGCTCGCGCCGCGAAGGCCTGCTGCCACCGATGCGCGGCATCAGCTACGAACCGGTACAGGCGCTGATCGCCACCGCGCTGGCCTGCGGGGTGGCATGGCTGGCCGAACGCTGGGTCGGCATGGCCGACCTGTCGATGGTGTTCATCGTGGCGGTGGTACTGGTGGCTGCGCGCACGCGCGCCAGCGTGGCGGTAATGGCGGCGATCCTGTGCTTCCTCGCCTACAACTTCCTGTTCATCGCGCCGCGCTTCACCTTCGCCATCGGTGCGCGCCAGGGCGTGATCACGGTGTTCCTGTTCCTGGCTGCCGCGCTGGTGGCCGGACGCCTGGCCTCGCGCCTGCGCATGCAGGTGATCGCGCTGCGTGCAGCGAATCGACATGCGCGTGCGCGCCAGCAGCTGGGCCGCCAGCTGGCCAGTGCCGCCGGCAACGGCGAGGTGGCGCAGGCGGGTCGGCATGCACTGGAACAGGCCATGGATGTACCGGCGTGGCTGCGGATCAGCGCCGATACCGCCACCGGTGGCCGCAGCCAGCCGGGCGATACCGATCTGGCGGCGGCCGACTGGGCCCTGCGCCACGGCCAGCCCAGCGGCCGCTTCACCGACACCCTGGCCGGTGCGCAATGGTGGTTCCTGCCGCTGCTGGATGGCGAGGACCGCGCCATCGGCGTGGCCGGCCTGTACCTGCCCGGCGCACAGGCGCGCCTGCTGCCCGAGCAACGGCAGCTGGCCGAAGCAATGGTCGATGACATCGCGCAGGCCGCGCTGCGTACGCGGCTGGTGGCCGAACTGGAGCAGGCGCACGTCAGCAACGAGACCGAACGGCTGCGCTCGGCCCTGCTCTCTTCGGTGTCGCACGACCTGCGCTCGCCGCTGGCGGCGATGATCGGTTCGGCCGACAGCCTGGCCAGCTACGGCGCGGCGATGGATACGGCCGATCGCCGTGCCCTGCTGGACACCATCCTGGTCGAGGGCGAACGGCTGGACCGCTACATCCAGAACCTGCTGGACATGACCCGCCTCGGCCACGAGGGATTGAAGATCAACCGCGACTGGATCGGCGTGGACGAACTGATCGGCTCGGCGGCGCGGCGCCTGCAGCGCTACCAGCCGAAGGTGCGGCTGGAGCTGGATATTCCCTCCACGCTGGCGCCGATCTGGGTGCACCCGGCACTGGTCGAACAGGCGGTGTTCAACGTGATGGAGAACGCCGCCAAGTTCTCGCCGCCCGACGCCGCTGTGCAGGTGCAGGCGCGCGAGCTGGACGGTCAGCTGCGCATCGACGTGATCGATGCCGGGCCCGGCATTCCCGACGACGAGCGCGCGCGCATCTTCGACATGTTCTACAGCGTCGAGCGCGGCGACCGCGGCCGCCACGGCACCGGCCTGGGACTGACCATCTGCCAGGGCATGATCGGTGCGCATGGCGGCAGCGTGCAGGCACTGCCCGGACGCGACGGTCGCGGTACCCTGATCCGCATCACCCTGCCCCTGCTCAAGCCAGCCTCCCACGATGAGCCCGACCCCGATTGATGCCAGCGTGCCAGCCGCGCGCGTGCTGGTGATCGATGATGAAACCCAGATCCGCCGGTTCCTGGACATCAGCCTGCGTGCGCAGGGCTACCAGGTGCGGCAGGCCGCCACCGGCCAGGAGGGCCTGCAGCTGGCGGCCAGCGAGGACATGGACCTGGTGATCCTGGACATCGGCCTGCCGGACATGGAAGGGCACGAGGTGCTGGAGCAGCTGCGGCAGTGGAGCCAGGTGCCGGTGATCATGCTGACCGTGCGCGCCGGCGAGGCCGAGAAGGTGCGGGCGCTGGACACCGGCGCCAATGACTACGTGACCAAGCCGTTCGGCACGCAGGAACTGATGGCACGGGTACGTGCGCTGCTGCGCACGCGCAGTGTGCCCAGCGATGGCACACCGCCGGTGTTCGACGACGGCCATCTGCATGTGGATCTGGTGCGCCGTGAAGTGGCACTCGATGGCGAGCTGGTGGCGCTGACCCGCAAGGAGTACGCGTTGCTGTCGCTGCTGCTGCGCAACGCCGGGCGGGTGGTGACCCAGCCGCAGATCCTGCAGGAGATCTGGGGGCCGACCCACCAGCACGACACCCACTACCTGCGCATCCTGGTCGGCAAGCTGCGGCACAAGCTGGGCGATTCAGCGCTGGATTCGCGCTACCTGTTCACCGAACCGGGCGTGGGGTTGCGGTTCAAGGGGTGAAAGCGTGCCGACCAACGGTCGGCACCCACCAGACAAACGAATTCGGAAGAGCATCCACGCATGGCGTGGATCTACTGTGTCGACCAAGGTCGACACCTACCAACAGCTCCAGGACATTGTCAGGGGTGGGGCGGTGTCGGAGTGCGGGGTGTCAGCCGCATGGATGCGGCTGCCAAGCTTACAGGGACGTACTTGCTGCGTCCCCGCACTCCGACACCGCCCCGCCATCCCACGGATAGCCGGCCTTTGACGTTGACGTTGATTCGGCGGGTGCCGGGCGCAGCCCGGCCCACCTCAGAACCCCAGCGGGGTGTCGCCCAGCACCGGCTGCAACTGGCTGCGGAACAGCGCCTGGATGCGTTCCAGTGCCGCCTCGTCATTGCCCTCGAAGCGCAGCACCAGCACCGGCGTGGTGTTGGAAGCACGCACCAGGCCCCAGCCATCGGGGAAGTCCACGCGCAGGCCATCGATGGTCGACAGGCGACCGCCCACATACGGGTTGTCCGGCGACTGCGCCGCCGCCACCAGCATCGCCACCAGCGCATGCGGCGTGCCTTCGGCCACCGGCACCTTCAGTTCCGGCGTGGCCACCATCTCCGGCAGTTCGCCCAGCACCTCGTCCGGGGTCTCCTCGCGCTGGGCCAGGATCTCCAGCAGGCGCGCCGCCGCATACAGGCCATCGTCGAAACCGAACCAGCGCTCCTTGAAGAAGAAGTGGCCGCTCATCTCGCCGGCCAGCTCGGCATCGGTCTCGCGCATCTTCGCCTTCATCAGCGAATGCCCGGTCTTCCACATCAACGGGCTGCCACCATTACGCAGCACGTGGTCGGACAGCTTGCCGGTGCACTTCACGTCGTAGATCACCATCGCGCCCGGGTTGCGCATCAGCACATCGGCGGCGAACAGCATCAGCAGGCGGTCGGCATAGATGATCCTGCCTTCGCCGGTGACCACGCCCAGGCGGTCGCCGTCGCCATCGAAGGCGACGCCGAGGTCGGCGCCGAAGCGCTTGACCGTCTGCACCAGGTCTTCCAGGTTGGCCGGTTCGCTAGGGTCGGGATGATGATTGGGGAAGCTGCCGTCAACATCGCAGTACAGCGGAATGACTTCCGCACCAATCGCTTCCAGCAGCTGTGGCGCCAGCGCACCGGCGACGCCGTTGCCGGCATCGGCCACGACCTTCAACGGGCGGTCCAGCTGCACGTCATCAGCGATGCGCTGGATGTAGTCGGCACCCACCTCGCGCTGCTGGTAGTCGCCCGGCTCCGTCGCCTGCACCAGGCGACCCTCGACGATGCGCTGGTAGAGATCGGTGATGGCATCGCCGGACAGCGTCTCACCGCCGATGACCACCTTGAAGCCGTTGTACTCGGGCGGGTTATGGCTGCCGGTCACTGCCACGCAGCTGCCGGTACGCAGATGGAAGGCGGCGTAGTAGACGACCGGCGTCGGTGCCAGGCCGATGTCGATCACCGTGCAACCGGTGCGACGCAGGCCCTCGGCCAATCCCGCGGCCAGCTCCGGGCCGGACAGGCGGCCATCCCGGCCGATCACCACCTCGCGCAGGCCCTGCTCCAGCGCCACGGTGCCGATGGCCTGGCCGATCAGCGCGGCGGTCTTCGGCGTCAGTTCGCTGCCGACCACGCCACGGATGTCGTAGGCGCGGAAGATGCCGGCGGCCAGTTCCCCGGCCGGGACCGGCGGCGGCGGCGGCGGCGCACTTTCCGCGGTGCTGGCGACGGCCACCGGCGGCGGCGCCATCTGCAGGCTCTCACTCAGGGTAGGACCGTGATCGGCTTCGGCCGCAGCAGCGCGGCGCGGCAGCGGCAGGGTCTTCGGCAAGCGGCCGCGACCGACCACCAGCAACACGGCGACAAAGGCCAGCAGCAGCGCGACGATGGCGCTGGCCAGCGAACCCAGGCCCAGCGGACCGGGTTCGACATTGGGTACCGCGGCCACCAGCCGCAACGGCGTGCCCGGAACCGGCCGCGCCAATGCTTCGGCACTTTCTGCCAGGCCGGCATCGCCCTGGGCGACGAGGTCATGCGTGCCCTGGCGCAGGCCAAGGAAACCGGCCGATGGCGCACTCACCTGGTCCAGCGGCGAGGTCAGCCGCAGCAATGGCTGGCGCACGTAGAGCACTGCCGGGCCCAGGCTGCCCAGCTGCACCGGAGCCGCCAGGCCAAGACGATTGCCACCTGCATCGCGCACCACGCGCAGGCCCGGCTTGCCCTCGGCCAGCGCTTCTTCCAGCAGGGCCAGGCGTGCATAGCCGAAGGTGGCCGGGTCGGCATAGGCCGTGGCCAGATCGGCGCCCAGCACTTCAACCTGCTCCACCCCGGTCCAGCTCTCGCGTACGGCCAGCGCTGCCGCGGCGGCGTCACCGGCCTGCAGTGCCTGCTGCACGCGTTCGTTGTTCAGCAGCTGCTGCAGCTGCTTCAGCTGGCCGGCAGCCGCCTCCTGCAGCCCCTGCACGGCCTGGTCACGCGCTTCTTCCAGCGCCTGGCCATTGGCTTCCTGCCGCCATTGCTGCACCGCGCTCCATCCGAACCAGCCAGCCAGCAGGACCAGCAGCACCCCCAGTAGTGGCGCACTGCGTCCCAACGACCGTTCCCGCTGCCCTTCCCCGATGCCGCTCATCAATGTCCCCCGTCAACGCACCCCGGTATGGCCGAATCCACCCGTTCCCCGCACGCTGTCGGTGAAAGTATCCACCACCTGCAGGCTGACGCGGGCAATCGGCACGACCACCAGCTGCGCGATGCGATCGCCTGGCTCGATGGTGAAGGCCTCTCGGCCACGATTCCAGACGCTGATCAGCAACGGGCCCTGGTAATCGGCATCGATCAGGCCGGTGCCGTTGCCGAGCACGATGCCGTGGCGGTGGCCCAGCCCGGAACGCGGCAGGATCACCGCGCACAGGTGCGGATCGGCGATATGGATGGCCAGGCCGCTGGGCACCAGCGCGGTGTCGCCCGGCTGCAGGGTCAACGCGGTATCCAGCGCGGCGCGCAGGTCCATGCCGGCGCTGGCTTCGGTGGCATAGGCCGGCAGCGGCCAGCTGTCGCCGAAACGCGGATCAAGCAGCTTGACCTGCAGCGGTTGGGAAGTGAAAGCCTGGGTCATGCCTGGAGTCTCCGCGCGATCAGCGCCAGCAGTTGTTCGGCCAGCTCGCGCTTGGAGGTGGCCGGGAATACCTGTTCACCGTCCTGCCAGAAGGCAGTGGCGGCATTGTTGTCACTCTCGAAACCACCGCCGCTGATGCCGACCTGGTTGGCGATCACCAGGTCCAGGCGCTTGTCGACCAGCTTGCCACGTGCATATTTCTCCACGTCGTGGGTTTCGGCGGCAAAGCCGACCACCAGCTTCAGCGACTGTGTCTGCGCGGCAACTTCGGCGAGGATGTCCGGCGTGCGCACCAGCTCGATCACCAGCGACTGGCTCTCGGCGGTCTTCTTCAGCTTCTGCGGCGCGACCTGGCGCGGCGTGTAGTCGGACACCGCAGCGGCACCGATATAGATGTCGGCCGGCAACGACTTCAGCACGGCATCGCGCATCTGCGCGGCCGAGCGCACGTCCACACGCTGCACGCCGGGTGGCGTCGGCAGCTGTACGGGGCCGCTGACCAGCACCACCTGGGCGCCCATCGTCGCGGCGGCCGCGGCCAGGGCGAAGCCCATCTTGCCGCTGCTGCGGTTGCCGACGTAGCGCACCGGATCGATGTCTTCATAGGTCGGGCCGGCGCTGATCAGCAGGCGCAGGCCCTGCAGCGCGCGGGTTTCCGGCGCGGCAACGGTCGCGGCGCTGCTGCCATTGGCGGCCAACGCCGCCACGATGTCGCCGGGCTCGGCCAGACGACCCGGACCGGACTCGCCTTCGGCCAGCGGACCGTCGACCGGGCCGATCACCTGCGCGCCGCGCTGGCGCAGCAGGGCGATGTTGGCCTGGGTGGCCGGATGCAGCCACATGCGGTGGTTCATCGCCGGGCAGATCGTCAATGGAGCGGTGCTGGCCAGGCACAGGGTGCTGACCAGGTCATCGGCATGACCCTGGGCGAGCCGGGCCAGCAGATCGGCGGTACCCGGGGCGACCACGATGCGGTCGGCCCAGCGGGCCAGCTCGATGTGGCCCATGGCCTGTTCGGCGGCGCTGTCCCACAGCGTGGTGCGGGTCGGCTGCCCGGACAGGGCCTGGAAACTGAGCGGAGTGACGAACTGCTGTGCTCCGGCGGTCATCGCCACCTGCACCTGGGCACCGGCGTCGCGCAGGCGCCGCACCAGTTCCAGGGCCTTGTAGGCCGCGATCCCGCCTCCGACGCACAACAGCAGTTTCTGACCTTCCAGCGCGCGGGCCTGCGCGGGGGAAGCGTTGGGGGAGTCAGCCACCTGGAATTCCTGTGCAAACGAGGGCGCTAGCTTACCCGATGGTCGGTAATGTCCCGGTGCAGGGCGCACATAGCGGACAGCTATCAGCAGATGGAGTCCGCCTCCGTTGACCTGGGATTCACCCGGTATCAGTTTCGGACCTTTCCTATACCTCTACGGGTCTGCGCTTTTGCAGAATCAGGCATTGGCTGCCGCCCGCCGTGGCCTGTTCGACTTTCGAGGAGCCGCGTGCATCCACGCATCATCATCGCCGACGACCATCCCGTGGTCCTGCATGGCATCCGTATCGTGCTGCAGACCCACCTGATGAACATCGTCGGCAGTGCGCGTGACGGCGCCCAGCTGCTGGAGCTGCTCGACAATCACCCATGCGATGCCGTGCTGACCGACCTGTCGATGCCCGGCACCGGCCCGGATGGCCCGGAACTGATCGATGCGCTGCACACCCGCTACCCCGGGCTTCCAGTGGTCGTGCTGACCGGCGCCCGCCATCCCGGGCTGCTTGATGGCCTGCTGCGCGAGGGCGTCAGCGGTCTGGTCGACAAATGCGCCGATTTCTCCGAACTGCCGCAGGCACTGAACGCCGCGCTTGTCGGCCAGGTGTTCGTCTCCCAGCAGCTGCGCCACCATCTGCAGGCCCGCGACCTGCTGTTCCCACGGGAACCGGCGCCGTTGTCGGCACGCGAGCAGGAAGTACTGGACCTGCTGGCGGCCGGCCTCAGCGTGAACGCCGTGGCCGCACGATGTGGGCGCAGCCCGAAGACGATCAGCCGGCAGAAGGCCGAGGCCAAGCGCAAGCTGGGCCTGCAGAACAACCAGGAACTGTTCGACTACCTGCAGACCCGGCGCGACTGAGGCATTGGGACTCAGCTGGCTGAAGCGGCACAACCAGGCGCAGGCAGGACAATGTCCGCCAAGGGCACCTCCGAGGATACCCGCCAGGGAACCTGCTCCTCGCCTCCCTTGCGGTGCCCGACGCCAACCAGCACGCGCCCGTCCGGGCTGACCAGAGAGCCCTGCCAACGGGTATCTTCGGGGAGCTCCACAGGAAGTGCCCGCAGCCAGTCTTGCAGACGGCACACGCCGTTGCTGCGCGTCCAGATCAGTGCCTGATTCGAAAACGGTTCGCTGCCCAGCAGAATTCCGCCCCGCAGATCCATCCACACGATCGACATTGGCTCGGAGCGATCGATCCCTGCGACCTGAAGCGACTGCTCCAAAGCGATCTGACCGATCTGGAGCGTGTCATCCGGCAAGGGTGCAAGCGAGGCGGGGTCGACGTCATTGTTTCGCCACCGGATCCGCATGGGTACCGCGGGATCGCCTGGTTCAGGCCCGTCGACAAAGAAGATGCCATGGACAACAGCCGGATCCGGGTCGAAATGGGTGGGGCGCGTACCGTCGGCTCCTTCAGGCGCCGGAAGAATGCGATAGCCCTCTGCCTCGCTCCACAGGTACGGCTGCTCGCTATCCGGTGAGTGGTAAAGGTACTCCGCCCCACCAACCACTGTCCCATCAGCGTTCATCGCCCTGCCTTGGTGGGATTGACCGATCGGGGTAACCGCAACCAGTTCGCCATCAGGCAGCCAGCGGAGAACCTGCATCGCGGACGAGATCTGGGTCTCCACAAGGAGGATCTGACCGTCCCTGCTGATTGCCCAAGCCGAACTTTCTTCTGCTTCGTTCCGCGGTGACAGCCAACGGACGCCATCCTGGCTGGACCATCGGAATGCCTGCGAGAAGCAGCATCCACGATGGCCAGTCCCCGCCAGTACAGCGCCATCGAAGCTTGCCGCCACGACGGCAACTCCACGGTTGGCCAACGAGGGCAGTTCCTCGTAGGTTGCAACAACGACCCCAGCCCCCGACGTACCAGGCAGCATCGAGACAGAAAGGATGAGGATCAGGGAAAGTCGCTTCATCAGGCCTCCTGGGCACACCGTGGAAGTCTAGAAGTGGCGGTCGGTGGATCCATTGAAATTTGTTGCAAATCTGCCTGGTAGGCATCGACCGACCCCTCTCATCCCGGTTTCCTGATTTCGGTGGTGGGGACAAACGTCCAAGCTTGGGGCCATGCCCATCCATGACTGGCCCGAACAGGAACGCCCCCGCGAGAAGTTGATCGCGCGGGGGCCCACGGCACTTTCCGACGCCGAACTGCTGGCGCTGTTTCTCGGCTCCGGGTTCGGTGGCCGCGATGCCGTGCAGACCGCGCGCGACCTGCTGCAGGCGCACGGCCCGTTGCGGGTGCTGCTCGACCGCCCCGCCGCTGAACTGGCCCGCCTGCCCGGGCTCGGCCCGGCACGCAGCTGCACGCTTGCTGCCGGGCTGGAACTGGCCCATCGCTATCTGGCGGCCGAGCTGGAGCACGGCGAGGCGGTAGGCAACAACCCGGCGGCGGTCGGCCGCTACCTGCAGCACCGGCTGCGTGGCCAGGCCCGCGAGGTCTTCATGGCCCTGTTCCTGGACAACCGCCACCGCCTGATCGCCTGTGAAGAGCTGTTCCACGGCACCATCAACGCCGCCCCGGTCTACCCCCGCGAAGTGGTGCGCCGCGCCCTGCTGCACAACGCGGCGGCGGTGATCCTCAGCCACAACCACCCTTCCGGCGACCCGGAACCCTCCAGCGCCGATACCCGCATCACCGACGAACTGCAGCAGGCGCTGGCAATGGTGGACGTGCGCCTGCTGGACCACTTCGTGGTCGGCGAGGGCCGTCCCGTTTCGTTTGCTGAACGAGGCCTGCTGGCCCAACTCCAGCCCCGCCTGTTCGGCTGAGCGCGGCCCCGCAAGGGCCATCGGCCGCCCCCACTGGCATGTTCTGGTCAGCGTAGGCGCGGGTATCTGCGCTAAAATGGGCGATTCCGCCGCTCATTCTCACAGCAGGCCTCGTGAAAAATCTCCTCCGCGCCCTGATCAGCCAAGGCATCGAAGCCTTGCGCGCCAATGGCACCCTGCCCGCCGACTCCCTGCCGCCGGACTTCGTGGTCGAGCGCCCGAAGACCCGTGACCACGGCGACTTCGCCACCAACGCCGCGATGCTGCTGGCCAAGGCCGCGCGCAGCAATCCGCGCGCACTGGCGCAGGCGCTGGTCGAGGCGCTGCCGCGCAGCGAGGACGTCAGCAAGGTCGAGATCGCTGGCCCGGGCTTCATCAACTTCCACCTGGCTCCGGCCGCGTACCAGCGCGAAGCCGCTTCGGTCATCAAGGAAGCGCACGACTACGGCCGCAACCTGTCCGGCAATGGCCGCACGGTGGGCGTGGAGTACGTGTCGGCCAACCCGACCGGCCCGCTGCATGTCGGTCATGGCCGCGCGGCGGCGATCGGCGACTGCGTGGCACGCGTGCTCGATGCGAACGGCTGGAACGCCAAGCGCGAGTTCTACTACAACGACGCCGGCGTGCAGATCGAGAACCTGGCGCTGTCCACCCAGGCGCGGATCAAGGGCATCGCGCCGGACCAGGACGGCTGGCCGGAAGGTGGCTACCGCGGTGAATACATCGCCGACGTCGCCCGCGCCTACATGGCCGGCGCCAGCGTCGACCTGGAAGGCAGCACCGTGGTCGGCGCCAAGGACCCGGACGACATGCAGGCGATCCGTCGCTTCGCCGTGGCCTACCTGCGCAACGAGCAGAACCTGGACCTGGCCGCGTTCGGCGTCGACTTCGACATCTACTTCCTGGAAAGCTCGCTGTACGCCGACGGCAAGGTTGCTGAAGCGGTCGCCAAGCTGCAGGCCTCGGGCCACACCTACGAGGAAGGTGGCGCGCTGTGGCTGCGCAGCACCGACTTCGGTGACGACAAGGACCGCGTGATGCGCAAGTCCGACGGCACCTTCACCTACTTCGTGCCGGACGTGGCCTACCACCTGTCCAAGTGGCAGCGCGGCTACGAGCGCGCGATCACCGAGCTGGGCGCCGACCACCACGGCTCGCTGGCACGCGTGCGCGCCGGCCTGCAGGCGATGGAAGTGGGCATTCCGCAGGGCTGGCCGGAATACGTGCTGCACCAGATGGTCACCGTCATGCGTGGCGGCGAGGAAGTGAAGCTGTCCAAGCGTGCCGGCAGCTACTTCACCCTGCGCGACCTGATCGAGGAAGCCGGCCGCGATGCGACCCGCTGGTTCCTGATCGCGCGCAAGCCCGATTCGCAGCTGACCTTCGACATCGACCTGGCCCGCCAGCAGAGCAACGACAACCCGGTGTTCTACGTGCAGTACGCGCATGCCCGCGTCTGCAGCCTGCTGCGCCAGGCGCAGGAGAAGGGCCTGGTGTACGAACAGGGCAACGGCCTGGCCAACCTCGGCCGCCTGGCCGACGACGCTTCGCTGCTGCTGATGAACGAGATCTCGCGGTACCCGGAAGTGGTGGAGGCGGCCGGCGTGGCGCTGGAACCGCATCTGGTGGCGCAGTACCTGCGTGAATTGGCGCACGCGTTCCACACGTGGTATCACGGGACGCCGGTGCTGGTGGAAGATGCCGCCGATCGCAACGCCAAACTGACCCTGGCCTGCGCCGCGCGCCAGGTGCTGGCCAACGGCCTCGAACTCCTGGGCGTCAGCGCCCCGGAAAAAATGTAAGCATCAGGAGACGCAGTACACATGGCAGCACGACGCGGCAAAAACCAGGCACGACGCAACAGCAGCAGCCAGGGCACACCCGGATGGGTGTGGCTGGTCGCTGGCGTGGCGATTGCGGCCGTGGTGTTCCTGGCGGCGCCGAACCTGTTCAAGGGCGAAGGCGATGGCTTCCTGCGCGCCGGTCCACAGCCGAACCCGAACGCGCAGCCGGCCCCGGTCGCTGATGCCGACAGCGATGTCGGCACCCAGCCGGCCGCGCAGCCGGCCACGCCGAAGCCGGCCGAACCGGAAAAGCCGGCCGCCACTCAGTACGACTTCTACACCCTGCTGCCGGGCAAGGAAGTCGAGATGTCCGATGCCGAATTGGCCGCCAGCGCACGTGCCGAAGACCAGCGCCGGGCCAAGGCCGAAGCGCAGCGCGCGCAGGCGGCACTGGAGGGCAAGCCGGTTCCGGCCGCAACCGCTGCGCCGGCACCGACGGCCACCGCCAGCGTGGCCAGCACCGCGCAGGTGACCGCCACCAGCCGTCCGCTGCCGGCACCGCTGAGTGAACGTCCTGCCGCGGCAACGCCGCCGGCCAGCACGGCCCCGGCCTCGACCAGCACCGCCGCCGCCACTCCGGCGGCGCGCGCGGAAACGGCACCGGCAACGGCGGGCACCGCTGCCGCACCGGCGGCCACCGACAATGCCCGCTACATCCTGCAGGCAGGCGCCTTCGGTGCCTCCGGCGATGCCGAAGCGACCAAGGCCAAGCTGGCGATGATGGGACTTGCGGCTCGCGTGGAATCAGCACAGATCAACGGCAAGACCGTATACCGCGTGCGCATGGGGCCGTATGGCAGCGCCGGCGAACTGTCCGAAGCCAAGCAGAAGCTGGATGGCACTGGCCTGCAGGCGATGGCGATCAAGGCACAGTGACCTGTCGGGTCTGAATGGAAAAAGCCGGGCATTGCCCGGCTTTTTTTTGCGTTGGTGAAGGCGAGAGCAGCAGTCGAGCATGGGCTCGACTCTACAGGACGCACGGTACAGGTCAGCCTTCGCGGGCAACCTGGAAGCCGGCAAACGACTGGCTGACCGGCATCAGTTCCAGGCGATTGATGTTCAGGTGCGGCGGCAGGCTGGCCACCCAGAAGATCTGCTCGGCGATGTCCTCTGCGGTCATCGGGTTGGCGCCGGTATAGAGCTTGTCCGACGCAGCCTGGTCGCCATGGGTACGCACCACGGTGAACTCGGTTTCGGCCATGCCCGGCTCGATCGTGGTCACGCGCACGCCGGTGCCGTGCAGGTCCGAACGCAGGCCCAGCGAGAACTGGCTGACGAAGGCCTTGGTGCCACCGTAGGCGTTGCCACCCGGGTACGGGTAGACGCCGGCCACCGACGAAATGTTGATGATCGCGCCCTTGCGCTCCACCAGCTGCGGCAGCAGGTGGTGGGTCAGGGTCACCAGCGCGGTGATGTTGGTGTCGATCATCGTGGTCCAGTCCGACAACCTGGCGCTCTGTGCCGGCGCGGTGCCCTGCGCCAGGCCGGCGTTGTTGACCAGCAGATCGATCTCGCCGAAGGCCGGCGGCAGTGCCAGCAGCGCCGCTTCCATCGCAATCGGATCACGGATGTCGAAGGCGGCGGCATGCACCACGTCCTTGCCGTAGCGCTCGACCAGCGGCTGCAGGCGTTCACTGCGGCGGCCGGTGGCGATCACCTTCCAGCCCGCCTGGGCGAAGCGGTGGACGGCGGCGGCGCCGAAGCCGGACGTGGCGCCGGTAATCAGGACAGTGCGGGTCATCAGGCAACTCCAGGGGGAAAACCAGACCCCCATTCTGGCACCGTCGGCCGGGGGTTGCGTTGCCTGATCGGCCAGATCCGGCCCCGCCTGCCGGGGTGACCGGTACAATTGGGCCATGATCAACAATGATGTCCTGCGCAGCGTGCGCTACTCCCTGGACCTGGGCGACCACCACGTGGTGACCCTGTGCCAGATGGCCGACCCGGCCTTCGCCGTGGATCCCGAACAGGTGAAGGCCTGGCTGCGCCGCGAGGACGAAGCCGGTTTCGAAGCGATGAGCGACAGCGCGCTGGCGCACTTCCTCGACGGCCTGATCGTGCACCTGCGCGGTCGCGACGAGAGCCAGCCGCAGCGTGCGGTGGAAACCCGCATCGACAACAACCTGGTGCTGAAGAAGCTGCGCGTGGCGTTCCAGCTGCGCGACGTCGATCTGATGGAGATCTTCGCCAGCGCCGGTTTCAACGTCTCCAAGTCGGAAGTCGGCGCGCTGTTCCGCCAGCCCGGGCACACCAACTACCGGCGTTGCCTGGACCAGATGCTGCGCAACTTCCTCAAGGGCCTGAGCCTGCGCCTGCGCGGCTGAGCACGGCGTCCACGAACGCCCGTGCCGCGGGCGTCGGCAGCCGTTGCCAGACCAGATGCACGCGGCGGGTCGGGGTCGGCTGCAGCGGAATCCGTACCACGCCTTCAAAGCCTTCGGCGATCAACGCCGGCACGATGCCGACCGCCAGCCCATGGCGGACGAAGCGCTCGACCAGTTCCATCAGATTGACCTCGAAGCGTACCGTGTGCGGCAGGCCGGCAGCAGCGAACGCATCGTCGGTCTGCCGCCGCGCACCGGTACCGCGCGGGAAGTCGACCAGCGCTTCATCCTGCAGCGCGGTCAAAGGCAACCGTTTGCGCCGGGCCAGCCGATGCGAAGGGGCCAGTACCGCCACCAGGTCTTCTTCCTGCAGCATCCTGTGGCAGACCCCGTCCAGCGCCGCAGAGGGCGCCAACCCCACCAGTGCCACGTCCAGTTCGCGCGACTGCACCTGTGCGATCAGGTCCTCGCTCTTGTCCACCCGCAACTGGAATTCCACCTGGGGATGCACCTGCTGGAAGGCGGCCAGCATCGCCACCACGTCAATGTCGGTCAGCGAGGAAATCTGCCCGATCGCCAGCAGCCCGCGCACCTCGCCGCTCACCGCCGCCACGTCGGCGCGCAGGTGGCGCAGGCTGGCCAGCACCTGGCGTGCGTGCACCAGCAGCGCCTCACCGGCTGCCGTTGCCCGCACCTGCCGCGGCAGGCGTTCAAACAGCGGCGTGCCCAGTTCCTGCTCCAGGTAGGCAATCTGGTGGCTGAGTGCGGACTGCACCACGTGGCAACGTTCTGCGGCACGGGTGAAATTGCCCTCCTCGGCAAGGGCAACGGCAAACTCGAGCTGCTTGAGGTTCACCGAACTATCTCGTTTCCAGATGGCAAGGATGATGATGATTCATTTCCATCATCACTGCAGCAGGCGGACACTGTGCAACCCGCATCCTGGACTGCCACGTGAGCCCCACCCTTCCCCCTCTGCACCGCTGGCAGGTGCTGTTGATGTCGATCGCTACCGGCGTGGCGGTGGCCAGCAACTACTATGCGCAGCCACTGCTGCACACCATCGCCGATGCCTTCGGCGTGCCATTCGGCCAGGTCGGCATGGTGGTCACCGCCGCGCAGCTGAGCTATGCCGCCGGACTGATCCTGCTGGTGCCGCTGGGAGACCTGTTCGAGCGCCGCCGCCTGATCGTGGTGATGAGCCTGCTGTCGGCGGGCGGGCTGGTGATCAGTGCCTGTGCGCCGTCGCTGACCTGGTTGCTGGTCGGCACTGCGATCACCGGCCTGTTCTCGGTGGTGGCACAGGTGCTGGTGCCCTTCGCGGCCACCTTGGCTGCCCCCGAGCATCGCGGGCGCGTGGTCGGCACGCTGATGAGTGGCCTGCTGCTGGGGATCCTGCTGGCGCGCACCGTCGCTGGCCTGCTTTCCAGCCTGGGCGACTGGCGCCTGGTATATGCGATCGCTGCCGGCACCCTGGTACTGACCGCATTGGCGCTGCAGCGCGGCCTGCCGCGTTTCC
Organism: Stenotrophomonas sp. YJH_SMC_79; assembly: GCF_059367995.1. Classification (NCBI taxonomy): domain Bacteria; kingdom Pseudomonadati; phylum Pseudomonadota; class Gammaproteobacteria; order Lysobacterales; family Lysobacteraceae; genus Stenotrophomonas; species Stenotrophomonas sp. YJH_SMC_79. The sequence continues at coordinate 29,534 of NZ_JCAFRK010000005.1, forward strand.
ACCACAGCGCCGGCCTCGGTTACTTCGCACTGCTGCGCTCGATCGGCGTGCTGTTCGTGCAGGAACCGGTGCTGCGCCAGCGCACCCTGCTGGGCGCCTGCAGCTTCGCCATGTTCGCGATCTTCTGGACACCGCTCGCCTTCCTGCTGGCACAGCCGCCCTACGCCTACAGCGACGCCACCATCGGCCTGTTCGGCCTGGTGGGCGCGGCCGGCACACTGGCCGCCGGCCTGGCCGGGCGCATGTCCGACCGTGGCCAGACCGGTCGCGCCACCGCCATCGCACTGCTGCTGTTGCTGCTGTCGTGGCTGCCGCTGGGGTTGTCCGCGCACTCGCTGCTGGCACTGCTGGTGGGCGTGGTGGTGCTGGACCTGGCCGCGCAGCTGCTGCACGTCAGCAACCAGAACCTGATCTATGCGCTGCAACCGGCGGCACGCAATCGCCTCAATGCCGGCTATATGACCGGCTACTTCATCGGCGGTTCGCTGGGTTCGCTGCTGTCGGCACAGGTCTACCAGCGCTTCGGCTGGACCGGCGTCTGCGTGGCCGGTGCTGCCGTGGCCGTGCTGGCGCTGCTGCTGTGGTTGCCCGGCGCGCTGCGTGCACGCCAGGCTTCGATGGCCGGTTAGAAGCTGCCCTGCAGCGCCAGCTCCCATCGCCCACCGGCGTTGCCGGGGAACAGGCGCTTGGCTGCGTTGTCCGTGTCATGCACGGTGGCACGCAGCTCCCACGCCGGCGTCAGCGTGGCAATGGCACTGAGCTGGCCATGCAGGTAATCCGGCCCCTGCGCGGTGGCCAACCAGTACTGGCCCACCGCCGCTTCCAGACGGAAGCGCTCGTGCAGCGGCACACGCACACCGAGCTGGGCATAGGTACCACGATGGCCACCGGCCAGCGCATCGTTGGAGTGCGCGACCTGCAGCCAGGCGCGCTGCTTCCAGGTCAACGTGGTGTTGAGTTCGGTCCAGTCCAGCGCGCGGCCCGTGCCCGGATACAGGTAGCGCGTCAGGTTGGCGTCCAGCGTCCAGTCCGTGGCCAGCGCGCCCGACCAGCCTGCGACCAGATCGAATTCGCTGCGCGCGCCGTTGTCTGGCCTGAACGAAACGTTGGACCCCCACACGCTGGCGTACCAGCCCGATGCCACCGTGACCTTCGCGCCCGCCTGTACGGCCGGGTCGCCATCGCTCTGCGAGCTGCCACGCCACACGTAATCACTGGTCAACGCCATGCTGCCGCTCACCTGCGCCTGTGCCTGCGCACTGCCGATGCCGAGCAGCCCTGCCAGCGCGGCCACTACCGTCGCCATAGTCCCCTTGCTGTTCACTGCACTGTTTTCCTCGTCGAAGGCGGTCTGACCGCCGGGACGGCAGTGTCGGGGGCGTAGCCGTAACGGATCGAGGGTGCTGCCCGGCCCGCAGCGCAAATTCGGCGTAAATCCGGCAGACCGGGGCCGGGAACCACCGGCGGGGTATCATGGCGCCTTGTTCAAAGGGACCAACTGCGTGGACGCCATCCTGACTCCGGTATCGATCGGCGAGCTGATCGACAAGATCACCATTCTCGAGATCAAGGCCGAGCGCATCGACGATGCCGCCAAGCTGGCCAACGTGCGCACCGAGCTGGATGGCCTGCTGCCGTTGCTGCAGCAGCAGCTGCAGGCACAGCCGGCACTGGCCGCGCTGAAGCAGCAGCTGAAGGCGATCAACGAGCGCATGTGGGACATCCAGGACCAGCTGCGCGACAAGGAAGCGGCCCAGGTGTTCGACGATGCATTCATCCAGCTGGCGCGCGGCGTCTACGGCACCAATGGCGAGCGCGTGCAGGTGAAGAACGAGATCAACCGCGTGGCCGGTTCGGCACTGGTGGAAGAGAAGCAGTACCAGGGCGAGTAAGACCGCTCATCCGCATTCGAGCAGATGCCGGATGCGGAACAGTTCACTGTCACTTTGGATGCCCAGTTTTTCGTAGGCCGTGCGCTTCTGCGTGCTGACCGTACTGGCCGTGCGTCCGAAGCGCCGTGCGACCTCGCCGGTGGTGCAGCCCTGCAGAACCAGCCGCAGTACCTCGCGTTCGCGTCGGCTCAAGGGCGTGAGCACGGGCGCGGAGGGGCGCCGAAGCCGCGATCGGCTCAACTGCGTGCGCACTTCCGGGGGGACGAAGCGGCCACCACGCGCCAGCACATCGACCGCACGCAGCAGCATTTCCGGCGTGGCGCACTTGGACAGGAATCCGCGCGCGCCGGCCTGCATGGCCATGGTCACCGTGCTGGCGTTGCAGTGGGCAGACAGCACCAGCACTGGCAACAGCGGCCAGCGCTGCGACAACCGCAGCAGCAGGGCCAGGCCCTGCCCGGGGCCCCAGGGCGCCAGCACATCGATCAGCAACAGGTCGATGCAGCCCGGCTGACGATCCAGCAACGCAAGCAGCTCGGCTTCGTCGGCGAAGCTTCCGCACACCTGCATGCCGCCATGCTGGCGCAGCACCACCTCCACCCCCAGACGCAGCACGGGATGCGGCGCCAGCATGGCCAGGCAGCGGGGCTGAGCGGGGGGCAGAGCGGGAACGACAGGCGGCATCGTGCGGATCCGGCGGTACGAAGTACCCACCGTAGGCCGGCCCCGGGGACAGCGGAATCCAATTTATTGCAACGCAGCAAAACGACCCGACCACGCTCAGCTGCGGTTTCGGGTCGCTACAACGCAACAGGCCCGGCGTGGGCCGGGCCTGTCGAGGCAACTTCAGCGCGCAGGCGCGCCGAGGAAGCAATTACCAGCTGAAGCGCGGGCCGACGGTGTATTCCTTGTCGCCGTGGCGGTTCATCTTCAGCTCGCCGTTCAGGCCCCAGTTCTGGTTCAGCTTGACCTGACCACCCAGGCGGCCGTACCACTGGCCGTCGATGTCGACGCCGTGCTTCTTGGCGTAGTCTTCGTAGCCGACCATGCCGTAGACCTCGGCGTGGGCACCGAAGGCGGTGCGGATACCGGCTTCAGCGCTGTAGCCGTTGAAGTCCAGGCCGTGCTTGCGATCGAACTTCTGGTAGGCAACGCGGGCAACGAAGTCGGTCGACGGAGCGATTTCGACGTTGTAGCCGGCACCGACCTTCCACTGGTCAACCTTGATGTTGGTGTGGTCGACTTCCTGACGGCTGTACTCACCGAACGCGTGGAAGTTCGGCAGGAAGCCGTAGGAACCCTTCACGCCCCAGCCGTCAGCCTTGATGCCATCGACGTCGGTCTTGGCGTAATCGGCTTCAGCGTAGTTGTACGACAGGTTCTCAGCAGCCGAAGCGGTGAACGGCAGGGCAGCGGCCAGAGCCAGAGCAATCAGCGAATTCTTCATGGGGGTACACCTTTACTTTCTTATGGTCTGCAGCAGCGCCAGGGCGCCATCGCATCGGAAATGTAAATTCTCCGTTATCCGCCACAACGCTCCCTGAAAACAGCCGTCTTCGCATTGCTGAATTTTTGGGCTTGATTCAGGCTCTTTCTGGCATACGCGCGCCGCGCGCGTGCATTTGTGAGTCGTCGTCGATTGCAACAGGAGGTTGCCTTGCACGTTTCCGATCCGCTGCTGATGCCTGTCCGCGCCGCACTCCTGGCCTGCGCTGCCCTCCTGTTTCCGATCCACGCTGCGCACGCGCAGCAGGCGGCTGACTACCAGCGCGCCGAACGCGTGCATGACAGTCATCTGCGCGGTGCGCTGCGCAATGCTTCGGTCCTGCCCCACTGGCTGGCCGATGGACGCTTCTGGTACGAACGCGAAGACGTGCAGGGCCGGCGCCAGGTGGTACTGGTCGATCCGGCAAAGGCCAGCCGTCAGATCCTGTTCGAGCCTGCCGCACTGGACGCCGCGGTTGCGCCCCTCGGTGCCAGCGGACCGCGCCTGCGCCTGGCCAGCGTGCAGCTGGCGGACAGTGGCCTGCGCCTCCGGCTCAGTGGAGAGCTGCCCGTCGACTGCCGATGGCCGCGCTGGGAATGCACGCGCTCGCAGGATCCGCAGCCACCGGCCAACGCATTGCCTTCGCCTGCTGGCGATGCGTGGCTGCAGGTCCGCGACAACAACCTGTGGCTGCAGTCGCCCGCAACGCCAGCACGTGCGCTGACCACCGGTGGAGAATCCAGCCATGGCTATGGCGTACTGCCCGACTTTGCCCTGCGGGGTATTCCGCGCCGTCAGGGCCGGTTGCCGGTACGACCGTTCGCGGTCGGCTGGTCACCGGATGGCCGCTACGTGGCCGGTATCCGCTATGACGAACGTGCACTGCTGGACTACCCCTATCTTGAAAGCACGCCGGCCAGCGATGCGCGCCCTCGCGTGCATACCGTGAAGCTGGGCGTGCTGGGCGATGCGCAGCAGGTGCGCGACAGCCTGTATGTGATCGATATCCTCAGCGGCAGGCAGCATGACATCGCGCTGCCCGAGGGCTGGAACACGCTCAGCGAGGCCGGCATCCTGGGTTGGGACGGTGATCGGTTATATGCCGTGATCGCGCACTTCGACACACCGCGCAAGCTGCGCCTGGTGGAGATCGATGCAAACAGCGGTGCATTGCGCACCGTTCTGGAAGAAGCCAGCGACACTCGCCTGCAGCTCAACGTGTATTCCTACAACCGGCCCGCGGTGGCCATCCTGCCCGGGCGGGACACCGCGGTGTGGTTCTCGCAGCGCGATGGCTGGGGCCATCTGTACCGGGTGCGCCTGTCCGATGGCAAGGTGCTGCGCCAGCTCACCCGCGGCAAATGGGTGGTGCGTGACCTGCTGGGTGTGGATGCTGCGGGTGGCTGGGCGTACTTCAGCGCCGGCGGCGTCCACGGTGGCGACCCCTACCTGCGCGGCCTGTACCGGGTATCGCTGCAGGGCGGTCCGATCCAGCGCCTGGCCGCCGATGGCAACGATCACATGGCCGATGCCGGTACCGGCGCGCTGTTCGGCGGGCGCCCCCCACAGGCGCTGTCGCCTGGCGGTGGCTATCTGGTGGATACCGTCTCCCGTCTCGACCAGCCACCACGCACCGTGCTGCGGGCCAGCGATGACGGTCGTGAAGTGATGGTGCTGGAAACAGTCGATGACAGCACGATCGTTGCTGCCGGCTGGCGCGCACCACGGCGCGAGCGCCTGCTGGCCGCCGATGGGCGCACACCGATCTTCGCCACCGTCTACCTGCCCCGTGGCTATCGCGATGACGGCAACTTCCCGGTGATCGACGCGATGTACGGTGGTTCCTTCATCAGCATTGCGCCGGTGACCTACGCCGAGGCCGTGTCTGCCTTGAACCCGGTGGCACGCGCCAGCCTCGCCGAACTCGGCTTCATGGTGGTCAGCATCGATGCGCGTGGCACCGGCGGCCGCGACAAGGCGTTCCATGACAGCAGCTTCCTGCAGGGCGCCGATGAGCAGCTGGATGACCATGTGGCTGCACTGCGCCAACTGGGCGAACGCTACCCGGGCATCGACCTGCAACGGGTCGGCATCTATGGGCATTCGTTCGGCGGCTATAGTGCAGCACGTGCCCTGCTGCGCTATCCGGCGTTCTACAAAGTGGGCGTGGCCTCGGCCGGCAGCCACAATTTCCAGGGCATGTACGGCGGCGCCTTGCACGGCATGGACCGGCTGTTCGGTGGCGTGCTGCCAGCTACGGCCATGGCCGATGGCGTGCCGGCGCCCTTTGCCGGGCTCGACAATGCGGCACTGGCCGGCAACCTGCGCGGGCATCTGCTGCTGGTCTATGGCGAACTGGACGAGAACGCGCCACCGGCGCTGACCCTGCAGCTGGCCGCCGCCCTGAACAAGGCCCAGCGCAGCTACGACCTGCTGTACCTGGCCCGGCAGGACCACGAACTGTTCCGCAACGACGCTACCTACACGCACCGCATGTGGGACTACTTCGTGCGCCACCTGGCCGGCCAGCAGCCACCGGATACAGTGCTGGCGCCGCTGCCCGGTGGCCCGGGCTGAACAGGCGCACACAGGCTGTCGATCCACGGCGCCCTGGTTCGTCGGGTACTTGAAGGCCGTGCATGTGGCGCGGTCCAACCGGAGGCAGGCAATGAGCTACATCGATGGTTTCGTCCTGGCGGTGCCCACCGCCAACAAGGAGAAGTTCCTCGCCCACGCACGCACGGGTGATCCCGTTTTCATCGAGTACGGCGCGCTTCGCGTGGTCGAGTGCTGGGGCGATGACGTACCGCACGGCAAGACCACCGATTTCTTCGGCGCGGTGAAAGCCACGCCGGATGAGACGGTTGTGTTCTCCTGGATCGAATGGCCGGACAAGCCGACCCGCGACGCCGGCATGGCGAAGATGATGGAAGACCCGCGGTTTGATCCAACGAAGAATCCGATGCCGTTCGACGGCGCGCGGATGATCTACGGCGGCTTCGTGCCGATCTACGAACTGACGCGCTGAACCGGGCGGACGTGCTCAGCGCGCGTCCGTTTCATCGCTGGCAGCAGCATGGCCGGCGCCCAGAGCGGCGCCGGCGCCGAGGCCCATGCCCCCCATCCCGGCGCCCATTCCGCCACCCCCACCACCACCCGCACGACCGCCCTTGGCGTCACCGTCGTTGCGGCCCTTGCTGCCACCGCTGGCACCAGGCCGGGTCGGCCCCTGCGGCGGTATCTGCAGGTCGGCCGGAATCGGCGCCAGGTCCAGCGCCTCGCGCACGAAGTCGCGCAGCGAGACCACCAGTTCGTGGGTATGCACCGGCCGCCCCTGTGCCAGCTCGTTGGCGGCACGCGTGGCCAGCCGCACCTGTTCGTCGGTGCCCAGCAGCAGGATGTCCGACAGCGCGGCCTCGACGGCATCGCGGATGCGGCGCGCGCGGTCCGAACGCGGCTCGGCGATGCCGTCGGCCCCTTCGCGCTGGCGCAGGTCGCGCCGATGGCTGGGATCCACCCCCAGTTCGCCGGTGAACGAACCGCCCAGGGTCTTGTAGGCCGCCATCAGCGTGCGCAGCCGTTCGTTGATCTGCCGGTTCTCGCGCTCGCGGCGCTGCTGCAGGGTCTGCATGACAAGCAGGCGGATGCCCACGCCCAGCAGGGTGATCAGGACCAGGCCGGCCAAGGTGGACAGCACGCCCTGCCAGGAACTGAAGTCGATACCACGCATGCCTGGAGGCTCCGGTGGGAAGAATCTGCATCTTGCCCCAGACCGTGTCCCGGAAACGCGAAAGGCCCCACCACCCGATGGGTGGCAGGGCCTTCGGTCAGGGCGCGATTACTTGCGCTTGGCGACCTTGCGCACGGCCTTCTTGGCCGGAGCCTTCTTGGCGGCGACCTTCTTCAGCGGGGCAGCCTTCTTGGCAACCGTCTTGCGGGTGGCGGCAACCTTCTTGCCAACTGCCTTCTTGGCAACGGCGGTCTTCTTGCCGACGGCCTTCTTGGCGACGGCAGCCTTCTTGCCGACAACCTTCTTGGCGGCGGCGGTCTTCTTGGTGGCGACCTTCTTGGTGGCGGCAACCTTCTTGCCGACAACCTTCTTCGCAGCCACAGCCTTCTTGCCGGCGACCTTCTTGGCAGCGACGGTCTTCTTGGCCACAGCCTTCTTGGCGGTGGCGACCTTCTTGCCGACAACCTTCTTGGCGGCCGCGGTCTTCTTGGCAACGGTCTTCTTCGCGACGGCGGCCTTCTTGGTAGCGGCCTTCTTCACGGTGGCGACCTTCTTGCCGGCAGCCTTGGTGGCGGCCTTGGTGGTCTTCTTGGCAGCGGCGGCCTTCTTGGTCACAGCCTTGCCTGCAGCTGCCTTCTTCTTGGCCACTTCCTTCTTCAGGGCAGCGGCTTCGGCCTTGGCGTTCTTCTTGGCGGCTTCCAGCTTCTTCTTGGCCTTGGCAACGGTCTTGCCGACCGACTTGGCAGCCTTTTCAGCCTTCTTGGCCACGGTCTTCTCGACCTTGGCCACGGCCTTCTTGGCCTTGGCAACGCGGGTACCGGCAGCCTTGGTGGCGCGCTTGACGGTCTTCTTGACCGACTTCACTGCGTCTTCGGCAGCGTGGGCGATGGTCTCGCCAACGTTGGTGGCGGTTTCTTTGACGTTCTCGACGGCGTCGGTCACGACCGACACACCATTACCGTTGCTCATGTTGCCCTCCTGCGGGCCTTAAGTATCAAAACGGGGCGATGCTATACCGACATTGACGATCGTGGAACGGGGCATGCGCCAGCAATCGCATCTGCTGCGACGACGATGGTGTAGTCGACCACCCCCGTCGGTGCGGCGGGTTTTCAGGAAACCCCTTTTTTTAAGGACTGTGCCACGCCAACCACCGGGTTGATCGACGCCGCCGCGCATGCCTGCGCACGTGCAGCGACAGGCATGCGTTGTGGCGCAGTGCGGCACCTCCCTGCGCGGAACTGCGCAAGTATCCGACTGTGTCCGCGCGGCGAAGGGTGGCTTTCAGAGGTGTCCTGATCACCTCGCTGGGTGTCACCGCGGATCCGGTGCCCGGCTCCGGACCCACCGTTCGCGCAAGTGTTTTTCATGGCGCATTTATCCAGATCGCGACACACTCATTCAGCTTGTTTTACCGTAGAGCCGAACCGCCCCCATTCCCGCCTGCGAACCGACCCCCATGCGACCGCTACCTACCCTGCTCACGCTCGCAATCGCCGCCGCCTTCGGTGGCTTCGTTGCCACCGGCATCAACGCCCACCTGGACAACCGTGCCGATGCCGCGCCACTTCCAGCGGTAGTGCCGACCATGGCGGCACTGCCAGCCGCAGTGGCCGGGCAGCAGGTTCCGTCACTGGCGCCCATGCTGGAGAAGGCGATGCCGGCCGTGGTCAGCGTCAATACCAAGCAGGTGGTGCGCGTGCGCAACCCCTTCTTCAACGACCCGTTCTTCCGGCGCCTGTTCCCGGACATCCCGCAGGAGCGCATCAACGAATCGCTGGGCTCGGGCGTCATCATCGACGCCAAGGAGGGCCTGGTGCTGACCAACCACCATGTCATCGACAACGCCGACGACGTGCAGGTGACGCTGGCCGATGGGCGCACGGTCAAGGCCGAATTCCTCGGTTCGGACCGCGATACCGACATCGCGCTGATCCGCATTCCGGCGCAGAACCTGACCGACATCAAGCTCGGCAACAGCGACCAGCTGCGGGTGGGCGACTTCGTGGTGGCCATCGGCAATCCGTTCGGCTTCAGCCAGACGGTCACGTCCGGCATCGTCTCGGCGGTGGGCCGCAGCGGCATCCGCGGGCTGGGCTACCAGAACTTCATCCAGACCGACGCGTCGATCAACCCAGGCAACTCGGGTGGCGCGCTGGTCGACCTGCAGGGCCAGCTGGTCGGCATCAACACGGCCAGCTTCAACCCGCAGGGCAGCATGGCCGGCAACATCGGCCTGGGCCTGGCGATTCCCTCGAACCTGGCGCGCAGCGTGGTCGACCAGCTGGTCAAGCACGGCGTGGTGGTACGCGGCACGCTGGGCGTGGAAAGCCAGAACCTGACCGCGCAGATCGCGCAGGGGCTGGGCCTGGGCGAAACGCGTGGTGCGCTGATCACCCGTGTGCTGGCCGGTTCGGCCGCCGCCGCAGCCGGTCTGAAGCCGGGCGACGTGGTGGTCTCGGCCAACGGCCAACGCGTGGACAGCGCCGAAGCCCTGCACAACGTCGAAGGCCTGGCCGCGGTCGGCAGCCCGATGACGCTGGACGTACGCCGCGAAGGCAAGCCCGTGCAGATCAAGGCCACGCTGAAGGAACAGGCGCGTGCGGTCACCGGCGAGAGCCTGGACCCACGGCTGACCGGTGCCACCTTCGTCGACCTGCCCGAGTCGCTGCGGCAGTCGGGTGTCGGCGGCGTGCTGGTCAGCGAGGTCAAGCGTGGCAGCCGCGCGGCCACCAACGGCCTGCAGCAGGGCGACATCATCACCGACGCCACCGTGGGTGAATTCGCCGACCTGGCCAGCTGGCGTGCCAATTTCCAGCAGCGCCCGCCGACCCTGGTGGTACGCGTGCTGCGCAACAATGGCCAGCAGCAGGGCCAGCTCGTGATGCGCTGATCGCCCTGCCGTAACACCCCCTATACCCCGGCAATGCTATTGCTGTCAGTCCAGGTCGGCACCGCCGACACCCGTTCCCCCATCGCAACAGGAGTGATTCGATGAGCCCCACCAATACCGAGAACCTGAAGGAACACCTGGGTGAAGCCGGTTCCCACCTGAAGCAGGCCGCCAGCGCTGCCGGCGGTGCGATCAAGGGCGCAACCGGTGCCGCGAGCGACGAACTGCGCATCGGCAAGGCCAACGTCAAGGCGGAACTGTCCGACAGCGCGCTGTCCGGCCTGGCCGCTGCCGAATTTGGTGGTGCCGCCGCCAAGGAGCAGGTCGACGCGTTGATGGACAAGGGCAAGGATCTGATCGACAGCGCCGCCGAGTTGATCCGTGAGCGTCCGCTGGCTTCGTTCGGCGTCGCCTTCGCTGCCGGCTGGATCATCGCCAAGCTGGCCCGCGGCAGCAGCGACAAGTAAGCCGCAGCGTGAGCGAAGACAACACGCAAGCGCCTGATCCGGCGGCCACCCCGCCGCTGGATGAGAGCATCCGCCAGGTCGGCGCGGCCGGTCGTGCCGCTGCCGATTCGGCCAAGCACACGGTGCGTTCACTGCGCCGGCTGGCCTCGGCCGATTTCGCGCTGGCACGCAGTGCGTTCGGTCGTGCGCTGGCCTGGGCCGGCGTGGCGATCGTATTTGGTGCCTCGGCGTGGCTGTTGATGGCCGCCACCCTCATCGCGCTGCTGCAGAGCTGGGGCCTGAGTTGGCTGCAGGCCCTGCTGATCACCTCCCTGCTGAGCCTGGCCGTCACCGGCTATGCGATCTGGCGGGTGTCCTACTTCTTCCACCACACCGGCATGCACGCCACCCGGCGCCAGCTGTCTCGCCTGGGCCTGTTTGACGAACCCAGCGAAGACGACCCCGATGCCGGCGTGCAGCTGCCCGAGGGCAAGCCATGAAGTTCGGCGCGTTGCAGCGGCGGGTAAAGCGCTGCGAACAGGTGGTGACCGTGCGCCTGGGCGAGACCCAGGACCACTGGTCCACGCTCAGCCAGGTCTGGCGACAGGGTTGGTCGCCGCTGCGCATCGTGGTGGTCGGCCTGGCCGGTGGCTTCATCGCCGGCAAGCTGGAAGTGCCGGGCAAGGTCAACGGTGCCCGCTGGCTGCAGATGGTCGGTTCGGTCTCGAACCTGTTCGCCAGTGCACAGGCCGCGTTCGCCACGGCGATGGCGGCGCAGGCCGCGGCCACTGCCGACGATGCGGCCGAGGAAGCTGACGAGGCCAGCGAACAGGCACAGGCGGCAACGTCGGCGACCGCCGAGCGAGCTGCGCCGGCAGCGCGCCCCGTGTCCGAACCGGAACTGCGCGAACCGCGGCCGGCCGAAGCGGCCACCGAGCTGTCCGAACGTTGATGCATGTAATCCGCCGCGCCATCGTGGCCGGCGGATAATGCGCTCCCCTTTCCGATTGATGCGTCGATGAGCGAGTCCCTCCTGTCCCCGTCACCGGCCGACCCCGGGCAACCCGAAGCACCGCTGCCCCCGCCGTCGCGCCCGCGCGGGCCGATGTCGCTGGTGGTGCTGGCGACCCTGGCAGTGGGCTACACGCTATGGGCGGCGCAGGACATCATCCTGCCGGTGCTGCTGGCGATGTTCTTCGCGCTGGTCGGCAATCCGATCCTGCGCCTGCTGCAGAAACTGTGGATTCCGCGTGCACTGGGTGCGCTGCTGATCCTCGGCGCCGGCCTGGGTGTGACCGGTTCGCTGGCCGTGCAGCTGATCGGCCCAGCGATGGAATGGGCACAGGAAGCCCCGCAACAGCTGCGCAAGGTGGCCCGCCAGGTGCAGGACCTGACCAAGCCGGTGCAGCAGGCGAACCAGGCGGCTGAAAACTTCGCCCGTGTGGCCGGTGGTGACAGCAACCACAAGGTGCAGGTGATCCGCACCCAGCTGGACGATCCGTATCGCATGCTGACCCGCGCGCCGCGGCTGGCTGCCTCGGTGCTGGCGGTGGTGCTGCTCACGCTGTTCTTCATGATCTATGGGCAGAGCCTGCAGCGCGCGGCCATCGCCCTGTTCCCCAACCGCCAGCAGCAGCGCTTCACCAGTGACATCCTGCGTTCGATCGAGCGCGAGGTCTCGCGCTATGTGCTGACCATCAGCGTGATCAATACGCTGGTCGGGTTGGTGTTCGCTGGCGTGCTGATGCTGTTCGGCATCGGCCTGCAGGAGGCACTGCTGTGGGGCACGGTAGCGGCGTTGCTGAATTTCGCCCCGTATGTCGGCCCGCTGATCGGCGTGGCACTGATGCTGCTGATGGGCTTCGTTGAATTCCGCGACCCGCTGCAGGCGCTGCTGCCAGCCGCCGCCTATCTTGCCCTGCATACCCTGGAAGGACAGATGGTGACCCCGATCGTGCTGGGCCGGCGCATGAAGCTGTCGCCGCTGGTGCTGATCCTGGCACTGATGGTGTTCGGCTGGGCCTGGGGCATGATCGGCCTGCTGCTGGCAGTACCCCTGCTGGTCTGCATCAAGCTGGTGCTGGCGCGGCTGGACGGCATGCAGGGCTGGGCACGGCTGCTGGAATGAGCCAGCCTGAAGACAAGTAACGCGGCCACACGAGCAGGAGCAAGGGCATAACTGGCAGACGACCTGCGCTGACCCGGCCCTGGCTGCCCCGTCCGCCGCGCCGCATGAAAGCCCGCGCGGGCAGGGGTAGAATGGCGGGGTGAATTTCCCCGTCCAAGCCATCACCCTCGACCTTGACGACACGCTGTGGCCGTTCGCTCCGATCGGCGCCCGCATCGAACAGGTCCTGCACGCGTGGATGTGCGAACACAGCCCCGCTACCGCCGCGATGTATCCGGTGGAGGCGATGCGCGAACTGCGCGAACGGCTGTACCACGCCCATCCGCACCTCCACCACGACCTGAGCGCGCTGCGCCGGCTGACCCTGCACGAAGCACTGCACAACAGTGGTGCCAGCCTCGACCTGCTGGAACCGGCGTATGAAGTGTTCTACGCCGCGCGCAACCAGGTGGAGTGCTATCCCGATGCGATCGATGCGCTGGCGCGCATTGCCGCACGGGTACCGGTGGCGGCGCTGAGCAACGGCAACGCCGACCTGGAGCGGATCGGCCTGGCCCATCATTTCGCCTTCCAGCTGGGTTCGCGCGAACACGGCGCGGCCAAGCCCGAAGCCAGCATCTTCCATGCCGCGTGCACCCGCCTGGGCGTGGCACCGGCACAGGTACTGCACGTCGGCGACCATGCCGACATGGACGTGGCCGGGGCGATCGCTGCCGGCCTGCGCGGCTGCTGGATCAACCGCGACGCAGCCACCTGGACCCATCCGCAGCTGCAGCCGGACCTGCAGTTCGACACCCTTACCGGCCTGGCCGACTGGTTGGACGCCAACCTCGACGCCGCCGCACCCCGGAGTATCTGACGCATGAGCGAGATCACTGGTTTCACCGCCGACACCGCCGCGGCGCTGCCGTTGTACGTGCTGGACCGCGAGCAGTTCGCCGCCTGGAAGGACAGCCAGCCGGCTGCCACGCAGGCGTGGCTGGCATCGCAGGGCTTCAACGCCGGCGCACACAGCGTGGCGCTGCTGCCCGGCGCCGATGGCCTGGCCGGTGCGGTGATGGGCGTGGGTGATCGTGGCGATGCCTACAGCTATGCGCATGCGCCGCACGCGCTGCCGGAAGGCAGCGTGTGGCAGCTGGCCAACGAACTGCCAGCCGCCGAACTGGCGCTGCTGCAGCTGGGCTGGGGCCTGGGCAGCTACCGCTTCGACCGCTACCGCAAGCGCAACCGCGCACCGGCGCAGCTGGTGGCAGGACCGTCCGGCGAAGTGGCCGACCTGATCGCCGCCAGCCTGCGCGTGCGTGATTGGGTCAACACCCCGACCGAAGACATGGGTCCGCAGCAGCTGGAAGACGCCGCGCGCGCACTGGCCGAAGCACATGGTGCGCAGGTCGAAGCGATCACCGGCGATGAACTGCTGAAGCAGAACTTCCCGGCCATCCACGCCGTGGGTCGCGCTTCGCACCGTGCGCCGCGCCTGGTCGTGCTGCGCTGGGGCAAGGAAACCGACCCGGCGCTGGTGCTGGTCGGCAAGGGCGTGTGCTTCGATACCGGCGGCCTGGACATCAAGCCGGCCGACGGCATGCGCAACATGAAGAAGGACATGGGCGGTGCGGCACACGCACTGGCCCTGGCCGGCCTGGTGATGGCACGCGGGCTGCCGGTGCGCCTGACCCTGCTGGTGCCGGCGGTGGAAAACGCGATCGGTCCGGATGCGTTCCGCCCGGGCGAGGTCATCGCCACCCGCAAGGGCCTGAGCGTGGAGATCGACAACACCGACGCCGAGGGTCGCGTGATCCTGTGCGACGCGCTCACCTTCGCCGGCGAGCAGAAGCCAGACCTGGTGCTGGACTTCGCCACCCTCACCGGTGCCGCGCGCATCGCACTGGGCCCGGACCTGCCGGCACTCTTCAGCAACGACGACACGGTCGCCCAGCAGTGGCTGCAGGCCGGTGATGCAACCCGCGACCCGGTCTGGCGCATGCCGCTGTGGCGCCCCTACCTGCGCTACCTGAGCAGCGGCATCGCCGACCTGGCCAACGCCGGTTCGCGCATGGCCGGCTCGGTCACCGCCGCGCTGTACCTGGAGCGCTTCCTGGAAGACGGCCAGCGCTGGGCGCACCTGGACGTGTATGCCTGGAACGACGGTGAACGCCCGGGCCGCCCGGCCGGTGGCGAAGCGCTGGCGCTGCGCTCGGCATGGGCGATGCTGAAGGCGCGTTACGCCTGAGGGAGGCGCCGGGCCCTGCCCGGCGCTGCCCGCCCCGATGGGGCCGGAAAATCTGACGAAAAATTGAATTTCGGCCGCGGCCGGGTTCTGCGAGGATGTGTGGGTCGACCACCCACACGCTCCGTGAAGGCAGGACTCCGACCATGTCGCTCTTCCGCTACACCCGCGCCGGCCAGACGCCGGGCGCACCACGCAAGCATTCACCCCTGCTCTGGATCGCACTGATCGCACTTATCCTGGGTGCGGTCGCGCTGGCCTTCGCCTGGCTGGCCGGCTGGATTGGCGGCCGCCTGACCGCGCAGCGCTTCACCGACACCATCGAAGCCACCGGCCCGGCCCACCCGGGGTTCCGCCGTGCGCACAGCAAGGGCATCTGCGTAAGCGGTTGGTTCGAACCCAGTGCGCAGGCCCCCACCCTGTCCAGTGCACGGGTGTTCTCGCAGCACCGCGTGCCGGTAATGGGCCGGTTGTCGATCGGCGGCGGCGATCCCTACGGCGCCGACAACACCGCACGCGTCCGCAGCCTCGCGGTGCAGATGGTCAGTGATGATGGCCAGGAATGGCGCATGGCGATGAACAGCTTCCCGTTCTTCGCGGTGCCCACGGCCGAGGCGTTCTACGAGCAGACGCGCGCCTCCATTCCCGATCCAGCCACCGGCAAGCCGGACTCGCAGAAGATGGCGGCAGTGCTGGCGAAGTACCCCAGTGCGCAGGCGTTCCAGCAGTGGGCCAAGACGGCGCCATGGACCAGCAGTTGGGCCGACACCACCTTCAACAGCGTCAACAGCTTCTGGTTCACCAATGCGCAGGGCCAGAAGCGCGCGGTGCGCTGGCGCTGGCAGCCACAGGCGCCAGTGGTGGAGATGGATGCGGAAACCCGCAAGAAGGCCAGCGTCGATTTCCTCAGCCAGGAACTGCAGCAGCGCCTGGCCAGCGGCCCGGTGCGCTGGAACCTGATCGTGACCACCGCCGAACCCGGCGATGCCATCGATGATCCGTCGGTACCGTGGCCCGCGTCGCGTGACCAGGTGGTGGCCGGCGTGCTCAGCCTGGACCGCATGCAGTCGCAGGAACAGGGTGCCTGCGGCCAGATCAACTTCGATCCACTGATCCTGCCCAGTGGCGTGCGCGGCAGTGACGATCCGATCCTGGCGGCCCGCTCGGCGGTGTACTCGCAGTCGTTCAACCGCCGCGAGCGCGAGCGTGCCAGCGGCAATGTCGAGCAACCGAAGGAGGCCGCGCGATGAACACCCACAACGGCCACTTCAACCTGCTGGCGCGGGTGCTGCACTGGTCCATGGCGCTGATGATCATCGCCATGCTGTTCATCGGCGTGACCATGGTCGCCTCGCTGCACCTGCGGCCGATGCTGATCGACCTGCACCGTCCACTGGGCATCGCGATCCTGCTGCTGGTGCTGCTGCGCCTGTACAACCGCCTGCGGCACCGCCCCCCACCGTTGCCGGCCGACCTGCCGGTCTGGCAGGCGATGGCGGCCAGAGCCTCGCACTGGATGCTGTATGCGCTGATGCTGGCGATGCCGCTGATCGGCTGGGCGATGCTGTCGGCTGGCGGCTACCCGATCGTGCTGTGGGGCGGCCTGCACCTGCCGCCGATCGTGCCGCACACCCCGGCGCTGTACGCCGCGTTGCGAAATGCGCACAGCCTGCTGGCGTATGTGCTGTTCGCCACAGTGCTGATGCACGTGGGTGCGGCGCTGTTCCATTTGTGGGTGCGCCGCGATGGCGTGTTCCAGGCGATGGCGCGCGGGAAGGATTGATCGGGTTCGCCGGGTGTTCCCGGCGAACTGGAAGGTCAAGATCAACAACAAGAGCATCCACGCGTGGCGTGGATCTACTGGGTGCAGCTTTTGCCTTTGACGTTGGGTCCGCCTTGAGCGAGCCGAGCATCGCAGGGGAATCAGGGGCGCAGAGGCGCCGATGTCTGAGCGCAGCGAGTCCGGCGCCGTCCCCTGATTCACCGAGAAGCGCAGGGAACCGGCGCGCAGCGACGGCTCGCGCTCTGGCGGCGTGTTTCTTTGGTTACTTTCTTTGCACGAGCAAAGAAAGTGACACCCACCCGCGGTCGCGGAAACGACATCACCGGGAACAGCAGGCCGCCCCTACAACCACCCCTTCTGCCGCGCCATCCGATACGCCTCGATCCGGTTGGCCACGCCCAGCTTGCCGATGCACTCGGACAGGTAGTTGCGTACCGTGCCGTGCGACAGCCCCAGCTGTTCGGCGATCTCGCTGGCGGTGCGGCCCTCGCCTGCCAGCCGCAGCACGCGTCGTTCGCGATCGGTCAATGGATCGGCCTGCGACCAGGCGTCCAGCGCCAGCTGCGGGTCGATCGCGCGGATGCCCTGCTTCACCTTGCGTAGTGCATCGGCCAGGTTCTCCGCCGGTGCATCCTTCAACAGGTAGCCCAGCACGCCCGCTTCCAGCGCACGGCGCAGGAAACCGGCGCGGGCGAAGGTGGTCACGATCACCACCTTGATCGGCAGTTCATGGCGGGCAATACGCTGGGCCAGCTCCAGCCCGGACAGGCCCGGCATCTCGATGTCGGTCACCAGGATGTCCGGCTGCAGCTGCTGCAGCATGCGCCAGGCAGCCTCGCCGTCGGCAGCACTGCCGAGCACGTCGATATCCGGTTCCAGCCCCAGCAAGGCCGACAGCGCGCCGCGCACCATCGCCTGGTCTTCGGCCAGCAGGATGCGGATCATGCGGCACCGTCCTGCGCCAGCGACGGCGGTGCAGCCGATGGCAGCGGTGTGGTCGCCGCGGCCAAAGGCACACGCACGGTCAGCACCGTGCCGTCGCCCCGTACCGATTGCACCGCCAACTGCCCACCCAGTGCCGCCACACGCTCACGCATGCCACACAGGCCATTGCCCTCGGCCTCTACGCCGCCACGACCGTCGTCGCGGATCTGCATCGCCAGCATTCGTCCTTCCTGCATGAACTCGACCTGCGCCTGGGTCGCCTGCGCATGACGCACGATGTTGGTGGCCGCTTCGCGCAGCACCAGCGCCAGGCCGCGTTCGACGTCCACCGGCATCGGCGGTGGAGGTGCGTACTGCAGGTGCACCTGCTGGCACTCCAGCAGCAGCCGTGCCGAGGCCAGTTCACCGGCCAGGTCACTGGCGCGGATACCGGTGACCGCGCTGCGCACCTGGGCCAGCGCTTCGCGGGCGATATCCTCGGCCTCGCCGATCTCCTGCCGCGCACGGGCATCGCCTCGGTCGTGCAGCTTGCGTGCCAGTTCCAGCTTCAAGGTGATCAGCGACAGGGTGTGGCCCAACAGGTCGTGCAGGTCGCGGCCGATGCGCTCACGCTCGGCGGTGGTCGCCAGCCGCCGCACCTCCTCCTGCGACAGCTGCAGCGCGGCATCCTTCTCCTTGTTCACGGCCTCCACGTTCACCACCATGCCGATGATGAACGAGACCGCCGGCACCCAGACCAGGCTCTGCCACGGATAGTGCGCCAGATGGGCCACCAGGTAGAAGGCCGCGTTGAGCACGGCCAGCTGCAGCAGGTAGCGCCACCAGCTGCCACGCCCGCAGACCCGCAGCATCACGCAGCCGAAGATGAAGTAGCTGATGCCCGACGGGTACCAGGGCACCAGCACGATCGCCAGCGCGGTCATCGCCAGTGCGTAACGTGGCGCATGGTGGCGCGGTGACAACAGCAGGCGCGCGTACAGCAGCAGGAACAGCGGATAGCTGGCCAGGGTGAACACCAGCCAGCGCAGCGTGTAGCCGCCGGCGAACAACGGCGTCATGAACACCCACACGGTCCACAGCAGGTGGATGGCATCGGCCCAGGCCGGCTTGCCGCGGCGCAGGTTGTCGGCCACGGCGGAATCCGGTGCAGGGCGCAGCAGGGAGGCAAGCCAGCTCGGCGGCACGGGAGGATCCAGGCGGGGACGATCGCTGCCGATCATGCCAGTTCAGCCGATCCGGCGCAGGCGGCGGCGGGCCAGCAGCAACGCCACGAGGGTGACCGCCAGCAGTACCAGCAGATGACCGGCAGGACTGCCCACCGACGGCAGCCCGACCACCGGCAGCGCCAGTTGCGCCAGGTGCCAGGTCGGCCACAGCGGTGCCATCATCGAAAACACCTTGGGCAACGCCGACAGCGGCAGCCACAGACCCGACAGCAACGCCAGCGGCAGGTAGACCAGGTTGACCATCGCCGGTGCTGCACTGGCACTGACATGGCTGCCGATCAGCAGGCCGATCGCGCCCAGCGGCAGCGCGGCCAGCCCCGCCACCGCCAGCAGCTGCAGCATCTGCACTGCCTGAAGCTGCACGCCTCCCAGCGCGCGCGCCACGCCGATCAACAGAGCGGCCACCAGCAGCGCGAACAACACCGCCATCGCCAGTCGTGCCAGCAGCGGTGCCGCCGGCGGCATCGGCAGCGCCCGCTTGAGCGTAAGCAGCCCGCCTTCACGGTCCAGCGCCAGCTGCACGCCGAAGCCGAACAGGGCCGGTGCCATCGCACCGAACACGCAGTAGGTGGCCAGCAGGTAGAGCGGTGCATGGCCACGGCCCAACAGCACGCCGAACAACAGGTAGAACAGCACCGGGAACAGCAGCGAAGGCACCGCGAAGGCGGGTGTACGCCAGGCGCGGCGCAGCTCGGCCTGCAGTTCGGCTCGGTACGGGCGCAGCGCTCGACGCCAGCTTGAGACCGGGCGCGCAGCGACAGCGGTCGGGGTCAGGGTGTTCATGCGGCCTCCTGGGTCAGGTCAAGGAAGGCGTCGGCCAGTGCCGCGCCCTGTACTTCCAGCTCACGCAGCAGTGCATCGGCGGCCAGCAGACGCGCCACCACCGGCTCGGCCGGGCTTGCCAGCAGCTGCAGATGCTCGCCGTCACGCTGCGCCTGCTGCACGCCCGGCCACTGCTGTACGTCTTCGGCAGGCAGCACGCTGCGGCAGCGGATGCGGCGCGGCCGATCGGCCAGGCGCAGCTCGCTCAAGGGTGCATCGGCCAGCACCCGGCCCTTCTCCAGCACAACCACCTGCTGCGCCAGCGCTTCGGCTTCCTCCAGATAGTGAGTGGTCAGCAGCACGCCGCAGCCTTCGGCCACCAGCTGCCGGATCGCCTGCCACATCGTCTGCCGCGCCTGGATGTCCAGGCCGGTGGTGGGCTCGTCCAGGAACAGCACGCGTGGGCGGCCACACAGGGCGATGGCGAACTGCACGGCGCGCTGCTGGCCACCGGACAGCTGGCCGTAGCGGCGGCGAGAGAGCGCCTGCAGGCCAGCGCGCTGCAGCACTTCCTGCAATGGCATCGGGTCGGGGTAGCAGGCGCTGGCCTGCGCCACCAGTTCGTCCACCTGCAGCATCGGTGGCAGGCTGGTGCTCTGCAGCATCACGCCCAGGCCGAGGCGGCTGGCGCGCTGCTGCGGGTCGCCACCGAGCAGCTCGACCTGGCCGGCGTCGGCGCGGCGCAGGCCCAACAGCACGCTGATCGCGGTACTCTTGCCGGCACCGTTGCGGCCCAGCAATGCCAGCACCTGGCCAGCGCGGACCTGCAGGTCGATGCCATGCAGGGCGGTATGGTCGCGATAGCGCACCTGCACCTGCTGTAGGCGGGCCAGCGACGGGGCGATCGGATCCATGGGCGGTACCGGTAGCGGGGACGTTGCCATCCTGTGCCGCCGTGGTCACATTTCGCAGTTGCCGCCGTCAGTGTCATCGGATGACAGCTGTCACTGCCGTCATCGCTGTGCCTGCCTTCATGCTGTGCCGCACGCTCCACCGCCGGAACCGCCGCCGTCCGCTCTTCCGGCCACACCCGCCCGAACGCCTGTGATGGAACGAATGAACGCTTCTGCCGAGCTGTTGAAGGAACTCCGTATCGACCGCAAGTCGCCGCCGCCCGCCTCCGGTGGCAATGGCGGTGGTCGCCGCTGGCTGTGGATCACGATTGTCGTGATTGCCGTGCTGCTGGCCGCCGGCGCCTTCGCGCTGTTCGGCCGCACCCCGGCCGTGGAGGTGGAAACCGCACCCGCGGTGGCCATCCAGCAGGGCAGCGCCAGCAGTTCGGTGCTTGATGCCAGCGGCTACGTGGTCGCCCGGCGCATGGCCACGGTGTCGGCCAAGATCACCGGCAAGGTGCGCGAGGTGATGATCGAGGAGGGCATGCGGGTCGAAGCCGGCCAGGTGATGGCCACCCTGGACCCGATCGATGCCGATGCGCAGCGCAGCCTGTATGCCTCGCAGCTGCAGGCCGCACGCAGCCAGGTGGCCGGGCTGGAGGCACAGCAGAAGCAGGCCGCCGCCGAAGCCAGCCGCCTGCAGGCGCTGGTCGGCCAGCAACTGGTGTCGCGTTCGCAGTACGACCAGGCCGTGGCCCAGCGCGACAGCCTGCGCGCACAGCTGGACACTGCACAGCGCAACGTCAAGGTGGCCCACGATCAGCTGGCCATCGCCGACCTGGGCGTGGACAACAACATCGTGCGCGCGCCGTTCTCCGGCGTGGTGACCGCCAAGGCGGCGCAGCCGGGCGAGATTGTTTCGCCGCTGTCGGCCGGTGGTGGCTTCACCCGTACCGGCATCGGCACCATCGTCGACATGGATTCGCTGGAGATCGAAGTCGAGGTTGGCGAGGCCTTCATCGGCCGCGTGCAGCCGAAGATGCCGGTGGAAGCCACGCTCAATGCCTACCCGGAGTGGAAGATCCCGGGCGAGGTGATCGCCATCATCCCCACCGCCGACCGCGGCAAGGCCACGGTGAAGGTGCGCGTGGCGCTGAAGGTGAAAGACCCGCGCATCGTGCCGGAGATGGGCGTGCGCGTCAGCTTCCTGGAACAGGCCCAGCCGCAGGCCGCCGCCAAGCCGCAGGGCGTGCGTGTGCCAGGGGGGGCCGTGGTCCAGCGCGAGGGCGCCTCGGTGGCCTTCGTGCTGGGCGACGAGAGCCGCGTGCAGCAGCGCATGGTCGAGGCCGGCCAGGCGATGGGCAAGGACCGCCAGATCCTCAAGGGCGTGAGCGCAGGTGAATCGGTGGTGGTGAACCCGCCGGACACCCTGCGCGATGGCGCCAAGGTGCAACAGAAACAAGCGCAGTAACGGCCTGGCGCCCACGGGCGCCGCCGGCAGCACCGCTCGACGCACGCCTGCGGCCACCGCCGGCGCGTTTCCCCGTTTCCCGCCTTCCGTGGAGAACCACCCATGTCGACCCTGGTTTCACTGCGCAACATCACCAAGACCTACCAGCGTGGCCCCGAGAAAGTGCAGGTACTGCACGGCATCGACCTGGACATCGCGCGCGGCGACTTCGTCGCGCTGATGGGTCCGTCCGGTTCGGGCAAGACCACCCTGCTCAACCTGATCGGCGGCCTGGACAACCCCAGCGGCGGCGAGATCAGCATCGAGGGCGAGCGCATCGACCAGATGAGCGGCGGCCAGCTGTCGACCTGGCGCAGCCACCACGTCGGCTTCGTGTTCCAGTTCTACAACCTGATGCCGATGCTGACCGCGCAGAAGAACGTCGAGCTGCCGCTGCTGCTGACCCATCTCAGTGCCGCGCAGCGCCGCCGCAATGCGGAAATCGCGTTGACCCTGGTCGGCCTGGCCGACCGTCGCAGCCATCGCCCGAATGAACTGTCCGGCGGCCAGCAGCAGCGCGTGGCGATCGCCCGCGCGATCGTCTCCGACCCGACCTTCCTGATCTGCGACGAACCCACCGGCGACCTCGACCGCCAGTCCGCCGAGGAGATCCTGGGCCTGCTGCAGCAGCTCAACCGCGAACACGGCAAGACCATCATCATGGTCACCCATGACCCGAAGGCCGCCGAGTACGCCACGCACACGGTGCACCTGGACAAGGGCGAGCTGGCCGACGCGCCGCTGGCCCACTAACGGAGGCCACGGCGATGAAATACTTCTCATTGGTGTGGGCGCAGCTGTTCCGCAGCCGCACGCGCACCCTGCTGACCCTGCTGTCGGTGGTGGCCGCGTTCCTGCTGTTCGGCATGCTCGACTCGGTGCGTGTGGCGTTCACCTCCGGTGGCAGCGTGGAAGGCGCCAACCGCCTGGTGGTCGCTTCGCGGCTGTCGATCACCCAATCCCTGCCGATCCGCCTGGAAGCGCAGGTGCGGCAGGTGACGGGCGTGCGTGACGTGGCCTATGGCATGTGGTTCGGTGGCATCTACCAGGACCCGAAGAACTTCTTCCCGAACTTCTCGGTGTCGCCCAACTACTTCGATGTCTACCGCGAGCTGCAGATCGATCCGGCGCAGCTGGAAGACTGGAAGCAGACCCGCACCGGCGCCATCGTCGGCGAGACCCTGGCCAAGCAGTTCGGCTGGAAGATCGGCGACACCATCCCGCTGCAGGCCACGATTTTCCCGCGCGGCGGCAGCAACGACTGGCCACTGGTGCTCAAGGGCATCTATCGTTCCAGGGATCCGGCACAGGCTTCCAACGAAGAACGCCAGTTGATGATGAACTGGAAGTACTTCGATGAGTCCAACGACTACATCAAGAACCAGGTGAGCTGGTACACGGTGACGCTGGACAATCCGGATCATTCCTCGCGGGTGGCGCAGGCCATCGATGCCATCTCGGCCAACTCCGACCACGAGACCAAGACCCAGACCGAGTCGGCGTTCCAGCAGGCCTTCGTCAAGCAGTTCGCCGACATCGGCATGATCGTCACTTCAATCATGGGTGCGGTGTTCTTCACCCTGCTGCTGTTGACCGGCAACACCATGGCCCAAGCCGTGCGCGAGCGCGTGCCGGAGCTGGCCACGCTGAAGACGCTGGGCTTCAAGGACAGCACCGTGCTGACCCTGGTGATGGTGGAGTCGGTGCTGCTGATCGGCCTGGGCGGCCTGATCGGCATGGGCCTGGCCGCGCTGATCCTGCCAGCGATCGGACCGAAGAGCATGGGCATGCTGCCACCGCACGTGCCGACGCCAACCTGGCTGATGGGGCTGGGCCTGATCGTGGTGATCGGCATCATCGTCGGCCTGCTGCCGGCGCTGCGTGCCAAGCGCCTGAAGATCGTCGACGCACTGGCCGGCCGCTGAGGAGGACACCGACATGTTCAAGAGCAAACTCAAGAAGTGGCTGGGCAACGGCGTGACGGTGCTGCTGCTGGTGATCGGCCTGGTGCTGTGGATCAGCCTGCCATGGGTTGGCGTGCTGGCCGTGGCCGTGCTGGTGGCCCTGTGGCTGCTGCTGACCCGGGGCGGACGGCTGGCACTGGCGGCCACCCGCATCGGCGTGGCCAGCCTGCCGCAGCGCTGGGGCGCATCCTCGGTGATCGTGGTCGGCATCGCCGGTGTGGTCGGCGTGCTGGTGGCGATGCTGGCGATGGGCGAAGGCTTCCAGGCTACGCTCAACAATACCGGCGATGACACCACCGCCATCGTGCTGCGCGGTGGCTCCCAGGCCGAGACCAACTCGGTGATCACCCGCGAACAGGTTCCCACGCTGTCCACCCTGCCCGGCATCAGCCGCGATGGCGAAGGCCGACCGCTGCTGTCGCCGGAGCTGTCTCAGGTGGTCAACCTGGTATCGAAGTCCGACGGCACCGACGTCAACGCACAGTTCCGCGGTGTCGGCCCACAGGCGTGGGCCGTGCATGACAAGGTCAAGATCATCGAAGGCCGCAAGTTTGCCACCGGCCTGCGCGAGATCGTGGTCGGCCAGGGTGCCAAGGGCCAGTTCCGCGACATGGACGTGGGCAAGACGCTGACCCTGGGCAACCAGACCTGGACCGTGGTCGGCGTGTTCGCTACCGGCGATGCGCATGATTCGGAACTGTGGACCGACGCCGATACGCTGGCCACCACCTACCAGCGCAGCGCGTGGCAGTCGATCAGCGTGCGCACTGATGGCAAGGCCGGCTTCGAGCAGTTCAAGGCCGCCGTCGCCGCCGACCCGCGCCTGAAACTGGACGTGGAAACCACCCGCGTCTACTACAGCAAGCAGGGCGGCGGGCTGACCAAGCTGATCGATATCCTCGGCAAGGTGATCGGCACGATCATGGCGGTGGGTGCGGTGTTCGGCGCGCTCAACACCATGTATGCGGCAGTGGCCACGCGCGCCCGCGAGATCGCCACCATGCGTGCGATCGGTTTCCGTGGCCTGCCGGTGGTCACCGCGGTGATGCTGGAGACGATGCTGCTGGCGCTGCTCGGTGGCCTGCTGGGGTGTGCGGTGGCGTGGCTGCTGTTCAATGGCTACAGCGTGTCCACGATCGGCAGCAACTTCAGCGCGGTGGTGTTCAAGTTCCATGTGTCGCCGGAACTGCTGTGGACCGGCCTGAAATGGGCACTGGGCATCGGCCTGGTCGGTGGCCTGTTCCCGGCGCTGCGCGCGGCACGTTTGCCGATCACCACGGCGCTGCGCGAAACCTGAGCATCACGCAGCGATAAAACGCGCATTGCGCAGGGGACGGAGCGAAGGCTCCGTCCCTTTTCTTTTGCGCGTCATCCACGCATGGCGTGGATGGATGCCGGCGCACACGCGCGCCTACAGATTGCCGAAAATCCGCCGTTACCGATGCCTCTGCCCATCCCAGACGCAACGCGCGTGACGTTGCGCACATCCCATCTGTGGATTGTTGGTTGCGATTCATTTTCGCGCCCATCCGCGGCGCAGAGGCAAACAGTTACGAATGGAAACATTCTAGAATCGCGCCCCCCACGTTGGTTTGCAGCACCCCACGCGTCCATAGAACGGGCGCTTGTTTTTCCTGAAACACGAGATTTCACGGATGTCCCTGAAAACCAATCCGCTGCGCAACGCGATCGTCATCGCGCTGGCCGCCAGCTGCACCACCCCCGCCTTCGCACAGAGCGCCGGCGATACCCCGACCAACCTCGACCGCATCGAAATCACCGGCTCGCGCATCCGCCAGGCCAGTGTCGAGACCGCACAGCCGGTCGTCGCGCTCAGCCGCGCCGAGATCGAGAAGAAGGGTTACATCAACGTCGCCGACATCCTGCAGGACGTCACCGCCGCCGGCGCACCGAGCCTGAGCCGCTCGTCGTCGCTGAGTTCTTCGCGCGACTTTGGCGGCACGTACGTCAGCCTGCGCAACCTCGGCCCGGAACGCAGCCTGGTGCTGATCGACGGCCGCCGCATGGGCGTCAGCGCCGGTGGCTACTCCGACCTGGCTTCGATTCCCTCGGCCATCGTCGAGCGCGTTGAAGTGCTGACCGACGGCGCATCCGCGCTGTACGGCTCGGACGCCATCGCCGGTGTGGTCAACATCATCACCCGGAAGAACTTCGACGGTGGCGAAGCCAGCGTCTACGTCGGCCAGTACGGTGAAGGCGACGGCCAGAAGCGCTCCTACAGCGCCACCTTCGGCAAGACCTTCGACCGCGGCTGGTTCAGCGTCGGCGCCGAGCGCACCAAGGAAGACGAGATCCTCGGCAGCGAGCGCGAGTTCAGCCGTTACCCGGGTGGCCCGCGCCATCCCGACGACGTCAAGGCACTGAACCAGACCACGCAGTGGGGCAGCGTCACCGTCGGTGGCAAGTCGCTGACCGTGGGCCCGGGCGGCGACCCGAGCCAGAAGGGCAACTTCCACACGCCCAATCCGGCCGATGGTGCCAACACCAAGACCAACATGAGCCTGCTGAGCGGCCTGGAGCGCACTTCGGTGTTCGCCAACGGTGGCTTCTCGATCACCGATGACCTGCGCATCGTGACCGACGCGCTGTACAGCAAGCGCGAGTCGACCAAGCACCTGGCCGGCTACCCCTACTCGGTATCCACCGCGCAGGCCCGCAACGGTTCCCGTGCTGCCCTGTCCAAGGACAGCGCGTTCAACCACTGGGGCGAGGACGTGCTGTTCTCCCACCGCACCGAAGAAATGCCGCGTGCGACCGAGAACAACCTGGACACCAAGCGCGCCAGCATCGGCCTGGAAGGCAGCTTCGAAACCGGTTCGCGTTACTGGGACTGGAACGTCAGCTACATGTACAACCGCAATGAAGGCGAGCGTATTGGTACCGGCAGCATGTACCAGCCGCACGTCGACCTGGCAGTCGGCCCGTCCTTCATGGATGGCACCGTGGCACGCTGCGGCACCCCGGGCGCGGTGATCGCCGGCTGCGTGCCGTGGAACCCGGCCGCGCCGATGGGCTATGCGGGCCCGGGCTCGCTGAGCAACCAGGACGTGCAGGACTACCTGTTCACCCGCTTCGTCGACAAGATGAAGAGCACCACCAAGGTCGCCAGCGCCAACATCTCCGGTTCGGTGTTCACCCTGCCGGCCGGCGACGTGATGGCCGCGATGGGCTTCGAGCACCGCAGCGAAGAAGCCAGCTACACCCCGGACCTGATGGTGCAGAAGGGCCAGATCGCCGGCACCACCGGCCAGCCGACCCGTGGCGACTACTCGCTCAACGAGGTCTACCTGGAACTGCAGGTACCGCTGCTGGCCGACATGCCGTTTGCACGTGAGCTGTCGCTGGACCTGGCCGGCCGCTACACCGACTACAACACCTTCGGTTCGACCACCAACAGCAAGTTCGGCCTGAAGTGGAAGCCGATCGACAGCCTGCTGGTGCGTGCGACCTATGGCACCGGCTTCCGTGCGCCGACCGTGGACGACCTGTACGGCGGTGCGGTGAAGAGCCGTGATTCGTTCACCGATCCGTGCGATACCTCGTTCGGCATCGCTGCCAGCAGCTCGACCGTGGCCGCACGCTGCCAGGCGCTGAAGGTGCCGGCGAACTTCCGCCAGCAGACCGCGTCGGAAGGCAACGTCGCCAACCGTCCGGGCCAGCAGGGCATCGCCGATTTCGACTCCGGTTCCAACGCGAACCTGAAGCCGGAAACCGCCAAGACCTGGACCGTGGGCCTGGTGTACAGCCCCGAGTTCGTGCCGGGCCTGGACGTCAGCCTGGACTGGTGGAAGATCCGCATCGACAACGCGATCGTGGGTGAGTCGGCCACCGACATCCTCAACCAGTGCTACGTGCAGGGCGTGGATTCGGCCTGCGGCCGCTTCACCCGTTCCACCAGCGCCAAGACGCTGGGCCAGGTGACGTCGCTGGACCGATCGCTGGTCAATGCGGGCTACCGCGAAACTGCCGGCTACGACTTCAGCCTGCGTTACCGCCTGCCGGAAACCTCGTTCGGCCGCTTTGCCGCCACCTGGAACACCACCTACACCGACTACCTGGAGCAGCGCAACGACAGCGCCGCCACCACGCCGGTGGAGCAGAAGACCGGCTGGCAGGGCAACTTCCGCGTGCGTTCGACCTTCAACCTGGATTGGCAGTACGGCGACCTGGGCATCGGCTGGACCGCCCGCTACTACTCGGGCATGAAGGAAGCCTGCTCGTATGACCTGTCCGGTGGCCCGGACTGCAACATGGCCGGCTTCGTCTCGCCGTACACCGATGCGCAGCCGAGCCGCAAGGTGGGCTCCAACACCTTCCACGACCTGCAGGTGCGTTACAGCCTGCCGTGGGACGGCACCGTGTCGCTGGGCGTGAACAACGTCTTCGACCACCAGGGTCCGATCATGTACAGCCAGCCGAACAGCAGCTTCACCTACTACGGTGGCTTCGACATCGGTCGTTTCATGTACATGAAGTACCAGCAGCGCTTCTAAGCCTGCAACCGCGTTCCCGCCACAGCCAACTCTCTCCTGGCTGTGGATGGAAGCAGAGCGGCGCCCCTCGGGGCGCCGCTCTTTTTTTGGGGAAGCGGGGTCGGATCCCTTCGCCCTGCGAAGGGCCCTGCCCCCAAGGCTGCGGACGGAAAAGAGGTCAGAGCCCTCCGCGTTGCGGAGGGATCCGCCCCCGCAGCCCCGTCGGCGCTAGCGCTTGGCGCGCATCGTGCGGATGTTGTCGCCGACGAACAGGATCAGGCCGGCCCAGATCGCGGCGAAACCGATCGCCTTGGCGGTATCGAACGCTTCGTGGAAGAAGAACACGCCCAGCAGCAGCTGCAGGCTCGGCGCGATGTACTGCAGGATGCCGACCAGCGACAGCGGAATGCGCTTCACGCCGTACGCGAAGCCGATCAGCGGCACTGCGGTCACTGCGCCACCGAAGATCAGCAGCAGGTCATTGCGCCAGCCCCAGCCGTGGAAGAACGCGCCGCCATGGCCATTCTCGGCCCAGATCGCAAACGCCAGCGCCGGCAGGAACAGGTACATGCTCTCCACGCCCAGGCCGGCCACCGGGTCGACCGAGACCAGCTTGCGCAGCAGGCCATACAGGCCGAACGAACAGGCCAGGCCCAGCGCGATCCACGGTGGCGTACCCGCGTCGATGGTCAGCCAGGCCACGCCCACCGCTGCCATCGCCACCGCCACCCACTGCAGGCGGCGCAGGCGCTCCTTCAGTACCAACACGCCCAGCAGCACGTTCACCAGCGGGTTGATGAAGTAGCCCAGGCTGGTTTCGATGACGTGGCCTGCATTGACCGCCCAGATGTACAGGCCCCAGTTGAAGGCGATGGTCAGGCTCGACACCAGCAGGATCGGCAACGCGCGCGGCTGCGCGGCGATCTTCTGCCACCAGCCCAGGCGCGAGCTGATCAGCAGCCAGCCCAGCACCATCACGGTGCTCCAGATGATGCGGTGGGCGATGATCTGGAACGAGGGCACCTCGTTGAGCAGGTGCCAGTACACCGGCACCAACCCCCAGATCACGAAGGTGGAGGCAGTGACCAGCAGGCCCCGGCGTTGTTCTTTCTCGTCCATGCTCATTTCTTTCGTGTCCTTGCCATTGTCAGTACCACCACACCCAGAAGAATCACCGCCATGGCGAGGAAGTCCCGCCATCCAAAGCGTTCACCATTCAATGCAGCACCCAGCAGCACGGCAATCACCGGATTGACGTACGCATAGCTGCCGGCCAGCGCCGGGCGCACGTTCTGCAACAGCCACACATAGGCGGTGAACGCGACGATGGAACCGAACACGCACAGGTAGGCCATCGCCAGCAGGCCGCCGGCATCGGGCAGCGTGGTCGGGCGCTCGCCGACCGCCAGGCCGATCAGCACCAGCAGCACGCCACCGCAGATCATCTGCCCAGCGGCGGTCATGAACGGGCCCGGCAGGTCCAGGCCACGTGACCACACCGAACCGAAGGCCCAGCCGATCGGCGCGATCAGCAGCAGCACCAGCCCGGTCGGCGAGGCGGTCAGGCTGCTGCCGGCATTGAGCCAGACCACGCCGGCAAAGCCGACCGCGATGCCCAGCCATTCACCCTTGCTGGCGTGCTGGCCGCGCAGCGCCGAGAACAGCGCCATCCACAGCGGCACCGAGGCCACCGCGGTCGCGGCCAGGCCCGAGGACACCTCACGCTCGGCCAGCACTACCATGCCGTTGCCCAGCACCAGCATGGTCACGCCCATCACCACCAGGTTGCGCCACTGCCGCAGGGTCGGGTTCGGCATCTTCCAGAACAGGCGCAAGGCCAGGAACATCAGGCCACCGGCAATGATGAACCGGCTGCCAGAAACCATCGTCAGCGGCAGCGCGCCACCGTGCAGGGCCTTGGCGATGCCCAGGTAGGTCGAGCCCCAGACCACATAGACCAGCAGCAATGCCAGCGCGACAAGGCCACCCCGGGGGGCAGCCGCAGACGAAGAAGGGGGAGCCGACATGACACACCAGGGAGCCGGGGGAAGGCGGATTCTAGGACGTTTTGAGTATGGTCCGGGACCCCGGACGGTGGCACGCTGTCATCCATCCATGCACCCTGCTCTGGTCTGCTACCCCGTGTTGACGGCCGATGCAGTACCAAGAGGGCTGCCCGGCCGCGCCGCCCCAAGGCCGGGCGCCGTTTTCCCTGCGCACGGACGCGCCGCATCGAGGATTCCCACCCAGATGAGCACCACGTCCCAACCTGCCGTACCCGCAAACGACCGCGCCGCCCTGCGGCGGTCGATCTCCAACACCCTCAAAGGCTCCGCCGGCAACCTGGTGGAGTGGTATGACGTCTACGTGTACTCGGTGTTCGCCGTGTACTTCGAATCGCAGTTCTTCTCGCCTGACGACAAGAACTCCACCATGTACGTGTGGGCGATCTTCGCCGCGACCTTCCTGATGCGCCCGATCGGTGCCTGGTTCTTCGGCCGCTTCGCCGACCGCCACGGCCGCCGCCTGGCACTGACAGTCTCGGTCACGCTGATGGCGCTGTGCTCGTTCCTGATCGCCATCACCCCTACCGCCGCCAGCATCGGCATCTGGGCCGCCGTGATCCTGCTGTTCGCACGCCTGCTGCAGGGCTTCGCCACAGGCGGCGAGTACGGTGCCAGCGCCACCTACATGTCCGAGGCCGCCATTCCCGGCCGTCGCGGCTTCCTGTCTTCCTTCCACTACGTCACCCTGGTCGGCGGCCATGTGCTGGCCCAGCTGACCCTGCTGCTGATGCTGACCTTCTGGGGCAAGCCGGAGATCTCCGAGTGGGGCTGGCGCATCGCCTTCGGTATCGGTGGCATCGCCGCGGTGGTGGTGTTCTGGCTGCGCCGGGGCATGGACGAAACGATGGAAGAATCGTCGATCGAGGCCGCACGCGAGGGCAAGGCAAAGAAGTCCGGTTCGATGTACGAACTGTTCGTGCACCAGTGGCGTCCGCTGCTGCTGTGCTTCCTGATCACCGCCGGTGGCACCGTGGCCTTCTACACCTATTCGGTGAACGGCCCGAAGATGATCCAGAGCGCCTTCGCCGGCAACGACCCGATGACCGGCACCCTGATCAACCTGGGCGTGCTGGCGTTCCTGATGGTGCTGCAACCGGTGGGTGGCTGGCTGTCGGACATCATCGGCCGCAAGACTCTGCTGGTGTTCTTCGGCGTCGGCGGCGTGCTGTACAGCTGGTACCTGATCACCCAGCTGCCGCACCAGCATGACGCCACCCTGGCGTTCCTGACCCTGGCACTGGCCTTCGTCATCCTCACCGGCTACACCTCGATCAACGCGGTGGTGAAGGCCGAACTGTTCCCCACCCACGTGCGTGCACTGGGCGTGGGCCTGGGTTACGCACTGGCCAACTCGCTGTTCGGTGGCACCGCCCCGCTGCTGTACCAGGGCGCACTGAAGACCGGCCATGTCGACTGGTTCGCCATCTACGTCACCGCAACGATCGCGGTCTCGCTGGTGGTCTACATCTTCTTCCTGACCAACAAGGGCCCGAACTGGCTCGACGGCACCCGCAAGTAAGGGCGCTGCAGTGATCGCGGCCACCGGTGCAATGCCGGTGGCCGCTGCGTTTCCCGCCATCCCACGGATGTGGATCGCGGCAACGCTGGCCGCAGCCGAGCGGTAGTGCCGGCCGCTGGCCGGCAACGCCACATTCTTTCGGAAGGTTCATGAGGTTGCCGGCCAGCGGCCGGCACTACCCCGTCAGCGGCGGGCGGATTCGCTCTTGTCCCGCGTGCTGCGGAACTCCGATTCCTTTTCCCACGTCGGCCAGCGGCGGCTGTTGGCCAGCTCGGCACCCAGGTCGTAGACCAGCAGGGTGTCAGCGGCGTGGCCGCTCGGGTCCCAGCTCGGGGTCCAGGCATCGCAGGCCTGGTGGTAGCAGTCGGCGAAGTACTTCTCGCGCAGCGCGCGGCCGGCTTCAACACCGCCGTCCAGCTTGTCCAGGCCCGGGCCGATGGTGATCGCCGGCACGCCCAGACGGGCGAAGGCGAAGTGGTCGGCACGGTAGAAGAAGCCGGCCTCCAGGTTCGGGTCCGGGCTGTAGCTGCGGCCGCGGGCCTTGGCCACGCGTTCCAGATCGCCTTCCAGCGAGACCCGGCCCTTGCCCCACGAGGCGATGTCACGGGTCGCGCCATCCGGGCTGAACATCTCGATGTTCAGCACCGCAGCGGTCTTGTCCAACGGCGCCAGCGGGTGCGCGGCGTAGTAGCTGGCGCCCAGCAGGCCCTTCTCTTCGGCGGTGAGGGCCACGAAGTACAGCGTGCGCTGCGGCTGCGGGCCGGCGGCGAATACGCGGCCCAGTTCCAGCACCGTGGCCACGCCGGTGGCGTTGTCGATCGCACCACGTCGGATGCGGTCGCCCTTGGCATCGGCCTGGCCGATACCGAACGCATCCCAGTGCGCGGAGAAGATCACGGCCTCGTCAGCATGTTCTCCACCGGGCAGCTTGGCCACCACGTTGCGGGTCACCACCTGCTCGCGCTTGAGCGCCAGATCCACGCTCAGCTTCGCGTTGTCCAGTGCCACCGGGCGGAAGTCGGCACGCATCGCCTTGCGCTTCTCGGCATCGAAGTCGAGGCCAGCGTCGGCGAAGATCGCCTCGGCCAGCTCGCGCTGCATCCAGCCGCGCAGCGGCGTGTGCTGGGCCATTGCTTCGGCCTGGCCGCGCTCGATGTCGAACAGCGGCGAGGTGCCCGAGCTCTTCACCGTGGCCCAGCCATACGCAGCCGGCGCGGTCTCGTGCACGATCAGCACGCCTTCGGCACCACGGCGTGCGGCTTCCTCGAATTTGTAGGTCCAGCGGCCGTAGTAGGTCACCGCCTTGCCATCGAACGCGCCCGGTGTATCGGCCTCGAAATCGGCGTCATTGATCAGCACGACGGCGATCTTGCCGTGCAGGTCCACGTCCTTGTAGTCGTTCCAGTGGCGTTCCGGGGCGTCGATGCCATAGCCGACGAACACCAGCGGCGCATCCTTGATCTGCACGCGCTTGCGCGGCTGCAGGCTCTGCAGGGTCACGTCCACACCGTTGGCCAGCGCGCGCTTGCCCTGCTTCAGCGACAGGCTGGCCTTGGCCGCACCATCCAGCTGGGCGCGCACCAGCGGCACCGGCTGCACCCAGCTGCCGTCCACGCCGCCCGGCTGCAGGCCATAGCTGCGGAACTGCTCGATCAGGTACTGCACCGTGCGCTCTTCGCCCTCGGTGGCCGGCGCGCGGCCCTCGAATTCATCCGACGCCAGTACACGCACGTGCCGCGACAGTGCCTGCGGATCGATGCCGCCACCCGGCAGGTCGTTGGCCGCATGGGCCAGGCCACCGACGAACAGGCAGGACGACAGCAGCAACACGCGCATCGGATTCACGGCAGTACCACGGCAGGCTTGGAAGTCACCAGAGTGTAACGTGGTCGTGACATCGCGGTGCAGCGTGGACTTGCGTCATCCACGCATGGCGTGGATCTACCGACGGATGCGGTCCAGCCAGCAGGCCAGGCCCTGTGCGTTCAGCTCGATGTCCATCGACAGCACGGCGGTCACCGCCGCCTGGTCCAGCGCACAGCCATGCTGTTGCGCACGCTCCAGGTACAGCGCCTGCAACGCGGCCAGCAAGCAGCGGTGGCGGTCCGGCCGACCATCGCACTGGCGGCCGATGGTCGCCATCGCATCGATCTGTTCGAACAGGTCGTTGGCCAGTTTCTCCACTTGCTCCACACGTCCGTAGTGGGTCAGGTACATCGCCTGCGGCGTGTAATCGAGCATGCGCCGGATCGAGACCTTCATCGCCTCCGGATCGAACTGCACCGGCGACGAGGTCGGGAAGATGAAAGCGCCCTGCGCACTGTCCAGCTCGCGGTAGGAGATGCCAAACGTATCGCCAGTGAACCAGCTGCGGCTGCGCGCATCCCACACGCAGTAGTGGTGCAGCGCGTGACCCGGTGTGTGCAGCAGCAACAGCTCGCGGCCGGCCAGGTCGATGCGGTGGCCGTCTTCAGCCACCACCACGCGCTGCTCCGGAATCGCCTCGATGCGACCATAGCTGCGGGCGATTTCCTCGGCACCATAAACGGCGGTCGCACCGGCAATCAGCCGGGCCGGGTCGATCATGTGCGGCGCACCGCGCGGGTGCAGCACCGCCTTTGCGTTCGGCAGCTGCTGCATCAGCAGGCCAGCGCCGCCGGCGTGGTCCAGGTGCACGTGGGTCAGCAGCAGCCAGTCGACCGCGTCCACACCCAGGCCGGCGTCCGCCAGCGCCTGCAGCATGGCCGGCACTGACAGCCCGGTGCCGCAGTCGACGAAGGCCGCGCGACCGTTTTCAACGATCAGGTAGGCCGCGTCGAAATCAGGACGCTGGAAGCCGGTATCGATGGTGTGGATGCTGGGGTCGGCGGTCATCGGCACGCACCTGGCAGGATCGGGAACAGACCTCCATGGTAGGCGCGCGGGCGGCCCGGGTTCGATGCGGCTTTGGTCGGGTAGTGCCGGCCGCTGGCCGGCAACTGCATTCAACTGGCTACCCCGAGGTTGCCGGCCAGCGGCCGGCGCTACCGGTCCAACCAGCGCGGCCGCAGCAGCAACGCCAGCACCAGCACCGCCAGGAACGCGCCGTAGGCGTACAGCACCGCCAGCACCTGTGGCCAGATCGGGCCGGCGCCGGGCTGCACCACGCCGATGCGGAAGCCCCACAGCATCGACACGATGCTCAGGGCGAAGGCCAGCACCAAGGTGGTGGTATCGAACAGGCGCCGCCGCGCGGTGCGCGGCTGGCGCGGGAACAGCCAGTACAGGCTGCCCAGCAGCAGGAACCAAGGCAGGAACAGCAGCAGCGACAACCAGGCCATCGCAGACTCCATGTCATCGCGCCTGAGGCGCGTGGGCATCATGCCATGGGCGCAATGCCCTGGTAGTGCCGGCCGCTGGCCGGCATGTCCCGTGCCCTTGCCGGCCAGCGGCCGGCACTACCCGTCATTCGGCGCGCAGCACCGCCAGGGCCGCCAGCACCGCGTCCACTTCGGCGTCCAGCTTGAACAGCTCGCTCTGCAGCTGATCGCCCTGCTCGGCCTGCTTGATCACCGCGATCAACTGGCCGGCATCGCGCGGCGAATCGAAGCCTTCGCTCTGGATCAGCAGCGTGCCGTCACCGGCGGTCAGCTTGAAGTAGAAGCGGCCGTCCTTTTCGCGGTACTGCTTGAACAGTGGTGGTGCCACGCGGGCAACGCCGGCATCCTCGCTGGCGATATCGCCCGCAGTGGACAGGTCACGCAGGCCCACGGCATGACGCAGCTCGTCCAGCAGCGGTGCCGCCAGCTGCTCGCGCAGCTGCTGGCCACGGCGCTTGAGCAGCGCTTCAATCTTCTCCGGCTCGGCCATCAGCGCGTTGTAGCGCTCGCGCAGCGGTGCAAGCTCGCTGTCGATGCGCTCGAACAGCTGCTGCTTGGCATCGCCCCAGCTGATGCCGGCGGCGAACGCCTTTGCGAATTCCGCCGTCTGTTCCGGGGTGGCGAAGGCCTGGTACATCTGGAACAGCGCCGAGCCTTCGGTGTCCTTCGGCTCGCCGGGTGTGCGCGAGTCGGTCAGGATCGAGAACACCAGTTTCTTCAGCTCCTCGCGCGGCACGAACAGCGGAATGGTGTTGTGGTAGCTCTTGCTCATCTTGCGGCCATCCAGGCCCGCCAGCGTCGCCACCTGCTCGTCGATCACCACGTCCGGCAGCGGGAAGTACTCCTTGCCGTACACGTGGTTGAAGCGCTGGGCGAAATCGCGCGCCATCTCGATGTGCTGGATCTGGTCACGGCCCACCGGTACCTGGTTGGCCTTGAAGATGAGGATGTCGGCGGCCATCAGCACCGGATACATGAACAGGCCGGCGCTGACGCCTGCGTCCTCGTCCACGCCTTCCTCGCGGTTCTTGTCCACCGCCGCCTTGTAGGCGTGCGCGCGGTTGAGGATGCCCTTGCTGGCGATGGCGGTCAGGAACCACATCAGCTCGGTGGTCTCGCGGATGTCGCTCTGGCGGTAGAACCACACGTGTTCCGGGTCCAGGCCGCAGGCCAGCCAGCTGGCCGCGATCTCCAGGGTCGCGCGCTGGGTGCGCTGCGGGTCCTGGGACTTGATCAGGCTGTGCAGGTCGGCCAGGAAGAAGAAGCTCTCGATCCCCGGAGCGCGGCTGGCGGCGATGGCCGGACGGATGGCGCCAACGTAGTTGCCCAGGTGGGGCGTGCCGGAGGGGGTGATGCCGGTAAGGACTCGGGTCGTCATGACTGCGTGGGGTAACCTTCGATGAACGGGGCCAGTTTACCTTGCACGCCACCAACCCCGTCAGGGCCTGCGGCGCGTTCATTCACGCAACCCCGCTGGAGACGCCCGATGAAACGCCTGCTGCCCCTGCTGCTGATCCTGCCCCTGGCCGGTTTCCGCCCGGCCCCACCCCCGCCACCGGTGTACACGGGCGGCCCGGTGCGCATGGCCCTGGTCGACCGCGACCGCGGCACCGAACTGCGCAGCTACCCCGCCGAGGGCCAGCGTTGGGTGGCCGGTGAGCGCGGCCACCGCTACGCCGTGCGCCTGTACAACGACAGCCCGCGCCGGGTGCTGGTGGTGCTGTCGGTGGACGGCATCAACGCCATCTCCGGCGAAGATGCCGATCCCTCGCAGACCGGCTACGTGCTCAACCCCGGCCAGCGCGCCGACATCACCGGCTGGCGCAAGAGCCAGGACGAAGTGGCGCAGTTCGTGTTCAGCAGCCCCAGCGGCAGCTATGCCAGCCGCACTGGTCGCCCGGACAACATCGGTGTGGTCGGCGTGGCGGTGTTCGAGGAAGCCCGCCGTTGGTACCCGCAGCCGATCCTGCGCCGTGGCCTGCCAGCACCCGCCCCGGCGGCCGAAGCAGCGGCCGATGCCAGTGCCAGCCGTATCGAGGGTTACGCCAGCAAGTCGCAGGCGCCGGCGCTGGGTACCGGCCACGGCGCACGCGAGCAGTCCTCGGTGCGCGATACCGACTTCGAACGCGCCAGCCGCAGCCCGGCGCAGGTTCTGCAGCTGCGTTACGACAGCGCCCGCAACCTGCGCGCACGCGGCATCCTGGTGGATTCGCCGTCGCGCCTGCCGCGCGAACCACAGGCGTTCCCCAACCGCTACGTGCCGGACCCGCCAGCGCGCTGATCGCCCGTCCAGACAGCACAACGCCCGCAACCTCACGGTGCGGGCGTTGTGCTGTGGGGGAAACCGTAGCGCTTACTTGTAGTCCGGGTAGTCCTTGCTCACGCTGTCCTGGAACTCACGCACTTCCTTCTCGGCGCGGTCCTTGGCCCAGCCATAACGTTCCTGCAGGCGACCGGCCAGATACTCGGCATTGCCTTCGGCCACATCGAAGTCGTCGTTGGTCAGATCGCCCCACTTGGCCTGGGCCTTGCCCTTCAGCTGCGACCACTTGCCGGAAATGATGTCTTTGTTCATTGCTGGGAATCCTCGGCTGCAACGGCGTTCTTACCGTGGCCCCAGCTTCGCGCGGCGGCTGTTGAGTGCCGGTCAACCGGCAATGAAATAGATGCTCACCTGCTTGAATGGTTCACTACGCTTCGACACATGCGCTGCAGAAGACGCGCAACAAAAAAGGCCGGGGGAAGTCCCCGGCCTTTTTCGCTTTCCGTTCCACTTCAGGCTCAACGGCCCTTGGCGGCATCCTCAACCTTCTCGCCAGCCTTCTGCACGTCCTTGCCGGCACCGGCAACGGTGTTGCAACCGGCCAGCAGGGCCACCGAGAACATCGACAACAGCATCAGGGCAACAACGCGCTTCATGGGCTTCTCCTTGGGTTCGCCGCTATACCGCTTCATTCGCGGATGGGGTTCGGTCGCTCGGCGGAAGAAGCCAATGCCACTGCCGCCGCGTGAAGTGCAATCTGGCGGCAGGGGCGTGGAGCGGGCGTGAACGGATCAGAGATCCGTTCAGGCGGAGCCGTCAATCGCGCATCAGGGTGGACTTGCCGAACAGGCTTTCGACCAGGTCCACGGCCAGTTCGGCGGTGGCATTCTGCTTGTCCAGCAAGGGGTTGAGTTCAACGATGTCCAGCGAGCCCATGCGCCCGGTGTCGGCGATCATCTCCATCACCAGCTGCGCCTCGCGGTAGTTCACCCCGCCCGGCACCGTGGTGCCGACGCCCGGCGCGATGCTCGGGTCGAGGAAGTCCACATCGAAGCTGACATGCAGGTGGGTGTTCTCGTCGATGCCGGCCAGCGCCGCCTCCACGGTGCGCTTCATGCCGTTCTCGTCGATGTAGCGCATGTCATAGACATCCACCTTGTGGGTCTTGATCAGGCGCTTCTCGTCCGGGTCCACCGAGCGGATGCCGATCTGGTGCATCTGCGCCGGGGTGATCGCAGGCACGGTGCCACCGAGGCGGGTCAACGCATCGGGGCCAAGGCCGCACAGGCAGGCCACCGGCATGCCGTGGATGTTGCCCGACGGGGTCACGTCGCTGGTGTTGAAGTCCGAATGCGCATCCAGCCACAGCACGCGCAGGGTCTTGCCCTGCTCGCGGCACCAGCGTGCCACGGCAGTGATCGAACCGATGCCCAGGCAGTGGTCGCCACCGAGCATGATCGGCATGCGGCCGGCCTGCAGTTCGGCGTAGCTGGCTTCCATCAGCGCGTGGTTCCACGCCACCACTTCATCCAGGTGGCGGTAGCCTTCCACCGGCGCGGTCCACGGGTTACGCGGACCATCCAGGTTGCCCAGGTCGCGTACGTCCACCCCGCGCGCCTCCAGCGCCTCCGGCAGGCCGGCCACGCGCAGCGCTTCCGGCCCCAGCCGTGCACCGCGATGGCCCGCACCTACATCGGTGGGAACGCCAATCAGGGATACGGAGATGGGATGGGCCATGGGTGCCTCCTGCGAACGAAAAAGAAGCACAGTCTAGCCAGAGGGATGTGACACCACTCGCGGCGGTGCAGCAGGGCGGGGTTCGCGTCCAGGGTCCTTTCACACTAGAGGATGGCTGCCGCCCAGGTCTCGATGTGGAACACACGCTTCTTCCGCAGGTCGATCCGCCACCGCCCACCCATACGCTTGAGTACGAACAGATGTTCGTAACGAAGGGAACGCGCCTTCTGAGGGTCGTCGCGTACCAGCACCTCGGCCCTCGAGACCGTCGGCATCGCAACTGACACCAAGAGATCCTCCGGTACGTACCGCGGGGGGTTCCCGACCGAAACGCCGGTCGAATAGACCCGTTTGCGGTTGGTACACCAGGCGGCAAGGATGTCCGCTTTCTCCTGTTGGAAGCCCGAGCTGAGCAGAAGTCTGCCGCCGGCACGGGAATCCTTGTAGCCACGCGTTTCCCACTCGTGATAAGCCAACAAGTATCCACGCACCACCGACGCGGGCTCACCTCCGGCGTCGGGCTGGGGCCACTCCAGTGGTGGCGCTTCTACCTGGGCGGGCGGGAGCTGTGCACCTGCCGCCTTCAAATGCACCACCACATCTGCGTGGTTGCGGGCGTCAGCCATCACCAGCGCATTGCGTCCAGAAAAATCCAGTGGTTCCACAGCGGCACCGCGGTCCAGCAGAAGCTCGACCATCGTTAGATGCCCACCTGAAGATGCCAACATCAGCGGCGTGTGCCGCGACTTCGGCGAAGCGGTGTTCACCGAGGCACCGCGCTCGATCAAGAGGCGCCCGATCTCAACATTGCCTCGCTCTGCAGCCCAACTCAGCGCGGTGTAGCCAAGTGCACTGCAGGAATGCTGGATGTTGGCACCGCGATCCAGCAGCCGCACCACTGCGTCCTTCTTCCCTGCGATTACGGCCGAAAGCAACGGAGTGCGTCCAGTACCCTTGTGCTGCCACTCGATATCGGCACCAGCATCCAGCAGGGCGTCGATACGGTCGAGGTCCTGCTTCTCAGCGGCCTTGGCCAGAAGATGGGACATGAAGTTGCTGCCAGACGGAAGTACGGGCGGCCACCATAGGACGGCGGGTGCGGCGAACTCAACCCCCGCGGCGGCGCAGCGGGGTCACGCTCTGCACTTCGCCATTGTTGCGCATCATGCACAGGTAGCGGCCATCGGGGTAATCAATGATCAGCTCTTGGTAGTCGCTGCCCACCGGCACCTGGGTCACCACCGCGCCCTGCGCGCCCTTGCGCAGGTTGCAGGCGCCCAGCGCGCTGTCACCAGTTGGGGCTGAATACGACATTCGCGAGGTATTGCGGAACACCGCCCGGCACCCGCCATTGACCCACACCGAATGCCGCGACAGGCCCCAGTTCTGGCCCTGCTCGCAGCGGGTGTGGCTGATCTGGCGAGCGACTTCCACGTTGCCGCGCGTGTCCATCTCGCACGACACCTGGCGCTGGTCGGTGGACTCGCAGGTGACTTCGCGCGGCAGCGCCGCACCTTCATCGTCACTGTCATCGTGGCGGCGGTGGTCGTGCCGCTCGCCCGCCACCGGTGCACCGCCGCCGCTGACCTGGCAGATGCCATTGGCGCCGCCTCGTCCGGTGTAGCTGATCTGCGGCGTGCCGTCCTCGTTGCTGCTGATCGACAGCGTGATGCCACTGTTGGCATCGCGTGCTTCGAAATAGCGGTCATTGAAGCGCTTCAGCGTGGCCTCGCGGCCCTGCACGTAGACCGGCCCGCCATCGTCGGCGTGCACATCGATGCCGCCCGGGCAGCTGGCGTTGAAGAACGGCACGGCGGCCATGGCCGGAGTAGCGAAAGCGGTGGACAACAGTGCGACGGTGAGCGACAGGGCATGGCGACGCATGAGCGGATCCCGAAGGGGCCCAGGATGGGCGTGTGGCGCCAGTATGCGGTGGAGCGCTGCGGGCTGTCCGTGAGGAATATCAAGATCCGGGTAGCGCGCGTGGGGATTCATGTCTGGCAGGGTGTTCTGGAAGCCCTGCCGGGGAAGTCAAGCCAGCTTTACTTCCTGGGTCATGACGGGCCGTGCAACAGCAATGACGCACCAGGATTCATCGTTGGTTGCAGCCCCGCGCGAAATGTCGCTTCTGGCATTGCGATGCTCGAAATGGGCCAAACGCGATAATTCATTTTTCCTTTTGGATCACCCGATGCCATCGAAACAAACGACTGGCAGGCGGTGATTTCACGTGCGCATGATGAATCGCCACCTGCAAGG
Organism: Stenotrophomonas sp. YJH_SMC_79; assembly: GCF_059367995.1. NCBI lineage: Bacteria > Pseudomonadati > Pseudomonadota > Gammaproteobacteria > Lysobacterales > Lysobacteraceae > Stenotrophomonas > Stenotrophomonas sp. YJH_SMC_79. The sequence goes on from NZ_JCAFRK010000005.1 coordinate 71,115, forward strand.
GTGGCCGGGACTTCCAAGCCCGTGTTGTCAACGATGTATACGCTTGCCAGCCGGCGTCGTCCTCCCAAGTACGGCGCCGGCTGGCAGTCCGTTCGCCGATCGACGGCGGGCGGTGCGTGGGGGCCTCGTGCCCGCCGATTCGTTGACCCGGTCTTGGAAGCCACGCATCGCCCGCCACCCTCTTCGGGTGGCACCTCTGTTCCTGACGAGGATGCCCGCATGCCCAAGGCCCATCACCCGTACCTGACCGCCACCCTGGGCGAGGCTGCCCTGCGCCTGCCTCCCGAACTGGCGCAGCCGTTGGAAGCTGCGTTCGCTGCCGCGAACGAGGCGCCCGCGCCGATCAACCTGCCCGGATGCCTGCAGCGCATCCGGGCCGGTGACGCCGCCGATGGACAGCCGTGGCAGGGGTCGTCAAGCACGCCCGGCCAAGCGGTCGCCGCCGCGCGCAGGGATCGTGCCGCGGTGGGTTTGGTGTCGCTGCTGGAGCTGCACCACGCCAATGAGCGCGTTCGCGTGGATGGGGAAGAGAAGGACGATATCGGCGACGGTGCGCGCGAAGGGTTGATGCTGGCCTGCCGGGGGGCTGGCGGAGTATGTGGCGTTGCAGGTACGTAGCTGAGGCTGCGTTGGCAGTGTCAGCGGCGTTGATCGAAGAATCTGCCCACGTCATGCATTGAGCTGACTCACCGGCTTCGTACGAAGAAGCCGCCGAAAGGCGGTTTTTTCATGTTCGTTCCACCGCCTTCGCCACCGGCGCCGTGCTGACATATCAAGATCGGCGCGTGTGCTTATGCTGCGCTGGCATGCAGGCGTACACCCAAGGCGCGGGTCACTTTGAGGATGGTCGCAAAATCAGGGCTGCGCTCGCCCGACAGTGCGCGATACAGGCTCTCCCGCGACAGGCCTGCCGCACGCGCGACCTTGCTCATGCCCTGGGCGCGCGCGATATCGCCAAGTGCCTTGGCAATGAACGCAGAATCGCCATCGCTTTCTTCGATGCAGGCATCGAGATAGGCCGCCATCTCCTGCGGTGTGCGAAGGTGCTCGGCCACATCAAATGCTTTGAGTTCGACTTTCTTCTTGGTGGCCATGATGGGACAGCTCCTGTACTTCGGTATTGAGTCGTTTCACCTACAGCCCGTTCGACGCTTACAGGGCACGCGCAATCTCTTTGGCCTTCTCGATATCGCGTTGCTGTGAACCCTTGTCGCCGCCAGCCAGCAGAATCACCCACTGCCTGCCGCGCTGGGTGTAGTACACGCGGTAACCTGGTCCCACATCGATGCGCAGTTCGGAAACGCCATCGGCCAGATAGCGGTGATCGCCCAGATGGCCTTCGCTGAGCCGACCGATGCGGGCCAGGATGCGAGCGCGTGCGGTTACGTCCTTGAGAGCGTCAATCCATGTCGCGAACTGACGGGTACGCTGGATCTTCATGGAGGACTGTAGCCTACCGGCTACACCCTTTCAACCATGAGGAACTCGCTCTGGGAAATGCACAGCCATGGATCGCGCGCCAAATGGCAGATCAGCAACGAAAGAAGGAAGAAGACGCGACAGGGAGCAATGCTCGACCAACGACCGTGCCGCGGCTGTGCGGGCACAACGACAGTTGCTTGATGGTGCCGCTTATCCGAATCGAACGGATGACCTACTGTTTACAAGACAGTTGCTCTACCAACTGAGCTAAAGCGGCAAGGTTGGATCACCGGCGGCAGTGCCGCGGTCCGGGGATTCTAGCGCAACCTTGCGCATTCCAGCGACCGGCTCTGTGCCGCGCCGCTGCGCTGCTGGGCCTGCGCCGGCTGCGTACCCGCCGCCAGCTGCCCTTCCAGCCACCATTGGCCAGCGTCGCCGCTGGCCACCAGGCGCGGCTGGAAGCCGGCGGCCTGCACGGCGGCCATGCGGCGCTCGGCGCCTTCGCGGTTGCGGTACTGGCCCAGCGCCACGGCGTTGGCGTCCTCGCCCTGGCTGATGATGTAGTAGTCGCTCAGGCCGGCGGCGACGATGCGCTTCACCGTGGCCTGGGCCTCTTCGCGGCTGGCAGCCGCCGGCAGCATCACCCGGTAACGGGCACTGCCGCTGGCAGCGGGCTGTTCGCGCAGGCGCACCTGGCTGAGCAGCGTGCTGGCCTTGCCCTGCGCGCTGGTCGCGGCGGCGCGGTCGGCAAATGGGCCCAGCGCGACGCAGCGCGGCGGTTCGGCAGCCACGGGCGGGGTTGCGGGTTTTTCTGGCGCCGGGGCGGCTGCAGGCGGTGTTACCGGCTTGGTAGCGGCAGCAACCGGCGTAGCCTCAGCCACCTGCGACTTGGCAATTTCCGGCTTTGCCGGCACGGCCGTCGCGGGTGCAGGCGTCGCAGCCACTGCGGTCTTCGCGGCCGGTTCGCGCTCCATCAGCGGTGCAGTCGGGGCGGCGGCGGATACCTCGGCTGCGGCATTGGCATCCACGCCACCGCGTACCCAGCGCAGCTCGGCGACGCCAGCCGGTTGCGGCGCAGGCGCAGGCCTCTGCGGTGCATCGCGCAGCAGCCACCAGCAGGCGACGCCAAGATTGAGGATGGCCAGTACGACGATCAGGGCACGGGTCAGCATGCGCGGATACTAGCCTGCGGGCTGGTGCACCGCCCAGCGGGCGAGGCCATCCAGCACCAGCGACGGGTGGTAGTCGGCGCCGGGCAGCAGCGGCATCAGCGCCGGTGCGCCGCCGCCGTGCACAAGCAGTGACGGTGCTACGCCCAGCAGCGCGTGCGCCTGCTGTGCGCTGCGTTCGATCAGCGCCACCGCGGCACCATCACAGCCGGAGGCCAGCGCATCGGCAGTGTCGTTGGCGAACTCGCTGTAGTCGCCACCGCTCGCGGGCAGCTGCACCGCACGCGCGTGCAGTGCTTCGCGCATGGTGGTGGGCGATGCGGAAATGCGGCCACCGTGGTGCTGGCCGTCGGCGTCGAGCAGATCAATCGTCAGTGCGGTGCCCACGCCCACCACCAGCACCGGGCGCTGCGCCTTGGCAGCGGCCAGCAGGGCCAGGAAGCGGTCGACGCCGAACTTTTCCGGCCTGGCGTAGGCGATGCGCACACCGGCGCATTCGGCGCTGGTGCGTACCACGTGCACGTGCGCGAAGCGACGCTGCAGCTGGTCCAGCATGGCGCTGGTCAGCGACGGTGCGGCCACGCTGGCCACGAACGCGGTGGTGCCGCTGGGCAGGCTGTGCGGCGGCTGCCCGGCCATGCCTTCGGCGCCATGTGCCCAGGCCTGCACGTCGCCGGCACGGTCACCCTGCAACGGCGCGAACTTGAAGCGCGAGTTGCCGAGGTCGAACAACCAATCGCTCATGCCGCCCTCACGCTGACTTCGCCGGCGTGCAGCAGGCGTTCCTGGCCATCGATGCGCACGCGCAGTGCGCCGTCATCGGCCAGGCCGAGTGCGGTGCCGTGCTGCCACTGTCCATCCAGTTCCACCCGTACTTCGCGGCCGGCCAGCATGTCGAAGGCGGCGTAGCGCGGCAGGAACGGCGCCAGCCCTTCGCGGTCGAACTCTTCCAACGCCGGCAGCAGGCGCGCCAGCACGGCAGCAACGACCACGTTGCGGTCCACCGGCTTGCCAGCCAGCGTGTCCAGATCCACCCATGGCTGGGTGATCTGCTCGGCGAACGACGGCGGCATGTGCGTGTTGATGCCGATGCCGATCACCGCGCGCGCCGGGCCGGCATATTCGCCACCGCCCTCGGCCAGCAGGCCGACCAGCTTGCGTCGGCCATCAACGATCAGATCATTCGGCCACTTCAGCTGCGCCTGGGTAAACCCCAGATCGTGCAGCGCTTCGGCCACGGCGATGCCGGCCACCAGGCTCAGCCCGGCCAGGCGGCCGAGGCCACCGGAGTAAAGGCGCAGCACCGACAGGTAGACGTGCGCTGCCAGCGGCGAGGCCCAGGTGCGGCCGCGGCGCCCCCGGCCACCGGTCTGGCGTTCGGCCAGCAGGACGCTCACCCCGCGCTGGGGCGCGCTGCAACGCAGCAATTCGGCGTTGGTCGAGTCCACTGTCCAGGCCACCTGCAGGTCATGCAGCAGGGCCTGGGCGTCGGCGGGAAGGCCGGCGCGGATCGCGGCCGGGTCCAGCAGATCGACCGGCCGGGTCAGGCCATAGCCCTCGCCAGCGCGGCCCTCGATGTCCACACCGGCGGCTCTAAGTCCTTGAATACGCTTCCAAATGGCCGCCCGGGTCTGGCCCAGCTCACGGGCCAGGGCGTCGCCGGAGAGGCGACCGGCAGCGAGTTTGGCCAGCAATTGGCGGTCGTCCACGGCAGCTTCCACGAAGTCAGGACGGAATTATGCGGGAAAGCTGCCAACGACGCCCGCCACGCTGGGTTCCGCGAGGGCTTCCAACGGGGCGCCGGGTTCGGGCTAGAATCGGGAACTCACCTTCCCTTAACGTGGATGTCGTCAATGCGCCGTTATGCCCATTGCCTGATCCTGCTGACGATGCCCTTCGCGGCGTCTGCGACGGCAGCGCTGGACGACAGCCGTGGGGCCTGCGTGTCCTCCAACGGCGATGCCGCCTCGCAGCGCGCACCCACCGCCAGCGCTGCGGCCGCCAGCACCAAGGCGGCACCGGTACGCCCGGCGGCCAGCACCACCACCGGCGGCGGTGGTAGCGACGACGACATGCTGCCGCGCATCCGCGCGCCGAAGTGGCACAGCTACCTGCCGGGAATGTTCCGCTGATCAAGTCGTTGCTGCAGTGGCTGCGGCCTGCGCCGCGGCCGATCGACGATGCACTTTGGGAAGACGCCTGCCAACGCGCGGCGTGGCTGCGCGGCCTGGACGACGAACGCCGCGCGCGCCTGCGCGAGCTGGCCACGCGCTTCCTGCACGAGAAGACCATCACCCCGATCGGTGATCTGCAGCTGCAGGCCGGCGATGGCGTGCTGCTGGCCGCGCTGTGCTGCCTGCCGCTGCTGGAGTTCGGCAAGGTGGGACTGGAGGGCTGGTCGCAACTGGTGATCTACCCCGACGCGTTCCGCGTGCACCGCAGCCACATGGATGCGGCCGGCGTGCTTCACGAGTGGGATGACGAGCTGATCGGCGAGTCGTGGGACAGCGGTCCGTTGATCCTGTCCTGGGCCGACGTGCAGGCCGACCTGGCCGCGCCGCACGAGGGCTACTGCGTGGCGGTGCACGAGATGGTGCACAAGCTGGATGCGCTGGATGACGCGATGGACGGCACGCCGCCGCTGCCGCGCGAATGGCAGCGCGAGTGGGCCGCCACCTTCCAGCGCGCCTACGACGCCTTCTGTGCGCAGGTGGACGCAGGCGAAGAAACGCTGATCGATCCGTATGCGGCCGAAGCACCGGAAGAGTTCTTCGCGGTGGCCAGCGAGTATCACTTCTCGGCGCCGGATCTGCTGCAGCAGGCGTTGCCGGAGGTGGCCGCGCAGCTGCGACGGTTCTATGGCGAGCCGCCGAAGATCGAAATACGGTAGTGCCGGCCGTTGGCCGGCACCCTGGCAATGCCACCGAAGATCATGAGGTTGCCGGCCAGCGGCCGGCACTACCGGAGCAGCACGCGTTGTTGCGCCAGGCGATGCCCGGCGGACGGGAACGCGCGACTCAAGGCCCCGGCGGCAGGCGCACTTCGAAACGGGCGCCGCCCAGTTCGCTGGAACGGCCAACGGCCAGTTCGCCGCGGTAATCCTTGATCAGGTCCTGCACGATCGACAGGCCGATGCCGTGGCCCTGCACGCGCTCGTCGCCACGCACGCCACGCTGCAACACCTTGCCGATGTCGTCCGGGGCAATGCCCGGACCATCGTCGTCCACCGCCAGCAGCAGGCCCGCACGACGGGCGTTCGGTGCCGGCAGCGGCTGCGCGGTCAGCAGCACGCGGCGACTGGCCCACTTGAAGGCATTTTCCAGCAGGTTGCCGAGCAGTTCCTGCAGGTCGCCCGGTTCGCCATGGAAGCGCGCGGCCGGGTCGATGTCGAACTCGCACAGCACGCCCTTGGAGGCGTAGACCTTTTCCAGGCCACGTACGATTTCCTCGGCGTTGGACTCGATCGGCAGCGGTGCGGAGAACAGCTTGTGGCCCGATGATGCGGCACGTGCCAGCTGGTAGGAGACCAGGTTGTTCATGCGCTGCAGCTGTACGTCCAGTTCCTCGCGCAGCGCGCCATCGCCGGCGCCGCTGTCCATCTGCGTGCGCAGCACGGCGATGGGCGTCTTCAGGCTGTGTGCCAGGTCGGCCAGGGTGTTGCGCTGGCGCTCGAGGTTCTCGCGCTCGCTTTCAATGAAGGCGTTGATGCTGTCGGTCAGCGGTTCCAGCTCGCGCGGGTGGCGCTCGCTCATGCGCTCCGTCTCGCCGCGCTGCACCTTGGTGAGCTCGGTGATCACCCGACGCAGCGGGCGCAGGCTCCACTGCAGGATGACGGTCTGCAGCAGCAGCAGGATCAGGCCGATGCCGCCCAGGTAGAACCAGACACGGCCGCGGAACACGCGCAGCTGCGCGCCCAGTGCGCGCGAGTCTTCCATCACGTAGATGGTGTACGGGAATTCGGTGGCCGGGTCGGCGTCGGCGTCCCACACCAGGCCCAGGCCATAGCGGTACACCGAGCCCTGGCTGCCGTCGATCTGGATCATCGGCAGCGGGCCTTCGAACACTTCCTGGCGCGGCGCCAGCAGGCCGCCGCCGACGGTGGGCAGCATCGGGCCTTCGGCGGACATCGAATTGCCCTTGCCGTGCGGCATCACCACCTGCAGGTACAGGCCACTGCCCGGCACGTCGAAGCGCGAATCCGGCGGCTGCTCGCGGATGTACAGCGAGCGGTCGCGGGTGAAGTCGATGCCGGCCGCGTAAGCGGTGGCGTAGTTCTTCAGGCGCTCACGCAGGTTTGCCTTCGCCGTATCGGCGAAGGCGGCGTCGAGCGCGTAACCGGCCAGCGCCAGGAACGCGACCAGGCCCACGGACGCGGCAAGCATCTGGCGCGCCTGCAGGGAGCGCGGCCGCCAGCGTCGGAAGAACCACAGACGGCCGGACATCATGGTCTCGCCAGGCTGAGCCGGCTCAGCCCTCGTTGCGCGGAATCGCGAAACGGTAGCCGCGACCGCGCACGGTCTCGATCGGCTTCAGTTCGCCATCCGGGTCCAGCTTCTTGCGCAGGCGACCGATGAACACTTCCAGCACGTTCGAGTCGCGGTCGAAGTCCTGCTGGTAGATATGCTCGGTGAGGTCGGCCTTGGAGACCAGTTCACCGGCATGCATCATCAGGTACTCCAGCACCTTGTACTCGTAGCTGGTCAGGTCGACATTGCTGCCGGCCACGCTGACGGTCTGCGCGGCGAGGTCAAGGGCAACCGGGCCGCATTCCAGGGTCGGCTTGCTCCAGCCGGCGGCGCGGCGCAGCAGCGCGTTGACGCGGGCCAGCAGCTCCTCCACATGGAACGGCTTGACCAGGTAGTCGTCGGCGCCCTGCTTCAGGCCCTCGACCTTGTCCTGCCAGCTCGAACGTGCGGTCAGGATCAGCACCGGGAACTTCTTGCCTTCGTCACGCAGGGCCTTGATCAGCTCCATGCCCGACATCTTGGGCAGGCCGAGGTCGATGATGCCGACATCGAACGGAACTTCGCGCCCCATGTAGAGGCCTTCCTCGCCGTCCTGCGCAGCATCGACGGCAAAGCCTTCGCGCTTGAGCCGGGCTGCCAGGGTCTCACGCAGCGGGGCTTCGTCTTCGACCAGAAGGATACGCATGAACTCTCCCTAGTGTCCTGGGTGTGGCCCGGAGGCCTGTGGGGTACGGGTTGATAGCGACAACTATCCCTGTTCAGGGGTTATCGCCGCGTAGTGATGACATATCCGACCGCGGCGTGCGCGGCTGTGAACGCGACGGTGCAGGGTCGTCCATGTAGCGGACCCGGCCCCGGTCGTCCATGTACTTCACCCGGTTGATGTCACGACCATCGAACGGCACGCGCTCGGCGCCGAGGATGTGGCCGCCGGTGGTGCGCTGCACGCGGCGCACGGCATCGGACAGCGAACGCTCGTCGCCACGGTTGCCGCGCTCGCCCCGCTCCATCATCTCCGCCCGCCCCTGGTCGCCGCGCGGCGGCTGCTGCGCCAGCGCCGACGACAGCGGCACAGCCGACAGCACCACGCAGGTGGCGAAGGCAATGCGGCGATGGAAGGGAGCGGAAGACATCGATGCGATCCTAGCCGAGCTCGGCGATTCGTTCAAAAGTCGTAAATCCGGGAGCCGGGTTCGGGACCCGGCGCTTTACAATTCCTTTGCAAATTCTTGGTTTGGGGCAGTGAATCCGGTCTGAACTTTTCCGGTCCCGCCCCCGCGTTGTTCAGCTAAGTGAACATTCGGGACGAATCGGCGCCCCTTGTCAAGCCAGGAATGTGACTGCGGTCACGCTGCGGCACGATCCGCTTCGCGTTCGGTGACGGCCAGCGCCTGCTCGACCAAGGTCCAATCGGCGCCCGGGCGGTGTGCGCCCTCGCTCAGCACCTGGCGGAACGCGCGGCCACCGGGTTGGCCATGGAACAGGCCGAGCAGGTGGCGGGTGACGTGCTTCAACGCCAGGCCTTCGCCCAACCGTGCTTCCACATAGGGGCGCAGCGCGCGCAGCAGATCGCCACGGGCCTGCAGCGGGGCGCCTGTGTGCAGCGCCTCCAGCTGATGCAGCAGGTAAGGGTCGTGGTAAGCCGCGCGGCCCAGCATCACGCCGTCGACGTGCGGGGCCTGCGCCTGTACCGCCTCGATGCTGGCCAGGCCGCCATTGATCACCACCGGCAGCGCCGGGCGCTCCTGCTTCAGGCGGTAGGCCCAGTCGTACTTCAGTGGCGGAACCTCGCGGTTCTCCTTGGGCGACAGGCCCTTCAGCCACGCATTGCGCGCGTGCACCACCACCATCGCCGCGCCGGCGGCGACCTGGCGGTCGACGAAGGCGGCGAACACGTCGTAGTCGTTGTCCTCGTCCACGCCCAGGCGGCACTTCACCGTCACCGGGATGTCGACCGCATTGACCATGGCCGCCACGCACTCGGCCACCAGCACCGGTTCACGCATCAGGCAAGCGCCAAAACGCCCGGCCTGCACGCGGTCGGATGGGCAGCCGCAGTTGAGGTTGACCTCGTCATACCCCCACTCGGCGGCGATGCGCGCAGCCTGCGCCAGCAGGGCCGGATCGCTGCCGCCCAACTGCAGCGCCAGCGGCTGTTCGCTGCGATCGAAGCCGAGCAGGCGCTCGCGATCGCCGTGGATGACCGCGTTGGCGTGCACCATTTCCGTGTACAGGCGTGCGCCCGGCGCCAGCACGCGATGGAACACGCGGCAATGGCGATCGGTCCAGTCCATCATGGGCGCCACGGAAAGGCGAATATCTTTTGAATTCAATTGCTTACGCATGTTTCGGTGCATCCTTGGTGCGCTAGGACTCCCTGCAAGTCCCTGTTTTTCCCTGCGGATCCCGGTGTAATGTACCCGTGCTGCACCAAGCAGCGGGGAGTGCACCAAGACATGGCAGTAGTCGAAAAGCGCGGAAAGAAGTGGCGGGCAATGGTCCGCATCAAGCCCCATCCTACCGCCTCGAAGACCTTCAACGGTCGCAAGGCCGCTGAGGATTGGGCTCGCATTACAGAAGATGCCCTTCGGGCTGGCCTGCCTCCCCCGCAGGAGAGCATGACGCTGGAAACCCTGATTGATCGGTACATCAAGGAGATGGACCGCTTCAAACCCATTTCAGCCACCAAGCGCGGGAACCTGCGCCGATGGGTGGAAAGCCTCGGCGACCGGGAAGTGTGCTCACTCACCGGGCAGGACATTTTGAACCACATCCGGGCAAGAACGGCTCCCTCCGCTGCGCTGAACGGCGGCAAGGCACCCGGTCCGGCAACCATGGCGATGGAACTCGGGTTCCTGGCTGAGGCCCTGGCGGCTGCTCGGTCGCTATGGAACATGACGATCCCGGACGTGGTCACCGCCGTCCGGCCAGTGCTGCGCCGCGCCGGAGCCATCGCCAAGCCAGAGGAGCGTGACCGGCGCCCGACAGCCCAAGAGCTTGACGAGCTGGCCGCCTTCTACAAGTTCAACTTCGGCGCCATCCCTATGCGCGACCTGATCCCGTTCGCCATCGATTCGGCAATGCGGATGGGCGAGATTGTTGCACTGCGGTGGGAAGACTACCAAGGAGGCGACAAGCCCATGGTCCTGATCCGGGACAGAAAGGATCCCAAGGACAAGAAGGGCAATCATCAATGGGTGCCCTTGCTGGGGCGGACAGCGGCGATCATCGAAAGCCAGCCCCGCAAGGGTCCGCTGATCTTCCCCTACAAGGCAGACAGCATCGGGGCATCCTTCCGCCGCGCCTGCAACCGGCTGCAGATCGAGGATCTTCACTTCCATGATCTGCGCCACGAGGGAACCTCCAGGCTGTTTGAACGGGGCTACACCATTCCAGAGGTCGCAATCGTGACGGGCCACAAGGACTGGAAGTCCCTCAAGCGGTACACCCAGCTTGCCCCAAGCTCATTGCACCGGGCCGAATCGAACCTCACTCGCCCCCTGGCGGACGCCTACAAGCCGGGGAACCCAGGGCGCGAGGACTGACGGAATGCCTCGGCAATGTGGGCGGAGTACACTCCCGGCCAAGGAACGAGGGACAAGCCATGCAGGACGAAATTCGCATACTCATCTATGCCGCTGGCACGGTCTGCCTCTTGGCGTTTGCCCACCTGCAGATTTGTGCATGGGTCGCCCATGGCTGGATGAGGGCGTTCTACGTGGCTGGAGCCCGCTGGAGGAGCGTAGGGATCGCCCTGCAGGCTATGGCGTGGGTGGCCGCCGTGGCGATCACCATTGCCGGGGTCTCGTTCCTACTGTCCTGGATACCGAGCAGTTGGGGGTGGCGGGACGAAATCGGAACCTTTACCTCGCACGCAACTGACCTTGCCACTTGGGCTGGCCTGTTCATGGGATCTGGGTGGGTGTGGTCACTGCTGCAGGCTGGGCGCAGAAGCGCCTCAACCTGCCACTGATTATCGTCAGTCGATTGGAATGGTCTGCCGGGATGCCGTGGATCCGTACTTCACCGGACCGCGCGTGGTGCCGACACCAGGCGTCCATTCATAGGCAAGCACGCCGTCGTTGCTGGTGACACCAACATACAGAACCAATCCGTCCTTCGAGAACGAAACGCCGCGTCCGTAAGAGCCTCCGCCTATTCCAGGAGGAACCGGATATGCAGCGCCGACGCCATTGACCGGATCCCACAGGTAGAGGTGCATCTGCTGCATGAACGAACTGCCGAACACGACAGCACGCGCAGCGTCGGACAGGGCGACCATGCCCTGCGCCTGTTGGCCGAAGGCGGCAATCCGATCCTCAAACCCTTCCGGACCGATCTTGTAGATATGACAGGACGGGGAAGCACCGCAAATGGCAGCCAGGTGCGTTCCTGACTCGTTGATGGAAATGGACTGGACCGCCGACGGTGTCGTGAGAGCCGGGCTGTTCAACCTGGCGCCAAGACCATTCACGTCGTCCCACCGGTACGCAACGAGGTATGGCGGAGACTGCTGCACCAAGTACAGAACTTCGCCCGTGGGGTTGAACTGCGCGAACATCACCCGGCTGGTCAGTGCAGTTGCTGGTGGCGGGTAGGCCGCACCGATCCCAGATGGGCTTACCGAATGGGCGCGCAGGTAGGGGGCACCGCCGTGCCCAACTACCATTGCGGCTCCCGACCGGGAGAAAGCTACACACTCACATTGCTCAGTTAGTGGCGGAACTGGCGCCGCGAACGGGGCACCGAAGATGCCCAGCTCATTCACCGGGTACACCGCCAACTGCGGGAAAGTAGCGTAGGCGGTCGCGGCAATAGATCCATCGTCTGTGACGCCGATCAATCGCTGATTCGAAGTCGAGGCATTGTCGGGATAACCGGTCCGCTCCAACACGTTCGCCGCATGACGGTAGCTCAAGGACAGGATGGCGTTGCTGATTGCCGAAGCGAAGACCTTATAGGCTGCAGGACGGGTGGCGACAGTAATCTGCCCGCTCCAGACGAACGAGCGACCGATAGAGTCGTTTACGCGCAGAACAACGTTAAAGACGGTTTCCACATTGATACCAGCTGATGGGACTGTGTGGTCCCACTCGAAGTCATCAACAAAGAGGATCTTGTTCTCGCGGTATCGGATGCCATTCGCTGCGACGTTGATTGTTGCAGCGCCAGCCGGAGCCGCCCCAAACACCGACGACGGATAAACCCGGTTCTTACTGGCCGACATGACCTGATTACCCTCAACGGTATAGATCACTTCGCCAGCGGCGTTTCGGTACTCCAGCATCACGGAGGCTCCAGCGTTCCCCTCCGATGACGCGCCCTGCCGAACGTTGCACTTTGCGGACGTTACCTGCCCCGGCTGCACCGTGTATCGCGCGGCATTCGAGATCCGAGAAGTCCCCCAGTTTCCCCAATACCCAGCTGCCCATGATCCAGTCGGAGGATTTTCGGTTGCGATATTCCAGCCAGGGCCAAGCTCCCAACCTGTCTTCCCCTCCTCAAATCCAGGGTTCGCAATCGGAGCCTGCGTCGTTTGGTAGGCAGGCCAAGCCACAACCACTTCCTTGGATGCCTGATCGACCCGGACCTGACTACCATTGGGCAGCTTGTCGCCACCGATCTGCAGCACACTACAGCCGCCGATGCTGTTGCGGATCTGCAGACGGCCCTCGTATGCCAGTGACGGCTTCGCGCGGGCAAAGCGACCGTTCACGTAAAGGGCTGGCTGGTATACGTCCTGATCTAGGTCGGGGCGGTCGTAGATGCGGGCGGCCATGTCAGTTTGCCCTCTGACCAACCAGGTACACCCGCAATCCCTTAGCCAGCGCGGTCCCCACTTGGTCCACGTCAATCGTGATCTCGTCGCCCTTCGCAAGGATGTTGCCGCCCACCTCGTAAACGGCGGGGATGGCCGCCGTGGTGGTGCTGCGTTCGTTGTTGTCGAAGGTCAGCTTCGTGGACAGGATGCTGGTGCCGTTGCGGTTCACGTCCACGGTCAGCGCTACGCCCGTTGCCTGCGCGACTGACACGCTGGCATAGATGCCACCACTGGCCACCGGATCCAGCAGCATGCCGTAGGGCATGACCAAGCTGTCTTTGCCGGTGCCGGTGGAAATGGAACTCCCGATGTTCACAGATCGGTCGATCAGGTCGAACGACTGCAGATCGGGGGATGCCGCGATGCGCAGCAGGTCGCCTGCCGCAACCCAAGCGTCAGCGTCCGGCGCAATGCAGGTGGCGCTGATGATGCTGCGCGGCCCACGGGCCTTGGCCTGGAAGCTCACCGGGATATTGAGCTGCCCTGCCCCGTCCTGAATCGCCAGCGTCACGGCACCGTCGCCCAGCTGCAGCACAGAGAAGAACTGGCCCTCTTTCCAATCTGCACTGCCACCCGTGTTCTTACGAATGGTGATGGTTATAGGGCTTGCCGAGTTCGCCAGAATCAGCGTGTTGTGGGAGCCCCCGTCAACGATGGTGCTGGCGCTCACGCTCACAATGCGGGGGGCGACGGTATAGACGGGCGGCTGACCGATCCAAGGACGAGCATAGCCACGCAGGGTGGTAAAGCCCCGAACCCCGTCACCCAGCGGCGGATTGAAGCGGATCGCTGGCGGAGATCCCTGGACCCCAGCAACGATGGTGAAGGCCCCGCCGATGCCGGGCTTTGAAACGGGGTACACGTTCGAGCCTGCTGCAGTCTCCACGGCCGTGTCGTAGAACAGAGGGTCCAGAACATCGGCGCCGGGTAGAGGGAAGTCAGTGACCACCCCGTCTCCCTCGAAGGCCCAGAACTTTGGCGTGACACCAACTGTCCCGCCGCCTCCCTGAATCTGCTCAATCAGGACCAAGGCAGAGCGCTTGTTCAGCGCATCAGCATCGCCCGTGGCGTCGCCCACACGGATGATCCTCGATCCCTTTGCATCCCATACAAGCTCGCCGCTGCCTTCGGGATCGAGAATGATCTGCAGCACGCTTGCGGCAAGCTGCTGGATCATCATGACGGGGGCATCTTGATCCTGATTCAGAGTGGAGGCGAGAAGGTCGCCAAGGTTCTGATACTCAATGACCCTTGTGAAAGGCATGTTCCGCGAGCGAACGACAGTCGCGTTCGCTGCTGGCGGATCAAAGAAGACGACATTACCGCCGTCCTCATTGCCAACCCCAGTCACTGTGTAGTGCGTACCCAAGACGCGAGGCAGACCATTCACCGTTACGAGAATGTCTTCCTCCGCGAGGATCTTGAAGCTATAGGGGAAGGTCGTCGTCACCCCATTGGCAACAGACGAGTTCGGACCGGTGTAGACAGGAACGGACATAGAGGCGACCAAGGGCTGTGATGAACCCATGGTCTCCATCTGGACGGGCGGGTTCCCGACTATTTCTGCCGGTGGTCGTCCAGGCAGTCCGCAGTGAACGCCCGCTTGTTCTCGCTGTCCTCAAAGGCCCCCACGGCGCCAACGTAGGCAGCAGCCCACCTCACCCAATCAGGGACGTTCGGCGGTGCTGGCGGACGCTGGGCAATCGCTCGTTCGCTGCACCCTGCAGGCGGCACGTATGGCTCTGGCGTGCGCTTCCTGAGCAATGCGCAGGACGGCAGCAGCAGAATCAGGGTCAGGGTGAGTAGCAGTCGCATGGATGGCCTCCACCGCCTTGGCGGTGCGTTCGCGGGTTTCGTGGGCTTCCAGGTCGATGGCGGAGGCTGTCTCCCGACTGATCTGGACACTCTCGCTGGTGGCCTTTGCACTGGCTCGCAGCTCTCTATTCTCGATGGTGGTCGCGGTGTCCGACCGGCCTTTCAGGTAGTAGCAGCCGCCGATGGACAAGAGGACAACGACGGCGGCCAGCTGGACCGCCTGACGGGGGGTGAGGGTCATTGGATGGTTCCTCTGCAGGTCATCATTTCCCACTGCCTGCGGTCGGGTATGCCGCCACAAGCAGACTTCCATTGAGGGAGAGCGCAATCCCTTTTCACGCCGTTGACCTTCACGAACCGCCACTTCCAGATTTCATCGCAAGCGGTGGCCCGCTCCCCTGCATTCAAACGTCGTGCTGCGGTGCTGGAGCAAAACGCATTGGTCCCTACGTTGTAGGCAAAGTGTCCCCACGCCTTCACCTCGTGAAACTCAAACTCTCCTCGAACGCATTGGCCCATATGCCCGAGCATCGTCCGGACATAGGTTGTCTCAAGGCGCTGGCATTCTTCCGGTGTGTACCGCCGCCCTGGGACAACAGCGGGTCCGGTGATCCCGGCGCAAACTGTCCAGATCCCCGCTGAGTCACGGTATGGGGTGAACTTGCGACCTTCGTGGCGCGAATCGTTCTGGCCGAGAGTTGCCACCAGCGCCAAGATCAGCGTCGCCGGAGCAGCTGCAAAGGCGAACTTTTTCCCCGTGCTGGCCTTCTCGTCAGCCACGGCGGAACACCCATGCGGCGATGCGCCGCACCGTGACCCACCGCGCGCGTCCCCATTGCGTCCAGTCGCCCCAATTCTTCACCACCACGGAGAACGCCTGCAGCAGGGTAAAAATGATGGTGCAGATCAGGGCCCAGTCGCTCAGGGTGTACCCAGGCGCGTACGTTCCCACTGTGACCCCGGCAGCTGGGGCGACCTTGGCCGCCGCCATTGCAATATCCTGGGTGATGGTCTCTTTCATCGAAGCTCCGAACGGTTGGCGTTCAGCGCTCGAATGGAACCTCGAAGACTCCAGCGCTGGTGCCCCAATGTTCGCGGTCCGGGATATGCGGGTTCCCGACAATTTTGTGGATCCGCTCTGGAGTGCTGGTCAGCGCTCCCGCACCCGCATCCAACAGGTCATCCGGCTGATTTGAAACGTCGGCCTTCCAATCCTTCGCCTGATCCCAGAAAGGGCCTCTCAGCACATCTACGTGCCCCCAAAGCTGCCCATTGGACTTGAGAAGCGGCTCCCAGGCTTCAAGGATCCGCTTGTTCTTGTTGGCGGAGGATGTCACCTCCTTGACGCCGCAGCGGAGCCGCCGCTGTTTGAGAGCCGCTTTCAGTGACGCCGGGGCGAATCCACCGATGCCGTTGGTTTCGACCGAAATGCTGGTTATGCCGAATTGATCCACCAAGTCGCAGAGCTGCCACACCTGTCCGCCGATGATCCGCATCCCGTCATCGCTGGTCTCAAGCACCTCTCCGGTGAGCTGTGCGATGCGGTGGAGGTATCTGCGTCCATAAATGTCCTGCAGCACCAGGGCCGCAGCCGATATATCGGAGCGGAGCTTTCCGCTTGAAGGATCCCAACGGATGGCGCCGCCTGCGATCTGGACGGAGCCAAGGAACATTGCCGTATCGCCGTTGGCCTTCCGAATTGTGGGCTCGTCTTGATAGGGAACGATGCGACTCGGATCGAGACGGACCTCTGTGACAGGCTTGGCATGTAGCTGATACTGAGAGTCCCATTCGCCGATAGTGCGGGTCTGCTGCCGCCGTATCTGCATATCTTCGCGATCAAAGCGTTCAGGCCATGCCGCTCCCGCGTAGCAGTCGATCAGTGCCCCGCCAGGGTTCTCCAGCACAAGCACAGAACCTTCTAACTTGTAGTCAATTCCCTCCGTCAGGAGGCGCGCAGTCTCACCTATACCCATGAAGACGTACTCAGCGTGGAAGCCAACGTCATGGCGACCACGCTCAGCCTTCTCGATTCGGTACTCCTGCTGGAACATACGGACCACCATGCTGACAGCACCTTGGCGCTTCACGTCTTCGTAAATTGAATCATGAGTGTGCGGAGTGCCAATGTAGAGTTTGGGCGCTTTGGGGACAGCAATGAAGACCTGCTCGCCCAGGCGGAAGCGAAGCTTCGCTCTCGCATCCGGAGTTCCGATATTGCCGGGAACCTCGATATCGTCGTTCTGGATGAAGTCCGCACGGGAGCTTGTTGTGTTGGATAGGATGCCCCTGGCGTACATACTCGCGTTGCGGGCGTCATTCTCCATCGCTCCTTTGACCCACCACTGTTCGACGGTGCCGATGCCAGCGGGCAGCAAGTCAGCTGTCAGAGGGTGGTTCCTCAGCACGTTCTGCGTGCCTCGGCTTGTCTTCAACGCCGTCCCGTCTGATTCGGACTGGTGCAGGATTCGCGTCAGCCCCCAGCAGTAGTAAATCCAGGCATTGAACACCTCAAGGATCGTGGACTTCGCATGACCGCGCGGCAGCATTAGCAGGAGCAGCGGATTGGAACCAATCCAGGCCTGCTCAAGAAAGATGCAAACTCGGACGTGCAGGTCTGGGATTTCCCAGCCCATCCGGTTTGCCCACATTGCGAAGAACGCGAGGAACGAAATTCGCGGTTTGATGCGAATTCGATCAGGCAACATTCTTCGCCCCGATGCGCTCAAGGAGCCTGCTTGCCTCGCGCTCTGCGGCCTTGATTTCTGCCTCCGGGTCGGGATCCTTATCGCCGCCTCCAGGCGCCCCCGTATCCCTCAGCAGCTGCTGTAGGCGGCACAGCAGAGCGACCGATTGAACAGCGGTCTTCCTGCACCATGCAGCATCACCCCGCTCATCCTTGCTCATGTCGCACAGGGGCTTATCGAACGCTGTCCAGTTGGACGGGTCAGCGTCACGGATAGCCACCTCCGCGAGGGATTCGGACACGTCCTGCAGGCGCTTGCGCTGGTCATCTCTCATCACTGCTCTCCTGCCATTGCGGTGAGGTCAGGCGCGCGTTCCGGCACCGGCTCGCCCGGCTCCCACCAATACTTCTGTCCAAACTCCTTCTCACTGCGGCGCTTCATCTTGCGGAGGTAGCCCGGCGAGAAATACTCCTGCAGCTGGTGGAAGATGAGGTGGTCAAGCGCACCCTTGGCATACCAAAGGTTGGCACCTGGGGTATTACCCTTCACGAACCGGACGGCCTCAGCGCCAGCGTTCGTGTCCTTGCCCTGGGCGGCTTCCATCAGGTTCCCCTGCGTCAGCTTAAGAACGTCCTCCGCAAGACCGGCAACAGGCCCCAGGGCGGCAGCGAATGGCGATTGCCCATAGCGCGATGACTCAGAGAACAGGAAGTCCCCATATAGGCCGAGCGAGCCGCCCTTGAGCATGGCGGCGATTCCGAACCGTGGATCGGTCACGTCTCGGGGGTCACGCCCTGCGAGCATGTCGCTGATCTGCATCGACACCGCTCCCATTACCGTGGTCGAGGCAATGAGGGTAGAGAGATAGGCCGCCTTGCCCGTGCCGGTCGGCATCGACCAACCGCGCTGAATGTGCCGGGTCATCATGGCGATGGGGAAGGACTTGAAAAGGAAGAACGAACGGGTCAGTTCGCCTTTCCACGTCCCTCGCTGCAAGCCAGTCATCATCATGGCGCGCTCTTTCGCGCCCGGCTCGATCACAGCAACATCGGTCTCTTCAAGCACGACGCCCAGCAAGCGGGTCGCCGCGTTCTGTCGCAACGTGGCCGGGTCGCCCATGCTGGCAAGTGCCGCATCGGGAATCCGATAGATGGCGTCCGGCGTAAGCATGGTGTCGTTCCCGCCGCCCCAATCCTCCAGCGCCGCCAGCTTCCACACGGAATAGTCGGCGTCGGTGATCCCCTTGGAAAGCAGGATCCGGTTGTCTGCGGCATCGATAGCCTTGAGGGTTGGGTGATCCCGCACAACGGAACCAAGAGCGTGCATGAAGGTGACGCCATAGGCTCGCTTCCTGGCCTCAGTGAGGGCGTTCAGACCACTGGCCCGCAGAGTCACGCCAGCGAGCTTGTTGGAGAAAGAACTCACCAGACTGTCGTTGCCAAAGCGATTCAGCGATGAGAGGAGCGTGTTCATCGCAAGGCCCGCGCGCAGGGCCATCCGCTTTTCCATCTGGTTGGCGGGGTTGAGTGCTGCCAGCTCGTTGGCAAACAGCCTCATCGCCGGGAGGTTGTTCACATGTGCCGACAGGTACATGGTTGCATCGTCGGAGAAGGAGGTAATCACCGCCGAGCCAAGCCGCGATGCGGTAAGCCAGCTCCGCAGCGTGTCGAACGTCTCGGCCAGCCAGCGCGAAGCAACAGGCTGCGTACGGCCAGCAACCTGGTTGTAGAGGTTCTCCGACGTGATCGCACGCTTCTCCAGGCGTCCGGACGCGTTCGGATCAAGCAACGCTTGCTCCTGCAGCGCCTTGTCGCGGAACAGACGGAACGCAAGATCCGGGTTCGGTCCGAACGCCTCGACCAAGGCGATATCCTTGGATACCCCGGAAATGTGGCCCGTCAGCACCTCATACAGGGAGCGCTCGCCATAGCGCTGCTGATACTGCAGATACGCCTCGCCGTCGCGGAAATGGACCTGACGGGACTCGTTGCCCCGGTTGGCACGCATGCCGCCGCCAACCCCGCCACGGCCCGGCTCCAGCTTGTTGACGCCGCCAGTGGCGATGCTGACCCAGGCATGATCCAGGAACTCGCCAACCTCCACGTCGGTCATCCGGCTGCCGTCCTCGTTCATGTACCGACGCCGGTCCAGAAGTGGCAGAACGTCCTGAACCCATTGCGCCCGGCCAGCCTTCGCCACCAATGATTGGGAATGGTGATGCGGCATGCCCCAATCATCGAGCTGCCCCACATCGCCACCCGAGCGGTTGAAGCGCTCACGCAGAGCGGTGGTAATTCCGTGGAACACCTTGGCGCCAGCGGCGGCGTCAGCATCGCCAGTGGATTGGCCGTGCAGCTCACGTACCAGATTCCCCACCCCTTCCGGATTCTCGATCAGGCCGAAGAACTTCGGATTGGTCGCCTCCAGAGTGTCGAGCATCTGACGGAGCGCGTCTCGCTCGATGGCGCGCGCGCGAGTCTCAACGGATAAGGCGTTGCCCTTGCCATCTGCATGGAACGCAACCATGCGATCCAGCCCGTCGAACTTGTCGGCGAACTGTGCAAGGTGGTTCTGCACCCGATCATGGGCGAGGATCGTCAGGGCGACGCGCTGCTTCTTCTTGGCCGCCTCGTTCACCAGCTCCTGGGCCGCAGTCCTCGCGGCTTCTGTGAGTCGCTGCTCGGGTGAACGGGCAAGCTGCGCCTGGGGATCGCGAACAGAGTTCTGCCGCATGTGACGGCTGATCCGTGCCTCAATGCCCTGAACCTCCGCAGCGTTGAGCTTGCGGCCAATGGCTGCACTTACCGCGTCGATACATTCGGATCTCATCAGGCAAACCTCAATGCGCAGGTAACAGCGGCTGCAAAGCCACGGGAGTCGATTTCGGCCTGTGCGAGGTCAGCATCGGCACGGGCCAGTGCCTCGGCGGCGGTGACGACGGTTCCGTCCTCCAAGGTCACTTGCAGGTCGGGATTGATCGCAACGGCCTCAACTGCTGCCTGCTGGGCAATGTCAGGGCTGCCCGGCTCCCTGCCTGCCGGAATGCGCGACACTGCGGCCTGCGGGGCTGCGCCGGAATCGGCAGCGGCGGCTGATTGATCGCGCGCCGACTCGGCACGAGCTGGGGACGGCCGGCTGTCCAAGGCTCCTGGGCTCATCCAATCCGGCCCCTGCTGGGCAGCTGCCTGTCGCGATGTCGCGCGGGACGGAACTTCCATGGCCGGGGTGGAGCCGTTGTCAGGCAGCACCGGGCGTGCCGGGGTGGCAGTCATCTGATCCCTGCCGCTGATTCGATCTGCAAAGGCGATGAGGTCGGAGTCTGCATCCACGCGATCTAGCCGGGAACGCAGCTGCTTTGCCACCGCCTCATACCCCTTGGCGGCGTCGGACCGCTCCAGCGCCTGCCGGATCTCGACACGCCGGGCGCTCAGAGCATCGAACTCCTCGCGGCTGATCCGCTCGCGGGGGTCCGCAGGAACGATGCTGTCCCGCGTCAGCTGCTCCTGTCGCCGGATGGTCTCGACAAGGGCGGCGTCCTCCTGCCGGTAGGCGGCAACCTCTTCCTGACTTAGCCTCCCTTGCTGGGACAGTTCGTCCAGGGTGGACAGCCTCTGCTCAACCACCTGAGCGGCCTCTGCCGGTGTGGTGGGCAGCAGCGACGCGGCAGAAGGTGTTGCCTCGGGAGCCGCGCTTGCAAGCATCCGGACCACTGGCGGCGCATCAATGCCCATGCGCGACGCCCGCTGATCCCAATTGGCGATGGCATCGCCCTTGGTCTTCCCCTTGAGGTAAGGGTTTGCATCGAGCTGGGCCTTGGACAGGATCCGCGACATGGGGGTGTCGTCGGAGGCGCGCGCAAAGGCGACCCCTCGCTCCTCGCCAAAGTGGTGGGCGGCATAGAGGTTGTGCGCGGACACGTCGAGTCCAGCCGTCTCCAGCGCGGCGGTGTTCTGTGCATCCAGAGCGCGGGCCATTTCACCGGACTTCGCCGGATCCTTTCGCGCTGCCAGCAGCTGGTTGTCATTCAAGCCGTTAGCCCAATCCGGCTTGGCCTGGGCGACGATGCGGCGCCAGGTGCCTGCGGTGAACTGATCGATGCCGGTGGCGCTGCTGCTCGAATTGGTGGCATCTGCGCGGAACCCAGATTCTAGGGCGCGGCGGTAGGCTTCGTACCGGGCCGGGCCAAACTCGTAGTTGGCGGCCAGATCACTCGGAACGCCAGCCCTACGCGTGGGAAGGAACTCGGCGGACTGGATCACATCGGCGACGCTGACCTGCTCGCCACGCAGGATCGAGGCCATAGCAGACGCAAGGGCGGTCTGGTGAGCGCCGCTGGATGCCTCGTCACGGGGCAGGCCGGGCGCGGTATCAACCTGCATGTGCTTGGCGTTCGACACGGTCAGCACCGCGTCGCGATCAGCACTGGTCGGCTTTGGACCGGCCTGCAGGTGTGCGATGCCACCGAAGGCAGCGCCTGTCAGCACATCAACAGCCCGAGCCTCAAGGTTCAGGGGGCTATATGCCTTGGCAATCTCAGCATTGCCAGCAGACTCAAGCACCGCCTGCTGCGCTACGGCGGTGGCCGTTCCTACTGCCAGGTTCGCCGCAGCGCCCGTGCCGATCCTCTGCAGCAGCGTGGTTCCGAAGCTGGCCGGAATCTTGAATCCCAACATGGTCGCACCAGCTGAGACGGCGCCGAACTGGATGGCCGCGCCAGCATCGACACCCTGCTTTACCAGTCCAGCCGGAGCCTCAATGCCCTCGTTACCGGCCAGCAGCGCAGGGTTGCCGCCAGCAGCAGCAAGCGGGATCGCAATTTGTGCCAGGCCGCCAGCGATGCGACCTGCGGCGCCAGTCTGTGCGGGATCGGGCGCCCAATAGTCCGTGGCCGCCTGTCCAACGTCTTCGACCACGTTCCGGAAATACCACTCCTGCCCACTCACCTCGGGCTTGCTGAGGTCCGCCTTGATGCCAAGGGACTGAGCCAGGGCAGCAGATTCCGGCGTCCGGAAGGAATCAAGGTAGTTGTCACGAGCGCCGACGACAGGGGCACCAGCGAGAGCAACCGTTGTGAACGTGCGAGAGCCGCCCTGCATGATGCCGCCGCCAACGGCGGAGAAGAACCCAGAGAACATGCCGGGGGTGACCTTGGACAAGTCCAGGGGATTGCGGGAGACCTGCTCATTCAGAGCGAGTCCGCCTTGCTCATCAATCTCAAAGACGCTCACGGCTGGCTGCTCCCGTCGATCCGAATCACCAGAGGCGTTCCGTCCTTCTTGTAGAGGTAGGACATTCCGCTTTTGACAAAGAACGTGTTCTCGCCCGATTGGGTAAGGCCGAAGGCGCCGAAGTTGTTGACGGTCGAATCCGGCAGCTCAGCGGCGCGCGCGGCTGCCAGGAATGAAGCCTCTGCTCGGTCCTCAAAGTCGGCTGCCGACATGCCCCACGGGGCCAGTACTTCGCCCCGGCCATTGATATCTACCACCTCGCCCAGCGAAGCGCGCAGCGCCTGCCGCAGCCGAGTTGAGTCAACCTCTCCGCTGAGGTCTCCCTCTGCCGAAGACTTGCCCGTGTAGTAGGCGCGGACCGCCTGCATGGCAACGTCAGCTGCCCCTGGCCGTCCCGCAAACAGCTGCCCGGTCGCATCATTGAAGGCGGTGCGGAACTCCTTGTCAGCCGGGACGGGGAACTTGCTGTCGCCCTTCTGCTGCAGGAGACGGTTTCCCTCAAGCATGGTCGCGGCCACGTCGCGCGCGCCGACTGTCTCGTTCGGGCTGAAAAAGTGCTTGGCAGTGGTGACGCTCGCACGCTCCTTGGTTGCCAGCATCCCCGCGTAAGCAACAACCGGCTCCTCCGGCGCAAGCTGCTGCATGACTCGGTTGAACAACTTGTCATCCATCGTCGCAGTCCGCAGCTGCCCAAGCATCGAGGTTTGCTGGACAGCGGTCGAGTTCTTGAGCGTATCCGCCAGGATCTTGACCTCTTGAGGCAGAAGCAGCCGCTCCGGAACCTGAGTCCCAAAGCGCTTGCGCATGCCGGTAATGGTCGCCATCCGGTCATTGAGCTGAGAGCCGATTTCCCAGGCGTCAGCGGGCGATGCGAGCGCCTGGATCTTCAACGGCTCAACCTCCCCGCCCTCCCGCGCGGCGTTGTAGAGCAAGGGGGAATCCAGCAGCTGTTTCTGATTCGTCTCGACGGCGTTCTTGAGTCGGTCGAGGTTCGCCTTCTGGGCGACGCTCCCGCCATCGGTCAGCAACTTGGACTCAGCCGCCTGCACGTACGCTTGCTGCTGGTCTGGCGGCAGGCGCAGGATCGCCTGAACCGCCTTCTCCTGTTCGGCCCTGTTGTCGAACTCAGCAGCGGCGGTTGTGCCCTTGACGGTGTCGGCCCACTTCGCCCACATGTCGGCGGTGGCCGGGACGCCGCTGGCGATCTGCCGGTCGATCTGATCAATGACGCGCTGCCCCTTGGCGTCGAGCCGATCCTGAGCGCGCTCCGCCCGATCCACCAGCGTCTGTTGCCGGGTAACCACCTGGGACAGCAGAGCGTTGCGCTTCTCCGGGTCGAGCTTGTCTGCATAGAACCCATCTGCCGCCGACAGGTCATGCTCCAGCTTTGCAAGCTCCTCAGGGTTCTCCCGCGAGAAGATGGATCGCTGAGTCGCTTGGGTGGTCCAGTTGCGATCCTTGAAGTCCTGCAGCAGCTTCCCGGTCTGAGCATCAGTCAATCCCGACTGACGCCCCAGGCCACCGACAAGCTGCTCCGCCCGCAGATTGACGGCGGCTATATCCGCTCCCGGCATGCCAGCCACCTTGCCCAGCTTGTCCAGGCCGGAGGTCACCTGGTCCCGCAGCTCGGAGCGCTGGGCGCCCTGAACGGCGCGCTGAACCTTCATCTGTCCGGAATGCGCAGCCCGCGTAGTCCCGCGCTCATAGGCGAGCTTTGCATCCGGCGAAAGCCCATCAATGGAAGGGCGCTCAATCTGTGCCACCTTGGCCGAGTAGTCCTCGGCGGCCTGCCGGTGATCGAGGCCGCCCGTGGCGATTGCATCCTCGGTCTGCAGGGTAGCGTCCTGAACAGCAATCTCGTAGTCGAGCTGGGCATTCATCGCCTTGGCACGCGCCAGGGTTTCGGCTTCCTGCTTTTGGCGGCGCTCCTCCTGCTCAACCACCGACTGCGCCCGATCAGCCACGGCCATCCCGGTTTGGCCCAGGTTTCCGACAGCCTCAGCAACAGCGGCAACGCCAGCGCCGCTCACGCGCGTCTGCACAACCGGGGCCTGCGTCGCACCGTGCCCGAATCCTCCAGTCGGGATCTTTGCCATCTCAGTAGCCTCCTGAGGCGGCGGGCTTCTTCCACCCGCGCCCGTTGTTGCTGGCGCCTCGGAGCAGCGATGCTCCAGCGTTCACGAACCCGGCATTTCTGGCCTGCTGCCCACTGACTCGATACCCCTGGGCCTCAGCATCCAGGCGGTTGGCGCGGTCCACGCCGCCAGCGAGAGACAGATAGGCATCCTCTTCGGAGTCACGGACGATCTGCTGATCGATCCTCAGCGCGGTATCGCTGTTCACGTCCACGCCAGAGGATGCAAGCTCAGCGATGGCGTCCGCCCGCACCTTGTCCCGCTGCTTACGGATGCGCATCGCCTCGACCTCAGCAGCGCTCTGCGCAGTGCGCTTGTCGGCCTCAGCCTGGTCTGCCAGATAGTCGTTGTACTTCTTGGTCTCGATACCCTGTTGCACAGCGGCACCTGCCGCCAGGATCGTGGCACCCCACTGAATGACCGGAATTACTGCAGCGCCCATGGCTCAGTCCCCCTTGTATTCGAGAACGGTCCCGGTCTGGACGAATCCGATCTTCTCGTAGAGCCTGACCGTTCGCTGCAGGGTCACGCCAGTGGTGATGCCTGCTTGGATCAGGTCAGCGCCTGCCTCCTTGCACCAGCCAACATAGGCGCGCAGTAGCTCAACGCCCGCGCGCGTGCCGCGATTCTCCGGGCGAATGTAGATGCCGAACTCGCCTGCCACCTTGGCGTCGGCGAACCAGAAGTCCTCGCAGTAGCCAGCGGCTACCCCGATGGCCTCTCCATTATCCTCAGCGACGAACAGGCAACCCGCGCCGTCGATCAGTGAACGGAAGAGAGTCGCCAGCTTGCCGGGGGCAAACGGGAAGCGCGCATAGCTGGACTCGGCGTGCATGGCCTCAGCCAGCACGAGCAATGCGCCGATATCGGAGTGGTTTGCTGAGCGGATCATCCGTTGTTCACCGAAATAGTTGTGATGACTGCCTGGAGGTGGAAGGGATACGGCTGAGGCTGCTCGATCACGATCCGATAGTCCCCGTTGTTCCAGCCGAGAGAGGAAATGGGCACGTCGTCTGTCACCAGCGGCGGCGGCCTGTCGAGAGCGCCAATGCCGGTCTTGCGGCCCATGAGGGTCTGCCCATTGACCGTTGCGCCGGTTGTCTCGTGGAACCGGCAGACGATCTTGGAAACGCTCACTGCCCCAGCCTGTCCCGTCCCCTCCTGGGTTTGGGTGGCCGGACGAAGCAGCTCCACACGCGGCGTGTAAGGGAGGCCAATTTCGATGGCCTTGGCTGGGCGCTCAGTGGTGATCGAGCCGCCAGCCACGATCTTGTCGTTCAACTCCACGCCATCCGCTTTGACCTTGACCGTAAGCCCCTCAAGGTGGCCCAGGCCATCCCACACGGTCGCGCCAGCCGGGTTGGTGCCGGTGATCGCACTGTCGGTGCAAAGGCTCGAGTCGAAGCGTTCCACGTAGCGGACCTGTTGTCCGTTGACCTCGCGAATGACGATCACCCAAATCTGGGCGCCGTCCTCAGTCGGCAGGACAGAGACGGCGTCAAACCGCCCCACGGTGGATTGAGCGGCCCAGGCGATAACCTCTTGATCCCTGTCGAAGGTGCACACGGCCAACCGGCCATCTCCAAGACAGGCGAACAAGAAGGACTCCGGCTCTACCTGATAGGCCATCTGAGTGATCCCGCTCTTGAACATGTGTTCCGCAAGGACCGTGATATCCGGTGCCGCGAACTGGTCCGCGTCCACGCGATCAGCCGACAGTGCCCGGATCTTGCGGCCACCGCGCTGGACATACATCAATTCGTTGCCGATGCGCTCCGGAGAGACGCGGCTACAGCCGAAGTTTGGCTGTGCCTTCACCTTGTTCTTGTTGTTGGGTGCAATCGCGGAGTCATCCGTTCCGCGCGCGGTTACTGCGCCACCAGCGCTGAGCGCGATCAGCGAGCCCAGCGCCGTCATGTGCGTGATGGCATCCTGTTGCTCGCTGGCAGCGGAGAGCGAGATTGCATCGTCCGCCTCCGCGCCAAGCTCATAGTCGAGATACTCCCCGATGCGCGAACCCCACATGGTGAGCGGGAACTTGCGCGATCCTCCGGTCCACAGGCGCTGCTCGTAGAACGTGCCGGTCCGGGGATAGCCGTTGCCTCCACCCCAGGCATTCCCCATCAGGAGCCACGCTTGAGCAGGCACCGCCACGAGAGCAGACATGGTCTTGCGCAGCTCCCCGGTCGCCACAGTGGACGAAGAGACAGCCGTGATCTGGACAAGGCCAGCATTCAGGTCAACCCACTTGCCAACGTCATCCGCGCGCCAGCCGCCCGCAGACAGGGTCAGAGTGATGGTCGCTCCCACCGCTGGCTGTTCGTTGCCCGTGCCACCTGACCACGTAGGCGTCAGCGTGGTGAACGGACTGCCGTTGATGATCCACTCTCCAGCCGGGATCGTGAGTCCGGGGAACGGAGTCAGAACGTCCACGGTGACGACAGTTCCGCTGGTATAGGCGGTGATGAGCGCAAGGCCGCCCTCCGTCTCAATCTCTCGGCCAACGTCCGATGGCATGAACGCCGCGCC
This sequence comes from Stenotrophomonas sp. YJH_SMC_79, assembly GCF_059367995.1. NCBI lineage: Bacteria > Pseudomonadati > Pseudomonadota > Gammaproteobacteria > Lysobacterales > Lysobacteraceae > Stenotrophomonas > Stenotrophomonas sp. YJH_SMC_79. The sequence goes on from NZ_JCAFRK010000005.1 coordinate 98,387, forward strand.
GCTCGCGGTGATGGTGCGACCAGGGCCCAGATCAGCGCTGTCGAGGGTGATGCTTACGGCTGGGCGGTGGCCCACCTCGGCGTATGGAACAGTTACCCACGGCACATCCTCCAGCACCCACGCAGCATCGCCGAAACGACGCAGGCGACGGACCGGGTAGTTCTCATGGAACAGGAACATGGTGTCCCCGCTCTGAACATAGTCCAGGGAGTCGAGGTCGGCCTCGGCATAGTCCGTCTGGATCTCGTAGGGGACGAACACGCCCGGCGTTGTCTCACGCTGAACCTGGGCGCCGCTCTGCAGGAACACCCGCAGATAGGCGTCCCCAATCTCCAACATGTATGCCTGATCGCGGTTGAACACATAGGGCACCAGCAGGGCGTGCTTGTCGCCATGCTTGGCAGGCTGGGTGAAGCGCAGGCCATAGCGCCCAATAACTCCACCCTGCACGAGGACAAACACGTTCTCCAGTCTCTTCGCGCCGTTCTGGTAACGGTCGATATCTGTCCGCCCCGCCAAGCGCTCGCTCAGCTCACCGGCAGTGAAGTTGGTCTTGATGGTGGTGAACTTCACCGCGAACTCCCCCAGCCATAGCCGCCCAGGCGGGCCGTCATCAGCGGGAAGTCGCCCAGCGTCTCAGGCGGATCGTCCTGGCCGTCAACTGCACGCGCCGTCTGCATCAGTGCGCGGAGTTCAGCCGTCTTCGTCTCGATCATCGCCGCAGACTTGGTGATGGGATACGCGAGCCGAGCGGCCATGGCGCAGGTCATTACGTCGATCAGCATGGCGTCCCAGGTATTCTCCGGAACGTCGGCGAGGTAGGTCAGCGGGAACACCACCGCATCACTGAGCAGATAGCGGCCCTCCGCCCGGAAGTCGATGCGAACGCCCCGATCCCCAACGGCCAATGTCCGCAGCCAGTCGCCCGGCAGGAGGAACCGGTTGGTGAAGCCAAATGGAGGCCGTACGGCATCGGGCGACAGCTGTACTCGCCGGATCGCGCAGTTCCATGGGTGGCTGCGGAGTACCGACTTGCGCACTTGTGGATAGAGCGCGGCGCAGAGCTTCGCTCGATCAAGGTCGCCGTATGACGCCTGTCCCTCGTCAAAGCTGGCGATTGGCCTGTCTCCCAAAGAGAGCAGCGCGTTAGAGCAGATGGTTACTGCATTGGCGGTTTCTGTCATCGCGGCCTGCCTCTTGAGACGCCGGGGGCGCTCGGCCCCCGGCAGGTGCTACCTGTCGATACCGGAATCCCGATATCGATCAGTTACCGTCGATGAAATGACCCTTGACGCCAATGAAACCTGCGGCGGTTGCGCCAGCGGTCAGGGTCGCCGCAACGTCGTAGTACAGGCCCGGATCGGCGGCCAGGCCCAGCAGACGCCAGATCGGCCATTCCAGCTTTTCGACGGTCACCAAGCCCGACTCACGCAGGACGTTGGTGGCATCCAGGGCGGCCGACAGGTCCTGCGCCGAAGCGAAGAAGTCGGCATCCACTACAGCGCCGGCCGCAGTCTTGGGCAGGTTGTAGAGGCCGATATCAGCTGCGGCACCGGTTACGGCGGTGCACGAAACCAGCACCGCGCCGACGCGCCAGCTGGAGTGGATGGAGAAGAAGCGCAGCACACTGGTTGCGCTGTCGCCGTTCGCCACCGGAATGACGCCGATGGATTCCTTCACGCGGCCCGTTGCCACCTTGGTGGAAGCCTGCTGCGAGTTGGTCTGCGAGGGGGCCGAGTCGCGAGCGGTGATCGCCGCGCTGCCCTTCTGAACTACTGCCATGGTGTTTACCTCGTATCGATAGGGATCAGGGGATGGGGTAGCAGTGCGCTACCCCATTGGTTGAATCAGGCGTCCGCGCAGGCGATTTCGACCACCTTCTCCTCTTCGACACGGACCGAGCCGATGGCCTGCTTGGCATAGACGCGGACGTTGAAGCCCTTGCCCGGATCCTTGCCAACCTCGGTGGTGGTGTCTTCGCCGATGCCCAGGGCGACGCCGGTCTTAGCCCAGGCGTAGCCAAAGGCGGTGCCAGCGGCACGCGGCAGACGCTCGGACGGAACCCAGGTGAAGCCCATCCACTGGCCCTTCATCGTGCCGTTCTGGATCATCTGCACGGTGGTCTGATCGGCGGTGGTGATGTTCGGGTCGCCCAGAACGTCGGCCATCATCTGCGCGGTGTAGGCAAAGAACAGCTCCTCGCCGTTCTCCTCGTCGGCCTCGTTCTGGCGGAACAGCTTCTTGGCCTGGATGATCTTGGCTTTCGTCAGGCCGGTGGCGTTGAGCGCGATCTTCTGCGAGGCCGGGAGTAGGATGTTGCCCTGAGTCGAACGCGAGCCGCCGCCCATGGCGCCGATAATCACGTCATCCTTGGCGCGGCCCATCGCCGCGACCATGGCCTTGACGTAATCGCTGGTCGGGTCCACCAGCATGCGGACCTTGTCCAGCTGGTCGATCATGTCGCCGTCTTCCCAATCCTCCAGGTCCACATAGCGGGTGGAATGCGGCTGATCGTTGATGGGGGTGTCGCCGTGGCGAACGAGGCGGCGCTGTGCGTTGCGCTTGCCCAGGCGGTTGACCGTCTTGGACATGCCAACGATGCCGCTCTCGATGGTGACGCAGCGCTCAAGGCGGGACTGGTTCTGCTGGGCGACGTGCTTGAAGTTGTCGGCGAACTGCTGCACGAACGCTTCGGTGATCTGGAAGCTCATTGAATGACTCCGAAGTTATGAGAGGGGTGTTCGTGCCTGCTCGGTTATCCCTGGCGGGGCCGTGCGGTTCGCGTGGCAACGTGCGCGGGCGAAGCTGGTTGTCCGAGAGCCACCTCGGGCCAGATGCACGCAGTGTTGGGTTGTTGCGCAGTCGGATTCCCGACTATTTGCCGCAACGAAAAAGCCCCGCACTTGGCGGGGCTTGTCATGGGCTCAGGCGGGGCTCAGAGGAACAGCGTGATGAGTTCCGTAAGGACCATTGCCGCGAAGGCCACGGCATAGATGACGAATCCCCAAGCAGCGACGCACCATGCCTTGGCCCTGAGCCGAGCGACGCGCTCTGCGCCCTCCGGGGACATGCGCCCGCCGATTCTCACCCGGATCATCGGACCGCCGACGAGCCGAGCTGGCGGGCATTGGTGCCGTAGCGCTTCTGATACAGAGCGCTTACCTCATCGACCTTCTGCCGGTGCTGCGGGTGGCTCTTGTCGCTGTAGGCCGGGTCGGCGCGCAAGGCCGCGATCTTCGCGTCCCAATCCTGCGTGGCGGACGGACTGCCGTTGATCGGGGTGTCCTCGCTCAGCTCGGCGCCAACGGCAGCGGCGAAGTGCAGGAAGTCGGGATCGTTGCCGTACTTGTCCTGCAGTCGCTGCAGACTCCCGGCAGCGTCGCCCTCTGCGGCGAATGCCTGGACAGCCCGCATCGCTTGGCCCAGGTTCTTCTGCATGGCCTGGTCGTCGGGCCACACCTTGCCCAGCTCCGCGCGAGCCTCCGCCTGGGTAGCGGCAACATTGCTCGCCAGGAGATCCGGCGCGAAGCCGAAATATTCCTTGAGGAAGAAGTTGACGTGCTCCTGCGGTATGCCAGCCTCATGGGCACGGCCAAGAATGCCCTTGAACAGCGGGTCTGCCTTCACCTCGTCAATGTTGACGCCGTCCGGCATGCCCTCGATCAGGTACTCCTCGGCAGTCTTCGGCATGGTGCCGGGCGCGCCGCGCGACTTCTCCAGCTCGGCGTAGCTGGTCGCCAGCTTGCGGGCCGATGCTTCGAGATCCAGATCGCTCCCACCTTCCTTCACGGTGCGGAACTTCTCCGGCAGCCAGTCATTCGGGCTCCCGCCCTGGTTCAGCAGCGAGCCGCCGCCATTCTGGCCGTCACCGCCCTGGTCGCCGTTGGAATTCGGGTTGACTACGTCATTCATTCGGGTCCACTCCGTTTGCAAAGTTGCATTGCCTGACAATGTGATCCACGACGGAGCGGGCTCCCTCGCGGTGATAGGTGGTGAGGATTGCGTCGATACCGCCAGATAGCTCGGCAGGGCGATGGAAGCGCTTCACCAAGTCCTCAAGGATCAGCGCGCCCTCGGCGTGGTTCTCGAACACGCGGGAGTACATTTCCGGCGTCACTTCGACAGTTGATCTACTCATGCCGCTGCCTGCTGCTGGGTCTGTGCCTGGGCGGACATGGCAACTGCCTGCTCACCCAACTGTTGCTGTTTGGCCTGTTCTGCGGCCTGCTGGCGCGCGTCGATTCGAGCCTGCATCTCGTCGTCGCTCAGCATGACCTTGCTGGGAACGCCAAGGCCGTCACCGATGATTTCAAGCGCCGCGTCATCGTTCAGGCGGTCAAAGACGGACATGTCTCCGCCCTTCGCTTGCGCAATTAGGGAAGCACTTTCGTACAGCCGCTGTGTCGCCGTGACTTCCTCCAGGCGCTGGGCGCGCGCCATTGGTGAGACGTAGCGGACCGAGTAGTCCCGCCCCGCGAGCGATTCGGGCGGATCGCCCAGGACGCCAGCGCGGAAGGCGATGCCAAAGCACCGCTCGATCAGCGGACGCAGGTACTCAGCTTGCAGGCGCCCGTAGATCGGCCCCAGCAGCTGGCGGATCATCTCCACGCGGACGTGCACCTCAGTTGCCGTCATCCGTGGCCCGTCCTGGGGTTGCAGCTGGTCGGCCATCAGCACGCGTCGAATCGAAGCCTGCGCGCCGGTCACCAAGTAGTCGGCCAGCTGGAAGTTCGCGCCGGTCTGGAGCGGCTTGATCGACTCGACGCTGTTAGCAATCAGGATCTTGCGCGGGCCCAGCTTGGCGGTACGCGGGTTGAACACGCCGTCATCTTCGGCAACCCACATTCCGCCAATGGCAACGTCGGCGGACGCCAGCTGCAGGGCCTTCAACTCGTTGAGCATCCGGATATCCGGAAGCGCGTCGAAGACAGGACCGATGCCATAGGAGGTATCGGGGATGCGCTGCCAACGCGGGACGATAACCGGGAACTCGTGATAGCCCGACTCGCGGACCATGTGCTTGTTCTTGGCCTCGACCACGTAGGAGCCGAACGGCAGGTTCTTTGCCATCTTGGCCCCAACCACATAGGGCATCCGGGGCTCGATGGCGTGAATGAAACAGACCTGCTCGTCAGGCTTGTCCTTCACCAGCTTCTGTGTCGCTTCGCTGAGGTTCTTGAGCCCGAACGTCTCGGCGGCGGCAGCGGCGGGCATGGAATGCTCGCGGTAGCAGGTGTCAATCAGTCCGTCGCGGCGAGTGCTGGTGACATAGACACCGGCAATGGGCCACTGCTCGAACGAGTAGCCGCCACGCTCGGCGTCTTCCTCCACGTACAGGGCAAACCACCCTCCGGCCACGGCGTCGATGCACGCCTCGAATGCCTCGGCGTCGAAGTTCGATTGGTGAATGTTGAGCCAGATCGTCTCGGCGGCGTTGTCGAGATACCGCTTGTCCTCAGTCGTCTCGCCATCAACGTCCAGCTCAAACCACCGGGAGTTTGCCGGGGTGAGCCCCGACATGATGGCCGATGCCAGGATGCGGGTTGCGTCGGTGCCGGTCGAATCGAGGATGCGGGCCTTCTGGTTCTGCGCCTGCTGCGCGTCCACAACGTTCCCGTTGAAGCCATGGGCACGCAGCGGATAGGTCATCTCGAAGCAGTCACGCCACACGGGCTCATGCGAGCTGCGGCGGCTCTTGAGTTCTGACAGGCGCTTGCAGATGCGACCGGCGTTCATCATGCGCCCCCGAGAGTCGAGCGACCCTGAGCGCTTGCCAGGAGCGACGGGGCATTGCTTCCGCCAATCAGGCCATCGGCGCCCAGAGTCAGGAGGCTACTCTCGCGGCGGCGGCGGCGGCGTCCGGCAAGCGCAAGGTTCGCCTCCGATGCTGCGGTGGCCTCGGCGGCGCGCTGTTCCGCCACGAGGTCACGCTCGACAACCTTGGGCTGCTTCTTGGATCCGCACATAGCGTCAGCTCCTGTTGCCGCTGGCAAGCAGCGACTGCGGGGTGGAACCTTGCCCCAGGAGGCTCACAGCAAAGGCGCTGCGGCGCTTGAGGCGGGAGTTGAGGGACGCCTCGGTCGCATCAGCGGCGTTCAGCGCGGCCAGGTTGCGGGCGCGAGGGAGAACGTTCTTGGCGTCCTCCTGCGCCTTGCGGTCGGCCTCGACCTGGGCAGCGAGCCGCGAGCGCTCCTTTCGTAGGTCGCCGGTCGGGTCGCCGATAGCGGTCTTGGTGATGCCCAGGGGGTCGGCATACTTGGCGTTCTTGCCAGTCAGCAGCCCAGCCGGGTCGAGGATCTTGGCCTTATTGCCGCACATGGCTCAGCCCTTCGGCTTCGGCTCAGGCACAACCCAGCCCGCATCGGTCAGAACGGGCCGGTCTGCGGTGTCTGCTGAGGTGACGGCGGAATTCGTCGGCGCCTTGGGTGCAGCCTGATCGCCAGCGCTCAGCGCCTCATCGACAGCGCCCAGGACGCTCACCCGGCCCTTGCCTGCGGTCTCCAGCTCACGCAGCAGCGCCAGCTCGTCACGATTCATCGTCGGCAGGGCGCCGATCACGTCCGGGGCGTTGAGCGAGACGATGGCCTCCAGCTCGGCGCGGAGTTCGGCCTTCGGGTCGGCGGCGGCGCCAGAGTCCTGCGCGCCAGCATCGGCAGCGGCGGTTTCAACGGTCGGGGCCTCGCCGGGAACGCGGGGCTTGAGGTCGGGCGCGGGCATGGTTTGGTTCCTGCACTGGGGTGTGATGCCAGTGTGGGCAGGCCAACCATGCGGGTTCCCGACTTTCTTCCGGGTAGCAGGTACGATTCCTGCTCACCCAAGAGCGGAGGATTGTGCTTTGACCATGGAAGAACAGGAATACTTGGCTCGCCTCATCGGTCGGGACGTTGCCCAGGAGCGGGCTCTCCTGACCCTTATCGGAACTCACCAGAGAGGAGATCTGGTCGCCCTCACTGAACTCCTGCGGCAGAACAACGAAATCGGCAAGGCCCAGCTCAGCACGCGGCTGCAGGAGGCAAAGCTGCCGGCACACCTTCTGCGGATGGCGGAACACGGGTTCAGCCTGACGGCAACCGCAATCCTCAACGGCGTCAGAGACCACAAGTTCCATCCGGCTCAGCGCTGACGTGCCGACAACCGTCCTCCTTATGGGGGACGGTTCCCGGTTGGGTGGTGGATCGCCACCCCATCATCCATACGCAACACCACCAGTACCGCACGGACGGATTACGTCCTCGGAGCCTCGTGTCGGCTCTGCCCGGTCTTTGCTATCCACAGGTCGAGCAGCAACTCCCCGTCGCGATACTTCGGTTCGGCTCCCTGCTTCCAGCCCACTATCGTGGAGCGCGGAACGCCAATGTAGGCAGCCACTCCGCCCATTGAAACGCCGCGCCTGGACAGGTCATCCAGCAGGCGGAACCAATCGACGCGACCCTCCAGCGCCTCAATCCTCACCATACGCGCCCCCATATGTACCGAATGGAATCACTCCCCCACCTCGCCGACAAACGCGCGCGCGCGCGAGGCGGACCGAGCCGCGCCCTCCAATCGCGCTCTCACCTGGGCCACTGCCCAAACGAATCCCTTGCCGTTGAGTGCAGCCTCTCTCGCCGCCTCATCGAACATTCGCGCAGTGCCGCCCTCGGCTATCGCTGCCAGCAGTGAGGGGTGATTCGGGATGGACCCCCTCACGCCTGCCCGGCGCATCGACAGACAGACTCGCGCCGATGCGTCTGGATCAGACCAAACATTGATGCTGCGTTCTTTCGCTTCACCATTGCCAGTGAATGGTGTCGATGCGCCCTTGCCGTTGCTGATCGAAGAAAGCCACTTGCGGGTGGCCTTCGACTTCAACCGGCTGCTGTGATCCGCGACCACTATCGCCGGGCAGTACCAACATGCGCCGGAATCCACTGTCACCAGCTGCACAGGGTTGCCGCGCTTGCCAGCATGCGTAGGCGCCCACGAGAACGACGCGCCATCGCTATCAGATCCACAGAGGACGCCAGCGAATGCCAGCTCCTCCACGATGGCGAGAGGCGCTTCCACCTCCTCGGCGATGCGTCGCAGGGGAAGTAGGCAGATGCCGCGAGCTTCCTGAGCCCGCAGCAACTCCTGTACGTCCATCCACGTCCCGCGAGCTGCACGGCTGCAGGACCGCAAGCGGCGGGCAGAGCGGGCCACTGTCTCCCCCGGCCTACTTGCCATTCCCACCATCCTCCAGCTGTGCAACCAGCCTCTCCAGGCGGTGTGCCTGCTGCCGGGCAAGGGACGCGGCCAGACGCAGCGCCTCAGCCATGGTCGAGCGCTCTCCTCCCCGGCGCCACAGCACGCGGTCATAACGCGCAGCCTGCTGTTCCAGCGTATCGGCATGATGGCGGAGCGCTTGGGGCGCCGTTGGAATGAAATCAGCCATTGGCATTCCACCCTCCGCCCCCGGAGCGCCTCCTGCTACCTACACGCGACGCAAGTCCAGATGGCTTGCTTGCCGGTGTCGGTGTCGGTGCCGGTTGCGGCGGCGAGACGAACTCATACTCCGGATCATCCCAATCCACGGCGCGCTGATACTGGAACTCGCCATGCAGGTTGATGATATCGCCCGTTCTCACGTTGCGACCCTTGCCGATGATGATCTGCACAACGCCCGGCTGATCCTCCGGGTTGTAGTAGTCAGGGCGGTGGACGAAGAGGATCATGTCAGCCGCCTCCTCAATTCCGCCCGAGCCGCGAATGTCCTTGATTTCCGGAGGTCGCCCGTTGGCGGCATCCCGGTTGAGCTGCGCCAGGATCACCACTGGACACCCGAGCTGCTTGGCAAGGCCCTTCACGTCGCGGATTGCTTGACCACGCTCAATCACCTCTCCCTGCTTCCCCGGTAGTGCCATCTCGTGCAAGTGATCGATCACCACGAGGCGTAGGCGCTTCTTCGCATGGGCTCGCTTCGCCCTGGCGATGATCTGAGTAGCCGAGAGCTGGGGAGCGTCATCGAACACAATGGACGCGTCCATGAGCTGCTGCATGGCTGGCGTGGTGCGCGACCAGTAGATATCACTGTCGTCCGCGCTGAACTCGCTTTCCATGCCGACAACCCACCCGAGCGGGATCTTCCCCAAGGCGGACACGTCACGGGCTACAGCGCTCTCGCCAACCATTTCCATGGAGAAGACCGCTGTCTGCTCTCCACGCAGGCCGTTGAACCGGGAAATCTGGAAAGCCAGGGTGGACTTACCCATGTTAGATCGAGCCGCAATAACGTAGACCTCACCGTCCCGAAGTCCGCCGATCTTCTTGTTCAGATCGGACCAAGGAGTAGGAAGGCCAACGGGCTTTCCGTGCCGATGGCGCGCAACAAGATCGTCCTTGAACCTCGTGACGTAGTGCCGGTACGGGACCAAGCCCCCCGCATTTGCAGGAGCCAGATCAGATGCCAAAGCGGACAGGCGAGACATGATTTCCTCAGTGGAGACCTCCCGCTTGTGCAGCGCTGCGTCATGGGCACGGCCAAGCAAATCCGCCAGCCGACGACGCCGGGAATGGCTGGCGATGATTTCTGCATGCGGGACGACGTTTGCAGCCGTGTAGGCGCTGCCAGCAATCTCGAATACAAGCGACGCACGGTGACTCGCGTCCGCACCGCCTTGGTTCTGGACCCACTCGGCCACGGTCACGCCGTCAGCGGGTTGGCCCGCGAGGCACAGGGCAACGATTCCCTCATAGATGGCGGCGTGATCGCGGCTCCAGAAGTCCTCCGGGGAGAGCCAATCCTGCACCTGCGAAAGGGTGTCGTTTGCAAGGATCAGACCCGCGAGAACCACTTGCTCTGCGTCCAGGCTGTAAAGCTGAACTTCTGCACGGCGGCTCATCGGACGCCCCTCCGCGTGTAGAAGTCCTCAATCACCTTGGCGAAGTTTTCGGGACTGACAAGCCACTCAAGCGTGCACTTGAACGGGGTGCCATCGTGGCCGTTGACCTTACCCATGAGCCATCCGCTTTTGCGGACGGTCAGGAAGAACTGACGCCACCACTCGATGCTCTGCCGCGAAGGGTCGGCCTTCCAACGCGCGGCAAGCTTGTTCCGGCGAGTTCCCTCCCAGGTCCGAACCTCCGGCAGCTCCGGCAGCACCTCATGGAACAGATCAACGATTTCCAGGTGAGGGCACGGCGGCGGGCCATTCTTCTTGGGCTTCGGCTTAACCGAGTCTCCGAGAAGATCACCACTCACGCTCTCGTCGCCAGTCACGGCAACGCCGCTGGCTGACGACAAACCCACGATAGTGGGTTCTTCTTCTTCCTGATCCTGTTCCTGCTGCTGTTCCTGTTCCTGCTCCTGATTAGGCATAGTCTTTCCGTAAGCCTTGGACAAAGGCTTCCCGAAAGTCTCATTGAAAGCCTTTGCGAAAGCCTCTCCTAGCCCGCAAACAGTGGCTCTCAGGTGATCCAGGGCCTCCGATTTCAAGGCGCACTCTGGAATCATGTTGAACTCAGCGCCCCACCCACGGACCACGTTTGGTGACTCGGGACGGTTGTGGGTGATGGCCTTCGGAACCCACACAACGCGGGATTTGAAATCGGCTTTGACCATGCCTTGCGAGTAGGCTTCACTGAAGGCTTTATCAAAGCCTTCCATGCCCCAGCCAAGCTCCTCCGCAAGGGCGGCGCGGCCTGCGCGGAAAAGGCCAGGAATAGGGCCGGTATGCGGTCCGGTGATGAGGTACAGCCAAAGACCTTGGCCGCAAGGCGGCATTGGGGTGAGGCGACGGAACTTCTCGTCGCCCCACATTTTCACCTCGACCTTGCGATACCGGCCCTTGGGCTGGCGCGCTTCGGCTGCCTCAGTCATTGCAGGCTCCATCGCCGAACTCTTCGCGCATCAGTGCTGCGAACTGCGCCAAGTGCGCAGGGGTGATCCACCGCTTATCAGCGACATGGCGCGCGATTTCCTGCGCCTGCTCCGCGCTGTGAATGCTGGGGTCGTACTCAAACCCTGGGTGATTGGGGTCGGTGAAGATGGCGAATACAACGCCGTTGATCCGCTCAACACGGACGAGTGCAGCCGGTTCAGCGGCTGAGTTGATGCTTGTGTCGTGAGATGGCATAGTGGCCTCGGTCTCAACGAAGCCTCCGCGCATGTCTGCCCGACAGCGGGGGCTTCGTCATATCTGGACGATGGGTTCTCGCGCCAGACACCCACACGGCCACTACCGCGTGCGGGATGTACGCCATCCTTCATTGCGCGCCGCCGTTCCTTCGGCGAACGCCTGCCGTCAGGCAGCGTCTTCTGAGTTGACCGCCGCAGCGATCAGGTTGCCCTCAGCGTCGAATGCCTCGGGGCGAAGTCGATAACGGATTTCGAGTTCGTGGACTCGCGGGATCCTTCCCGCAGGCCACATGGAAATGGTCGCGTGACTCTTGAGGCCCAATGCTTCCTGCAGGGCCTTCACAGAGCCGAAAAGGGCGACGGCGTCGGTCTTGGTGAGCATGTTGAGGAGCATAGCGGACTGACAGATGGTGTCAACACCCTGACACCATTTGCTTGTAAGCTTGCTGACATGGACACGAACTCTATGGCAACCCGCTTCAAGGCCGCGCGCACCCGCTCTGGCCTCACCGTTCAAGCAGCCGCCAATGAAATCGGCTGCTCCAGGCCCCTTGTCCTGTCATGGGAGAGCGGGGCCACCAAATCCATCGGCGGGCAGTACCTCTTGGCTGCCGCTGAGGTCTATCAGGTTGATCCGCGCTGGCTCTTGGGTCAGTCGGAGGATGATGGATATCCGTGGAGCGCAGACCGTCCATCGCGAACCGTCTCAGCAGTCGCTGCGATTGAGACGAGGGCCGGGCAGTATCGCGTCGAACAGATCGACGGGAGAGCTGACATGGGCGAAGGAAGCGAAAACGAGGACTATCCGGAAGTGGTCCGAGCTATGGACTTCTCCGACTCTTACATCCGGAACCTCATTGGCTTCCTGCCGCCACCTGGCAGGTTAAAGCTGGTCACCGGCGTGGGCGATTCCATGGTTCCCAGGATTCAGCCCGGCGAAGTTGTCCTCGTGGATACCGGGTGCAGTGAGTACCAGGGAGACGGGATCTACCTCATCAACTCTGGCAATGGTCAACAGCTCAAGGCGCTGCAGGATCGCGGTGATGCCGTGTATGTCGTGAGCGCCAACTCCTCCCTTTACCCGCCTTTCCCCGCACCCAAGGGAACGCTTGTGGCGGGCAAGGCGTATCTGATTGGGAAGCTTGAACGAGTAGCCTGACAGCCAGCGATCTTCATTCAACCAAAGGCCCCTGTCTCAGGGGCCTTTTTCTTGGCCGGAGCGCGTCAGTGCGTTGACATAGGTAAACGCGTTAAGAAAAAAGTGTCAGCAGACTTACGATTTATCCTGTCAGCCCATTGACCTTCACTGTCAGCGCACTGACAATGGACCCATCGCAGCACACCGCTGGCAGATGGGGTCCACCAAGTGATTAGGAACAGCAAGCAGACGTGGGAAGTAGGAGAAGCGGTCAAGGTCGGATTCCTCACCTTGATTGTTGTCGCGAAGGTTCCCACCCCCGGTGACTTCCTCCCGGACGCATACGTTCTCACCAACAAGGGCGCAACCAAGTTCTACCGGTTCGTGCCTCACAACGGCCTCTCTTCCCATCCTTCCAAGGATGCCGCCATGCGCGGCGAGGTCTGAGCCATGCGCGCAAAGAACCTCTCACGAAATCTGCATGGTCGTCTCTGGTGGGGCCGATGGGAGCGCTTCTCGCTCACGTCAGCATCGGCTACGCACGACTGCATGCTGATCGCGACTATTGGTTATTTCAGGTGCGAGGCGTAGCCATGAAAGCCAGAGAAATCGAAGTGCCTCGGTGCGCCTGGGCCTTGCTGATGATGCTCGCAGCGGTCGTTGTTCCTCTGCGGGTGGCCGAGATCGTCCGGCATCACCAAACCCCTATTTTTAAGCCTGAAAAGTGTTCGGACATAGTCCTGGCACCGTCGCAGGGTACGTCAAAACCTTGAACCAAGGAAACCTGATTTATGAGTAGGAATTGTCTGACACAACAAGATTTGGCACCCAGCCACATGGCTGGATCCAAGGTCATCAATCAGAAGGAGGGCGGCTTGATCCGCATCGGCGACAGCATCGACGTTGTCATTCTCAAGGCACGCGACGGGCATACGCGCCTCGTCATCCGTGCCCCGCGCAGCCTGGAAATCACCGCGCAAAAACAGTGACGGCCCGAGCGCGTCAACGCCCGAGCCGTCTGCCAAGTAGCCCCATCACCGCATAGATCAAGGAAACCACCATGGCGACCGATAGTGTAAACCCCAAGCTGGATACCCAGGCAGTAGCGCAAGCCGTATCCGATGCCCTGGACAAGCCACCCCGTATCGAGCTGGCCGTTGATCGTCATTGGACGGATTACGTCTGGGACGATAGCAATCTCGATCCGAGATTGACGGATCACCTTCGCAAGGTTGACCGCTGCATCGGGGCTGCGTCCTCGCTGGCGGCATTGATGCACCGACACGCCATCGCTGCTCAGGATGTGCAGAGTTCGATGGACGACGAGGTCGCTCGCTCTGTCTATCCGGCCATTAAGCCAAACGATCTGGATCGACTTTGGGTGGGGCTGAACGAACTGATCGATGCAGCGGAGTTCGGGATGGATCGCGTGCGCAATTTCCAGGAGGTGCGCCGTGGCTGATCGAGCTTCCTATAAGGCCATCACTCTCGACTTCGATCAGATGGCGACGATCAAGGCGAACCTGAAACGCCTGCACGCCCTCATGGACCTACTCGCAGAGGGAGACCTGAGCAATGTTGACCCGGCTTCGCTCAACGTCCTGGGCGACTACGCAGGTATGGCCGCTGTTCGTATCGATGAAGTTCTCAGCAAGGCGGAGGACAGCACCAATGTCTGACATGACCGTTGAGAGGAAGGTAAACGGGATGCCCTTGCTGGTTCCTGCCGGGGCAGAGGCGATTCAGGCTCTTGAAATGGCGCAGACGTTCGTTGAGCAGGTTCAGTCGCTCATGTGGGATGCGATGCGGGAAGCGGCAGTGTCGGACGATGCAATGACGGTCAAGTTCGACTATGACCGCGTGGTGGTCATGGAGCGGCTTCTGAGCATGTCAACCGCGATGTATCAGGCAGCGGGGGCCGTGGCATGAGCGCGAACAAGAAAGCTCCAGCGGTCCCATATGTGGTCATGGAAGAAGGGCCTAGCGGCAGCTTGGTGGATCAAGGATCGCACTACCTCACCAGCGCGCGGGCGCTTCTGGACTACGTCATGGAAGACGGGCAAGTGGCGACGGATCAAATGTGGGGCGTCTACCACCTTCTGTGCCTTGCGGAGAAAACCATCGAAGCCGCGCAGATCGTTATCGCAAAGGAGGGCAAGTGAACGAGACCGCGACCATTCTGGCCTTTCCGGTGCACAGGGTACGGCAGCGCGCGGCTGACGGGTTTCCCCCTGGCTGGCCCGCTGGGCCTGTCGGGGAACAGATGGAAAAGCTAGCGCGCATGGTTATGGCTCGGTCACTTAGCAAGGGCACCGATGTAAGCCTGGAGGACTGTCGAGCGTCGATCTATGCCGTTGTGTTTGAGACCCGCCTATGCAACTGATAGCAGCCACAGGCTACGCGGAACTGCCTCACTTGATCCGCAGCCATCGATACGCGAACCGCGTTATGCCTCTTCCGGAATTTCAGCTGCGAGAGGCGGTCGCCGGGCTGCGGTCCGGCTTGTCCCAGGCGGGCGCGATGAGGCGACTCAATGCGACTGGCGTTTCATTGAACCTGACAAACCGCCTGCGGGTGGAGTTCGGTCTCGATGATGACGGGATGATCCCTGCCATCAATCTCGACGCGGCGATGACGCTTCTTGTCGAGCTACACACCTGGGCCCAATGCCACTGCGAATGGAACAACTTGGCTGAGCTGCGCGAGGACATGCGCCGAGTCGTCGGCGGCAATCATCCGTTCCCGAGTAAGGGGAGGAAGCGCGGGCCCCGCGACCGGGCCCGTCGAGTGAAGTGCTGGTGGGAGGAGTACGAACATGACAACGCTTAACTACGATCTGAGTACCCGACGCGGTTGCATGTTGGCAGTGGTGGACATGCGCCACTGCTGCCGCGTCCTGACCACCACCCGCGATCTTTACGAGCAGGACGTTTCGATGGCACGGCGCGCTGTTCGCAAACTCCGCAGCACTGGAAACCCATTCATGGCAAGGCGAGCCGATGCTATCGAATGCGAAGTTGAGGGCGCACGCGGGGTTATCAACCAGCTCAACGAGCAGCTGCGAGGCGTCGCGGACAAGATGTTCATGTGCGCGCCGTACATCGACGCAATGCTCCCTCAGTCTGTTCTGCTGGACCTATTGAACGTCAACAACGTCGATAGGTCAGCCCTGACACCAGAGGATGACCTCACGCAAATTGTGTTTGCCCACGCGCTGGAGAATTCTGCGGAGAACCGACACAAGGATTGGAACGATAGCGCGATGTTCCAAGCTGTCCATCTGCGATTCGCCCATGCACTGGCTACCAATGCTGAGTTCGAGCGCATCACGACAGACATGCTGTTCGGACCTGGCGGGATGTTTGAGTTCGTTCCGCGCATGGAAGTTCTGTCGGACGGCACCACGAGGAAACTTCCGCCGCCGCTACGAATCGCTGATCCGGCCCTCGACGCTGGCGAACGATGGAGGGATGAGTGATGGCTGACACATATCGAATTGAGAAGATCGGCGATCTGCTGTTGATCCCGCCGGATCGGCTCTCTGCGTTTATTGAGGAGCTGGAGACGGGAATTGAAATGGTCCACTTCGTCCACGGCTCTGCTACCAGCCCGGAACTACTGCCCGCGATAACCTGGGTGGATGACGGAAAGCACTCAACCGAAGTTCGCCACAAAGACGGCAGTTCCTTGCGAGTGGAAGTCAAGGAGGACGCCGATGGCCGCAGCTGAGCATTCGACGTTCTGGCTGCTCTACGGGCAGTACGGCCCAACGATGACCGTGGAGAAGTTCCGCGAGGAGTTCTTTCCGAAGATGACCATGAAGACCCTGCAGAACTGGATCGCCAGGGGTGACGCGCCCAGGCCCATCAATGGAGTTCTCGATGTTCGAGACGTGGCCGCTTGGTGGGACGATCAGCGAAAGGCCAGCTGACTACAGCGCGCGGTGCACCACTCGTGCACCGCAACCCATGCAACTTACTGATTTCCCTTTGAATGCGCCCCATCCATCATGGGGGCGACGGACAGGCGCAGGGAATCGGCGTAACGGGCGGTGGCGGACGTCATCGGGGTGTTGATCGTGGAGACTGGCATTGCCAGTGAGATCAATAGTTTACACCGGGTGGCTGAATGGCAGCGGGTGGCGCCCGGATACCGCTGCAGCGCCCCCGGCCCGAGGGCCGTACGCAGACCGGACGGCGCCCACCCGCAATGACGGGCAACCGGTCACAGTTGTCGCGATTCGTTGACGACGACGAAATATTGACGCCGTTATAGTCCAGCGCTCGCAATGGATTGGACGTGTGGAGCAGATGATGCAGCACAAGCGTTTGAGCAGGACCCTCGCCACCGCGCTGGCCGTCGCCACCCTGGCCATCGGCACGGCAACCGCAGCACCGGCGGCCACCGGGCTGAGCCCGACCTTCACCACCTGCCGTGACAAGGCGCAGGGTGCGGTCGAGCAGGCCGCCTGCCTTACCTCGGAAAGCGCGCGCCAGGACCAGCGCCTGAACCAGGCCTACCGCCAGCTGCAGGCAAAGCTGAGTGGCGCGAAGAAGACCAAGCTGGTGAATGCCCAGCGCGCGTGGCTGCAGTCGCGCAGCCGCGATGGAGAACTGGATACCGCGCTCTACGACGATTCGCAGCCCGGCAACCTGCAGGGCGAGCTGAACGATGTGATGCGCCTGAGCGCGCGTGCCGACCAGCTGCAGAAGTATCTCCAGCTGCTGGACTGACCCATGAGGGGCACACCCTCTGACTGCACAAGGATGTAAGACATGCCAACCAACATCGATACCCACGATCTCGATGCCACCTCCGGCGCCGTGTATTTCGCCGTCGGCCGTGGCACCGAAGGTGGCCCCGCCTCCTACCATCTGGCCATCGCCGGCATCACCCAGGGCGTGACCGAACCGCACTGGGGCACGGTCAACAAAGTCGCGCAGAACAGCGGTTACAGCCTGGGCGCGATCCAGGTCGACTTCGGCCAGCGTGGCGAATGGGCGCTGGGCGCCATCGACGGCCATGCACTGAAGGCCGGCGAAACGACCTATGTCGACGCCGTGATCGATCAGGCCAGCAGCTATGCCAAGGCGCACAACCTGCCCTTCACCCAGGACCACGCCGACCTGCGCCGCGACCTGCTCAGCCACGGCAATGGCCTGAGCGGGCGCAGCTCGATCCAGTTCATCGATACCAACACGCGCGACAGCATCAACGCCTGGGCCGGTTCGGCCGAGGGCAAGCAGTGGATCCACGCCAACATCGACTACCCGCAGGTGCGCAACGCCACCCGGATCGGCATGACGATGGTGGACGCGCACGGCAGCGGCATCGCCGAGGAAAACCGCTTCGAAGCCATCAGCCTGATCGCCAAGACCGCCAACCAGTTGCCCAGCCAGCTGCCCAAGCTGCAGAAAGTGCTGGAAGACGGCGGTGACTACGAGGCGCTGCGCGCCAAGGCCGGGCAGATCCGCGAAACCTACCAGTACTTCGATGCGCCCAAGGCCGGCGACATCGCCGTGCGCTACGAGGACGCGTATGCCAACAACAAGGACGCAATGGACCGCGCCCATGCCAAGGTCAGCAGCCGCGACTACTCGCCTGCCGGTGAGCACAACGACGCCGATATCCAGGTGGCGCTGGGCCAGATCGGCGCACCGCGCCAGCAGGCCGGTTCGCAGACGTTGAAGGAAGGGTCCAGCGGCCGTGACGTGCTGAAGCTGGAAAGCAACCTGGTCACGCTGGGCCATGCCAGTGCTGACGGCCAGCAGACGCTGAATCCGGACCGGCGCTTCGATGCCACTACCCGCAAGGCGGTGGAAGACTTCCAGCGCGAGCACAATCTCGACCCGGTGGACGGCAAGGCGGGCCCAGCCACGCTGGCCGCGATCGACCGTGACGCGCGCGAACTGCAGGGCAACCTGGCCGCGCTGGGGCTGACCGACGCCAAGGGCCAGGCCATCAGCAGCGACGGCTATCTGGGCAGCGGCAGCCGCCACGCGATCAACACCTTCCAGCAGCAGCATGGCCTGCCTGCGACTGGCATCGCCGATGCGGAGACCCGCCAGGCGCTGGCCAATGAAGTGCAGCAGCGTGCGCAGGGACAGGGCAACACCCCGGAACAGCAGGCAGCGGCCGAGCCAGCGCGCGAGACGGTGTACCCGATGTCCGACCCGCGCAGCCCGCAGAACTGGCTGTACACCGAGACCCTGGTGCAGGTGAAGTTCGCCGAGGAAGCGCGTGGCCTGCCCTCCGGCGAGCACAGCGAGAAGCTGGCCGCTGCGCTTACCGTGGAAGCTGCGCGCGCCGGCCTGTACCGGGTTGATCGCGTTGAGCTGAACCAGGATGGCTCGATGGCGCGCGCGGTGCAGGCCAATGCACTGCACGACGAAAGCGCGTTGAACCGCAATACCGCGCCGGTATCGACCGCTGACGCGATGCGCCAGAGCGTGCAGGAGAACAGCGAGCGGGCCTTGCAGGTGAGCGATCAGCAGCCCGAGCAGCAGAAGATCGACCAGCAGACCCAGCAGCATGGGCCGCGGGCCATGATGGCGTAAGGAATACAGGCCCACGGGCCTGCTGTCGGCAGATGATGACATCGCAATCGCCACCTATCTGAGCGAGGCGTTGGCAGCTGGTGATGCGGGCCACTTCCAGGAGGCGCTCGGAACAGTGGCGCGCGCCCGCGGCATGGGCGGCGTTGCCGAGGTCTCCGGTCTTGGACGCGAGAGCCTGTACAAGGCGCTGCGCCCCGGAGCACACCCACGCTTCGATACCGTGCAACGTGTGCTGTCGGCGCTTGGGGTGCACCTGATCGTGCAGGCCGGCAAGGCCTGACCGCGACCGCTTCATTCGCCGGGCGTGGCCCGGCGCTACCGGGCCACATGGCCGGATCAGTGAGCGCTGCGCGCGCCACCCACCTGCTCGATCAACGTCTTGCTGGCCGCATTGAGTCCGACCACCGTCACCTCGGCACCGTGCGCGGCCAGCTTTTCCTGCGCCCGCTCCAGCGCGGCCACGGCGGTCAGGTCCCACAGGTGGGCATCGCGCAGATCAATCTGCACCTTCGGCGCCACGTGCTGGTAGTCGAACGCCGCTCCCAGCTGCCCCGCCGAGGCAAAGAACACCTGTCCACGCACGCGGTAGACCTGTGTATCACCCGCATCCTCGCGCTGCACGTCCAGCATGCGGCCAACCTTGCGCGCGAAGAACAGGGCCGACAGCAGCACACCGCTGAGCACGCCCTTGGCCAGATCGTGGGTGGCCACGGTGACCACCACGGTCAGCAGCATCACCGCAGACGAGCTGCGCGGATGCGTGCGCAGGTCGCGCAGCGAGCGCCAGCTGAAGGTGCCGATGCTGACCATGATCATCACCGCCACCAGCGCGGCCATCGGGATCTGCCGCACCAGGTCGCTGCCATACACCACCAGCACCAGCAGGACCACGCCGGCCACCAGGCAGGACAGGCGGCCGCGGCCACCGGAGGTCACGTTGATCACCGACTGGCCGATCATCGCGCAGCCGGCCATGCCGCCGAGGAAGCCGGTGACCGTGTTCGCCACGCCCTGGCCGACGCATTCGCGGTTGCGCTCGCTGGGCGTCTCGGTGATGTCCTCGACGATCTGCAGGGTCATCATCGATTCGAGCAGGCCGACCACCGCCAGCGTGGCCGACACCGGCAGCAGGATGCGCAGCGTCTCCCAGGTGAGCGGCACGTCGGGCAGCAGGAAATGCGGCAGGCTGTCGGGCAGCTGGCCCATGTCGCCGACGCTGCGCACCTCCACGCCGAAGCCGATCACCACGGCAGTGAGTACGACGATGGCCACCAGAGGCGACGGCACCGCGCGGGTGATGCGTGGCAGCAGGTAGATGATCGCCAGCGCGGCGGCGCACAGCACGTACACCGTCGGGCCGCGGCCGATCAGCTCGGGCATCTGTGCCAGGAAGATCAGGATCGCCAGCGCGTTGACGAAGCCGGTGATGACCGAGCGCGAGACGAAGCGCATCAACGAGCCCAGCTTGAACACGCCCGCGAGCACCTGCAGCAGGCCCGCCAGGATGCTGGCAGCGAACAGGTACTGCAGGCCATGGTCCTTGACCAGGTCGACCATCACCAGCGCCATTGCACCGGTGGCGGCGGAGATCATGCCGGGGCGGCCGCCAGCGATGGCGGTGATGACGGCAATGGAGAACGCGGCATACAGGCCGACCTTGGGGTCGACGCCGGCGATGAGCGAGAACGCGATGGCCTCGGGAATCAGGGCCAGGGCGACGACGATGCCGGAGAGCAGGTCGCCACGGATGTTACCGAGCCATTGCTGGCGCAGGGGGTAGGACGTTTGCATGGGAAAACTCCGCGCGCAGGCGGGCGTGGCCGCATGGCGCTGCAGTGGAAAGACACGGGTTCCTGAGCCGGGCGGGCCGGCTGCCGATGTACGGCAAGGGTCAGGGTGGCGTGATCACTGCAGGCGGGCGTCGGTACGTGGGAGGGAGGCAGTCTACGGCACAGGGCTGCCCAGGGACAGCGTCGGCAGGCCGCAACGGCAGTGAAGCATGGCGCCGCTCTACAATCGGGCCATGGCCACCCACCGCCCGCAGTTCTTCGACCCTGCCACCGAACAGGGCGTGCTTCGCCTGTCGATCGCCGCTTCGCTGCTGCTGGCCGCGGCGGCCGTGGTGTTCGGCCTGCTCGCCAATTCGTCGTTGATCATCTTCGACGGCATCTATGGCCTGATCGACGTGGTGATGACCTGGCTGTCGCTGCTGGTGGCGCGGTTGATCGCGCTGTCCACGCAGACCGATGCGCTGCAGTCGCGGCTCAACCAGCGCTTCACCATGGGCTTCTGGCATCTGGAGCCGATCGTGCTGGGGGTGAGCGGCACGCTGATGATCGGCGCGGCGCTGTATGCCCTGGTCAATGCGGTGGATGCGTTGATGTCCGGTGGCCGCCATATCGCGCTGGGCCCGGCCATTGCCTTCGCCGGGCTGTCGATCGTGGGCGAAGGTGCGCTGGCCTGGTTCATCCTGCGCGCCAACCGCCGCATCGGCTCGGAATTCATCGCGTTGGACGCGAAGAACTGGGTGATCGCGGCCAGCATGTCGGCCTGCTACCTGCTGGCCTTCCTCGGCGGCGTGCTGGTGCAGGGCACCTCGCTGGCGTGGATCGGGCCGTACATCGACCCGGCCATCCTCGCCTTCGTCTGCGTGCTGGTGATGATCGCCCCGCTCGGTACCGTGCGCCGGGCGCTGGCCGGCATCCTGCTGGTCACCCCACCGGAACTGCAGGCGCACGTGGATGCGGTGGCACGCGCGATCGTGGCCAAGCACGGCTTCGTCGAGCACCGCAGCTACGTGGCGCAGGTGGGGCGTGGCGAGCAGATCGAGCTGTTCTTCGTGGTGCCGGAAAACGACCCGCCGCGGCCCTTGGTGGAATGGGATCAGCTGCGCGACGAGATCGGAGATGCGCTGGGCGAGGCCTCACCGGACCGCTGGCTGACCATCATGTTCACCACCGACCGCGAATGGACGATCTAGGTCGCCAGGACGATCGATCAAGTTTTTCGTACGCATTGCAACCCAACGTACGCGGAAACCGGGCAAAGTAAGCTCCAACGCACCACCCACCCACCGACCAGGAGCATCCCGATGTCCATCGAAAAGGTTCTGTACACCGCCCAGGCCACCTCCACCGGCGGCCGTGAAGGCCGTTCCGTCTCCTCCGACAACGTGCTGGACATCCAGCTGTCGACCCCGCGCGAGCTGGGCGGCGCCGGCGGCCCGGGCACCAACCCGGAGCAGCTGTTCGCCGCTGGCTACTCGGCCTGCTTCCTGGGCGCGCTGAAGTTCGTGGCCGGCCAGGCCAAGGTCGCGCTGCCAGCCGACACCACCGTGACCGGCAAGGTCGGCATCGGCCAGATCCCGACCGGTTTCGGCATCGAAGCCGAGCTGACCATCAACGTGCCGGGCGTGCCGCGCGAGCAGGTGGAAGAGCTGGTGCAGAAGGCGCACATCGTGTGCCCGTACTCGAATGCCACCCGCGGCAATATCGACGTGACGCTGATCGTTGCCTGATGGGGTGATGCCGGCCAGCGGCCGGCACTACCCGCGCGGGGCAAAAAAATGGGCGGATGCCGGTCGAAACCGGGCATCCGCCCATCCCACCTCGGGTGGGCCCCGGCACGTGGCCGGGGACGCATTCGCTGCGGCGCGCATCCATCCTTCTGGAGAAGAGCCCCCTTCCTTCTGGAGAAGAGCCCCCTTGTTGTTCAAGGGGGCGCGCCAACGGCGCGGGGATAAGGTGGAATGCGCGGACCAGCGACCAGTTACTGGTCGCTGGTGATCAGCTGCACGACGCTGGAGAAATCCAGCTTGCCGCGGCCGGCCTGGTGGTTCATCGAATACAGGTTGCGGGCCACTTCGCCCAGCGGGATCGAGGCACCGACACTCATCGCCGCTTCCACCGCCAGGCCCATGTCCTTCAGCATCAGGTCGCTGCCGAAACCGCCGCTGTAGCCGCGCGACGCAGGCGCGTTCTCCAGCACGCCCGGCCACGGGTTGCACACTTCGGTGGCCCAGCTGCGGCCGGTGCTGACCGCCATCATCTGCGACAGCACCTTCGGGTCCAGCCCGTGCGCCACGCCGAGCGCGATGGCTTCGCCGGTCACCGCCATGATCACGCCCAGCGCCATGTTGTTGCACAGCTTGGCAACCTGGCCGGCACCACTGGCGCCCACGTGGAAGATGTTCTTGCCCATCGCCTGCAGCACCGGGCGCGCGCGTTCCAGCGCGTCCTCTTCACCACCGACGATGAAGGTCAGGGTGCCGGCCTGGGCACCGGCGGTACCGCCGGACACCGGCGCGTCGATCATCTGCAGGCCACGCGCGGCCGCGGCTTCGGAAACCTTGCGCGCGCTCGCCGGGGCAATGGTGCTGCAGTCGATGACCAGTGCACCGGCCGGAATCGCGGCGAGGATGCCGTCATCGCCCAGGTACACGCCTTCGACATGGCGGCTGGCCGGCAGCATCGAGATCACCACTTCGGCGTCGGCCAGGGTTTCACGCGCCGACGCAGCCGCGCTGGCGCCGGCATCGACGGCCGCCTGCACCGCGGCCGGGACCAGATCGAACACGCGCACGGTGTGGCCGTTCTTGACCAGATTGGCGGCCATCGGGCCACCCATGTTGCCCAACCCAATGAATGCAATGCGGCTCATGCCAGGCTCCTTTCAGCGACGGGGGTGCCCAGGTCGGCCAGCGGATGCGCGGCATCGGCCCAGGGCGAAGCGAAGAACGTATCGGCCCACTCGGCGGTGGCCTCGGCCAGCGTGGCCGGGTTCCACTGCGGGTTGCGGTCCTTGTCGATCAGCAGCGCGCGGATGCCTTCGGCGAAATCGCCGTGGGCGGCGCAGTGCAGCGCGGTGATGTACTCCAGCCGGTAGACGCTGGCCAGGTCCTGGCCGGCGCTGCGGCGCTGCAGTTCGAAGGCCAGCCGCGCCGAGCCGGGCGCACCGGCGGCGAGGGTCTTCTGTGCGGCCTGCAGCCAGGCATCGTCGGTCTGCAGGCCGGCAATGCGCGCCACGATGGCCTGCAGGTCATCGCCTTCGCACAGCGCCTCGACCTGCGCCGCATGGGCCAGCAACGGGCCGGTGGCGGCGTCGCTGGCGTGCGACTGCAGCAGATGGGTCAGGCGTTCGTGGTTGTGTGCGGCATCGCCCGACCAGGCCACCTGCAGCAGCGCGTCGAACACCGCGCTGCGGCGTTCTTCGGTCACGTGCACATCGGCCAGGCCGGCATAGATGGCATCGCCCGGGTTGAGCAGTGCGCCGGTCAGGGCCAGGAACAGGCCGCCCTTGCCCGGCACGCGCGGCAGCAGCCAGCTGCCACCGACATCGGGGAACAGGCCAACGGTGATTTCCGGGAAGGCCAGCTTGGAACGTTCGCTGACCACGCGGTGGCTGGCACCGGACATCAGGCCGATGCCGCCGCCCATCACGATGCCGTGACCCCAGCACAGGATCGGCTTGGCGTAGGTGTGGATGAGGTAGTCGACGCGGTACTCGACGTCGAAGAACTCCGCTGCGTAGTCGTTCTCGCGGATGTCGCGGCGGCCATCTTCGCGGAAGGCAACCATGCTCTTGTACAGGCTGTGCAGGTCACCGCCGGCACAGAATGCTTTTTCACCGGCGCCCTGCAGCACCACCATGGCGATGCCGTCGTCGTCGGCCCAGGCATTCAACTGCTTCAGCAGCAGGTGTGCCATCGGCAGCGAGAAACCGTTGAGCGTACGCGGCGCGTTGAGCGTTGCGATGCCGATGCGCGCGCCGTTGCCGGCCACGCGCTCTTCGAACAGCACCGGTGCGTCGTCGGCAGCGGTGTCGGTGCTCATGCGTTCTTCCACTGCGCGGCGCGCTTTTCCAGGAAGGCAGTCACGCCCTCGACCTGGTCGGCGGTGTCGAACAGGTCGACGAAGGCTTCACGCTCGGCCACCAGTGCCGAGGCGTGGGTGCCGGTGCGGGTGGACTGCACCAGGGTCTTGCAGGCGGCGATGCTGGTCGGGCTCTGCTTGCCGGCCTTCTTCGCCCATTCCAGGGCCAGTGCCTTGGCTTCGCCCTTGCCGACCTTTTCTTCGGCCAGGCCAATGCGCAGCGCGGTCTCGGCGTTGATGCGCTCACCCAGCAGGATCATGCGCTTGGCCCAGCCCTCACCGACCAGGCGCGGCAGGTTCTGGGTGCCACCGGCGCACGGCAGCAGGCCGACGGTGGCCTCCGGCAGCGCGACCTGGGCATGGTCTTCGATGATCCGCAGGTCGCAGGCCAGTGCGCATTCCAGGCCACCGCCCATGGCGTAGCCGTTGATCGCAGCGATCGACACGCCACGGAAAGCGGACAGCGCTTCGAAGGCTTCACCGAAGCGGCGTGCGGCTTCACGTGCAGCGGCCTTGTCGCCGGAGGCGAACTGGTTGAGGTCGGCACCGGCGGAGAAGAACTTCTCGCCGTCACCGGTGATCACCAGCGCGTAGATCTCGCGGTCCGCGTTGAGCGCGCCCACCAGGTCGCGCAGCGCCGACAGGCTGTGCACGGTCCAGGTGTGCGCCGGCGGGTTGTGCAGGGTGACTACGGCGGTGTGGCCATCGACCTCGACCTTCAGACCCACGTGCTCCTGGGTACGCCAATCCTTCATCGCAGTTCCTCTTCGGTGTTGAGCAGGTGGCGGGCAACGATCACCCGCATGATCTCGTTGGTGCCTTCCAGGATCTGGTGCACGCGGCTGTCGCGCAGCAGGCGCTCGATCGGGTATTCGCGGATGTAGCCGTAGCCACCGTGGATCTGCAGCGCTTCGTTGCAGATCTTGAAGCCGGCATCGGTGGCGAAGCGCTTGGCCATCGCGCACCACACGTTGGCATCGCTGGCACCGGCGTCGAGCTTGCGCGCGGCCGAATGCACCATCTGCCGCGCGGCGACCAGTTCGATGGCCATGTCGGCCAGCTTGAACTGCAGCGCCTGGAATTCGGCCAGCGCCTTGCCGAACTGGCGGCGCTCGCCCATGTAGCGGCGTGCGGCATCCAGCGCGCCCTGCGCGGCACCCAGCGAGCAGGCAGCGATGTTGATGCGGCCGCCGTCCAGCCCCTTCATCGCCAGCTTGAAGCCGCCGCCTTCCTCTCCCAGAAGGTGGCTGACCGGCACGCGGACGTTTTCGAAGGTGATGCCGCGGGTGGGCTGGCTGTTCCAGCCCATCTTCTCTTCCTTGCGGCCGAAGCTGATGCCCGGCAGGTCCGACGGCACTGCAATGGCGCTGACACCACCGGCACCGGCACCGCCGGTACGTGCCATCACCACCAGCAGCTCGGTGGCACCGGCACCGGAGATGAAGGCCTTGGAGCCGTTCAGCACATAGAAATCGCCATCGCGCACGGCGGTGGTCTTCAGCGAGGCCGCATCGGAACCGGCACCCGGTTCGGTCAGGCAGTACGAGGCCAGCTTGTTGCCCGAGGACAGGTCAGTGCCCCACGCATCGCGCAGTGCCGGCTGGCCCCACTTGGACACCATCCACGAGGCCATGTTGTGGATGCTGATGTACGCCGCGGTCGACGGATCGACGTTGGCGAGCTCCTCGATGACGACGGCGGCGTCCAGTCGGCTCAGGCCGCTGCCGCCCACTTCCGGGTCCATGTACAGACCGCAGAAGCCCAGTTCACCGGCCTTGGCGATCGCCTCGCGCGGAAAGATGCCCTCCGCATCCCATCGCGCGGCGTGCGGCGCCAGTTCGGCCAGTGCGAAGTCGCGCGCCGCCTCGCGGTACGCCTGCTGTGCTTCGTCCAGTTCCGTCGTCATCGAGTGGCTCATGGCTGCTCCTGCCGTTACTTCAGGCTGATCGTGGTGTTGACGCCGTGGCTCAGCGTCTCGTCATCGAACCAGCGTGCGGTGACCGTCTTGGTCTGGGTGTAGAACAGCACCACCTGCTTGCCGTACGGGCCCAGGTCGCCCAGCTTGGACGCGCGCGAACCGGTGAACGAGAACAGCGGCACCGGCACCGGGATCGGCACGTTGATGCCGACCTGGCCGACGTCGATGTCTTCCTGGAACTTGCGCGCGGCAGCGCCGGACTGGGTGAACAGTGCGGTGCCGTTGCCGTTCGGGTTGCTGTTGACCATCGCAATGGCCTCTTCCAGCGTTTCCGCTTCGAGGATGACCAGCACCGGCCCGAAGATTTCTTCCTGGTAGATGCGCATGTCGGTGGTGACACCGGCAAAGATGGTCGGGCCAACGAAGTTGCCCTTCTCAAAGCCATCGACCTGCGGCTTGCGGCCGTCCAGCACCAGCTTGGCGCCCTGCTCCACGCCCGAGGCGATCAGGCCTTCCACGCGCTCGCGCGCGCTGCAGGAAATGACCGGGCCGACGTCGGTGCCGGACACGGTGCCGGCGCTGACCTTCAGGGTCTGGGCCTTGGCCACCAGGTCCTGCACCCAGCCGCGCGCTTCACCGACCAGCACCAGCGTGGAGGCGGCCATGCAGCGCTGGCCCGCCGCACCGAAGGCGGCGCCGACCATCGCGTTGAGGGTCTGTTCCTTGTTGGCGTCCGGCAGCACCACGGCGTGGTTCTTGGCGCCCATCATGCACTGCACGCGCTTGCCGGCCAGCGAGGCACGGTTGTAGACGTGGGTGCCGACGCGGGTGGAACCGACGAACGACACAGCCTTGATGTCCGGGTGGTCGCAGATCGCGTTGACCACTTCCTCGCCACCATGGACGACGTTCAGCACGCCCTTCGGAATGCCGGCTTCCAGCGCCAGTTCGACCAGGCGCATGGTCACCATCGGGTCCTGCTCGGACGGCTTGAGGATGAAGGTGTTGCCGGTGGCAATGGCCATCGGGAACATCCACAGCGGGATCATCGCCGGGAAGTTGAACGGGGTGATGCCGGCGCACACGCCCAGCGGCTGCATGATCGTGTAGGTATCCACGCCATTGGCCACGTTGTTGGCCAGCTCGCCCAGCTGCAGGTTGCCGATGGCGGCAGCGTGCTCGACCACTTCCAGGCCGCGGAACACATCGCCTTCGGCATCCGGCAGGGTCTTGCCCTGTTCGGCGGTAAGGATATGGGCCAGCTCGCTCATGTTCTCGCGGATCAGCTGCTGGTACTTCAGGAAGATGCGCGCGCGGGTGCCGATCGGGGTCTTGCGCCAGGTCTTGAAAGCTTCCTTGGCGGCGGCGACGGCGGCGTCCACTTCGCCGGTGGTGGCGAACGGCACCTTGGCCAGCACGTCCTGGGTGGCCGGATTGATCACGTCCTGCCAGTGGGAGGTGGCCGATTCGATGAACTGGCCATCGATCAGCATGCGGATACGGGGCGCTGCAACAGTCATGACGACAATCCCACGGGCTCGAAAGATGCTTGGCATTATTCACAGCACCCACCTCGATTTCCGGGCTGAATCCGCTTAATCTGGCCAACACGCCAGACGATTCATGTTAATTCTGTGAATTATTCAGCCACCCAGCGGCAACTTGGCCTCCGCCTGCTGCGCCTGCGCGAGCAGCGCGGCTACAGCCAGGCCGACCTGGCACGGGCGCTGGGGCTGTCGGCCAGCTACCTGAACCAGATCGAGCGCAACAAGCGCCCGCTGACGCCGGCGGTGCAGAAAAAGCTGGGTGAGGTATTGGGCGATGTTTCCTCACTGTTCGACGAAGATGAGCCCGCCGCGCTGCAGGAGGCACTGGGCGAGACCCTCCGCGACCTGGGCCTGGCCGAGGTGAGCGCCACCGAGCTGCGCGCCCTGGCCGGCAACCTGCCGCAGGTCAGCCGCGCCCTGCTGGACCTGCACCGCCGCCACCTGGCCCTGCGCGAACATGCCGCCGCCCTGGAATTCCAGCTGGGCGAGCCGGGTGCCGGCAGCACTCTGCCTGCCGGTGACCAGGTGCGCGAGTTCTTCAACCGCATGCACAACCACATCCCCGAGCTGGACGAACTGGCCGAGCGCCTGTTCGCCGAGTGGGGGTTGTCGCCCGGGCATGTGGCACCCCGGTTGCGCCAGCTGCTGGCCGACCGCCATGGCGTGCTGGTGGAAGTGGCCGCGCTGCAGGCCGGGCGCGAAAAGCGCCAGTACGACGCCGGCACGCGCCGGTTGTGGCTGCCGGACTACCTGGAGCCGGGCCAGCAGGCGTTCCAGATGGCGGCCGAGCTGGCCCTGCACGGCTACCTGCCGCAGATCGATGCGGTGGTGGCACGCGCCGGCTTCACCGATGAGGCACGCATCGCGCAGGCGCGGATTGGCTTGTCGAATTACTTCGCCGGTGCGTTGGTGATGCCGTACATGCGCTTCCTGCGGGCGGCCGAAGCCAGCAGCTACGACATCGAACTGCTGGCGCATCAGTTCGGTGTGGGCTTCGAAGCGGTCTGCCATCGGCTGAGCACGCTGGCACGGCGCAGCGCGCCCGGGCTGCCGTTCTTCTTCATCCGCGTGGACCGCGCCGGCAATGTGTCAAAGCGTCATTCGGCCACCGATTTCCATTTCTCGCAGGTGGGTGGTTCGTGCCCGCTGTGGATCGTCTACGAGGCGTTCAACCAGCCCGGCCGCATCCTGACCCAGACCGCGCGCATGCCCGACGGGCGACGCCATTTCTGGCTGGCGCGGCAGGTCAGCAGCGGGCCGGTCGGACATGGGCAGCCGCGCAAGACCTTCGCCGTGGCGCTGGGCTGCGATCTGCAGCATGCCGAACGGCTGGTGTATTCACTGGGGTTGGACGTGCAGAGCCCGGGCAATTCGGTGTCGATCGGGCCAGGTTGCCGGGTGTGCCCGCGCGAGGACTGCATGCAGCGCGCGTTCGCGCAGTTGCCGGGGCGATAGGGTTGGTTCGGCAGGGCTGCGCCCTGCACCTGCTTCAATCCAAGGCAACAGCAAAAGCAACAGCGGGCTTTCCGTGGGATGGCGGGGTGGATCCGGTTGCGGGGGACGCCGTAAACCCGTCCTTGGGGGCTTGGCCGCGGCATCCATGCCGCGGACACCCCCGCAACCGGACCCACCCCGCCTTCGACAGTTTCCCGCTGCTGTTGGTGGGTGCTGACCGTTGGTCGGCACGCTGCTCTTGGTGGGTGTCGACCTTGGTCGACACGGTAGATCCACGCCATGCGTGGATGCTCTTCGATGAATGTTCGAAATATTCGATTCCGATGGGGTTCCATCCACGCATGGCGTGGATCTACTAAACCTTTCGTGCGTAGGCTGCATCCCATTGCAATGCCCGCCCTGGAGACACCCCATGTCCTTGCTGCGCTCTTGCCTGGCCCTGCTGCTTGCTGCCACCGCCGCGCCGGCGTGGGCGACCTTTTCGATTGCGGCCTGCAATGAGGCCGGCGACTGCGGGGTGGCGGTGGCTACGCACAATCTGGCAGTCGGGGGCGTGGGGGTGCCGTGGGCACAGGCGAAGGTGGACGCGGTCGCCAGCCAGTTCGAGACCAACCCGACCTATGGCTCCAAAGGCCTTGAGCTGCTGGCCAAAGGACGCACGCCTGCGCAGGTGCTGAAGCAGCTGCTGGATGAAGACGGCAACTTCGATGGCACCACGCTTGCCGAACGACAGGTCGGACTGGTCAGCGCACGCGGCGGCAATGCGCAGTACACCGGCGCTACCGCGCAACAAGCGGATTGGGCAGGTGCGCAGGGTGAGGGGATGCTGAGCGTGCAGGGCAATGGGCTGGCCGGGCCGGAGGTGCTGGCCACGATGCAACGCGTCTTCGCCACCTCACGTGGGCCGCTGGCCGCGCGCTTGTTGGCGGCGCTGGAAGCGGGTCAGGCAGCGGGTGGTCAACGCAGCGGACAGTGGTCGGCGGCGCTGCTGGTGCGTACGCCCGGGGGCGACTGGCAGGACACCGACCTGCGCGTGGACGCCGACCCACATGCGGTGGCGAGGCTGCGCGAGCTGTACGACATGCGTCTGTCCAACGAGGCGATCATCCGCGCGGAGGAACGTTGGCAGACAGGTGATGTGGCGGGTGCGCGCGCGGCGCTGGCAACGTCGTTGTCACTGGCCCACGGCTGGGACCGCACCTGGGCGCGTGCTGCGCGCCTGGCCATGCGGCAGGGTGATACCGCGCTGGCCCGGGAATACCTCGCCGGCCTGCGCGCGCTCAATCCGGGCTGGGTGAAGCAGGAGCTGGCGTTGCCGTTGTATGCGCCGTTGCAGGGCGATGCGGTGGTGGAGCCGTGGCGATGAGGCAACGCAGGGGTCAGATCCGTTTTCCGTAGGAGAACGGATCTGACCCCGATTCGGGATGCATCCACGCATGGCGTGGATCTACCGAGGACCGGCTCAGTAGATCGGCGTCACCTTCATCTGCGGCAGCGGACGCGGTGCGCCGTCAGTGAGGTCCGGGCCCAGGTCCTCCCAGGTGCGACCCTGCTCGACCATCACCCCCCACAGCTGCTGCGAGGCCAGCCGCTTGTCTTCCGAGCCCAGCTTGTACGACGGCGGGGTCGGTTCACCGCGGGCAACCATCGAGTACGCCGCGCGGTAGGCCAGCACCTGCTGCGCCGGGTCATCGGTGCGCGCTACCTCCAGCGTGTAGCGCTGGTAGGCCGAGGCCAGGTTGCGCCAGCGGATCCAGTAGTGGTTCTCGAACGAGAACGAGCAGAAGCGCGCACCGGCCAGGCTGCCCTTGTCGGCGATGCGGGTCAGCACCTCCTGCGGCATGTCCAGGTTCATGCCACCTTCGTCGCCCTGCAGGCTGACATGCACGATGCGGTCGCGGTAACCCGGTGCGCGCGCCTGCAGCAGATCGCGCCAGTTCTGCATGGTCGCCACCACCGCGAACAGGAAACGACCCAGTTCGGCAGCGGCCAGCGGCGTGGCGATCGACTGGTAGGTGCGCTGCCAGCCATGCCGGTTCTCGGTCGGCAGGAACACCGCATGTTCCAGCGCCTGGCGGCCGCTGCTGCCATGACTCACGTCGTCGGCGTGCTGCGGGTAGACCAGGTTGATGGCAAAGGTCGGCCAACGCGGCAGGGCCGCGTCGAAGAGGTGGATCGGGAAGTTGCTGCTGATGCCGCCATCGGAGAACCAGCAGATGCGGAAGGCGGTGATCACCGGGCCGCAGGCCTGCCCGGCGCTGGTCAGCCCTTCCATGCTGTCGGCCACGTTGTGCTCGGGGTCGGCCGCCGGCGCAGTCGGCTCGCAGCGACGCTCGCGGCGCGAAGGTTCGTGCAGCGGCACGGCGCTGATCAGCAGCGGGAAGCTCAGGCTCATGCGCGTGGCCACCAGCACCGGCAGCTGCGGGCCCGGCGGCAGGTGGTAGTACTGTCGTCCCTCCACGTCCAGCGGCGGTCCGGCCTGCGTCACCAGCCACTGCACCACGCTGGCCGGGAACAGCTGCTCGAACTCCTCGCGCAGGAACCAGAACTGCGCGCCACCCAGCGGCAGCGTGCGCGGCTCGTTGTGCGACACGCAGGTGGTGATCATCTGCAGGCTGATCGCATGCGGGCTGTCCGGTTCGCCGGCATAGCGCGGTGCGTCGTGCAGGTCCGCGAAGGTCAGCGGGGCATCCAGCGGCTTGCCGGACAATTGCTGCAGGCACGTGTGCAACCACTCGGTCAATGCCGGCTTGCGCGCATCGCGGCCGAGACCGCTGCACAGGCCCAGCAGGTTGCGCCGTGCCACCCGCGCGACCCGCAGCGCGGCACCGGCAACGCCCGCACCGTAGGCGCACAGCAGCGACGGCAGCAACGTGGCGGCCACGCCGCTCCAGCCGCCGCCCCACCAGCCCAGGCCCAGCAGCAACGCCAGCGACACCAGCACCTCAAGCGGCGCGATCTCGAACACCGCGATGGCCAGGCACAGCAGCTTATGCGGCAGGCTGGCATTGCCGGTCAGCACCACCAGCAGCCGATACGCCGCACGCGCACCGCGCGCCGGCTGGAACAGGCTGTAGATGAAACCGCGCCGCGACAGCTGCGTCGACACCGCCGACAAGCCGCCATAGCCCGCGTCGCCGGGCAGGTGCTCACCGGCCTGCTGGCGGCGATCACCGCAGGCCGCCGCAGCCGCCACCGCCGCGGCGATGGCGCCGGCCGAGGTGCCGCCGATGCTCTTGAAGCGATACTCGCGGGCCAGCGCCAGTACCGCATTGGGGTACACGATGCCGCTGGTGATGCCGCCTTTCATGACCAGATCGCAGTACTTGTCCGCCACTATCCTGCCCCCGCTGACTGTGCCCGAGATGCCATCCGACGCTACGGATGCAGTATGACGCGAAGCCTTCTCACCGCCTGAGAACCCGCCCACGGAAGCGCCACTGGCCGCCTCCAGCGGTACATGGCGGCAGCATGAAACCGAGGCATCCACGCACGGCGTGGATCCACCGCTCAGGCCCGGCCGGCAATCAACGCTGCTGCGGACAGAGCGCCACGCGCTTGCTGCCCGCATCGATCAGCACCACCGCGTCCTGCAGTGCGTGCGCGCCGATCACCGCCTCCGGGTAGTGATCAGAGACGCGCACGTCGAGATTGCGAAGCGTCAGGCCACCGACCACCAGCGGCACGTCCAGCCGTGCCCGGCCGCTCTGGATCCGGCCGTGGCTGAGGGCCAGTGGTTCGCCCGCGACAACCGTGCCGCTGGCTGCACGCTCATGGAGTGCAGCAGGCAGCACCAGCGCCACGTTTGCGCCGGTATCCAACTGTGCTTCGGTCGTAACCGTGCCGATCTGCACCGGAATGCGGAAGGCCCGCGTGTAAGCCAGCGTGCCCGGCTGCCCCGGCAGCAATCGATGGTCGCGGCGAAAGCGCAGCCGCTTGCGTGGGAAGTCGAGCAGCAGCAGGCCATCGTCGAAGAAATCGCGCGCCAGGATCCCATCGAAGGCGGCGGCCTCGGACTGTCGGGCGTTGTAGTCGCGGGTGATCGCCACCACGTCCTGGCGGCGCACGCCACCAAGGGCGAGCGCATCGAAGCGGACCGTAGCGGCATCGGCGGTGCGCACGCCATCGGAATGAGAGGCGGTGCCCCCCATTGGCAGATTCAGCGCGCGCACCAGGCGGGTATCGGCACGTGCCACACCACTCGCACCGGTATCGACGGCGAAGCGGAACGTACCTGCGTCATTGACCTGCACCTGCAGGTAGATGCGCCCATCGACAACCTCGAACGGAACATCGATGACGGTTTCACCGGGCGCAGTGGCCAATGCACATGCCGGGCCAGGTGAAGGCAGTGCATGGGCCCATCCGGAAAGGCAGAGCAGCCCCATCGCCCATACGGGCAGGCAGCGCCGCCTGGCACGGGTCGGGGCAGTTGGATGCCCGGTGCGGGCGTGTGGGTGCGTTGCGGCAAGACTGTCCATGGGCAGGGTTCCAAGCGGTCCTGCAGCATGGATGCGCCACGGGCCCGCACGGTTGCACCCTGCGGACCTTGACCATCGCCGCCAACGGGTTCACCGTGCACACGCCGAAGGTATCCTTCCCGACGTTTCGATAACGGGATGGATTTAAACGGGAATCCGGTGAAGGCGCCTCGCGCGCCCATTCCGGAGCTGCCCCGCAGCGGTGAATGGAAACGAATCCTGCCAACAGCACTGGGCACATGCCTGGGAAGCGGCAGGTAGTAGGTGGGCTGCGGCCCGTGTCCATCAGCCCGAATACCGGCCACGGCCGGGGGACACGACCGTCCCCTGATTCGACCTGGACTCTCCGCGGGGAGGGTGCCGGGGCCGCCGTTGTCCTGCGCGTGCAGGCAGCGCGGCCGCGCGCGTCCTTTTCACGGTATCCGGCCCGCCCTGTTCCACCCACGCGCTGATGCATGGGCCACCGTCGCTGCCGGCGGTCCATGCGGTACCTGACGATGACCGATCTCCAACGCCCCACCCTGACCCTGCCCGCCGACGGCAAGCGCCTGCTGCTGCATTCGTGCTGCGCGCCCTGTTCGGGCGAAGTGATGGAGGCGATCACCGCCTCCGGGATCGACTACGCGATCTTCTTCTACAACCCCAACATCCACCCGGTGAAGGAGTACGAGCTGCGCAAGCAGGAGAACATCCGCTTCGCCGAGCAGCACGGCATTCCCTTCATCGATTGCGACTACGACACCGACAACTGGTTCAGCCGTGCGCGTGGCATGGAGAACGAGCCCGAGCGCGGTATCCGCTGCACGATGTGCTTCGACATGCGTTTCGAGCGCACCGCGCTGTACGCGCATGAACACGGCTACGACACCATCAGCTCGTCGCTGGGCATCTCGCGCTGGAAGAACATGACGCAGATCAACGACTGCGGCATCCGCGCCGCATCGCGCTATGAAGGCCTGCAGTACTGGGACTACAACTGGCGCAAGGGTGGCGGTGCCAGCCGCATGATCGAGATCAGCAAGCGCGAGCAGTTCTACCAGCAGGAATACTGCGGCTGCGTGTACTCGCTGCGCGATGCCAACCGCCATCGCCGCGAGAACGGCCGGGAGCGGATCAGGATCGGCCTGCTGTACTACGGGCAGGACGCTGAGACGCCGCAGGGCGATTGACCTGCGCCGCCGGGGCGGCCACGCTGGTCGCCCCCTTGTGATGTAGTGGATCTGCCATGACCGCCCTGCCCGCCGATGTCGCCCTGCTGGTGATCGACCTGCAGCCGGACTTCATGCCCGGTGGCGCGCTGGCCTGCGACCAGGGCGATGCGCTGGTGGCACCGATTGCCGGACTGCTGGCACAGCGCCGCTACCGCACGGTGGTGGCCACCCAGGACTGGCACCCGGCCGGCCACGCCTCCTTCGCCAGCCAGCACCCCGGCAAGCGTCCGTTCGAGACCATCCTCCTGCACGCGCAGCCGCAGACGCTGTGGCCCGACCATTGCGTGCAGGGCAGCGATGGCGCCGCGCTGCACCCGGGCGTGGACTGGACCGTGGCCGACCTGATCCTGCGCAAGGGCACGCGCCAACAGGTGGATTCGTACAGCGCCTTCCGCGAGAACCACGGCCCCGATGGCGAGCGCCCGGCCACCGGCCTGGCCGGCTGGCTGCACGAGCGCCGCATCCGCGAAGTGCACGTGTGCGGCCTGGCCCGCGACTACTGCGTGCTGTGGAGCGCGCAGGACGCGGTGAAGTCCGGCTTCCGGGTGAAGTTCCTGTGGGAGCTGACCAAACCGGTGACCGAGGCCAACGACGCAATGGTGCGCGAGGCGCTGGGGAAGGCGGGAATCGCGATCGCCTGACCGACATCGGTAGTGCCGGCCGCTGGCCGGCAACCCCGGGATCCCTGCTGTTGCCGACCCGCGGCCGGCACTACCGGAACACCACCGTGCGGTGCCCGTTGAGCAGGATGCGGTGCTCGACATGCCTGCGCACGGCACGCGCCAGCACCAGCGATTCGGTGTCACTGCCCAGCCGCACCAGCTCACGCGGTGCCATGGCGTGGTCCACACGCGCGACGTCCTGTTCGATGATCGGACCTTCGTCCAGATCCTCGGTGACGTAGTGCGCGGTGGCGCCGATGATCTTGACCCCGCGCGCGTGCGCCTGGTGATAAGGCTGCGCGCCCTTGAAGCTGGGCAGGAAGCTGTGGTGGATGTTGATCGCACGGCCCGCCAGCGCGCGGCACAGCGTGGGCGACAGGATCTGCATGTAGCGCGCCAGCACCACCAGGTCGATGCGCTCGCGCTCGACCAGGTCGATGATCTGCTGCTCCTGCACCGCGCGCGTTTCCGCGTTCACCGGCAGATGATGGAACGGCACCTGGTAGGACGCGGCCAGCGGCGCGAAGTCGGCATGGTTGGACGCCACTGCGGCGATGTCCACCTTCAGCTGGCCGCTGTGGGCACGGAACAGCAGATCGTTGAGGCAGTGCCCCTGCTTGCTGACCAGCACCAGCAGCCGCGCGCGGCGTCGGCCATCGTGCAGCTGCCAGTCCATGCCGAAGCCTTCGGCGAGCGTGGCCATGGCCGTGTGCACGGTCTCCAGCGGCAGGCTGGCGTCGCGGTCGAAGTGCACGCGCAGGAAGAAGCGGCCGCTTTCCTCATCGCCGAACTGCTGCGCGTCGAGGATGTTGCAGCCGTGGTCGAACAGAAGGCCGGACACGCGGTAGACGATGCCGGTGCGGTCGGGGCAGGACAGAGTAAGAATGGAATCGGGGCGCATCTTCCGAGTGTAGGGCAGCGACCTGCCTGCCGGATCGATGGTCTCCGATGCAACCGAACTGCTTGGTTCAGTCCCAAGCGATACTTGGGCGTCCCCATGGCAAGCTGGTCGGTCATGAACCTGTTGCAACTGATCCGCAGCTTCACCCGCACCGCAGAGACCGGCAGCATTGCCGCCGCGGCCCGCATCCTTGGCATCAGCGCCACCGCAGTCGGCCAGAACATCAACCGTCTGGAGGCCCATCTGGGCGTACGGTTGCTGAACCGAAGCACGCGCCAGCTGGCCCTCAGCGAGGCCGGTGCGCTGTACCTGGCCCAGGTGCGCCACATCGAAGCCGACCTGGCACGCGCGCAGGCCATGGTCACCGCCGGCGACATCGAACCGGCCGGGCCACTGCGCATCGCCAGCAGCAGCGCGTTCGGTCGCCACGTGCTTGCACCGTTGCTGCCGTCGCTGCAGCAGCGCTATCCACAACTGCAGCTGGAGCTTCGCCTGACCGACCGCGCCGTGCAGCACGGGCCGGAAGCGGTGGATGCCAGCATCCGCATCGGTGCGCAGCTGGAGGACGGCGTAGTCGCACGGCAGCTGGCGCGCGTGCCCTTCGTGTTCTGTGCCTCACCGGCCTACCTGACGGCACACGGCACCCCGCAGCAACCCTCCGACCTGGGCAGCCATCGTGGTCTGCTGCACCGCTTCCCCACCGATGGCCGACCATTGCGCTGGGGCCTGCTGAAGGACGGCCAGCGCGTGGACGCCGCGCTGCCACCGAGCATGGTCTGTGATGACATCGATGCGCTGGCGACGCTGGCGGCGGCCGGTGCCGGCATTACCCGGCTGGCCGCATTCGTGGCCGAGCCGTACCTGCGCGATGGCCGCCTGCAGGCGGTGTTCGGCGCCAACACCGCGTGGCGCCCGGAACCGATGGAGGTCTACTTCTGCGTCAGCGACCGCCGCGACTTCACCGCCAAGATCCGCGCGCTGTTCGAGCACCTGCAGGCCGGCATCACGCCGGCCTGGCGGGTGTGAGCCTCAGCGTGCCTTGAATCAGCGTGCCTTGAACACGCCACGCGCGTCGCGCGGCTCGCAGCGCAGGTACTGCGGCGCCGGTTCCACGCTGTCGCGCAATGCAGCAGCAGCGTGCCACGGCCAGCGCGGGTCGTAGAGGATGCCGCGTGCCAGCGCGACCGCATCGGCGTGGCGATGGCGCAGGATCGATTCGGCCTGCTCCGGTTCGGTGATCATGCCCACGGCGATGACCGGCATGCGCACCTTGGCCTTGATCGCCGCCGCGAACGGCACCTGGTAACCCGGACCGACGGTGATCTTCTGGCGCTCGTCCAGGCCACCGCTGGAAACGTGCAGGAAGTTGCAGCCGCGCGCATCCATCACCTGCGCCAGCGCTTCGCTCTGCACCAGATCCCAACCACCGTCGACCCAGTCGCTGGCGGAAATGCGCACGCCCACAGCGACCTTGTCGGACACTGCCGCACGCACGGCATCGAACACTTCCACCAGCAGACGCAGGCGGTTCGGCAACGAGCCACCGTAGCCGTCGGTGCGGCGGTTGCTCAGCGGCGACAGGAACTGGTGCAGCAGGTAACCGTGGGCCGCATGCAGCTCGATCAGCTCGAAGCCCAGGCGCTCGGCGCGCACGGCGCTGGCGGCGAAGGCAGCGACGACTTCGGCAATGCCGGCCTCATCCAGTTCCTGCGGCGCCGGATCGGCTGCGTGGAACGGCAGCGGCGACGGCGCCACGGTGGCCCAGCCACGCGCATCATCGGCCGGCAGCTGGCCGCCGCCATCCCACGGGCGCTTCACCGACGCCTTGCGACCGGCGTGGCCGAGCTGGATACCCAGCGGCATCGGCGACCAGCGGCGGACGCTGGCCAGTACCTGTGCCAGTGCCGCTTCGGTGCCGTCATCCCACAGGCCCAGGTCGGCCCAGCTGATGCGGCCACGCGGCTCGACCGCGGTGGCTTCCAGGATCAGCAGGCCGGCGCCGGACTGCGCCAGGTTGCCCAGGTGCATGGCATGCCAGTCGCTGGCGCGGCCGTCTTCGGCGGAGTACTGGCACATCGGCGCGATGACGATGCGGTTGGACAGGGTCAGGGGGCCGAACGAGATCGGCGAAAACAGCTGGCTCAAGACGGTGATGAACGACGAAGGGGGTGCGTATTGCACCGCCGCACGGCCTGCGAATCAACCGTCTGGATGGATCGCTGTTTCGCGGGGGCGGGTCACCGGTAGCGCCGGGCACGGCCCGGCGCTACCGGGTCGCAAAACCCGCCAACGCCTCGGCGCAGTCCCGCTCATCCTTGAACTGCAGCAGGTCGTCGGCGCGGGTGCGGCCACGGTTCAGCGCCGCCACCGGCAGTCCTGCCCTGGCCGCTGCCTGCACGAAGCGGAAGCCGGAATAGACCATCAGCGACGAGCCCACCACCAGCACGGCGTCTGCCTGCTGCAGGTGCCCATGCACCGCCTCCACGCGGTCCCGCGGCACGTTTTCACCGAAGAACACCACGTCCGGCTTCAGCAGGCCGCCACAGTACGGGCAACCGGGCACCACGAAGCTGGAGAAATCGGTCTCCAGATCGGCATCGCCGTCGGGGGCGATGCCAGCCTCCAGGGCATCCCAGCCGGGATTGGCGTCCAGCAGGCGCTGCTGGAAGTCCTCGCGGCCGCTACGGCGCTCGCAGCCCATGCAGCGCACCAGGTCCAGGCGGCCATGCAGGTCGATCACGTTGCGGCTGCCGGCGCGCTGGTGCAGGCCGTCCACGTTCTGGGTCAGCAGTACCTGCAGCTTGCCGCTGTTTTCCAGTGCGGCCAGGGCCTGGTGGGTACCATTGGGCCGTGCCAGGCCGAACCGCGGCCAGCCCAGCAGGCTGCGCGCCCAGTAGCGCTGGCGGGTGGCCGCTTCGCCCATGAACGCCTGGTAGGTCACCGGTGGCGTACGTTTCCACTGGCCGTCGGTATCGCGGTAATCGGGAATGCCCGAGGCGGTGCTGCAACCGGCACCGG
The DNA here is from genome assembly GCF_059367995.1 of Stenotrophomonas sp. YJH_SMC_79. Lineage (NCBI taxonomy): Bacteria > Pseudomonadati > Pseudomonadota > Gammaproteobacteria > Lysobacterales > Lysobacteraceae > Stenotrophomonas > Stenotrophomonas sp. YJH_SMC_79. Next base: position 138,240 of record NZ_JCAFRK010000005.1, read on the forward strand.
TCAGCACGAACAGGCGCTGGGCGCGGTCGATGAAGTCGGTCAGCGGCAGGGTCATGGGTACCAGATGGGGGCGCATGCGCGCCCCGGCAAGCGCCGGTCCAGTCGGCCGGGTCAGGCCACCGGCAGGGGTGGCACTGCGATCGGATGGCCTTCCTCGTCCAGCGCGATCATCACGAAGTGGCCGCGGGTACACAGCTTGCGCTCGCCGCTGTGCAGGTCTTCGGCGACCAGCTCCACCTCGACCTTCATCGAGCTGCGGCCGACTTCGACGATGCGGCCGATGGTTTCCACCATCTGGCCGATGCGGATCGGCAGCTTGAAGTCGACCTGGTCGCTGCGCGCGGTCACCACGGTGCGGCGCGAGTAGCGCGCAGCGGCCAGGAAGGCGGCCTTGTCCATCCACGCCAGCGCCTGGCCACCGAACAGGGTGCCGAGGTGGTTGGTGTGGTTCGGGAAGACGATTTCGGCCATGCGCACTTCGGTGGGCGGCACGGTCTCGGGGATCGGGGTCATGGGGGTGCTTCGGTGTGTGGGGTCCGGTAATTTTATGCGACCGGCGTGACGGCCATCGGAACGCATGTGCAATGGCCACCTGGCAGCGGTGCCTGCGCAGGCACCGCCCGTGGCAGGCGCTACACTGCGCCACGCCCACCGCCAGGACCGCCCATGCCCGCCACTTCCGACCTTCTGGCTTTTGCACTGGTCTCGCTGGCCATGGTGATCACGCCCGGGCCGAACATGATCTACGTCATCTCGCGCTCGATCTGCCAGGGGCCCATGGCGGGACTGATCTCGCTGGGCGGGGTGGCGCTGGGCTTCGTGTTCTACATGCTGTGTGCGGCGCTGGGCATTACCGCCCTGCTGATGACGGTACCGTTTGCCTACGACGCGCTGCGCATCGGCGGCGCGCTGTACCTGCTGTACCTGGCGTGGCAGGCGCTCAAGCCGGGTGGCCGTTCGCCGTTCGCGGTGCGCGACCTGCCGCAGGACAGCCCGCGCAAGCTGTTCACGATGGGCTTTCTGACCAATCTGCTGAACCCGAAGGTGGCCGTGATGTACCTGTCGCTGCTGCCGCAGTTCCTGCATCCCGACGGCGAAGGCAGTGTGCTGATGCAGTCGATCGTGCTGGGCTCCACCCAGATCCTGGTCAGCGTCAGCGTGAACGGCATGATCGCGCTGACTGCAGGCAGCATCGCCGGCTTCCTGGCTGCGCGCCCGACCTGGCAGGTGGTGCAGCGCTGGCTGATGGGCACGGTGCTGGCCGGGCTGGCGGTACGCATGGCGGTGGAAGGACGGCGCTGATCGCGGCGTGCCCTCCAGGCGATACGCCCAGCCCCGTGATCAGAACAGTTCGGCGTGGTAGAAGCTCGGTTGTGCCGACCAGGCCTTGATATCGCCACATTGCGGCACGCTGGTGTAGTACAGGCGGATGGGAATGGCGGAGACCTTCGCACTCATCAGCATGGCGTAGGTTGCCTTGCAGACCTCCGTCGGCATGCTGAAATCGCCTTTGCTGACGATGTTGCAGACAGCGTGGATGGGCGAGGCGGTGGTTGCCACGAACACCTTGCCGCTGGCATCGATGGAAACGTTGGCCACCTTGGAATCGCAGTTCGTGCCATGGGCCAGGGACGGACAGGCGACCAGGACGGCGAACAGTCCTCCCATCCATCCACGAAACACGGTCTTGCGGGTTGCTGTTCCAGGCACTGCAGTCTCCATTGCGACCTCCAGGGTCCATTCAATTCCACCACCATGGTGGGAACACGCGTACGGGAACGCGGCGCTGGGATTGTCCGCGCGTCATTCCTGCCGTGGCGTCCCCTCTTCCTGTCCAGGCACGGCATGGGTACGACGTACCGCCGCCGCCGGAGTCCAGCGAGAATAGCCCATCTTGTTGATGCGCAACAAAAAACCCCGGCATTGGCCGGGGTTCTTCGTTGCGACAGGCCTGACCGGTCCGATCAGAAGTTCATGTCGAAGGCCACTTCGCCCTGCACGCCAACCTGGTAGGCCGAGACGCGGCGTTCGAAGAAGTTGGTCAGTTCCTGCACGTCCTGCAGTTCCATGAACGGCAGCGGGTTGCGCACGTTGTACTTCTTTTCCATGCCCAGCTTGGCGAAATGCTGGTCGGCGCAGTGCTGCAGGTACTGGCGCATGTCGCGGGTGGAAATGCCGGCCACGCCGCCGGACAGCACGTCCTCGGCGAACTGCACTTCGCATTCGATGGCTTCGGCCAGCATGTCGTAGACCTGCTGCTTCATCTCTTCGTCGAACAGGTCCGGTTCTTCCTCACGCACCACGCGCACCGACTCGAACGCGAACTCCATGTGCGCGCTCTCGTCGCGGAACACCCAGTTGGTGCCCGAGGCCAGGCCCGGCAGCAGGCCGCGCGAACGGAAGTAGTACACGTAGGCGAAGGCCGCGAAGAAGAACAGGCCTTCGATGCACGCGGCGAAGCAGATCTGGTTCAGCAGGAACTGGCGGCGCTCGGCACGGGTCTCGATGCGCTTCAGGTCCTGGATCGAGTCGATCCACTTGAAGCAGAAGTCGGCCTTCTTCTTGATCGAGTCGATGTTCTCCACCGCGGCGAAGGCTTTGACACGCTCTTCCGGGTCCGGCAGGTAGTTGTCGAGCAGGGTCAGGTAGAACTGCACGTGCAGCGCTTCTTCATACAGCTGGCGCGACAGGTACATGCGCGCTTCGGGCGCATTCAAGTGCTGGTACAGGTTCAGCACCAGGTTGTTGGAGACGATCGAATCGCCGGTGGCGAAGAACGCGACCAGGCGGTGGATCAGGTGGCGCTCACCCGGCGACATCTTGCTGTGCAGGTCGGTGATGTCGATCTGGAAGTTGATCTCTTCCACCGTCCAGGTGTTCTTGATCGCATTCCGGTACATGTCATAGAACTGCGGGTAGCGCATCGGGCGCAGGGTCAGTTCAAAACCGGGATCGAGCAGCATCTGCTTGCTGGTGGCTGATGTCATTTATATATCTCTTCAATTTCTGCCGGGCCGAGGCGGCCCGGCGGCTGGTCCAATATTAGTCCAAATCTACGCTGCGGCTGATCCGCTAAACCACCGAATCGCGATCTCCTCGCATGCCGCCTCAATGTCCTTCATCTTCCTGACGTGCGCCTTCGGCGCAACCGTCACGGATGAAGTTGGTACGTCAACGACGTAACACTTTCGGTAATCCACATGCGAGTTGCCTTTTTCGAGCTCCATGTAAACACGCATCGCCGTAGCAACGTACTCCGCGCCAACTGAGGTCAAAGGCGAAGTCTTGGGGAAATGAAGTTTGAGAGCCCCTTCAATCTCGCCAGTCATCCAGTTCCGCAGATAGATATCAGGTCGGACAGATACGTACACACCAGCGATCTTCATGCCTTGAGAAGTTGTGCTTGGCATAGACACTGCAACGCAGTCACCAAGATCAATGTCATCGACGGCCTCAATGAAGCTCTCAATGGCATCGGCGGAAGCGATTCGGTCGTTGATAGCAAACTCAGAACCCTCGCGGCTCTTGCGAAGCCGAGAAGCCACGGACAACAATCCGGCACGATCACTCATACCGGAGACGACGAAATCAACAATCGCCTCTCGAGCATCTTTGTAGCGCGCCGCAATAAAAGGCTGCGGCGTCTGTTGATCTAAAACGATACGTTTGCGTCGCGATGGTGTCGGCGCCGTCATGTACTCGCCAAGCTTGTTCAAACTGATTCGAGGATCTTGCATTGGCTAACTCCTTGGAATCGTGCTGAGACCGTTTGCACAACCGATGACTAGGCAAGCTAGGTGGGCTGGGCTACATGAAGTAGCCCAGCCAGGTCGTTCTATCGAGCCTTGTTCGACTGTGACACCAAGCTGGCTGCCAAGGTGCGCGTGGTGGCAGACGATCGATCGTTGTTCAATGCGCGGCCTGCACGCTCTTCCATTCGAGCTCCGGTTTGACTAGCAGTCCCACGTTGAGCCAACACCGAGCCAGCAAGAGAACGCTCAAGTCCGGACGAGCTTCCATTGTTGAGAGTCCGTGCCGCCAATGAGGCAGCCGAAGCGGAGCTAGTTTTAGTATTTCTACTCATGATCAAGCCTCTTAACGATTCAGGGGCTTGGTCTCGAATCTTGATCTGCATCTAACCTTTTCGAATTGCAGAAAAGGTATAGTTGGCAAACTTCCTAGACGAAGTAGCAGAGCAAGAACACCCTGACCAAGCGTTGGATGTTTTGTGAAGCATCAGAAGGGCCCCGAGTTACAGCTCGGGGCCCTTCTTTTTTACTGGCAGGCCTCGCAGGCTTCCGGGTTTTCCAGCGAGCAGGCGATGGCTTCGTCCGGGCTGAACACCTTGGCCGGGGCTGCGCTGCTCACCGTGGTCTTGGCGATCTTGGTGGCCGGGCGCGAACGCAGGTAGTAGGTGGTCTTGATGCCCTGCTTCCAGGCGTACATGTACATGGAAGACATCGCGCCGATGTTCGGGCTTTCCATGAACAGGTTGAGCGAGGCCGACTGGTCGATGAAGGCGCCACGCTCGGCGGCCATGTCGATCAGCGAACGCATCGGCAGTTCCCACGCGGTGCGGTAGACCTCGCGCAGCGTTTCCGGAATCTGCGCCACGCCGGCGATGGAGCCTTCGGCCAGCTTGATGGCATCGCGCATGTCGGCGGTCCACAGGCCCAGCTTCTTCAGCTCGTTCACCAGGTAGCGGTTGACCTGCAGGAAGTCACCGGACAGGGTCTCGCGCTTGAACAGGTTGGACACCTGCGGCTCGACGCACTCGTAGCAGCCGGCGATCGAGGCGATGGTCGCGGTCGGGGCGATCGCGATCATCAGCGAGTTGCGCAGGCCGTGTTCCTTGATGCGGGCGCGCAGGGCATCCCAGCGTGCGGTGTCTTCCGGCACCACGTTCCAGGCGTCGAACTGCAGTTCGCCACCGGCGGCGCGGGTGTCGTTGAACGACGGGTGCTTGCCACGTTCCTGGGCCAGCTCGCAGGAGGTTTCCAGCGCGTGGAAGTAGATCGCTTCGGCGATCTTCTTCGACAGGGCACGGGCTTCGGCGCTGTCGAACGGCAGGCGCTTGCGGAAGAACACGTCCTGCAGGCCCATGCAGCCCAGGCCGACCGGACGCCAGCGCAGGTTGGCGCGGCGGGCGGTTTCGATCGGGTAGAAGTTCAGGTCGATGACGCGGTCGAGCTGGCGCACGGCCAGGCGCACGGTCTCGGCCAGCTTCTCGAAGTCGAACTCGTTGTGCTCGTCGAAGTGGTTGCCCAGGTTGATCGAACCCAGGTTGCACACGGCGGTTTCATCGTTGGAAGTGACTTCCAGGATTTCGGTGCACAGGTTGGACAGGTGGATCACGTTGCCCGGACGCAGGGTCTGGTTGCTGGCGCGGTTGCACTTGTCCTTGAAGGTCATCCAGCCGTTGCCGGTCTCGGCCAGCGTACGCATCATGCGGGCATACAGCTTGCGCGCGGAGATGGTGCGGTTGGCCTTGCCCTGGGCTTCGGCCTGCAGGTAGGCCTGCTCGAAGGCTTCGCCGAACAGGTCGGTGAACTCCGGCACGACGCGCGGATCGAACAGCGACCATTCCTGGTCGGCTTCGACGCGCTTCATGAACAGGTCCGGCACCCAGTTGGCCAGGTTCAGGTTGTGCGCGCGGCGGGCTTCGTCACCGGTGTTGTCACGCAGCTCGAGGAAGTCCTCGACGTCGGCGTGCCAGGTTTCCAGGTAGACGCAGGCCGCGCCCTTGCGCTTGCCGCCCTGGTTCACCGCGGCCACGGACGAATCCATGGTCTTCAGCCACGGCACGATGCCGTTGGAGTGGCCGTTGGTCGACTTGATCAGCGAACCACGCGAGCGCACGCGGGTGTAGCTGACGCCGATGCCGCCGGAGAACTTCGACAGCTGGGCGATATCGCCGTACTTGGAATAGATCGACTCCAGCGAGTCCTGCGGCGAGTCCAGCAGGAAGCACGAGGACAGCTGCTCGTGGGTGGTGCCGGAATTGAACAGGGTCGGGCTGGACGGCAGGTAGTCCAGGTTGCCCATGCGCTTGTACAGCGCCAGGGTCTCGGACACGTCCTCGCTCAGCGCGCTGGCGATGCGCAGGAAGAACTGCTGCGGGGTCTCGATCACCTTGCGGGTGTGCGGGTGGCGCAGCAGGTAACGGTCGTACAGGGTACGCAGGCCGAAGTAATCGAAGTTCAGGTCCAGCGAGATGTCGATGGCATCGTTGAGCTTGCGCGCGTTGGTCTGCACGAAGTTCAGCAGGCGGTCGTTGATCAGGCCGACTTCATGGCCACGGCTGACCGACTGCGAGAACGCGTAGATTTCCTGGCCCGAGACTTCCTTGGCGATGTAGTTGGCCAGCAGGCGCGCAGCCAGGCGGCCGTACTCGGGCTCTTCACCGATCAGCAGGGCGGCGGTGCGGATGGACAGTTCGTCCAGCTCGCGGGTGGTGGCGCCGTTGTACAGGCCGGAAATGGTGCGGGTGGCCACGCGCATCGGATCGACGGCGTGCAGGCCTTCGGAGGAACGCTGCACCGCGCGCACGATCTTGTTCAGGTCCACCAGTTCGGTCGTGCCATTGCGCTTGGTCACACTCATCGCGTTGGCCGTCGGCGGCGACGTCAACAGGAATTCGCTTTCCTTCTCGATGGTGGCGCTGGATTCGGTGGTCACGGCGTGTGTCCTCTTGGCGTGATTGGTGGGTGCTCGATGCATCGGGTGACGCAGCCCGGGACATGACAGCCCAGGATGGCAGGACGGCGTCGCAGGGGATGAGACCCTGCGCCTGCCACTGCCGTTGACGATCGCGGATGGGTACCCCGGGCACCCCTGGAATTGGGGTTGCTGCGACCGACGGCCACAAGATAGTGGGGGTAATGGGGTCCGTCAACGCCAAATGTAGTGAAATTCGGCAATCCCTTGCGCCGCAAGGATCGTGCCATCGGCGCCCGGATCAGACGCTTCAGACCTGCCGGAACGGGCTGCGCAGTCAAGCCCGAAAGGCGTCATTGCGGTGGTACAACGCACCGCGAAAACGGAACAATGACAGCTTCACATGACAGTGATGAAACTGGCTAGGGACAACCCTGTGGATAGGTGGTGGGCAGCCGGTGGGAAAGCCGGTATGGCCGGTTGGATGCCATCGGGCAGTGACTTCCGGCCGGTGACGGCACCGTGCGGGCGCGGGATGCTGGGGCCCTGCACCGACCGGAAAGGATTCCACCATGCGCCCGCCCCTGCCCGCCTTGGCCCTGCTGGCCTGCCTGGCCACCGCCCCGGTGATGGCCGGCGACGCCCCGAAGCTGCGCTCGGACCAGTGCGGCATGCGCACCGACTACGACGTGCTGGTGGACAGCGGCGGCATCTGGCTGCGGCATGGCCCGCAGGCGCCGCACGAGGTGGTGTTCCACGATGGCGTGCTGAGCCTGGACGACACGGTCGTGCCGGTCAGCGAGGCCGACGCCGCCCGCCTGCGGCAGATGGAGGCGGGGGCGCGGCAGCTGATGCCGGCAGCCACGGCGTTGGCCCAGGAAGTGAGCGGGCTGAGCTTCGACGTGCTCGACGGGGTCTATGAGAGCCTCACCGGCACCGCCAACAGCCGCAAGGTCCGGCGCCTGCGCCGGCAGGCCGATGACTGGATCGGCGGCACGCTGGGCAAGGGCTACTGGGAACAGGCGGTGTTCGGGCCGGGCTTCGAGGCCAAGGTGCAGGACATGGCCGAGTCGCTGTCCGCATCCATCGCCCGCAGCATGCTGTGGCAGATGGTCACCGGCCGCAGCGAGGCGATGGAGGAGCGCGCCGACCGCCTGGACGCGCAGATGGAACAGCAGCTGGAAGGCCGCGCCGAGCGCATCGAGGCCCGCGCGCAGGCGCTGTGCCCGCTGGTGGCCGCCGTGGCCGAGGCCCACGACGCGCTCGAGGTCCGCTATCAGGGGCAGCCGCTGCGGCTGATCCAGCGCAGTGAGGGCGTGCAGGTGGCGGCCAGCGTGCGCGAGCAGCCGCAGGATGATGCGGTGGCGCCGAGTCGATAGGCCCGCCGCGCTGTTGTAGAGCCGAGCCCACGCTCGGCTGCCTTTCGGCACGTCATTCAGAAGCAGCCGAGCATGGGCTCGGCTCTACAACCAGCGGCCCCCTCACGCCCGGTGCGGGGTACCCAGGTACTCGGCGCTCTGCATCTCGATCAGGCGCGAGGCGGTGCGTTCGAACGCGCCCTGCAGGCGCTGGCCGGTGTACAGCTCGATCGGCGAGGTGCTGGCGGTGCAGACCAGGTTGACGTGGCGGTCGTACAGTTCGTCGATCAGGTTGACGAAGCGGCGCGCGGCATCCTCGTTCAAACGGTCGAAGGCGGGGATGCCACCCAGCAGCACGGTGTTGAACTCGTGCGCGATCTCGATGTAGTCCGAGGGCCCGCGTGGGCCCTCGCACAGCGCGGCGAAGTCGAACCAGGCGATGCTCTTGCCGCGGCCGCGGACCGGGATCTTGCGGCCCTCGATCTCGATGTTGCCGGGCTTGGCCGGCTGGCCGCCGCTCAGCTCGTTCCAGCGGGTGGCCAGCCATTCATCGCTGTCGGCCGCCAGCGGTGCGCGGTACACCGGCGAGCGGGTGAGCGCGCGCATGCGGTAATCCTCGGTGCCCTCGGCGTACAGCTCGACGCAGAAGCGCTGCAGCAGGCCGATGGCCGGCAGGAAGCTCTCGCGCTGCAGGCCGTTGAGATACAGGTTCTCCACCGCGGTGTTGGAGGTGGTGACCAGGGTCACGCCTTCGGCGAACAGGCGCTCCAGCAGCCGCGCCAGCAGCATCGCATCACCGATGTCGGTAACGAAGAATTCGTCCAGCACCAGCACGCGCAGGTTGCTGCGCCATTCCTGGGCGATCTTCGCCAGCGGGTCGCTCTGGCCCTGGTGCTCGCGCAGGCGCTCATGGACGCTGCGCATGAAGCGATGGAAATGGGTGCGGTACTTCTGCTTGATCGGCAGCCCGTCGTAGAACAGATCAACCAGGAAGGTCTTGCCGCGGCCGACGCCGCCCCAGAAGTACAGGCCCTTCACCGGCTCGGGCTTCTTCCAGAACGAGGACAGGCGGTCCAGCCAGCCGTCCTCGGCGCTGTCGACCAGGCCCAGGTGGATGCGGTCCAGTTCGGCCAGGGCCGCGTGCTGGGCCGGGTCGTCCTGCCAGTCGCCGCTGGCAACCCCGGCCGCGTACCGCTGCGACGGGGTCAACTCGGTCGCACTCATGCCGCTGCGCCCAGCCAGTGCTTGACGCCGTGGGTCAGCGCGCCGCGCAGATCGATCAGCTTGCGGTGGAAGAAGTGGCTGGTTTCGGGCATGCGCACCAGCTCATGCGGGAAATCGAGCGTGTCCAGCCACTGGTAGACGGCCTGCGGGTCGACGATCTCGTCCTGCTCGCCCTGGATGACCAGCCAGCGGGCCGGCGGCTGCACGCCGCTGAAATCCCAGCGGCCGGCCGGCGGCGCGATCGAGATCAGCGCTTCTGGCTGCAGCTCGCCTGCGGCCTTCAGCGAAACGAAGGAGCCGAAGCTGAAACCGGCCAGCCACAGGCGGTCGTCCGGGCGCTGGCTGCGCACCCAGGCGGTGACGGCCTTGAGGTCGTCCTGTTCGCCCACGCCGTGGTCGAAGCTGCCGGCCGAGCTGCCGACGCTGCGGAAGTTGAAGCGCACCGTGGCGATGCCCAGCTCGCGCAGGGTGGTGGCGGTCATGGTGACCACCTTGTTGTGCAGGGTGCCGCCTTCGGTGGACAGCGGGTGGCAGATGAGGGCCACGATCGGCTGCACCGGCACGTCGGCCTTGGGCAGGTCGACGACCACTTCCAGCGGGCCGGCCGGGCCGTCCAGTACGAGGCAGGCGGTTTCGCCGGGGGCGACGGGGAACGAGGGCTTGTGCATGGCACCATGATACCGTCCCCCGCCCCTGCCCTGTGCCCGCCCCATGCTCTACCTGTCCCTGGCCGTGATCTGCAGTGTGCTGGTTTCGGTGTTGTTGAAGCTGGCCAACCGCCGCGCGCTGGACGTGCCGCAGATGGTGACCTGGAACTATCTGGTCGCCGCCACCCTCACTGCCGTGGTGCTGCAGCCGCCGCTGGACGCGCTGCGCGCGCCGCATGCGCCGTGGCTGTCACTGCTGGCGCTGGCGGTGGTGCTGCCGTCGATCTTCCTGGTGCTGGGCCGCGCAGTGGCGGTGGCCGGCATCGTCCGCAGCGACGTGGCCCAGCGCCTGTCGCTGCTGCTGTCGCTGGCGGCGGCCTTCCTGTTCTTCGGCCAGACCGCCACGCCGTGGAAGCTGGCCGGCCTGGGCCTGGGCGTGCTGGCGATGGTGGCCATCAGCCTGCGCCCGCGTGGGCCGGCCGTGGCGGCCTCGCCCGGTGGCTGGGGCTGGCTGCTGGGCGTGTGGGGCGGCTTTGCGGTGGTGGACGTGCTGCTGAAGCAGGTGGCGCTGTCGGGCACGCCGTCGATGGCGGCGGTGCTGGCCAGCTTCAGCGTGGCCTTCGTGCTGATGCTGGCGCTGCAGCTGTGGCGGCATGCCAGCGGCCGCAGCCGGCTGGCCTGGCGCAACCTGGGGGCCGGCGCGCTGCTGGGCCTGCTCAACGGCGGCAACATCCTCTTCTATGTGCATGCACACCAGTCGATGCCGGACAGCCCGGCCACCGTGTTCGCCGGCATGAACATCGGCGTGGTGGTGCTGGGCGCGCTGGTGGGCGTGTTCGCCTTCGGCGAGGCCACCACGAAGTGGAACCGCGCCGGGCTGGCGCTGGCGGTGCTGGCGATCGGATTGATCGCCTGGGGGTGAGCGTTGGTTGCGGCGGGCCATTTCCGCGCCCGCGGTGGGATGTCACTTTTCTTTTCGCGCGAAAAGAAAAGTAACCAAAAGAAACGCGCCGCCAGCCGCGAGCCGGTGCTGTGCACCGGTACCCTGCGCTTCTCGATGAACCAGGGGACGGCGCCGAACTCGCTGCGCTCAGACATCGGCGCCTCTTCGCCCCTGATTCACCTGCGATGCTCGGCTCGCTTGAAGACGGACTGGAAGATCAAAAGCAACAGCAGGATCAGTGTCGCCCCATGTGCACGCCACACCCCAGCGGATGCACAACCGCTGGGTTATTTATCGAAACCCAGCAACAGCGGGTCGTGGTCGGAGCTGCGCCACGGGCCCTGTACGTTGCGGCCCTGGTAGCCGCTGGCGTCCTGCTCGTCGGCATTGCTGTGCCATTCGGCGGCCCCGCGCAGGCGCTTGGCCATGCCCGGGCTCAGCAGTGCATGGTCGAGGCGGCCGGTGTAGCCGTTGTAGACGTAGCTGTAGGGATGCTCGACCTTTGCAACCTTGAACGCGTCCTGCCAGCCCAGCTCATGCAGGGTGCGGATCGGGTCTTCCATCGCGTAGGCATTGAAATCGCCCAGCAGCACCGCGTCCTTGGCACCGGTACCGGTCGGGTCGGTCTGCAGCCAGGCGTGCAGCTGCTGCGCCGAGGCCACGCGGGTGGCATTCCAGCAGCCCTGGTTGTCGTTGCGGTCCGCGTCGGCACCGCTCGCATCCCGGCAGCCCTTCGACTTGAAATGGTTGGCGACCACCACGAACGGCGCGCCCTGCTTGCCCTGGAAGGCCTGCGCCAACGGCACGCGGCTGTGCTCGACGAACGGGCCGCCGGTCAGCGTGGCCGGCGCGCCCACCGGCTGCAGTCGCGAGCTGCGGTAGATGATGCCGACCCGGATCGGGTTGTCGCCGGGGCCGTTGCCCGCGTCGACAAAGCGCCAGTCGCCCTGCGCGCCACGGTCGCGGTTGAGCGCATCGACCAGTTCGGCGATGGCCGACTGCGGACCGTAGCCATCGTTCTCCAGTTCCATCAGCGCGGCGACGTCGGCCCCCAGCGCGTTGACCGTGGTGACCAGCTTGGCCACCTGCGCCTTGTGCTCGTCCAGCGTGCGCGCGCCGCGCAGGGTCGGGAAGCCACCGCCCTGGCCGTCACCGTTGAAGAAATTCTCCAGGTTGAAGGCCGCCACGTGCAGGCTGCCCGGCACCGTCGGCACCGCCGGGCGCTTGAGTTCCGGCAGCTTCAGTGCGCCTTCGACCTGCAGCCGCGGACGGCCCTGTGCGTCCACGCGCACGATACCCTCCACATTGCGCAGCTGCATGCCGGTACGCAGCACCGGGTTGGCCGGCAGGTAGGCCACGCTGGCCGGGTCGCGGGCATCGCTGCCGTCGTCCAGCACCAGGCGGCGGCGCTGGTTGTCGGCCATCACCTGCTCGTAGCCGGCAGTACCCGGCGCGGCCACTTCGGTCGGCTGCCAAAGGCGGCCATCGAAGGCGACGGTGAGCTGGCCGAAGCGCTCCAGACCGTCGGTACCGGCCAGGGTGAGCGGTGCGGCGATGCGCACACGCTGGCCATCCAGCGCGCGCCAGTCGGCCGGTGCGGCGGTCAGCACCACGGTGCCGCTGCTGCGCGCGGCGGAGGGCGACGCGACCGGTACGGCCTGCGGCTGGGCCTGGGCAAAGGCGCCGGCCGGCAGCAGCAGGGACAGGGCAAGGGCGAGGGAACGGCGGCGCATCGACGGGCGACTCCATGGAAGAGGCGCACAGACTAACCCTGAAACGCGAAACCCCGCCTGCGCAGCGGGGGCATATGAGCGATCAGGCCTCGGTGGGCAAAGCCGGGTAGTGCCGGCCGCTGGCCGGCAACCTCATGACCTTCGTGCGATGCGTGGTTGCCGGCCAGCGGCCGGCACGACCGTCTACTTCAGGTTGCCCAGCATCCAGTCCACGGTGGCGTGGATCTGCTCCTCGGTCAGCGCCGGGTTGCCGCCCTTGGGTGGCATGATGCCGCCGTCCGGGCCGGTGTAACCCTCGATGGCGTGCTTGTAGAGCGTGTCCTTGCCCTGCGCGATGCGCTTGTCCCAGTGCGAGTGGTCCAGCGTTGGCGCCATGCCCACACCCGTGGTGTGGCAGGCAGTGCACAGGTTGTCGAAGATGACCTTGCCGTCCTTGGTGCCGCCATAGGCCACCTGCGACGCCGCCTTGGCCAGCGCGGCGGCCTTGGCCGCTGCCTGCGCGGCGGCGCCGGTACTGCCGGCATAGACCGCACCGGTGGGCGAGATGCGCTGTTCGGTGCGCTTGGCCGCGGTCGGCGACACCTCGGGCGGAATCCGGGTGTGGATGTAGGCGGCAAGGAGGATGAGGCCGAGGGTGATGGTCGCCAGCAGCGCGATCACCATGGAGAAGCGTTTCAGGAACTCCAGATCGTAATTCCGCACTCTTCGTTACCCCTGGCTGATAGTCGTTGGACCACGGCTGAGCGACTGCGTGATGGACCGAGTATAGAACGCGCTTTGCGTGCGACAACAGGCGTCGCTGCTGGTGCGGCGCAACATGCCGGGGGATGGGGTCAGATCCCTTTTGCGCCGCAAAAGGGATCTGACCCCAGCAACAGAAGCCGGCCAGCGGCCGGCTCTACCGGATTACCGGGCGCCGATCGCGCGCAGGCAGAAGCTGCAGATCGCGTCCACCAGCGCGTCTTCGTCGCGGTGCGCTTCGCGGCTGGGCGCGGTGGGGCCGACCATCGCTTCGGTGAAGGCACCGACCAGGCACGCGGCCGTGGCGTGCGCGTCCTGCGCCGGCAGTTCACCGGCGGCCACGCCCTCTTCCACCAGCCGCAGGAAGACATCCCCAAAGGCGCGACGGCCACGCATGCGCTCGGCTTCCACATCCGGGTCGACCGGCTCAACGATGAAGGCATGGGCCAGCCCCGGCCCCGCCAGCGCGCGGCGGACGAAGGCGGTGATCGCCAGCCGCAGACGCTCGCTGGCCACCTCCGGGCCACTGGCGATGCGCTCCATGATCGCGACCTCGTGGGCCACGGCGGCGTTGAGCACCTCCACGAACAGTTCGGCCTTGGACGGGAAGTGGCGGTAGATCAGGCCGGTGGACACCCCGGCCTGGGTCGCTACGGCCGTCACCGGGGCGTTGCGCCAGCCGCCGGTGGCGACCAGCTCACGGGTGGCCAGCAGGATCCTTTCACGGGCCCCGGCCAGGCGTTCTTCCATCAATGCAGAGCGTTTATAGGCCATGTTCTGATTCTAGTTTCAATTTTTGAATTCGTATTCACTTCTTACCCGAACCCCGCTACGCTGGGGCCATCGCCCGTACGGGTGGCGGTCCTGTACACCGCCGCCCGCTCCCCCGCCGGGTGCGTCCATTTCCTGCCATCCCGCCGTGGAGCCACCACAATGCACGTGCCATCCCTGAACTTCGATCTTGGCGAAGACATCGACCTGCTGCGCCAGAGCGTGGCCCATTTTGCCGCCGCCGAGGTCGCACCGCTGGCCGCCGAGGCCGATGCCACCAATCAGTTCCCGCTGGCCCTGTGGCCGAAGCTGGGCGAACAGGGCCTGCTCGGCCTCACCGTGGAAGAAGAATACGGCGGCACCGGCATGGGCTACCTGGCCCACGTGGTGGCGATGGAAGAGATCTCGCGTGCTTCCGGCGGCATCGGCCTGTCCTACGGCGCGCACTCCAACCTGTGCGTGAACCAGCTGCGCAAGAACGGCAACGAAGAACAGAAGCAGCGCTTCCTGCCGGGCCTGTGCAACGGCAGCCTGATCGGCGCACTGGCGATGAGCGAGCCGGGTGCCGGTTCGGACGTGGTGTCGATGAAGCTGCGCGCCGACAAGCGCGGTGACCGCTACGTGCTCAACGGCAACAAGATGTGGATCACCAACGGCCCGGACGCCGACGTGCTGGTGGTCTATGCCAAGACCGACATGGACGCTGGCGCCAAGGGCATCACCGCGTTCCTGGTCGAAAAGGGCATGAAGGGCTTCTCCACCGCGCAGAAGCTGGACAAGCTGGGCATGCGTTCCTCGCCCACCTGCGAGCTGGTGTTCCAGGACTGCGAAGTACCGGAAGAAAACGTGCTGGGCCAGATCGGTGGCGGCGTGCGCGTGCTGATGTCCGGCCTGGACTACGAGCGCGTGGTGCTCTCTGGTGGTCCGCTGGGCCTGATGGCCGCGGCGATGGACGTGGTGATGCCGTACGTGCACGAGCGCCACCAGTTCGGTGAAGCGATCGGCAGCTTCCAGCTGATCCAGGGCAAGATCGCCGACATGTACGTGGGCCTGGGCGCCTGCCGCGCCTATGTCTATGCCGTGGCGCGCGCCTGCGACCAGGGCCGCACCACCCGCCAGGACGCCGCCGGTGCCATCCTGTATGCCGCCGAGAAGGCCACCTGGCTGACCGGCCAGGCGATCCAGATCCTGGGCGGCAACGGCTACATCAACGAATACCCGACCGGCCGTTTGTGGCGCGACGCCAAGCTGTATGAAATCGGCGCCGGCACTTCGGAGATCCGCCGCATGCTGATCGGCCGTGAACTGTTCCAGCGCACCCTGTAAGGCCACCGCGATGACCGTCCTGAACAGCCAGCTGCAACCGGGCAGCGAAACGTTTGAAAGCAACCGCGCGGCCATGCAGGCCGTGGTCGACGACCTGCATGCCACCCTGGCGCGCACCGCGCTGGGTGGCAGCGAAGCCGCACGCGCCAAGCACACCGCACGCGGCAAGCTGCTGGTGCGCGACCGCATTGATGCCCTGCTCGACCCCGGCAGCGCCTTCCTGGAAATCGCGCCGCTGGCCGCGCATGGCATGTACGAAGACGCCGTGCCTGCCGCCGGCGTGGTGGCCGGCATCGGCCGCGTGAGCGGCGTGGAATGCGTGATCGTGGCCAACGACGCCACGGTCAAGGGCGGCACCTACTACCCGATGACGGTGAAGAAGCACCTGCGCGCGCAGGAGATCGCCGAGCAGAACCACCTGCCGTGCATCTACCTGGTCGATTCCGGTGGCGCCTTCCTGCCGCTGCAGGACGAGGTGTTCCCCGACCGCGATCATTTCGGCCGCATCTTCTACAACCAGGCCAACCTGTCGGCGCAGGGCATCCCGCAGATCGCCTGCGTGATGGGCAGCTGCACCGCCGGCGGTGCCTATGTGCCGGCGATGAGCGATGAGACCGTGATCGTGCGCGAACAGGGCACGATCTTCCTGGGCGGCCCGCCGCTGGTGAAGGCCGCCA
Organism: Stenotrophomonas sp. YJH_SMC_79; assembly: GCF_059367995.1. NCBI lineage: Bacteria > Pseudomonadati > Pseudomonadota > Gammaproteobacteria > Lysobacterales > Lysobacteraceae > Stenotrophomonas > Stenotrophomonas sp. YJH_SMC_79. The sequence continues at coordinate 154,317 of NZ_JCAFRK010000005.1, forward strand.
CCGGCGAAGTGGTGACCGCCGAGGAACTGGGCGGCGCCGACGTGCACACGCGCATTTCCGGCGTGGCCGACCACATGGCCGACAACGACCTGCAGGCACTTGCACGGGTGCGTGCGATCATCGCCCAGCTCAACTGGCGCAAGCCGGAACCGGCGATGGCGGTGCAGGCCAGCGAAGAACCGCTGCTGCCGGCGCATGAACTGTACGGGGTGATCCCGGCCGATACGCGCAAGCCCTACGACGTGCGCGAAGTGATCGCGCGACTGGTGGACGGTTCGCGTTTCGATGAATTCAAGCCGCGCTACGGCGCAACGCTGGTGACCGGCTTCGCGCATCTGAACGGCTACCCGATCGGCATCATCGCCAACAACGGCATCCTGTTCTCGGAGTCGGCGCTGAAGGGCGCGCACTTCATCGAGCTGTGCACCCAGCGCAACATCCCGCTGGTGTTCCTGCAGAACATCACCGGCTTCATGGTCGGCCGCAAGTACGAACAGGGCGGCATCGCCAAGGACGGGGCCAAACTGGTGATGGCCGTGGCCTGCGCCAAGGTGCCCAAGTTCACCGTGGTCATCGGCGGCTCGTTCGGCGCCGGCAACTACGGCATGTGCGGCCGTGCGTACTCGCCGAACTTCCTGTGGATGTGGCCGAACGCGCGCATCGGCGTGATGGGCGGCGAACAGGCCGCCAGCGTGCTGGCCACGGTCAAGCGCGATGGCATCGAAGCCAAGGGCGGACAGTGGCCGGCAGCGGAAGAAGATGCGTTCAAGGTGCCGATCCGCGAGCAGTTCGAACAACAGGGCCATCCCTACTACGCCAGCGCGCGCCTGTGGGACGACGGCGTGATCGATCCGGCCGACACCCGCCGCGTGCTCGCCCTGGCCCTGTCGGCCAGCCTCAACGCCGCCCCGCAGCAGACGCGCTTCGGCGTGTTCCGCATGTGACCCGTGCCATGACCGAGCCAGCCCACATGAAGCCCGCTGCCATGTTCACCAAGATCCTGATTGCCAACCGCGGCGAGATCGCCTGCCGCGTCATCGCCACCTGCCGACGCCTCGGTATCGCCACCGTGGCGGTGTATTCCGATGCCGACCGCAACGCACGCCACGTGCGGCTGGCCGACGAAGCCATCCACATTGGTCCGGCCGCTGCACGTGAGAGCTACCTGCGCGGCGATGTCCTGCTCGACGCCGCACGCCTGACCGGCGCGCAGGCCATCCACCCCGGCTACGGCTTCCTGTCCGAGAACGCCGATTTCGCCGACGCCTGCGCCGCCGCCGGCATCACCTTCATCGGACCGCCGGCCAGCGCCATCCGCGCGATGGGCGACAAGAGCGCGGCCAAGGCACTGATGGCCAAGGCCGGTGTGCCGCTGACCCCGGGCTACCACGGCGACCAGCAGGCGCCGGACTTCCTGCGCGCGCAGGCCGATGGCATCGGCTACCCGGTGCTGATCAAGGCCAGTGCCGGCGGCGGTGGCAAGGGCATGCGCAAGGTCGAGCGCAGCGAGGACTTCGTCGATGCGCTGGCCAGCTGCCAGCGCGAGGCGGCCTCGGCATTCGGCAACGACCACGTGGTGGTCGAGAAGTACGTCGAGCGCCCGCGCCATATCGAGATCCAGGTATTTGGCGACAGCCACGGCGAGGCGGTCTACCTGTTCGAGCGCGACTGCTCGGTGCAGCGCCGTCACCAGAAGGTGCTGGAAGAGGCACCCGCCCCGGGCATGAGCGCGGAACGTCGTGCTGCGATGGGCAAGGCCGCGGTCGATGCCGCGCGTGCGGTGGGCTACGTCGGTGCCGGCACGGTGGAGTTCATCGCCGGCCCGGATGGCGATTTCTACTTCATGGAAATGAACACCCGCCTGCAGGTCGAACACCCGGTCACCGAGTACATCACCGGTACCGATCTGGTGGAGTGGCAGCTGCGCGTGGCCTCGGGCCAGCCGCTGCCGCTGCGCCAGGAACAGCTGGCCATCCACGGCCACGCCATCGAAGCGCGCCTGTACGCCGAAGATGCCGACCGTGGCTTCCTGCCGTCCACCGGCACCCTGCGCCGCCTGCGCCTGCCGACGCCATCGGCCCATGTGCGCGTGGATACCGGCGTGGAGGAAGGCGACAGCATCACCCCGTACTACGACCCGATGATTGCCAAGCTGATCGTCTGGGACGTGGACCGCGACGCCGCGCTGCGCCGCATGAGCCAGGCGCTGGCCGACTGCCAGGTGGTGGGCGTGACCACCAATGCCGGCTTCCTGCGCCGGCTGGTGAACACCGATTCGTTCGCGCACGCCAAGCTGGATACCGCGCTGATCGAACGCGAACAGGCGGCATTGAGTGCAGTGGGCGACACGGATGACGCCCTGTGGCAGCTGGCCGCCGTGGCCGCGGTTGCTGGCACTGCCGGTGCCAGCACCGACGCGCGCGACCCGCATTCGCCATGGCAGGCCCAGGATGGCTGGCGCCTCGGCGCATCGGCACCGCGCGTGCTGCCGCTGCAGCAGGGCGAACGCAAGCACACGCTGAAAGTGTGGGCACAGGCCGATGGCTGGCGCGTGCAGCGCGATGACGCCGCGCCGGTTCAGGTGATCGGCACAGCCGATGCGCAGCATCTTACCGTGCAGCTGGGCGAACGCCGCTGGTCGCTGCAGCTGCTGCGCGACGGTGACCAGCTGTACCTGTTCGGCGCCGACGGCCAGCACCGCTTCACCCTGCACGATCCGGTGGGCGAATCGGACCACGCCGTGGCCGATGCCGGCAGCCTGCTGGCGCCGATGCCGGGCAAGATCGTCGCGACACTGGTCGCGGCCGGCACCGAGGTCAAGCGCGGCACGCCGCTGGTGGTGCTGGAAGCGATGAAGATGGAGCACACCCTGCAGGCACCGGCGGATGGGACGGTGAAGGGCTATCGCGCCAAGGCCGGCGACCAGGTGGGTGATGGCACGGTACTGGTGGACTTCGAAGCGGCGTGATGCAGCAGAGGCCGCGCGGGGTCAGCCCGCGCGGTCTTCAAGGTTCCAGATCGTGCCTGCAGGGTCCAGCTCGGTCGTGGTCATGGTCGCGGCGCGCCAGCCGAAGCCGCACACAGCGAGCACGCCATCGGTGACGGGATCCAAGGAAAGGGCGCGCTCGATTGCTTTCTCGTTGATTGCCGCAGTGATGAACGCACCCAGGCCATCGTCGGTCGCGGCCAGATACAGTGTCTGGGACAGATGGCCCGCCTCAAGGGCGATGACGCGGTAGCTTTTCGCGTGCTGGCGATACTTCCAGAATGTACGGTCGAAGCGCGGCGCCAGGATCACCAGCACGTGCGCATCGGCAAACCAGTGCTGCTGGCCCACAACATCCATCACGAAGTCACGGTCCACCTCGCTGTCCGAGGCCACCGGCTCCAGCACATGGGTATCGCCGCGATAGTGGTACAGGCCCGCCGGCAGCCCTTCGACGTGCTGCACCACCAGATAGGCCTCGATGGGATGCAGCCCGCCACCGGAGGGCACGTTCTTCTTCATGAACACCAGGTCCTCGCCGACACGGTGTTCTCCGGTACTGCCGAAGGTCCGCTGCAACATCCGCGCCAGCATCGGCAGCGGCAGCGGTCGCTGCCAGTCGAAGTTGCGACAGGTTGCGCGACGGGCCAGCAGCGTGTCGAAGGCTGCCGGCTCGGCCCTGGGCAGCGCAATGGCGCCTTCGCTGCAACGTGACACCGTGGTCGCAGGCGGCGCTCCCAGTGTTTCACGCATCTGCACGGCCGTCTCGGTCCTGGACGCGCGCATGTTGCCGACGGCATCCACCCCATCCCAGCGCGAGAATGCGTGCAGCACGGCAGCAAGCGGGTGCCAGTAGGTCGAGCGCAATGCCTCGTCGGCAATCGACGCTGCATCCGTCGCGCTGCCCTGGACAAACACCAGCCCTGCCTGCTGCAGGGGCGACACCATGCCCGCCTCCTCGCTGTCCACCGCGACCTCCTGCCATGCGCTGGGGCTGAGCCGACCCAGCCAGGCCTGCTGCCTGGCATCCAGTTCGACCGGTTCGGGCAAGTGCGGCGCGAGCGCAAGCCAGGCCTGCCTGCGACGAAGCCCATCACCGCCCTGCATCAGGCCCTGCAGGTCGAACGTTGCCGTTTCCCGCAGCTCCATCATCAGTACCGAACAGCGCCTGACCTGCATGTTCTTTCCTTTGGATATTCCTGCCACGTTATCGAGCGATACCGCGATTCCTTGATGGCAGCTCGGCGGTCACTCAAGAAGCGCTCCCCTGCGCCGACATCAAGGTTCCATATCGACGTTTCCGGACCCCACCATGCCCACCCTGCAGCTGGAACCTGCCGTCGCGCAGAATCTTGTGAACCTGCTCGCCACCGATGACGCATTCCGCGGCCGCTTCACCCAGTCGCCGGAGGCGGCGTTGCTGGAAGCCGGCCACGTTCCTGCAGATCCGGCCGAGCTGAGCCAGTTCGTCGCCATGTGCTGTGCCTCCATCGAGCTGGCGGACAAAGCCGTCATCGAGCAGGCACACGCGCAGATCGTCGCGATGCTGTCCAGTGGAACGGCCTACACCGTGCCGATGCTCGAGAACGGCAACACAGGTAATTCCCCGCGTACGCTCCGCTGAGAACCGCTCACCCTTCGGGCCTGGTCTCCGCTGCGGGCAAAGGCCGGGCAGCCTCGCGCACATCCAGCACGTTCATCGCCTGCAGGCAGTAACTGCATTCGATCTCTGCGTACGCAAGGCCGGGGTTGGAGGCCAGCCAACGCTTCTGGTCGAGCATCTGGGCATCCAAGCCCGCATCGCGGGCCGCCTTCATCGCCGCGACCCGCGATTGCACCCGCGAGCGAGCACCCAGATAGGGTTCGAGCAGCTGGAGTGCCTGCAGCGGTTTACCTGATGCGCGCAGCCTCTCCGCGCCCAGCACAGCATCGAATTCGCGGATGACGGCGCTTTCCGGCTTTCTCTGCAACGAAGCCCAGCGACGCTCGACCTGCCTGGCGTAGCGGGCGTCCCCCATGCGCAACCCTACAAGTGCCGCGGCCTGGGCGGTGACGATACGATCAACGGCATCGACCACGGGAACTGATTCGATGCCTTCGAATGTCCGGTGGATCGCCTCATCCAGCAGCGGTCCGACGCTTGAATGCTGGCCCGCCTGCAATCGCGCTACGGCCAGGGGAACATAGAAGTTGAAGCGGTCAACACCGGGCATGGTGTAGCTCCGCTTCATGCCGCGCTCGGCATTCCACAGCGCGGCCTGGATGTCACCCTTGTCCAGCTGGACGGAAATGCGGATGTTGTCGGCGTGATAGTCGCTGGCGTCGATCTTCTGCAACAAGCCCAGGGACCGTGCCAGGTCGCCTCGCGCCGCTGCAACGGTCGCCTGTCGCATCAGTGCTCCCTGCCAGCCGCTGGCCGCTGCAACGGAAAGCGCGCGGTCTGCTTCATCGAACCGCCCCATTGCCAGCAGGATGCGGCCGTACTGATCCTGGCCAACGCCCAATAGATCGACCTGGCTCATCGCAACGCGTTGCGCCAGCGGCAGTGCTTCGCTGAAACGGTTCTCGCAATAGAGGCTGATCGCAGCATTGTTCGCAGCCGGCAGATAGTCCGGATACAACTCGGCCATCTGCATCCATCCATCGGTTGCGCGGTCCGGGTCGCCCAGATGAAGGGTCCAGTTGCGTACGTAGAGCGCTTCACGTGTGGTCAGATGCCGGGACCATCGCTGTGCCTTCTTCAACACGCTGGCGGCACGGGAGAAATCCGCATCCGCGAAATGGCTGCGAGTCTGTCCCAGCCATGCCAGTGCGAATTCTGGATCGATTTCCGTGGCCTGCTGGTAAAACGCCAATGCTCCCTTGTAGTCACCGCGCACGTAGCGCTTCTGGCCCAAGGCAAACGCACGCAGCGCATCCATGCTGCCCGTGGTCACCTCTGGCAGGGATTGGCTGTCGCGCTGGATCAATGCGGGCTCTTCGCCCAGGCGATCGCGCAGCTGGCGCGAAACATCGTCCACCGCCGCCAGTACCGCACCCGCCTTCGCATCGGCGGATACCACAGCCAGGGTGCGCAGCGTCGACGGCTCGATCACCTCCACGCTGAAGCGGGTGCGGCCGCCGACATCGGTAGCCGATGGCACGAACACCAGGCGGGCGCCCGTGCGTACCGCCACAGCGGCGGCATCGCCGCGTTCGCGGACGCCGCCATCCAGCGGTTTCCGCATCATCTCAAGGGTGCGGCCGACGCGGTCGTCACTGACGACGTTGACGTAGCGGGACTGCTCGAGACTGATCCGGAACGCCTGGTCCAGGGCGTCATCGAGCAGGCGATTGCCGGTGAAGTTATGCAGCCCGCCGAGCACCACCCAATCGCGTTCGGCGAACGCGATGGCCGGCTGTGGCCGGGTCAGCAACCAGACGCCAAGCACCGCGGCCAGCAGTACGGCAGCCTGCGCCGCCATCGCCAGTGGACGGCGCCACAACGGCAGGTCACGCCGGGCCTTGGCCGTGTGCCGCAGCCGCCCCGGCGTGGGCATGCCCGCCGCCTGCACGCCGTAGACTTCGGCTGGCTGGCTCACGCCCTTGAAACGCCATCGCCCGAACGATCGCCATTGCAGGCCTTCAGCCATCGCGCCCAGCGACCCACTGGAGCGACGCACGATGGATTCGGCCACCGCCGAAAGCAGGATCTGGCCCGGCCGCGCCAACTGCATCAGGCGCGCCGCCGTCGGCTTGGCCAGGCCTTCGACTTCAATCGCCTTGGCGCCAGCCCGCACTGCCTCGGCGCTGTTCTCCCAGGTGAGCACATCGCCCACATGCAGACCGGCCCGCGCCTGCAGATGGATCTCGTGTCTCTGCCCCAGCGGCTGCAGTCCACGCTGGTAATCCAATGCGAAGCCAAGCGCGTCGATCGGGCGCTCGAACAGCATGAACAACCCGTCGGAGCGATCGATCAGCTGGCCGTTCCAGCGCTGCTGCAGCGCCAGCACCAGCCGGTCGTGTTCCTGGAACAGTTCGGCGGCGGCGACATCGCCGATGCGCTCGACCAGCAGCAGCGAGTCACACAGGTCGGTGAACAGCAGGGCGCGCAGTTGCTGGTTGTGCGGCGCCGACGTTCCGTTGTCGCCATTCATCGCCTCTGTCTCCCGATCTAGGGTGAGTCCACTGCGTCTGCCCAACGCAGGCAGTTGCCACCATCGCGCTTGGCCTGGTACAGCGCACGGTCCGCGCTGGCGTACCACTCGCTCCAGCCCGCATCCGGGTCCAGCAGGCTGGCGCCGATGCTGACCAGGCTGACGTGCGGCGTGCCGTGGCTGCGTTCGAGCAGACCATGTACCGCGCTGAGGATGAACTCGGCCGCGTGCTGCACGATCTCGTGGTTGCCACGACGCAGGATCAGGCAGAACTCGTCACCGCCGAGCCGGCAGGTCAGGTCCTGCTCGCCGGCCATCGAGCGCAGGATGTTGCCCATGCTCTGCAGCACGCGATCGCCGGCCTGATGGCCATGGCGGTCATTGATCTGCTTGAAGCGGTCGCAGTCGATCAGCAGCAGCGCCTGCGGCAGCCCACTGCCATCGGCACGGCATTCCTGCAGGTACAGAGTGAGGCCACGGCGGTTGTGCAGTCCGGTCAGTTCATCGGTACGCACCAGCTCACGGGTGTGGGTCAGCTGGTGGGTGGTGATGTACAGGTTGTCCAGCGCGGTTTCCAGGTCATGGTTGCGCCGGCGCAGCTGGCTGATCAGGGCCTGTTCGTTGGTCAGCACGCGCATGATCGTGCGGCGCAGGAAGTAGGCGACCAGGCCCGGATCGGATTCGACCAGGCGATGGAAGTCGGCGGGCCCCAGCTCAAGCACCTCGCAGTCCACCAGGGCGCGCGCACTGGCGCTGCGCGGGTGGTCACCCACCAGCAGGCCCAGCTCACCGAAGAACTCCTGCTGCCCGAGAGTCTTGATCACCAGGTCCTCGCCGAAGTCCAGTTCGATCTGGCCTTCCAGGATCACGTACATGCGCTCGCCACGATGCCCACGCTGGAACAGCCACTGTCCGGCATGAAGCTTGCATGGACGGGCAAATCTGGCGAACAATGCGACTTCGGCATCGGACAGCAACGCATGCACGATCTCGGCCATCGCCACCCGGGCGATACCTGACGTCACATCACTGTTCTCGGCCGCACCCCTGCCGGTCATTCCCTGCACCCGCCGCCAGCGTCCCCTGGTGAGCCGCGGAGCATAGCACCGCTTTAAAATGTGCGCTCTATCTCATTTTGAGCCTTGAGGTCCGCTTTCCCGATGTGAAGGCGCGCGGTGGCCGTTCTGCCCGCCACGGTCGAGGGAAAAGTCGTTCCGGATCAATCTGATGGCCACCTTCACAGGGTTTCGGCCAAGTTGCCGGGCCGTGGGGTGCGCCGGATTGACGCTGGCGGCCTCCCTCTGTTTCCCATCGACACAACAACGCCGGCAGGTCCCCCGACCCACCGGCGTTGCCTGGCCCTTCCCTGGCCACCCTGATCGGATTTCGAGGCTTCGGTAGAGCCGGCCGCTGGCCGGCTTCCCTGCAATGCCCGGAAGATCACATGGTCGCCGGCCAGCGGCCGGCACTACCGCATCACGCGGCGCGTTCGCTGCGCCCGCCGTGGAACTGTTCTTCTTCCGTCGAACCGGTCAACGCGGTGGTCGAGGACTGGCCCTGCTGGATCGCCTGGGTCACGGCATCGAAGTAACCGGTGCCGACCTCGCGCTGGTGCTTGACCGCGGTGAAGCCACGCTCGGCTGCTTCGAACTCGGCCTCCTGCAGTTCCACGAAGGCGCTCATCTGGCGGCGTGCATAGCCGTGGGCCAGGTTGAACATGCCGTAGTTCAGCGCATGGAAACCGGCCAGGGTGATGAACTGGAACTTGTAGCCGTAGCTGCCCAGCTCGCGCTGGAACCTGGCGATGGTGGCGTCGTCCAGGTTCTTCTTCCAGTTGAAGCTGGGCGAGCAGTTGTAGGCCAGCAGCTTGCCCGGGAACTTCGCATGGATTGCCTCGGCGAACTTGCGTGCGAATTCCAGATCCGGCTTGCCGGTCTCGCACCACACCAGGTCGGCATACGGTGCATAGGCCAGGCCACGGCTGATCGCCTGGTCCAGACCATTGCGGGTCTTGTAGAAGCCCTCGACGGTGCGCTCGCCGGTGGCGAACGGCTTGTCGTTGCCGTCGATGTCGCTGGTCAGCAGGTCGGCGGCTTCGGCGTCGGTGCGCGCCACCAGCAGGGTCGGCACACCCAGCACGTCGGCAGCCAGGCGCGCGGCGTTGAGCTTCTCGATGGCCTCGCGGGTCGGCACCAGCACCTTGCCGCCCATGTGCCCGCACTTCTTCACCGAGGCCAGCTGGTCCTCGAAGTGCACGCCGGCGGCACCGGCTTCGATCATCGCCTTCATCAGCTCGAACGCGTTGAGCACGCCGCCAAAACCGGCTTCGGCGTCGGCCACGATCGGCTGCAGGAAGTCGATGTCATCCTTGCCTTCGGCGTGGTGCAGCTGGTCGGCGCGCAGCAGGGTGTTGTTGATGCGCTTGACCACCGCCGGCACCGAATCGGCCGGGTACAGCGACTGGTCCGGATACATCTGGCCGGCCAGGTTGGCGTCGGCCGCCACCTGCCAACCGGACAGGTAGATCGCCTTCAGGCCGGCCTTGACCTGCTGCATGGCCTGGTTGCCGGTCAGCGCACCCAGCGCGTTGACGAACTCGCGCTCGTGCAGCGACGCCCACAGCTTCTCCGCGCCCAGGCGGGCCAGCGAGTGCTCGATGTGCACGGTGCCGCGCAGGCGCACCACGTCGGCGGCGCTGTAGTTGCGCTGGATGCCTTCCCAGCGCGGGTTGGTGTCCCAGTCGTGCTGGATCTGTTCGGCAGTGGGCAGCTTGCTCATGTCTTTCTCCAGTTCGGTTCGTGCGTGCAGCGGGGAGGGAAACGACGGGTTTGCGGGCAGTCGGTCAATCGATGCGCGCGTAGGCCGGCAGGGTCAGGAAATCGGTCAGTTCTTCGCTGCGGCTCAGTTCACCGAGCAGGGCGATGGCTTCGCTGATGCGTGCGCCACCGGGCAGCGCGGCGGTATCACCCAGCCGTGCCGGCAGCTGCGCCAGCGTGGCGTCGAGCAGAGCCAGGTCGATCGCGGTGCCATCGTCCAGCTGCTGGCCCGGCGTGTGCAGCCACTGCCACAGCTGGCTGCGGCTGATCTCGGCGGTGGCCGCGTCCTCCATCAAGTGATGGATCGGCACGCAGCCGTTGCCGTCCAGCCATGCCGCCAGATAGCGCACGCAGACTTCCACGTTGCCGTCGAAGCCGGCGCGGGTGATGGTGCCCGGCGGCCGTGCGATCAGCTCGTCGCGACCGACGCGCACATCGTGGCGCAGCACGCTGTGCTGGTTCGCACCGGGCATGTGCTCGTCGAAGATCGCCATCGCCACCGGAATCAGCGCGGGGTGCGCGACCCAGGTACCGTCGTGGCCGGCAGTGACCTCGCGCAGCTTGTCGGCGCGCACGCGGGCCATCGCCTGCTCGTTGGCAGCGGCATCGTTGTTGATCGGGATCTGCGCGGCCATGCCGCCCATCGCATGCGCACCGCGGCGGTGACAGGTCTGGATCAGCAGTTCCGAATACGCCTTCAGGAACGGCTGGGTCATGGTCACCTGGCCGCGCTCGGGCAGCACACGGTCAGCGTGGCGGCGGAAGGTCTTCAGGTAGGAGAAGATGTAATCCCAGCGGCCGCAGTTGAGGCCGACGATGCGCTCGCGCAGCGCGTGCAGGATCTCGTCCATCTCGAACACCGCCGGCAGCGTTTCGATCAGCACGGTCACCTTGATCTGGCCGTGCGGCAGGCCCAGCATGCCTTCGATGTGCGACAGCGCGGTCTCCCACAGCGCCGCTTCTTCCATGCTCTGCAGCTTGGGCAGGTAGAAGTACGGGCCACGATCCTTCGCCTGCAAGGTGCGGGCGTTGTGGAAGGCGAACACCGCCGCGTCGAACAGGCCACCGGCAATGAACTGGCCATCGATGCGCACGTGCTTCTCGTCCAGGTGCCAGCCACGCGGGCGCACGATCAGCACCGCCTGTTCGTCGTAGGCGCGCAGGGTGTAGTGCTTGCCCGGCTTGCCGTTGGCGGCCGGTGCGGTGAATTCCAGATCGCCGCGCACGGCGGCCGCCAGCGACTGCTGGCCGGCCAGCAGGTTGCGCCAGGTCGGCGAGGTCGAATCCTCGAAGTCGGCCATGAACACCTTGGCGCCGGAGTTCAGCGCGTTGATGACCATCTTCGGATCGGTCGGGCCGGTGATCTCGACGCGGCGGTCCTGCAGCGCGGTCGGCAGCGGGGCCACGCGCCACTCGCCGCTGCGGATCGCGGCGGTGTCTTCGCGGAAGTCCGGCAGGCCGCCCTGGTCGAAGAATGCCTGGCGCTTGCGGCGGTCCTGCAGCCGCGCCTGCCGGCCCGGTTCCACCGCCCGGTGCAGCGAGACCAGCAGGGCCAGCAGCGGTGCCGGCAGCACGGTCTCCTGGCCGGCCACGCGGGTCGCCAGGGCGATGCCGGGGGTAGCCTTGCTGGCAGGGGTGGGAACAGCGGAAGCGACGGCGGACATGGGGCGACTCCAGCGGTGGGGGAACGTCTCCACGGTGCCGCTGGCCCTTGGTATTTGGCAAAACAGTTTTTGCAATGCTTTACATAAATTGTGCTAATACTTGTAACGCCATGACCACGCGCCCCTCGCCAAGTCCGCGTTTTTCCTACAAATCCGACCGGTTGAAGCCGCTGCGCGCGTTCTGCCAGACGGTGCGCCTGGGTTCGGTCTCACGGGCGGCTGAGGCACTTTTCGTCAGCCAGCCGGCCATCAGCCTGCAGTTGCAGGCGTTGGAACGGGAGCTGGGTGTGCCGTTGTTCGAGCGCAGCGGGCGGCGCCTGGTGCCCAGTCGCGAGGGCCAGCTGCTGTACGAAATGGCGCAGCCGCTGGTGGAGAACCTGGACGGGCTGGAGGCGCGCTTCCGCGACAAGGTGCGCGGCCTGGACGCAGGCGAACTGAACATCGCCGCCAACAGTTCCACCATCCTGTACCTGCTGCCGAAGATCGTCGAACGCTTCCGCCTGCACCACCCGGACGTGCGCCTGACCCTGCACAACGCGATCAGCGCCGATGGCACCGACCTGCTGCGCGAGGATGCCGCCGACCTGGCGATCGGCTCGATGACCGACGTGCCGGCCGACCTGAGCTACGCACCGGCCTATCGCTTCGAGCAGGTCCTGATTGCTCCGCACGACCATCCGCTGGCCAGTGGCGGTGAGCTGGAACTGGCCGACATCGCGCGCTACCCGCTGGTGCTGCCGCCGAAGCGGCAGATCACCTACCGGCTGGTGGACCAAGTGTTCCAGCGCCACCGCATCGCGTACACGGTGGCGCTGGAGGTCGGTGGCTGGGAGGTGATCAAGCAGTACGTGGCGATGGGCATGGGTATTTCCATCGTGCCGGCGCTGTGCCTGAACGATGCCGACCGCGAGCGGCTGGCGGCGCGGTCGATGAAGCGCTGGTTCCCGGAGCGCAGCTACGGGGTGATCGTGCGGCGCGGCAAGGCGTTGTCGGCGCAGGCGCGGGCGTTTGTGGAGCTGATCCAGCCGGAGTTGTTCAGTCCGCGCGATTACGACCAGAGCGGGCATTCGGAGCGGTAAGGGGTGTTCGGCAGGGCTGCACCCTGCACCTGCCGAATCAACGTCAACGTCAACGTCAACGGCAACTGCAACGTCGAAAGCCGGGCTTCCGTGAGTTGGCGGGGTGGGTCCGGTTGCGGGGGACGCTGCAAGTACGTCCCTGTAAGCTCGGTCGCCGCATCCATGCGGCTCACGCCCCCGCAACCGGACCCACCCCGCCTTCGACAGATTGCTGCTGCTGTTGGTGGGTGTCGACCTTGGTCGACACGGTAGATCCACGCCATGCGTGGATGACGTACAGATGATCGAACTGTTGGATCCGCGGCTCGGATCCCGCTGCCTTGCAACGGGCTCTGACCCTACGTGCAGCTCACGGCGGGAGCGATTGCCCCGTGGGGCCGTCCACGATGGCGAGCCATTGCGCGAACGCGGTGTCGAAATGTTCGGGCTGCAGGTTGGTCCAGCTGCATTGGTAGATCCGCTGCTCTGATTCAACATCAAGAATCTCAGCATCGCATTCACCGGAACTCCAGTAGGTGATGCGGGCGATGACCTGCGCGGTGTCGATGTCGAGCCTGCCAGCCGGGTTGGCGGTGGGGAGACAGCGCGTGGCGATGCCATGGGGTGCAGCCCAGGCCAGGAAGGCGTTCAACCATTCGCGATGGATTGGCGGGTCGAAGGGCATGGGGTTCCGGTCACGGTGGATTCCTGACCGTAAGATAGGCGGGCCGACCGGGCGCGTCATCTGCCGCTGCTGCATGTCCATCGAACTCCGCCACCTGCGTTACTTCCTCGCTGTCGCCGATACCCTGCACTTCGGCCAGGCGGCGGAGCGGTTGGGCATGTCGCAGCCGCCGCTCAGCCAGCAGATCCGGCAGCTGGAAGACCTGATCGGGGCGCGCCTGTTCGTGCGCAGTCATCGTCGCGTGCAGCTGACACCTGCGGGCGAGCTGCTGCAGGAACGTGCACGCGCCATCGTGCAGCAGGTGGAAGCGGCGGTGGACGAGGTGCAGCGTGCGCAGCGCGGCGAGCAGGGTGAGCTGCATATCGGCCTGACCCGCGCCACGCCACTGTCGCCGCAGATTCCGCGTTCGATCCTGCATTACCGCCAGCAGTACCCGCAGGTACGGCTGCAGCTGAGCGAGATGAACACGCTGCAGCAGATCGATGCGCTGCTCGACGGTTCGCTGGACGTGGGCATCATCCGCAAGCGCGCGTTGCCGCCGGAACTGGTGGCGCACAGCCTGTTCGTCGATCCGCTGGCGTTGATCGTGCATGCCGACCATCCTGCTCTGCGCAGACTGTCGAAGCAGGGCGCGCTGTCGCTGCGCGACTTCGCGCAGGAACCGTTCGTGGCATTCCGGCGCAGCGCGGGCGCGGGCATCCACGACCACATGATCGCGTTGTGTGCGGCTGCCGGATTCACGCCGCGCATCGTGCAGGAAGCGGGTGAAGCCTCGACGCTGATCAGTCTTGCTGCTGCCGGCCTGGGTGCGGCAATCCTGCCGTCGTCGTGCGATCACATCCGGGTCGAAGGCGCGCGCTTCGTGGCACTGGCCGATGCTGGCGCGCATTCGGAAGTACAGCTGGCCTGGCGCCGCGAAGGGGTGACGCCGTTGATCCGCAACTTCGCCGGATTGTTGCGCGGCGCGTTTGCCGAAGAGTGAGGCGCCGACCAATCAGGTTTGGTAGACGCCAACCTTGGTTGGCTGCTGTGCCAGAGCGCCGACCAAGGTCGGCATCTACCAGAGCAACGCCGCGCCCGTGCGGAACGCGAGGCAGGCGTCAGGCAGCAACCGGCTGCGGGGCGCGCTGCTGCAGGGCCCAGACGATGCCACCACCGACCAGCGTCAGTACGGCGGCAAACAGGCACACGCCCAGCCAGTCCCAGGCTGCATAGGCCAGGCCACCGACACCACCCAGCACACTGGACCCCAGGTAGTAGGCAAACAGGTACAGCGCCGACGCTTCCGCGCGCATCGTGCCGGCGCGGCTGCCGACCCAGCTGCTGGCCACCGAATGGCCACCGAAGAAGCCGAAGGTCACCAGTGCGATACCCAGCGCCATCGTGCTCAGCCACGGCATCGCCAGCAGCGCGATGCCGACGCCGATCAGCGCGAACGAGACCGACAGGATGCGGCCGCGGCCGTAGCGCGTGGCCTGCTGGCCCATCCACGCCGAACTGAAGGTGCCCACCAGATAGACGCTGAAGATCAGCCCGACCACGGTCTGGCTGAGGTGGTAGGGCGGCGCCAGCAGGTGATAGCCCAGGTAGTTGTAGAGGGTGACGAACACGCCCATCAGCACGAACGAGGTAGCGAACAGCCACGGCAGGCCCGGGTCGGCGAACAGCGTGCGCCAGCGCGACGGCAACTGGCGCAGGCCATCGCGGCGCGCGCTGAAATGGCGCGACGGCGGCAGCTGCAGCCACAGCAGCACGGTGCTGGCGATAGCGATGATCGAGACCACGCCGATACCCCAGCGCCAGCCCCAGTGGTCGGCGATGATGCCGGCCAGCAGGCGCCCGCTCATGCCACCAATGGCATTGCCGCCGATATACAGGCCCATCGCCAGGCCCAGCGCGCGGCTGTCCATTTCCTCGACCAGGTAGGTCATCGCCACTGCCGGCACGCCGCTCAGCGCCAGGCCGAGCAGGGTGCGCAGCACCAGCAGCGTGGTCCAGTCGTCCACCAGCGCCGTGCTCAGCGACAGCATGGCCGAGGCCAGCAACGCGACGATCATCAACGGACGACGGCCGACCGCATCGGACAACAGGCCGGCCAGCAGCATCGCCACCGCCAGCGTGCCAGTGGTCAACGACAGCGACATCGCGCTCCCGGCGGCGGACACGCCGAAGTGGCGGCTGAACTCGGGCAGCAGCGGTTGCACCGTGTACAGCAGGCCGAAGGTGGAGAATCCGGCCAGGAACAGCGCCAACGCGGTGCGGCGGAAGGCCGGCGTGCCCTGCTGGATGCGGGTCTCGGCGCCGGAATCGGCAGTGTGGGGACGGCATTCGACGGCCGCTGCGGTTTCGCCAGTCATCGGATCGGTGGGCCGGTGGGGTCGGCCGGGCATGGGAGGGAACGGGCCTAGACTAGGCCCACCCATCCAGTCGATCCATAACCTGATAGGTCATGATTGATACGTCTGGCGTATCAATTCAGCTTAGAGGCGCTGCCACTCGAAGCCGTCGCCACGGCGGTAGTACACCGCCACCGCACGGCCGTAGACCTTGTCCGCATCGACGAAGCCGAAGAAGCGGCCATCGAAGCTGTTGCCGCGATGGTCGCCCAGCACCAGCAGCTTGCCGTCCGGCACCACCAGGTCGGCGATGTCCGGGCCGCCCCCCATGTCCAGATCGAGGCGGGCACGGCGTTCACCGAAGGCTTCCACATCCTGCAGGTCCGCGGTCTGCAGCGGCTGGCCGTTGATGCTCAGGTGCCCTTCGTGCAGCTGCACATGGTCACCGGCCACTGCGGCCACGCGCTTGATCAGGCGGGTGCCATCGGCCGGCGAATCGAACACCGCCACTTCGCCGCGCTGCGGGGTACCGGTCGCCATCAGTTCCTTGCTGGTGAACGGCAGGCGCAGGCCGTAGGCACGCATGTCCACCACCACCCGGTCACCAGGCTGCAGGGTCGGCTGCATCGAGCCGCTGGGCACTACGTAGTGGTTGGCCAGGGTATCGCGGGCGGCGGCGAGCAGGCCGAGCATCACCAGCAGGGGCAACGCCTCCTTCTTCAGCCAGGCCAGCGCACGTTCGGAAAAGGGAGGGCGGGCAACGGCATCCATGGCAGGCTCCGGGTAGGTGGTAGCTGCATCAGACCACACATGGGGGGAGAGGTTCCCGGTAGCGCCGGGCCGTGCCCGACGGCCGATGGAAACGGGGATGCGGCGCGTTCACCGGGCATGGCCCGGCGCTACCGATGCAGGGTTACGCAGGTTTTACGCGCTGGACCGGCCACGGGCATCGCACCTTTACGGCCAGCGCGCGCATCGTGTGCCCACCGCGCCACAGGGCGCATTCCGCAAGGTGTTGTATGACCCTCCTGGTGATCCGCCACGCATCTTCGTCGGCACCGCGCCCGCAATTGCCGACGCAGCTGGCCGGCCATCGCGTGCTGTGCAGCGACTGCGCCAGCCTGTCCGAAGTACGCCAGTGCCTGTGCCAGCCGCAGGCGCGTTCGGCCGACTGGGTACTGCTGGATGTCGGCGTGGCCGATGATGCGCAATGGCAGGCCGAGGGTGGCGCGCTGCAGGCGGCATTGGAACGACTGCCGGCGCAGTACATCGAACTGCAGGCACCCAGCGAGCCCGGCCTGGAGGCGCGCCTGCGCCTGCAGCATGGCCCCGCCGCGGTGGTGGTGGACCAGCGCAGCCAGCAGGCCGGTTACCCGTTGTCGCTGGCCATCGTTGGCCACCGCCTGGCACAGGAGGGCTGAGCCATGTCGATCTTCATCATCCGCGGCCCGGAAGCGGCCGGCGCCTTGATCCGCACCGCCATGCCACTGCCGGCGCCGGTACTGAAGTCGCTGGTGCATCGCGCGATCGACGCCGGCACCAGTGTGGCGATCCGTGCCTGCGGCTCGGAGCAGGAACTGCTGGATGCGCTGCGCGTAGCCGACCACAGCCGTGGCGAGGTGACGCTGCTTGACCCGGGTGCCTGTGCCAACAGCCTGCGCCTGCAGCGGCTGCTGCCCTACCTGCACAACGCCTACGTGGAAGTGCATGACGACGGCGCGGTCGCCGAGCCGTGCCTGCCGGCCGGTGTCGGCCAGCGCCTGGGCATCGCCGCTGGGTATGGCGCACAGAGCTATGTGCTGGCGCTGGATATCGCGCTGGATCACCTGGGATTGGCCGAACAGGCGAACCGGGTGCATGTGGGGACGTGATGGCCGGGCTGCGCCCGGCACCCGGTAGTGCCGGCCGCTGGCCGGCAACCTCAACAGCAACAGCCGGTTTCCTGGGGGATGGCGGGGTGGGTCCGGTTGCGGGGGACGCTGCAAGTACGTCCCTGTAAGCTTGGCCGCGGCATCCATGCCGCAGACACCCCCGCAACCGGACCCACCCGCCTTCGACAGATCTCCGCGAACTGTCGGAATGGCATGGCCTGCTTCTGGTGGGTGTCGACCTTGGTCGATACATGGATCCACGCCATGCGTGGATGAGCGGCAAACTGCGGAATCTGTCGATGGCATCGATTCAACGAATAACGGCGGGGTTTCCCCCGCCGTTATTTCTTTCGTACTTCAGGTCGCGCTTATTTCAGCCCGCGGAACTTCAGCAGCGGTTCAACCGACGGATCCTTGCCGCGGAAATCGCGGTACAGGGTCGACAGTTCCACGCTGTTGCCGCGCGAGAGAATCTTGTCGCGGAACTCCTGTCCATTGGCCGCGGTCAGGCCACCGTGTTCGGTGAACCACTGGTAGGCGTCATGGTCCAGCACTTCCGCCCAGAAGTAAGCGTAGTAACCGGCCGAGTAACCACCACCCCAGATGTGGTCGAAGTAGGTGGTGCGGTAGCGCGGCGGCACCTGCGGCAGGTCGACCTTGAACTTCTTCAGCGCGCTGGCTTCAAAGGCGCCAACATCCTGCAGCGGCGCATCAGCCTTCTGCGTGTGCCAGGCCAGGTCGAGCAGTGCGGCCGACAGGTATTCGGTGGTCGCATAACCCTGGTTGAAGCTGCGTGCCTTGAGGATCTTGTCGACCAGTTCCTGCGGCATCGCTTCGCCAGTCTTGTAGTGCTTGGCGTAGTTGGCGAACACCTTCGGATCCAGCGCCCAGTGCTCGTTGAACTGCGACGGGAACTCGACAAAGTCGCGCGAGGTGGCGGTGCCGGCGATCGACGGGTACTTCACGTTCGAGAACATGCCGTGCAGCGCATGGCCGAACTCATGGAACATGGTGGTGACGTCGTCGAAGCTGATCAGCGCAGGCTGGCCGGCGGCCGGCTTGGTGAAGTTGCAGACGTTGTAGACCACCGGCTTGGCACCGGTCAGGCCATCCTGCTCGACGAACACGTCCATCCAGGCGCCGCCGGACTTGCTGTCACGCTTGAAGTAGTCGGTGTAGAACAGGGCCAGCGAGGTGCCGTCCTTGTCAAACACTTCGTACACCTTCATGTCCGGGTTGTAGGTCGGAATGTCGGTACGCGGCTTGAAGGTGATGCCGTACAGCTGGGTGGCGGCGTAGAAGACGCCGTTCTGCAGCACGTTGTCCAGTTCGAAGTACGGCTTGATCTGCGATTCGTCCAGATCGTACTTGGCCTTGCGCACCTGCTCGGCGTAGAAATCCCAGTCCGAAGCGGCGACCTGGAAACCACCCTTCTGCGCGTCGATCACCTTCTGGATCTCGCCGGCTTCGGCGCGCGCCTTGGCGGTGGCAGCCGGCACGGTGTCGGTCAGCAGCTTCAGCGCGGCGGCCGGGGTCTTGGCCATCTGGTCGCCCAGCTGGTAGTCGGCGAAGGTGTCGAAGCCGAGCAGCTTGGCCTTCTGCGCGCGCAGCTGGGCCAGGCGCTGCACGGTCTGCCGGGTGTCGTTGGCATCGCCGCGCTCGGCACGGGTTTCCGAGGCCTTCAGCACGGCGGCGCGCTGGTCGCGGTCACTCAGCGAACCGAGCACCGGCTGCTGGGTGGTGTTCTGCAACGGCAGCAGGAACTTGCCATCCAGCTTGCGATCCTTGGCTGCATTGGCGGCGTTGTTGATCGCATTCTCGTCCAGGCCGGCCAGCTTGGCCTTGTCATCGACAACGACGGCCGCAGCGGCAGTGGCGGCCACCAGGCGGGTATGGAACTGGGTGGAAAGGGTGGTTTCTTCCACGTTGAGCTTGCGCAGGCTCGCCTTGTCGGCGTCGGACAGCTGCGCGCCGGCGCGCACCAGGCCGTCGTAGTAATGCTCGACCAGGCGCTTCTGCACCGGGTCCAGTTCCAGCGTGTCACGCTGGTCGTACAGCGACTTCACGCGCGCGAACAGCTTCGGGTCGAGATTGATCTCGTCCTGGTGCGCGGCCAGCTTCGGCGCCACTTCTTCCTGGATCTTCTGGCGTGCATCGTTGGTATCGGCCTGGACCAGGCCGAAGAAGATGCGCGACACGCGGGTCAGGGTCTCGCCGCTGCGCTCCATCGCCACGATGGTGTTGTCGAAGGTGGCCGGCTCACTGCTGTCGGCGATCTTGCGGACATCGGCCAGGTGCTGGCGCATGCCTTCCTCGAACGCCGGCAGGTAGTCGCTGTCCTTGATCTTGTCGAACTGCGGCGCCTGGAACGGCAGCGTGCTGGCGCTCAGCAGCGGATTGGTGGAGGCTTCGGCCGGCTGCTGGGCCGGGGCTTTCTGGGCATCGGACACGGGGGTGGACTCCTTGCCGGAACAGGCCGCCAGCGCCAGGCTGATGGCGGCGGCCAGGACTACGGTACGCGACATGTAAAACGCTCCTTGGGCAGACGGTATGGAATACCAGCCCTCCACCCTACTCCTGTCGCGCACGCCCGGCATGTGCCGGACGTGGCGTCTATGCGGCGGCCTTTGACCGGCTCAGACCGTGCCGCGGGTCTTGCCCATCCACGGCCGGTAGAACTCGCGGATGGCGGCCATGTCGGCGGCGTCATCGCCGGTCGGCCGGAACAGCGGGCCGATGCCGATGGTTTTTTCCGGGTAATGGAAATAGGCGGCCAGGATCGGCACGTCGGCCATCCGGGCGATCTTCAGGAAGCCGGCCTTCCAGTCCTTCACCGCCTTGCGGGTGCCCTCGGGGGTGATGGCGAACCACATCTTCTCGTTGTTGCGCAGCAGGTCCACCGCCTGGCCCACCGTGCCCTGCGGCGAGCTGCGGTCCAGCGGGATCACGCCCAGCTTGTGCAGCAGCGGGCCCAGCGGCCACCAGAACAGCGAGGCCTTGCCCAGCACCTTCACCTTCATGCCCAGCGCGATCTTGGCCGCCATGCCCCACAGGCCATCCCAGTTGGACGAATGCGGCGCGATGATGAACACCAGGCGCGGGATGTCAGGCAGGGTGCCGGTCACCTTCCAGCCGCCCATGCGCAGGGTGCAGCGCGCCAGCCAGCGCAGGAAGGCGTTGGGTTTGACCTGCGGCATCTGCGGCGGCACGGCCGGCAGCAACGAAGTCGGCTTGTTCAAGCAATCACTCCCAGTCACGTGATGAGCGCCCGCGCTTGATCTGCGCGCGCCCGCGTTTGGCGTCCAGACGACGCAGTTTCGACCCGAGGGTCGGCTTGGTGGCCTTGCGTGGTTTGGGCACGCTCAGCCCGGCCTGGATGAAGGCCGCCAGCCGCTCGCGCGCATCCTCGCGATTGCGATCCTGGGTGCGGAAACGTTGCGCGTCGATGACCAGCACGCCTTCGCCGGTCATGCGCCGGTCGCGCCGCGCCAGCAGGCGCGTGCGCAACGGTTCGGGCAACGAGGGCGAGTTGGCCACATCGAAACGCAGTTCCACCGCGGTGGAGACCTTGTTGACGTTCTGGCCACCGGCACCACTGGCACGCACGAACCGCTCGACGATCTCGCCGTCGGGGATTTCAAGCTGCGCGCTGATGGTGACCGGTCCACTGCCCATCCGCGCATTGTAGCGGCAGCCACGTATCGGAGTGCGCATCGCGCGCCGTATGCCGCCGATCAGGTACCGAACACGCCGCCTTCGCCTTGGCTGCGGGTATGCTGGCCGTCCCATGTACCGCAGGAAGCTTCGCATGACCCGCTCCGCACCCGCCCTGCCGTCCCTGCCGTCCCTGCTGCGCCGTGCTGCCCTGTTGCTGGCGCTGGCCGTGGCCAGTGTCCCGGCCCTGGCCGCACCACCGACCGACGGCGACATCAACCGCCTGCTGTCGGCCTCGCGCGCGCAGAGCATGATCGACACCATGCTGCCGCAGATCGAGGCGATGCAGCAGCAGCAGTTCCAGCAGGTGGCCGCCCAGCGCCAGCTCAACGCCCAGCAGCAGGAACAGCTGAAGCGGATCCAGGCACGGACCAGCCAGACCCTGCGCCAGGCCCTGTCGTGGCAGCAGCTGCGGCCGATGTACGTGGACCTGTACAAGAAGACCTTCAGCAAGGAAGACGTGCTGGCGATGGCCGAGTTCTACGAGAGCGCGGCCGGACAGAGCCTGCTGGACAAGACCCCGGCCCTGATGCAGAACGTGATGGTGGCCATCCAGGCGCGCATGCAGCCGCTGTTCGCGGACCTGCAGAAGGACCTGGAAGCAATCGTCAACGAGCCGGAAAAGAAGTGAGGTAGTGCCGGCCGCTGGCCGGCAATCCCAGGACAACGGGAATCAGGCAGCTGCCGGCCAGCGGCCGGCACTACCGTCAGGCGGTTTCTACCTGCCAGTCGAACAGGTCCAGCGCCTTCTGGAACTCGCGGTCCAGCGGCGCACGTACATCCACCACGCCACCATCGGGATGCGGGAAGCGCAGGCGCTCGGCGTGCAGCAGCATGCGGTGCACGCCCTGCATGCGGAAGATGCGGTTGTGGCGGCCATCACCGTGGCTGGTGTCGCCGATCATGTGATGCGACAGGTGCTTGAGGTGCCGGCGGATCTGCCGGAAACGCCCGGTCTGCGGCTGGCAGCGCAGCAGCGCGTAACGCGAGCTGGTGAACTCACCGACCGGCACCGACAGCTCGCCGGTCGCCAGCCGCTGGAAGTCGGTGATGGCCGGCTTCTTCACCGGCTTGCCCGGGCCGCCATCCAGATCATGGTCGACCTGCCAGGAAAGTTCGGCCGGCCAGCCCCGGCAGACCGTCAGGTAGTCCTTCAACACTTCGCCGCCCATCAGCGCCTTGCCCAGCGCGCTGGCGGTCTCGCGGTCGAAGGCCAGCAGCAGGCAGCCGCTGGTCGCCCGGTCCAGGCGATGCACGAGGAAGATCGGGCGGCCCAGCTGCTCACGCAGGCGGTCGGCCAGGAAGTCATCTTCGCCGCGGGCCAGCTTGCTGTCGTGGACCATCAGCCCGGCAGGCTTGTTGACCACGGCCAGGCGTTCATCCAGGTGCAGCATCTGCAGGGGCGCGGTGTCGGTCTCGACCGCGGCGAGGGTATCGGGTTCGGTGCTCACCGCGGGATTATCGGGGCTGGGCACTGAATGGGGTAGAGCCGGCCGCTGGCCGGCTGCCTCCGGGCCGTTGGATTGTTGCGGTTGCCGGCCAGCGGCCGGCACTACCGGATCAGGCGCGGGCAATGCGGGGTCAGGCGCTGCGCACGGCCAGCAGCTCGCCGTTGCCCACCGGCACCAGACTGGTGCTGAAGTTCACGTCGGCCTCCAGCAGCGCCCGCAGCGGTTCCATCTCTTCCGCGTGCGAGGTGGCGTTGTCCACCACCAGCAGGCCGCCCGGGCGCAGCACGCGCCGCAGCTGCGGCCACCAGCCGGCGTACTGACCACGGTCCGAATCGAGGAACAGCAGGTCGATGCTGCCCTCAGCGGCCTGCACCAACCACGGCCCGGCATCGCCGTGCACCAGCGTGATGTGCTCGGCCAGACCGCTGCGTGCGAAGTTCGCACGTGCCATCGCCACCTTGTCCCCGGCGAACTCCAGCGTGGTCACGTGGCCGTCGATGGCAGCGGCAGCCTCGGCCAGCCACAGCGTGGAGTAGCCGTTGGAGGTGCCGATCTCCAGCACCCGGCGCGCTACCCCGAATCGCACCAGCACCGCCAGGAACTCGCCCGTATCCGGTGTGATGTTGAGCATGCGACGGCCGCGTTCGACTTCACTGGCGTCGTTTTCGACACCAAGCCGGGCCAGTTCATCCTTCAGTTCCGACAGTTCCAGGGCCATTTTCCGCTGAGCTCGCCATGAGGCAGCGTCCATTCTTACCCGAATCGCGGATTTTCGTATTAATCCTAAAGCCGCTGCATTTTCACGCTGAGATAGTTCCCGCCTCCTTCACGCGGGGACAGCATGCCTGGCCGCCGCGCACCCGGCTTCCGCTAGGACACAGCCATGACATTGAACATTCTGGCAATCGGTGCCCATCCAGATGACATCGAACTCGGTTGCGGTGGCAGCCTGGCAAAGCTCGCCCACGCCGGCTCACGCATCCATGCACTGGTACTCAGCCGCGGCGGCCGCGGCTGCCACGCCGGCATCGATCGCAGCGATGAATCGCATCGCGCCCTGCGCCGACTCGGGGTGGCCGAGGTGATCCAGCAGGATTTCCCGGACACGCGATTCCCCGCCTGCCGCAACGACATCATCGCGTCGATCGAACAGGTCTGCGCCGTGATAGAACCAGGCCGCATCTACACGATGTGTGGTGAGGATCATCACCAGGACCATCGCACTGTTCATGAAGCGTCGATCATCGCCTGCCGCCACACTCCGCAGATCCTCTGTTATGAGAGCCCCAGCACCCTGCCGCAGTTCGCGCCGCAGGTGTTCGAGGACATCAGTGCGCAGCTGGAGCTGAAGATCCACGCGCTGCGCGAGCATGCCAGCCAGGGCGATCGCCACTACATGCAGGAAAGCCACCTCCGCTGCCATGCGCAGTTCCGTGGCCAGCAGATCGGCATCGGTCCCAGCGAGGGCTTCCTGCCATACCGGTTGGTGCTGTGATGAAGACACTGTTGTTCCTGGCCATGTGCGCCTTCATCCTGGTGCGCATCTGTGTGCAGGCCTCGCGCCGGCCCAGCACCCGCCTGTACAGCATCGACGCGATCGTGCCGGCCTACAACGAAGCCCCGTGCCTTGAGCGCTCGCTGGCCAGCCTGCTGGAAAACCCGTACGTGGCGCGGGTGATCTGCGTCAATGATGGCTCCACCGACAACACGGCTCAAGTACTTGATGCGCTGCAGGCACGCTGGCCCGGGCGGCTGGTGGCCGTGCACCAGGCCAACACCGGCAAGGGCGGTGCACTGATGCACGGGCTGCAGCACGCGACCGCCGAGCAGGTGTTCCTGACCGATGCAGATACCCATATCGATCCACGCAGCCATGGCCTGGGCCATCTGCTGGACGAGATCGAACGCGGCGCCGATGCAGTTGGCGGCGTCCCCTCTTCCAGCCTGCAGGGCGCCGGCTTCCTCCCCCATGTGCGCGCCAGCCTGAAACTGCCGATGATCGTTATCAAGCGCAGCTTCCAGCAATGGCTGGGCGGCGCACCGTTCATCGTCTCCGGTTCGTGTGGCCTGTTCCGCACTTCGGTGCTGCGCAAGGTCGGGTTCTCCGATCGCACCCGCGTGGAAGACCTGGACATGTCCTGGTCGCTGGTTGCGCAGGGCTATCGGGTTCGCCAGAGCGTCCGCTGCGTGGTCTACCCGCAGGAATGCAACACGCTGGTCGAAGAGTGGCGGCGCTGGCGACGCTGGATCGTCGGCTATGCGGTATGCATGCGCCTGCATCGCCGCCTGCTGCTGACCCGCTTCGGCCTTTTCAGCATCCTGCCGATGATGCTGCTCGCCCTGGCCGGCATCGTGCTGTCGCTGCAGGTATGGTTCGGTGCGGCCCGGCTGCACGGACCCGGTGGCCTTGCACTGTCGGTGATGCCGCTGTTCTGGATCGGCATCGTCATGCTGCTGGCAGTGATCAGCGCCATCCACCACCGGCGCGCGTGGCTGGTGCCCGCGGCGGCCTTCTCGATGCTGTATGTACTGCTCGCCTATGCGATCTGGCTGCTGCACGGCCTGGCGGGACTGTTCACAGGCCGTGAGCCCGTGCGCGACAAACCGACGAGGTATCCGCATGTGGTGGAATGACCTCGCCGCCATGGCCGAGGCGCTGTCGACACTGGCGCCCCACACTGATCCCAGCGCACGGATCTCGCCACTGGCCACCCTGCAGGGCGCCGTACAGATCGGTGCCGGCAGTCGCATCTGCGACGGCGCCCATGTCCAGGGTCCGGTGTCGATCGGCCGCGACTGCCTGATCGGCAACAACGCGCTGCTGCGCGGCCCGCTGTGCATCGGTGACGGCACGCGTATCGGGTTTGCCAGCGAACTGAAGAACGCGCGGTTGGGCAACCAGGTCAGCGTCGGTCCGCAATGCTTCATCGCCGACAGCCGTATCGATGACCAGGTCTATCTCGGCGCCCTTGTGCGCACCAGCAACCACCGCCTCGATGGCGCCACGGTCAGCGTACACATCGAAGGCACCGCCATCGACAGCCAACGCGACAAGCTCGGTGCGTGGATCGGTGAAGGTGCCGCGCTGGGCGTCGGCGTGATCATCCTGCCCGGCCGCATCGTCGCGCCGGGGAGCCAGTTCGGGCCGCGTATCACCGTGGAACGAAACCTGCCGCCCGGCCGCTACCGCCTGCTGCAGTCACTGCATTCCCAACCCCTGGAGTAACCCCATGCGATTGATCATCCGCGGCGCACTGCCGTGCGCCCTGCTGCTGGCTGTTTCCAGCGCCCACGCCGGCGTCGACCGTGTCACGGTGCAGCTGGACCATGCCGACTACAGCGATGGCTTCGGCAAGCGCGACGTACAGACCGTGGACGTGGCCGGCCGCAGTGGTGACAGCCGATGGCACCTGGGGTTGGCCCATGGCGAGCGTGACTACGGCAGCAGGCGATTCAGCGGCAACCGCGTACAGGGCTCGCTGCACCATCGCTGGAGCCCGCGCCTGTCCACCCGCACCGCCGTCACGGCATCCAACGATGATCCAGTGTTCGTCAACCGCCAGGTGAACCAGGACATCCAGTGGAAAGTGACACCGCAGACCGTACTGAGCGTGGGCGGCAAATACGCCCAGTACCATGCCGGCGCCTATGTGAGCGGCTGGTCGGTGGGTGCCTCGCATTACTTCCCGCGCGTGACCACATCACTGCGCCACGAACGGCACCGCCAGTCCAATGGACCGGATGGGCATGGCACCACACTGTCGCTGCGGCTGAAGGATGGGCAAGGCCGTGGCTCGACCCAACTGTGGCTGGGCAGCGGCACGGCCGGCTACACCGCCGAGTCCGATCCGCTGCTGCTGCGCGAGCACGACGCACGGCGTGCCTTCCTGCGCCGCAGCCAGCCATTGGGTGAACATCTGGTGCTGGACGTGGGTATCGGCAAGACCTGGCACAAGACGCGCCTGGACAGCTTCCAGAGCATGCAGTCGCACCTGGGCCTGGGCTACC
The DNA here is from genome assembly GCF_059367995.1 of Stenotrophomonas sp. YJH_SMC_79. Taxonomy (NCBI): domain Bacteria; kingdom Pseudomonadati; phylum Pseudomonadota; class Gammaproteobacteria; order Lysobacterales; family Lysobacteraceae; genus Stenotrophomonas; species Stenotrophomonas sp. YJH_SMC_79. The sequence goes on from NZ_JCAFRK010000005.1 coordinate 181,042, forward strand.
ACTGGTAAGCCTGTGGTCGATCGGCGGCATGCATTGCCGCCGATCTTCAATCCGCTGGGGTCAGCGCCACCACGCGCGCGCCAGTGCCACCACGCCGACCGCACCGGACAGCCAGCTCCACATCGGCAGGTCGCCCCAGTACCAGCCCGGCGGCTGCACCACGTACATCAATGCAGCGATGGCGAGCAGGCCGACACCGGTGATCGCCCCCACGGCGCGCTTCTGCAGGCGCTGCAGGCTGGCGTCGAGCGCAACCAGATCGCGCGACCGCATTGCCAACTCGTGTCGGCCTTCCACCTGCTGGGTCAGCCAGGCATGTACCAGGCGCGGCATGTCCGGCGCGTGGGTCATGATTTCCGGCAGGCGCTTGCCGATCTCGCGTACCACCCGGCGCGGGCTGTAGCGCTCGCGCAGGATCTTCGCCAGCACCGGCTTGGCCACCGCCCAGATGTCGATCTGCGGATCGAGCTGGCGGCCGACGCCTTCGATGTTCAGCAGGGTCTTCTGCAGCAGGATCAGCTGCGGCTGCAAGGTCAGCTGGTAACGCTGCGCCACGCGGAACAGTTTCATCAGCACTTCGGCCAGCGAGATCTGCGACAGCGGACGTGTGAAGTACGGCTCGCATACCGAACGCACGGCCGCTTCCAGATCGTCGATGCGTACGTGGTCCGGCATCCAGCGTGCCTGCACGTGCAGTTCGGCGATGCGGCGGTAATCGCGGTTGAAGATGGCCATGAAGTTCTCGGCCAGGTAGTACTGATCTTCCTGCGAGAGCTGGCCCATGATGCCGAAGTCCAGCGCGATGAATCGCGGGTTGGCACGGCGCGCCGGATCGGTATCGACCCAGATGTTGCCAGCGTGCGCATCGGCGTGGAAGAAGTTGTCGCGGAACACCTGGGTGTAGAACACCCGCACGCCCTTGGCGGCCAGCGCCTTGCGGTCGATGCCGGCCTTGTCCAGCGCCTCGATGTCGTCGGACGGAATACCCCACACGCGCTCCAGGGTCAGCGCGCGCTCTGCGGTGTGGCTCCAGATCACTTCCGGCACGTACAGGTCGTCGGAATTTTCCCAGAAGCGGCGCAGCACGCTGGCATTGGCGCCTTCGCGCTGCAGGTCCAGCTCGGCGGCCAGGGTGTTCTCGACCTCGGCCACCACTTCGCGCGGGCGGATCTTGTCGGCGCGTGGGTGGGTGCGCTCGACCAGCGCCGCCAGCGAGTTGAGAAGGGCGATGTCAGCGTCGATCTGCTTCTCGATGCCCGGGCGCAGCACCTTGACCACCACCTGGCGGCCATCAGCCAGGGTGGCCGCGTGCACCTGCGCGATCGAGGCCGAAGCCAGCGGTTCGGTATCGAAGCTGGCGAAGGCCTCGCTCACCGGCAGTCCGAGCGCGTCCTCGACGATGCGACGCGCGGTCTCGCCATCGAACGGCTTGACCCGGTCCTGCAGCAGGGTCAGTTCATTGGCCACGTCCGGCGGTACCAGGTCGCGGCGAGTGGACAGGATCTGGCCGAACTTGACGAAGATCGGGCCGAGGTCCTGCAGCGCCAGACGCAGGCGGGCGCCGCGCGACTGCGAAGCAATGCTGGCCGAGGCGCGCGGCACGAAGGGCTTGGCCAGGCGCAGCCAGCGCTCGGCCGGCGTGCCCTGCAGCAGGTCGTCGAGACGATAACGCAGGATCACCCGGCCAATGCGGCTGGCCCGCAGCACGGCCTTCATGCGGCACCCCGCAGGCGCTGCACGCGTGCACCCAGGCGCTCGACGTCGTCGCGCAGCACGTCCACATCATCGTGGAAGGCATCCAGTTCAGCGCGCGGCACTACGTCGCGCGATTCTTCGGTGATGAACTCGGCGGCGCTGTGGGCCAGGTCGATCGCACCCTGACGTGCATGCTGCAGGGCGCTGCGCAGGGTGTTGGCCACCTGCACGCCCAGTACTTCGCCGAACACGCTGACGAAGGGCTGCTGCCAGTCCGGGTCGAAGCCCTTGGCCAGCTGCTGCAGGCGCCGCGCCAGTTCGGCGTCGCCGGCCACGCGCACGCGGCCCTTGCCGCTGTTGTCGCCGCGTCGTGCGTTGGCCAGCAGCGGCAGCTGCGCCAGCACGCCGGCCAGGCTGCTGCGCACGGCCAGGTCGGCTTCCTGCGCATCCACCGGGCCGACCCGCAGCTGGTCGCCGTCGACGCTGATGCGCATCGCCAGCGAAGGCGCTTCCAGGGTCAGGTCGATATGCCGGCCGTCGAGGCTGGCCAGTGCATGGCGGGTATCCGGATCCAACGCCAGTGCGCGGTTCAGGGCGATCTGCAGGGCGCGGCCAGCGACCGGCTTGAGGGACTTGAGCAGGGAGAGAGCCATGTGCGCATTCTACCTGCGTGGGTGGGGGGCTTGGGCCGGGCTGCCGCCCGGCACCCGCAGAGGCACCGGCAACGGCAACGGCCAAAGCAACAGCGGGCATTCCGTGGGTTGGCGGGATGGGTCCGGTTGCGGGGGACGCCGTAAACCCGTCCGTGGGGGCTTGGCCGCGGCATCCATGCCGCGGACACCCCCGCAACCGGCCCCACCCCGCCTTCGACAGATTTCCGCGCTGTTGGTGGGTGTCGACCTTGGTCGACACAGTAGATCCACGCCATGCGTGGATGGATTTCTGGTTCATCTGTGCCTCACCCGGAGGGCCGGTGAAGGTTCATGCTATGAGGCCACGCAACGCACAGGACATCGCATTTCCCATGGCACGGACCCGGGTCGGCATCATCTTCGGGGGCAAGTCCTCCGAGCACGAAGTTTCGCTGCAGTCGGCGAAGAACATCCTCGATGCGCTTGATCGCGAGCGCTTCGAGCCGGTGCTGGTCGGTATCGACAAGCAGGGCCAGTGGCATCTGAGCCAGCCGGATACCTTCCTGATCAATGCCGATGATCCGTCGCGCATCGCGCTGCATCGGTCCGGCACGTCGCTGGCGGTGCACCCGGGTGTGGAACACGGGCAGCTGCAGCCGTGCGATGCGGCCAGCGCGCTCGGCCAGATCGACGTGGTGTTGCCGATCGTGCACGGGCCACTCGGCGAAGACGGTGCGCTGCAGGGGCTGCTGCGCATGGCCAACCTGCCCTTCGTCGGTTCGCCGGTACTGGGCTCGGCAGTGGCGATGGACAAGGACGTGACCAAGCGCCTGCTGCGCGACGCCGGCCTGCAGGTCGCGCCGTGGCTGTGCATCCGTCGCCATCAGGTCGCGGAGGTCGATGCCAATGCGGTGATCGCGCAGCTCGGCCTGCCGCTGTTCGTGAAACCGGCCAACCAGGGTTCGTCGGTGGGCGTGAGCAAGGTCAAGGATGCGGCGGGCTTCACCGAGGCACTGGCATTGGCGCTGCGCTACGACCACAAGGTGCTGGTGGAATCGGCGGTGGTCGGCCGCGAGATCGAGTGCGCGGTGCTGGGCAACGAACATCCGCAGGCCAGCCTGTGCGGCGAGGTGGTGGTGCACGACGAGTTCTACGCCTACGACACCAAGTACATCAACGAGGATGGCGCCGAGGTGGTGGTGCCGGCGGATATCGATGCTGCAACCCAGGCGCGCGTCCAGCAGATCGCGCTGCAGGCCTACCAGGCGCTGGAGTGTGCGGGCATGGCCCGCGTGGATGTGTTCCTCACCGCAGCCGGCGAGATCGTCATCAACGAGGTCAACACGCTGCCGGGCTTCACCCGCATCAGCATGTACCCGAAGCTGTGGGGCGCCAGCGGTGTGGACTACACCACGCTGATCACGCGGTTGATCGAGCTGGCGCTGGAGCGCCATGCTGCGGACCAGGCGCTGCTGTAGCGTCGAGCCATGCTCGCCTCATGAGAAGCAGCCGAGCATGGCTCGGCTCTACAGAAGACGTGCCGACCAACGGTCGGCACCCACCGGGAAGCGGCGTACCGGTCGGTGACCGGCACGTCCTGCAGGTTCTATCCGCGCTTGCGGAACATCGAGATCACCGCCAGCACCAGGAAGATCACGAACAGGATCCAGGCGATGTTGCTGGCGGCACCGGCGATGCCGGAGAAGCCGAGTACGGCGGCGATGATGGCGATGACGAAAAAGATGACGGCGTAATGCAGCATGGCGCTCCTCGCAGATGTCCGGGCCGTTGGATGGCGTGGGTCCATCCTCCCGATCTGGCGGTGTGCAACCAGTGATGGCGACCTATGCGGCAGATGAAGCCTTCAGCCTGCGCAGCCCTTCCTCGATGCTGACCTGCGGCACGTAGCCGAAGTCGCGGCGCGCCGGTTCCATGCTGTACCAGTGCGGCGTGCACAGCTGCTCGGCCAGGAAGCGGGTCAACGGTGGTTCGCCGCGCAGGCGCAGCAGCGGCCACAGCCGCTCGCAGACCGCACCGATGCGGTAGGCGGTCTTGAAGCTGATCGCCTTGTCCACCGTCGGTGCACCCACAGCGGCCAGCAGCTTGTTGACCAGCTCGCGCATCGGCAGCGGTTCGCCGTTGGAAATGAAGTAGGCCTTGCCTGCACATGCAGCGCCCGGCGCCAATGCCTCGAAGGCGAGGAAGTGGGCGAGCGCGGCGTTGTCGATGTAGGTGGTATCGACCTTGTTGTTGCCATCGCCCACCAGGCGCAGGCGGCCCTGCCGCGCACGTTCGGCCAGGCGCGGCACCAGCTGCTGGTCGCCCGGGCCCCAGATCAGGCGCGGGCGCAGCGCCACCGTCGCCAACGAGGCGTCATTGGCCGCCAGCACACGCTGTTCGGCAATCGCCTTGGTCGCCGCATACGGCGCCTGGAAGTCCTCGCCGTAAGGCACTTCGTCGGCGCCGAGCCCTTCCACCGGGTGGGTGGCACGGTGCGTCACGCTGGGCGTGGAGGTGTAGACCAGCCGGCTGATGCCGTGCGCGCGGCATGCGGCGATCACGTTGTCAGTGCCGACCACGTTGGCCTGGTGGTAGCTGTCATAACTGCCCCAGGCGCCAGCCTTGGCGCCGTTGTGGAACACCGCGTCGACGCCGGCCACCGCGTGCAGCACCGCCTGCGCATCGGCCAGGTCGCCGCGGATCTGGCCGACGCCCATCGCCTGCAGCTCCGGGTAATGACTGCGGTTGAACGCCAGCACCTGGTGGCCACGCTCGACCAGGCCGCGGCACAGTGCCTGGCCAAGGAAACCACCACCACCGGTGACCAGGATCTTCATGCGCGCTTCTCCAGTTCGGCGCTGGCCCAGACGGCGAGCTTCTCGCGGCCGATCTTGGCGTTGTGACGGATATCGACGGGGAACGCAGGATGTACCAGGAAGTGCTGCAGGCCAGCCTCGGCCAGGCACGCCGCTGCCTTGGCACGCAGCGCTTCCTGCAGTGCCGGGCTGTCGGACTGGCCACGCTGCAGCTCCACGCACAGCACCGGCACCTGCGCACCGGCAGCGCCGACGCCGACCAGCGCAGTGCGCGCCACGCCTGCCACGGTGTTGAACACCGGCTCGACCTGTTCGGTGTACAGCGGCCCGCGCGCGGTCTCCACGCGCTGCGTCTTGCGGCCGCAGAACCACAGGCGGCCCTGCGCATCGAAGTAGCCCACGTCACCCATGCGATGGACGATGCGGGTGCTGCCATCGGCCAGCGTCTCGCGGATCTTCGCTGCGGCCGTGGCCTGCGGGCGGTTGAAGTAACTGTCGGTAGCGGTCGGGCCAGCCACCGTGATTTCTCCCACTTCGCCAACGGCCAGCACGCGCGCCTGCGACCAGTCGGCCAGCGGCGCGTCATCGATGGCAACGATGCGGACCTCGTTCGGCGCCACGACGCTGCCCACGCAGGTACCGGCACCGGCCTCGGTGGCGGCGCGCGTGCGTTCCAGCTCGCGGCCTTCGACCACCGCCACCGGCAGGCACTCGGTGGCGCCATATGGCGTCCAGAACTGCGCATCGGCGGGCAACAGGCTACGGATGGTGGCGACCACGTCCGGCGGCACCGGTGCCCCCGCCGAGGTCACCCGGGTCACCGTCGGCAGCGGACGGCCATGCTTCGCCAGCACCCGCATCAATGCCGGAGAACCGAACAGCTGGGTCACACCGAAACGCTGGATGGCGTCGTGCAGGCGCGCCGGGTCGGCCTGCGCCGGCCGGGTCGGGTCCATGTCCGGGATGACCGAGGTCAGGCCCAGCGCAGGATCGAACAGGGCGAACGGCGGGAAGGTCGGCAGGTCCACCCCGCCCGCTTCCATGCCGAAGGCGCTGCCCAGCAGCTGGATCTGGCCGACGAAGTGGCGATGGCGGTAGACCACGCCCTTCGGCACGCCGGTGGAGCCGCTGGTGAACAGGATCGCGGCCATGTCCTCGCCGTCAGTGGCCGCCAGCATCGGCCCGCCGCTGGCGCCGGCGCGCTCCAGCGCGGCCAGCGTGGTCCCGCCCCAGCCGAGGCGGCGGCCGACGGTCACCAGGCGGGTCGCCGACGGTGCCCAGCGCAGCACCAGCCGCGCCACATGCGCCAGCGGAATGCCGATGAAGGCCTCCGGCTGCGCCTCGTCCAGGCACTGCTTCAGCGCGCGCCTGTCGATGCCCGGGTCGACCAGCACCGGCACCGCGCCCAGCTTGAACAGGGCAAACATCAGCAGGAAGAACTCCGGCGACGGCCGTACCATCACCACCGTGCGCACCCCACGGCCGATCCCGTAGCCGGCCAGGCCGGCCGCCATGGCATCGCTGCGGGCGTCCAGCTGGCGGTAATCCAGGGTCACGTCGTAGGCGGCCATGCCGTTGCCGGCGCCACGGCGGCCAGGGCAGCGGATGGCGATCTGATCAGGCCGTTCACGCGCCAGTTCAGGCAAGCGGGCGGCAATATTGCAGGGTCGGTTCATCCGTTCATTGTCGCCGCTTACGGAATTTCTTGCGCGGCGGCCCACTTCGTGGAAAATCCGCACCCTCGTTCCTGATTCCGACTGCCGCCCGAGGCGGCTTGCCCATGCAACATCCCTGCATGACCTGCGGCGCCTGCTGCACTCAATACCGCGTGGCCTTCCACTGGATGGAATCAGACGAGGTCACCCCCGGCGGCGTGCCGCACCAGCTGACCGAGGTTCTCGACCCGCACCGCCTGTGCATGCGCGGCACCCATTCCAAGCCGGTGCGCTGCGTGGCGCTTGATGCGCAGATCGGCGTGTATTCACGCTGCACCATCCACCCCAACCGGCCCAGCGTGTGCCGTGAGGTGGATGCATCGTGGGAGTACGGCAAGGCCAGCCCGCAGTGCGACAAGGCGCGCATCGCCTATGGCCTGGATCCGTTGACGCTGGCCGACTGGCGCTGGCGCGACGCGGCCGACAATGACGACGACCATCCGGACGACAACGGCAACAGCCCGTCCTCGCCGCCGCAGGCGCCGGTCGCCGCGTAGCGGCAGTGCCGGCCGCTGGCCGGCAACCTCTTGAACCCGGCGCGCATTGCGCCCTTGCCGGCCAGCGGCCGGCACTACCGGGATCCGCCCCGGGAACCGATCAGATCGGGTTCTTGTCCAGGAACGCGCGGATCTCCGGCACCAGCACCTCGTGCTTGTCTTCCAGCACGTAGTGGCCGGCGTCCTCGAAGGCATGTACCTGGGCCTGCGGCAGCGCGGCCTGGAAGCCCTTCAGGAAATGATGATCGAACACGAAGTCGCGCAGGCCCCAGCCGAGGAAGGCCGGGCGGTCGGCGAACGACGGCAGCGCCTTGCCGGCCCGCTCCAGCAGCGACCAGGCCTTGTCGGCCGGCGACAGCGGGATATCCTGCATGAAGCGGATGGTGCTGATGCGGTTGGCGTAGTTGTTGTACGGCGACACGTAGGCGCGGCGCACGTCGGCCGGCATCTTCCGCTCCACGCCCAGCCACGAGGCACCGGACGAGAACGCATTGAAGGTGCGGATGATCCACTCGCCGATCTTCCAGTGGCGGCCCAGCGCGATCTGCCACGGCATCTTCTTCGCCGCCGGCATCGGGAACGCGGCGGTGTTGAGCACCACCAGGCGCTTCACCTGGTCGTGGTGCGACAGCGCCCAGCCGAAACCGATCATGCCGCCCCAGTCGTGCACCGCCAGGGTCACCGGGCCGGTGATGCCCAGGTGCTTCAGCAACGCATCAAGATCATCCACGCGCGACTGCAGGGTGTACTCGTAGCGGCTATCGTCCGGCTTGTCCGACAGGCCCATGCCGATGTGGTCCGGCACGATGCAGCGGTACGTGTCCGACAGGCCGGCCACCAGCGTGCGCCAGTAATAGCTCCACGACGGGTTGCCGTGCACCATCACCACCACCTCGCCGTCGCGCGGGCCTTCGTCGAGATAGTTCATCGACAGGCCGGGGCGCACTTCGAAGCGCTGCGGGTGGGCGGGGTAACCGGGAAGATCGCGCATGCGGAGTACCTAGGGAGAGTCGCGGCGCAATGTAGAGCCGAGCCGATGCTCGGCTGCTCTCCGGTCCGCTGCGGAAGAGCCGCGCTGCGCGCGTGAGCCGAGCATGGGCTCGGCTCTACAGGAGGTCGGGCAGCGGGCTGCTTACCAGACCACTTCAGCCATCGAACAGTTCAGGCCCGAGCCGATGCCGAGCAGCGCGATGCGATCGCCCTTCTTCAGCTTGCCCAGCTGCTTGAGCTTGCTCAGCACGATCGGCACCGAGGCCGGGCCGATGTTGCCGTGCTCGCCGAAGATGGTCATGACCTTCTTCGGGTCGATGCCGAAGTTCTTGATGAACGCGGCGGTGTGCGGCTGGCTGACCTGGTGGATCACGAACTGGTCCAGCTCTTCCACGGCCCAGCCCAGGGCGATCTTGGCGGCGGTGAAGGTCTTCTGCGCCAGCTTGATGCCTTCGATCAGCAGCAGGCGGGTGTCGGTGACCATGCGGTCCAGGTTGCCCAGGCACAGCTGGTTCCACTCGGTGGCCGAGCGGGTCACGCCGCCCTTGTAGCGCGGCGCGTCCGGCACCAGCTCCGAGCGCGCCATCACCATCGCCGCGGCACCCGAACCGGTGGTCAGCGCCGCCAGCTCGTTGCGGAAATCGTCGGCGGTGACATCCGGGGCGGTCATGCGCTCCAGGGTCTTCTCGTACACCAGGTTGGCGGTCTCGCCGTCCACCACCAGCGCGTAGTCGATGTCACCGCGCTCGATCATGCGCGCGGCGATATCCATGCCGTTGATGAAGGCCAGGCAGGCATTGGCGACGTCGAAGGTCATGCACTCATCGCTGACGCCGAGATTGCCCGAGACGATGGAGGCGGTGGACGGCTCCAGGTAGTCGCGGCTGACCGAGGTGTTGACCAGCAGGCCAACCTGCGTCGCATTGATGCCTGCGTCTTCCAGTGCCTTGCGGCCTGCCATGGTGGCAGCGTCGGACGCCAGCACGCCGTTGTCCCACAGGCGGCGCGCGTGGATGCCGGCGATGTCGCCGAGCACGTCGGTGCGGATACCCAGGCGATCCAACGTCGGCTGCAGGCGTTCGTTGATTTCCTTGGTGGTCAGCGTATGCGGCGCGTCGACGTGTGCCAGGCCGGCGATCGAGACATTCTTGAAGAGCATCGAGGTTAGCGCCAAGGCTCAGGCAAAAGGGGGCGCTATTCTATAACCCCCGGGGCCTTCACCGCATCTTTACGAATTCAGCCTTGGCCGTATGGTGAAGCGTTCAGCGCGGCGGGCACTGGAACGCGGCGAAGCGCTGGCTGCCATCAGCGGGCGCCGCAGCGGCCTGCACGGCATTGGCGCCGGCACTCGGGGCCTCGTTGCGGGCCAGGGTTTCCAGCTCTTCCTGCACGCGCAGAGGGTTGCGGTTGTAGAAACCGACCTTGCTCTTCACGGTCACCACCACCTCGCCCTTGGCGATGCAGCCGGCCGGGACCGGACCTGCCGGCAGCACGCGGGTCGCCTTGCCGGCCGGTTCGATCGGCACCCAGGTACAGGCGGTGACGGTGAGCAGCAGGGAGGAAAGCAGCAGAACGCGCATGGGCAGATCCTGGAAGGGTATGGAGGGATTCTGCCTGAACAGCCTGAATCGGGGGTAGCCGGTGGGGGGTCGGATCCCCCGGTAGCGCCGGGCCGTGCCCGGCGAGCGCGCAGCGCGGCCTTGCTGGCCGCCGGAAAACCGCCGGGCATGGCCCGGCGCTACCACAGGGAGCCTGCCCGCCGTAGCGGGCAGGCACTTCCCTTACTTCTTGACCGGGTTGCCTTCTGCGTCGATCACCGTCACCTCGCCCAGGTTCAGCGCGCGCACGGCCGCTTCGGTCTGCTTGAGGTCACCCACCACCACCCAGGTCAGCGCCTGCGGCTTGATCTCGGCGGCGGCCTGCTGCACCTGCGCCGGGGTCATCGCTTCGATCTCGGCCTTGCGACGCAGCACGTAGTCGTCCGGACGCTTGAACTGGACGATCGAGCCGATGGTCGATGCCACCGCGCTGGCGGTCTCGTAGGCACCCGGCAGGCTCAGCGTCTGGATGTTGCGGATGCGGTTCACCTCGCCGGCGGTGGCCGGCTTGCTGCCATCGGCGAACGCGGCGATTTCCTTGCGCATTTCCGCCATCGCCGGACCCGTCTTGTCGATCTGCACCGGCGCGCTGGCCATCCACGGACGCTGGCCGACCGAATTGACCGCGCTGCTGCGTGCACCGTACGACCAGTGCTTGTCTTCACGCAGGTTCATGTTCAGACGCGAGGTGAAGTCGCCGCCGATCACGCCGTTGGCGATGTCGAAGCGGGTCGAGCTGGTGGCGCTGGACGGCGCGACCACCTGGCCGGCGAACAGATTGGCCTGCACTGCGCCCGGCTGGTCGATCAGGAACACGCGCGGGCCCTTCGGCAATGCGACGTCGGTGGCGGCCTTCACCTGCGGGGCATCGCCGGCAGCCTTCCAGTCACCCAGCTGCTTGTCCAGCAGCGGCACGATCTCGGCCAGGGTGGTGTCACCGACCACGATCAGGGTGCCGTTCTGCGGGCGCAGCCAATCGTGGTGGAAGTCGACCAGGTCTTCGCGGGTCAGGCCGTTGATCGCTGCTTCGTCACCGCTGCCGGTGAACGGAATGGCATACGGATGGCCCTTGCCGTACAGCAGCGGCGGCAGCACGCGCATCGCCACCGCACCCGGGTTGACCTTCTCCTGCTGGATGCCGGCGATCCAGCTCGCCTTGACCCGGTCGATCTCGCCCTGCTCGAAGCGCGGTTCGCGCAGCAGATCGCGATACAGCGCCAACGACGGCGCCAGGTTTTCCTTCAGCGCCGACAGGTCCACGCTCATCGAGTCCAGGCCGGCCGAGGCATCCAGGCTGGCACCCAGTGCGTCAGCGGCATCGGCGAAGGCCAGCGAGCCGAGCTTGCCGGCGCCTTCGGTCATCAGGCTCATGGTGAAGTTGGCGGTGCCCGGCTTGCGGCCCTGGTCGGCGCTGAAGCCGCCCGGGAACTGGTAGCTGAACTGCACCACCGGAATCTCGTGGCGCTCGGCCAGGATCACCTGGGTGCCGTTCTTCAGCGTGGCGCGCTGCAGCGCCGGGAACTTCAGCTGCGGGAACTCGCGGGTCTGCAGCACGCCGGCCTTGCGGTCGACCTGCTCCGGCAGCGTGCTGTACTTGGGGTCCACTGCCGGCACATTGAACGGCTTCGGCGCCTGGCTCGGGTCTTCCTTCAGCGCCACGCGCTCACCCGGTGCGATCACCAGGGTGTGGCTGCCCTTGTCCAGCCACTGCGTGCCCAGACGGCTCAGATCGGCGGCACTGGCCTTCTCGATGTTGGCCAGCGAGGTGCGGAAGCAGCCCGGGTCGCCGGTGAACACCGCGCACTCGGCCAGCGCGTCGGCCTTGCCGCCGAAGCCACCGATGCGCTCGATGCCGCGGATGAAGCCGGCGCGGGCACCGGTCTTGGCGCGCTCCAGCTCGGCCGCGGTCGGGCCCTGCTTGATCAGCCGATCCAGTTCCTCGTCGATGATCTTCTCGACCTTGGCCGGGTCCTGGCCCTGCTTGACCGTCGCCATGATCACGAAGTTCGAACCCAGCTGCGACGTCGACAGGCCCGACGCGATGCTGTCCACCAGCTTGTCCTGGTGCTGCAGGCGCTGGCTCAGGCGCGAGGACTTGGCACCGCCCAGGATCTGCGCGAACAGCTGCAGCTGATCGACATCGGCGGTGCCGACCTGCGGCACGTTCCAGGCGCGGTAGATGCGCGCCTGCGGCACCTTGTCGGTCATCGTCTCGCGCGTGTCGGCGCTGCGCTTGGCCACGTTCACGGCCGGCTGCGCCATGGTCGGGCCGGCCGGAATGCTGCCGAAGTACTTGCCGACCTTTTCCTTGGCGGTGGCCAGGTCGATGTCGCCGGCCAGCACCAGCACCGCGTTGTTCGGGCCGTACCAGGTGCGGAACCAGGTCTTCACGTCATCCAGCGACGCCGCGTTCAGATCGTTCATGGAACCGATCACGCTGTGGTGGTACGGGTGGCCCACCGGGTACATCGCCTTGTTGAGCTGGTCCCAGGCCTGTCCGTAGGGCTGGTTCTCGCCCTGGCGCTTCTCGTTCTGCACCACGCCGCGCTGCTCGTCCAGCGCCGCCTGGTCGATCGCACCGACCAGATGGCCCATGCGGTCCGATTCCATCCACAGCGCCATGTCCAGTGCGGTGGTGGGCACGTTCTCGAAGTAGTTGGTGCGGTCGGTATTGGTGGTGCCGTTCTGGTTGGTGGCACCCACCTGCTTGAACGGTTCGAAGAATTCGCCGTCGTGGTTTTCGCTGCCCTGGAACATCAGGTGTTCGAACAGGTGCGCAAAGCCGGTACGGCCGGCCGGTTCGTCCTTGCTGCCCACGTGATACCAGACGTTGACCGCGACGATCGGCGCCTTGCGATCGGTATGCACGATCACGCGCAGGCCGTTGGGCAGGGTGAACTGCTCATACGGGATATCGACCTTGGCCGGTGCGGCCGGCTTTGCCGCCAACGCATGGGAAGGCACAAGCGTGCCCAGGGCGGTGCTGAGGGCGACAGCCAGCAGTGCAGCGCGCGGGCGAAGGGCGAGAGACATATCCGGATCCTTGGTCACATAGGTGAACCCCGATCCTAGCGTGCGCACGCAGCGGCAGGAATCGGTCGCCAGTCACTGGGGGTGTTTGCCCCAGTGCGCCATCCGCCCGGCCCTCCCAGGCTGGCGTGGGAAGTCACATGCACCCGCAGCAGGCGTCCGGACAGTGTCCGCGGCGCATCGAATGGACAGGTGTCCGCCCACCGGACACTTTTCGATCCAAACAAAACCCTTGTAAATCAACGACTAAAAGTTGGCACGGGGATTGCTTGGTACTTCCTGCGCCAGGAAGGGCTTCAGACGAAAGCTGACTGAAGACTGAACAAATGCAGGAAATCGAAAATTTTCCTTGCATGCCCAGAATCGGTGTACTACCTTACTACCACACCACTGATCACCAACACTAAACAGGCCCCGTCATGAACGCCAAGACCATTGCCATCGCCATCGCCCTGATCGCCGGCACCGCGGTTGTTTCGTCGGTGCAGGCCTCCGAATCCATCAAGACCCTGTCCACCGTGCAGGTCCGCCCGGCCGCCGACCAGCTGGCCCAGCAGGCCTGGGAACAGGCCAGCGGCATTCCGACCCTGGCCACCGTGGAAGTTCGCCCCAGCGCCGACCAGCTGGCCGAGCGCAGCGGCTACGTCGCCGCCCCGGTCGCCGCCGCGATGCCGATCACCACCCTGGCCTCGGTGGAAGTGCGTCCGAGCCTGGAGCAGCGCGTCGCCCTGGCCGCCGAACTGGAAGCCCAGCGCTACGCCGCGACCCTGGCTGCTGCCGCCACCAACGTCGCCAACTCGGTCATCGTCAACCTGCCGGCCCTGCAGGTGCGTCCGAGCGCCGCCGACCTGCAGGCCCTGGCCACCGAAACCGCCCAGGTTCTGCTGCGCCCGTAACCGGTGCCGCCCTGCCCAGCGCAGGGCGTGCGCCGTAAAGGCGGCCGCCGTCGCAGGTACACTGCGCCGATGAAAGCCGCGCCCCAGTTCCACGTGATCCTGTTCCAACCGGAAATCCCGCCCAACACGGGCAATGTGATCCGGCTCTGCGCCAACACCGGCGCGCAGCTGCACCTGGTCGAGCCGCTCGGCTTCGCACTGGAAGACAAGCAGCTCAAGCGCGCCGGCCTGGACTACCACGAGTATTCGCGCCTGCAGGTGCACCCCGACCTTGACACTGCACTGGCGCGGATCGCACCGAAGCGGTTGTTCGCCCTGAGTACGCGTGCCAGCGTCCGCTATGACAGCGTGGCGTTCGAAGACGGTGATGCGTTCCTGTTCGGCCCGGAAAGCCGCGGCCTGCCGCAGGACGTGCTCGATGCTTTGCCCGATGGCCACCGCCTGCGCCTGCCGATGCGGCCGGACAACCGCAGCCTCAATCTTTCCAACACCGTTGCCGTGGTGATGTACGAAGCGTGGCGGCAGCATGGGTTTGCCGGCGGGGCGTAGCTCACGTGCGTCACTTTCTTTGCTCGCGCAAAGAAAGTAACCAAAGAAACGCGCCGCTTTCAGCGTGCCAATCGCAACGCCGGCCAGCGGCCGGCACTACCGGTGCACTCAGAACGCGTTGATGCCGGTCAGTTCGCGGCCGATCACCAGCTGGTGCACGGTCTCGGTGCCTTCATAGGTGATCACCGATTCCAGGTTCAGCGCGTGGCGGATCGCCACGTGTTCGGTGGTGATGCCGGCCCCGCCCAGCAGATCGCGGCATTCGCGGGCAATGTCGATGGCCATGCGGCAGTTGTTCCACTTGGCCAGGCTGACCTGCTGCGGCTGCAGCTGGCCGGCTTCCTTCAGGCGGCCCAGCTGCAGGGCCAGCAGCTGCGCGGTGGTGATGCGGCGGGCCATCTCGGCCAGCTTGATCTGCGCGCTCTGCGTGGCCGCCAGCGGGCGACCGAACAGAACGCGCTCCTTGGCATAGCCCAGTGCTTCATCCAGGCAGGCAATCGCCGCGCCGATCGGGCCCCAGCTGATGCCGTAGCGGGCCTGGGTCAGGCAGCCCAGCGGCCCCTTCAACCCCTTCACGTTCGGCAGGCGATGGCTGTCGGGCACACGCACATCGTCGAAGAACAGCGCACCGGTCAGCGACGCGCGCAGGCTCATCTTGTGCTTGATTTCCTGCGTGGTGAAACCGGCCATGCCCTTTTCCAGCACGAAGCCCTGGATGCCGTCCTCGGTCTGCGCCCAGACGATGGCCAGATCGGCCACCGGACCGCTGGTGATCCACATCTTGCTGCCGGTGATGCGCCAGTCACCGCCGTCACGCACGGCGCGGGTTTTCATGCTGGCCGGATCGGAACCACCATGCGCCTCGGTCAGGCCGAAGCAGCCGATCAGCTCGCCGCGCGCCATCGCCGGCAGCCACTGCTGGCGCTGTTCCTCGCTGCCATAGGCGTAGATCGGATACATGCACAGCGAGCTCTGCACCGAGACGAAACTGCGCAGGCCGGAATCGCCGCGCTCCAGCTCCTGGCAGATCAGGCCGTAGCTGACCGCGCCCAGGCCACCACCGCCGTACTCGGTCGGCAGAGTCGCACCGAGCAGGCCCAGTGACGCGATCTCCGGCACCAGTTCATCGGGGAAGCGGGCCTGGTCGAAGGCATCGCCGATGATCGGCAGCACACGCTCGTTGGTGAAACGGGCGACGCTCTCCTGTACGGCGCGCTCTTCCTCGTTGAGCAGGGAACGGACATCAAACAGATCGTACGGATGCAAAGCCATGGCACTCACACGCAGTCAGGACCCGGCCATTGTCGGTCATCCGGGCAGAGCGTGCCGACCAGGGTCGGCACCCACCAGAGCTGCGGCACTACGCTGCAACGCAGCAATCGTGGCGTGAACGGCGCCGATCTAGCTGGATCCGGCGCGTCCCGGTACCCTGACACATTCAAACAACCGTTTCGCCCGTGGCCGCACGCGCGATTCCCAGGCACCGCCGGTGGCCCCGATGCCGGCCCTACCCACGAGTCATGCAATCGATGAGCGCTGAAGCCAACGCCCTGCCCCCGCGTGAAGTAATGGAATTCGACGTGGTGATCGTCGGTGCCGGCCCCGCCGGCCTGGCCACCGCGATCCGCCTGCGCCAGCGCGCGATCGAAGCCGGTCGCGAATTGTCGGTGTGCGTGCTGGAGAAGGGTTCCGAACCGGGCGCGCACGTGCTGTCCGGCGCGGTGATGGATCCGCGCGCGCTGACCGAACTGTTCCCGGACTGGGCCGAGCGTGGCGCACCGCTGAAGCAGAAGGTCACCCGCGACGAATTCCTGTTCCTCAGCCAGACCGGTTCGCGCAGCACGCCCAACGCGCTGCTGCCGGAGTGCTTCCACAACGAAGGCAACTACATCATCAGCCTGGGGGAAGTGACCCGCTGGCTGGCGCAGCAGGCCGAGGCGCTGGAAGTGGCGATCTTCCCCGGCTTCGCCGCCGCCGAAGTGCTGTATGGCGACAACGGTGAAGTGATCGGCGTGGCCACCGGCGACATGGGCATCGAGAAGGACGGCAGCATCGGCCCGGCCTTCGAGCGTGGCATGGCGCTGCAGGCCAAGTACACGATCTTCGCCGAAGGCGCACGCGGCCACCTGGGGCGCCAGTTGATCGCCCGCTACAAACTGGACGAAGGCAAGGACCCGCAGGCCTACGGCATCGGCATCAAGGAACTGTGGCAGATCGACCCGGCCAAGCATGAGCCGGGCCTGGTGGTGCATGCCGCCGGCTGGCCGCTGGACAGCGACACCTACGGCGGTGCATTCCTGTACCACGCCGACGGCGGCAAGGTCGCGATCGGCTATGTGGTCGGCCTGGACTACAGGAATCCGTGGCTGAGCCCGTTCGAGGAATTCCAGCGCTTCAAGACCCACCCGCAGATCCGCAAGCACCTGGAAGGCGGCACCCGCATCGGCTACGGCGCGCGTGCGATCACCGCCGGCGGCCTGCTGTCGCTGCCGAAGACCGTGTTCCCCGGTGGCGCGCTGGTCGGCTGCGAGGCCGGCTACCTCAACGCCAGCCGCATCAAGGGCAGCCATGCCGCGATCAAGACCGGCATGCTGTGCGCCGACGCCGCGTTCGATGCGCTCGCCGCCGACCGCCAGCACGATGAACTGAGTGCCTACCCGAAGGCCTTCGAAGCCAGCTGGCTGTTCACCGAACTGCAGCAGGCCAAGAACTTCAAGCAGTGGTTCAAGAAGGGCCAGACCGTGGCCACGCTGATGACCGGCGTAGAGCAGTGGCTGCTTCCCAAGCTGGGTGTGCGCAACCCACCGTGGACCCTGCATCGCACCCAGCCCGACCACGCCTGCCTGGAACCGGCGTCCAGGCACACCCGCATCGCCTACCCGAAGCCGGATGGCGTGCTGACCTTCGATCGCCTCAGTTCGGTGTTCCTGAGCAGCACCAACCACGACGAAAACCAGCCCAGCCACCTGACGCTGAAGGACCCGAGCATTCCAGTGAAGGTGAACCTGGCCGAGTACGCCGGTCCGGAAGCGCGCTACTGCCCGGCCGGCGTGTACGAGTTCGTCGGCGACGCCGACAACGCGCGGCTGCAGATCAACGCGCAGAACTGCGTGCACTGCAAGACCTGCGACATCAAGGACCCCACCCAGAACATCGTCTGGGTGACCCCGCAGGGCGGCGGCGGCCCGAACTACTCGGGCATGTGATCGCACCGGGCTGCGACCGCGTGTCGCAGCCCGCCTGCCCCGCTGCGTCGCTATCCTGCCCGCCCATGCGTGCATCACTCCCGCTCATCGCCGTTGCCGTGGCCCTGGTCGCCACGGCCTGCCAGCGTCCGCCTGCGGCACCGGCCACGCCGGAACAGGCGCACCAACAGGCCATGCAGCGCGCGTTCGAGTTGTGTGCCGGCTGCCACACCGTGCAAGCCGGGGGCATCCACCGCTTCGGGCCGAATCTGCACGGCGTGATCGGTCGTCGCGCCGGCAGCCTGCCCGACTACGGCTACTCCGATGGCATGCGCCGCGCCGACATCACCTGGACCGCGCAGACGCTGGATGCGTTCCTGCAGTCGCCCACCCACGTGGTGCCCGGCACGCGCATGTACAACGCCTTCCCCAGCGCCGAACGCCGCGCGCTGGTGATCGCCTACCTGCAGCAGCAGTCGGCTCAGTGAGCCAGGCGCTGCAGTTGTTGCTGCAGCCGCGCCACGAATGCCGCCACCGCGGCGAACAATGGCACCGGATCGGTCTCGGCCGCATCCTGCAGGCGCTCGACCAGTGCATTGGCCTGCCCGGCCAGTGCCGTCGCCCCCACTGCACCCAATCCGCCCGCCTGGCGATGCAGGTGCAGCGCGGCAGCCTCACGGTCGCCGGCCTGCAGCGCGCACTGCACAGCGGCCAGGTCACCTTCACTGGCCTGCAGCAGGCTGTCGCGCAACTGCTCGGCCACGGCCTGCGAACCGAAACGCTGTTGCAGCGTGGCCAGATCAGGCAGCATCGCGCCGGCGGCGGCGGACTCCGGCACCGGCTCCTCGAACGAATGCCCCTGCGCCTGCGGTAACCAGCGCAGCAATGCCGCGCGCAGAGTGGCCAATGACAACGGCTTGGCCAGCACCTCGTCCATCCCGGCTTCACGGCAGCGACGCGCATCGTCGTCCAGCACGCTGGCGGTCAGCGCCAGCACGGCCAGCCGCGGTTGCCCGGTGCGTCCCTCGCGCTCACGCAGAAGGCGGGTGAAGGCGAAACCATCCAGCACCGGCATCCGGCAATCGGTAATGACCAGATCGAAGGACTTTGATGCCAGATGATCCAGGCCCTGCTGGCCATCACCGACCAGCACATGCGGCACGCCCAACTGCTGCAGCCGCCAGGCCATCATCGCCTGGTTGGTCGGATGATCCTCGATCACCAGCACGCGCGCCTGCCGCAGCGCCAACGGCAGCAGGGCAGCCTGTGCCTGTTCGGCAACCAGCGCTTCAGCATCGGCAATGCCCGCTTCCACCAGCGATAGCCGCACCTCGGCACAGGTGCCCTCGCCCAGCGTGCTGTGCAGCTCCAGCTCGCCCTCCATCATCTGCACCAGGCGATGGCAGATGCTGAGGCCGAGGCCGGTACCACCGTGGTCACGCTGGATGTAAGCGCCGGCCTGGGTGAACGGCGCGAACAGGTGCTGCAATTCTTCCGGCGCGATACCCATGCCGGTATCGGTGACGCTCAGGCGAAGCGGCTGGCTACCGTCTTCGGCGGTCGGCCCCAGCACCTCCAGCTGCAGCCGCACTTCGCCGTGCACGGTGAACTTGATGGCGTTGCTGAGCAGGTTGAACACGATCTGGCGCAGGCGCACGCCATCCACTTCGTGCGCCGCCGCCAGCTGCGGGTCGATCTGCACCTGCAGGTCCAGTCCACGTGCACTGGCCTGCGCCGACAACAACCGGCACACGCTTTCCAGCAATGGCCGCAGCCGCTGCGGCACCGGTTCCAGGCGCAGCGCGCCGGCCTCCAGCCGCGAGTAGTCGAGGATGTCGTCGAGGATCTGCCGCAGCATCTGCGCCGCGTCCTCGATAACCCCGAGAATGCGCTGCTGCTCGGCATCCAGCGGCGAATGCGCCAGCACCTCCAGCATGCCCAGCACGCCACTCATCGGCGTGCGGATCTCATGGCTCATGGTGGCCAGGAAGCGGGATTTGGCCTCGGCCGCCTGCTCGGCCTCGGCCTTGGCTGCGGTCAGGGCATCCGCCTGTGCACGGGCCTCGCTGGCATCCACCCAGTAGCCACTCCAGGTCACTACACCGGCTTCGGCGGCATAGGGTTGCGCCTGGGTGCGCACCCAACGCGGGCCTGTTCCATTGCCGCGCAGGCGGAATTCCAGCATGAGCGGTGCGAACTGGTGCGCGGCCTGTTCGACCGCCTGCAGGATGCGCGCGCGATCGTCCTCTTCGACGCGTTCCAGCAATGTCCTGGCGTCCTGCTCGGCCTGCTGCCGGGTGATCCCGAACAGCGCCTGCAGGTCGCCGGCAATGAACGGGAAGCTGAGCGTGCCATCAACCTCGCGACGGGCCTGGTAGACCACGGCAGGCAGGTTGTCGGTCACTTCGGCCAGGCGCTGCTCCAGCTGGCGGCGCCCGGCCACCTCACGGCGCAGGCGCCAGTAGCCGATGCCATGCACCAGCAGCGCGGTCAGCAGCACCAGCAGCAGCGGTACACCCCAGCGCAGCGTGCGCTGCCAGTCGATGCCGTTGCGGTACTCCACCGCCAGCCAGTCGTCGCGCAGCGCTTCGCGCTCGCGTGGCGTCATCTGCAGCAGCAAGCGATCGAAGGTCGTGGCGAGCGCCGCATGCCGGCGCTCCACGGCCAGTGCCAGCTGGTCGTTGAAGCCCGCGGGCGCGGCAACCTGCAGGCGCCCCGGGAAGCTCGTGCGCAGCAGGTGGTCGACCAGCGCAAGATTACCCACGTAGGCGTCGGCCTCGCCATCGATCAGGCGTTGCATGGCCTGTTCGGCACTGCGCGCGGCGACGATCCTGGCCTGCGGCGCCTGCTGCAGCACATAGCCACGAACGCGCTCCGGATCGGACAGCAGTACACGCTTGTCCTGGAGGTCGGACAGACCCAGCAGGGCCGGGCTGTCGTGGCGGCTGATGATCACGTTCGGCACGCTGATGAAGGGTTGGCTGAACACCCAGTCCGGGCCCAGGTAATGCGAATCGACCGGAATACCCATCACCGCCTGCAGCTCGCCGCGACGCGCCTTCTCGCGCACCTCGTACCAGTCATGGCTGTTCTGCGCCTGCAGGTTGGCACCGGCCTGCATCAGCCGCCCCAGGTACTCGCTGGCCAGGCCGCTGGGCTTGCCATCCTCGTCGGCGAACGACAGTGGGGCGGCGTTCGGCGCGAAACCGATCTTCAACGGCTGTTCCAGAACCCGCTTCTCGGCCTGGCTCAGCGCCAGCTGTGCCGATGCCGACCACTGCGGCGGGGGCAGCCAGCGTTGTGCCAGTGCATCGCGCTGGGCCTGGCTGGTCGCGGCCAGCGCCAGGTCCAGCGCTTCGGCCAGCGGTTGCTTGCTGTTGGGAACGCCGAAGTGCAGCCGTTCGGGGGGCAGGTCGCTCGGACGCAGCAGGACGACACCCTGCAGGTGCTGGCGAGCGATCAGTTCGGTGGCAACGTAGGCATTGCCTATGTAGACATCAGCTTTGTCGTCTCTGACCATCTGCAGCGCTGCCAACGAGCTGTTTGCGACAAGCTGCACCGCACGTGGGAAACGTGCCCGCACCTGCGGGCCGGTCAGGAAATCCTGCTCGATGACCACCCGCAATCCGTCCAGGTCGGGCATGTTCGAAGCACGCAGATCGCCTGGCCTCCCCACCAGCGCCAACGGCGCCTCGCCATAGGCAGCGGTGTAGACCATGCACCGGGTGCGGTCGGCGCTGAGACCGACATTCATTACCACGTCGATCTCGCCACGACAGGCCGCATCCAGTACGGAAGTCCAGTCGGCATATCGCCGGGCCTCGACCTTCACGCCCAACTGACGGGCAAGAAGCGACAGATAATCCGGCCCCAGGCCAACCTGCTGGCCATCACGGAGGGACTCGAACGGCGGCCAGCCGCTGTCATACTGGCCCACGACGATGCTTGGATGGGCGGCGAGGTACTCGCGCTGCAGGGGACTGAGCGGCAACAGCCCAGGCACCGCCTGTGCCAGCGCCACCGGCAGCACCAGTGCGGCCAGCAGCAGGACCAGCCCGCGAACAGCCCAGCTACGCATCGGCGTCGATCTCCTAGAATCCTGCCAGGGTCCGCGATGGTCGCGGTCCGGCCTGCCCGGTGGTCATACTAGAGCATGAGCTTGCGCATCATCATCGCAGACGACCACCCGGTGGTCCGTATCGGTACCCGCGCCGTCATCGAATCGAGCGGGGTCGGTCGTGTGGTCGGTGAAGCCGACAGCGCGCAGGCGCTGATGGCCCTGCTCGGCAGCCACCCCTGCGACCTGCTGGTGACCGACTATTCCATGCCGGGCAGCCCACAGGCAGACGGCTTCGCCATGATCGGCATGATCCGCCGCCGCTACCCCGACCTGCCGGTGCTGATGCTCAGCGTCTCCAACAACCTGGCGATCCTGCGCATGGTGCTCGACAGCGGTGTGCTCGGTCTGGTCGACAAGAGCTCGTCGATGGACGAACTGCCGCAGGCCATCCAGGCGGTCTACCGGGGCCAGCCCTACATCAGCCGCAGCCTGCGTGAGCGGGTCGAGGCTGCGGGCAGCTGGCGCATGCGCGAGGGCGACGGCAAGCCGTTGTCGCCACGCGAGGTGGAAGTGCTACGGCTGCTCGGCACCGGCATGACGGTGAAGGAGATCTCGCTGCAGCTGCACAAGAGCGTCAGCACCATCAGCCGGCAGAAGGGCGACGCCATGCTCAAGCTGGGCCTGAAGGGCGACGCCGAGCTGTTCGACTACCTGCGCGACGGCAAGATCTGAGAACCAGATCACACTGCAAGGGCATCTGTCACCGCCCTCTTTGACCGGCCGCCGTTCTGTGCCAAGATGACCCGGCATGGGTTTTCAATGCGAGGTCGAAGGAATCGGCCGGCTCATGTCCTCGCTCCCGTCCCTGGTGGATGGGGTGCGGTTTCCTGCCGGCCGTCTGGCCCGGCAACGCTGACCATGGAGAGGCGCATGCATCACCCCCCCGAGCTACGTTGGACCCTGCCGTTGCGGCCCCTGCGCGCATTCGCGGCGTGCCTGCTCGTCTCTCTTTCCGCTGCGGCCTGCAGCGCCGCCGATCCGGCCCCCTCGTCCTCCCAGCCTGGTGCCCCCGTGCAGGCTGCCGATGCGCCCCGACAGGATGTTGCCCCGATGCAGAACACCTCTCCCGACACCGCGGTCACCCCGCCCGACGCGCCGACCGTGATGTATTTCACCTACCAGGTGGACGGTGATGGCGCGACCTCCTACGAGGTCCAGAACGGCAGTGTGGCGACCTTCTGGTTCGGCCACACCTTCACCCTCGACGGCACCACGTATTACACGGGTTTCTCCTGGGATACCCGCGAGCACTACGGCAAGCCGGGCGAGCAGTCGCCAGCCGGCCCGGATGACCGCGCCAATCTCGCCGAGGCCACCTTCGTGCTGGCCGGCAGCGATGCGAACAAGCCCTGGAAGTTCCGTGGCCAGGAATGGACCATCGGCGCACTGGGCGCCTATGACAAGGCCGACGATGTGGATACCCGGCGCAAGCCGCTTGAACATCGCACCGCAGACGGCCGCCTGCTGCTGGCGGTGCCGACCAGCAGCTTCGACCGCGGCATCAGCAGCACCGGCTATGCACTGCTGCTGTTCAACCCCAAGCGCAGCGAAGACGACGTGGACAGCAAGGTCTGGCGCTATGTCGGTTCGGTGCGCACCGGCGAGGACAACAGCACCGCCTGCGACGAGGGCAACGTGATGCCCTGCACCGACAGCGATGGCGAACTGGCGTTCGCTGCCGACGGCAATGGCCTGCCGCGACTGACCGTGACCTTCAAGGGCACCACCATCGACGCCCCGGGCAAGACCCGTGCGCTGGCTGCCAGCGATGCCGTGCACTACACCTTCGACAGCGCGACCCAGCAGTACATCGCGCCCTGATAGCACCCGCCACACGCGGGTTCCCTGTTGACCGACATGTTCTTGACTCATGGATGAGTCCGGTTGGCGATTCGCGGCACGCGCCGCTCCATCAACCCCGAGGAAGACGTCATGGCACAGCATGACTACAGCAGAAAGGAAGTCCTGGACATCGTCGAGCAGGTCGCCCGGCACAAGGGCATTCCGGTCGATGACTTCATGCGCTTCGCGCACATCGAGACCGGCGGCACCTTCAACGAGCGTGCCCACAACACCTCGTCCGGCGCCAAGGGCCTGTTCCAGTTCGTGCCCGGCTCCGCGCGCCAGTATCACCTGACCGGCCACGAGTTCGACCCGACCCGCAACACCGAAGCGGCCGCACAGATGTACCAGGACAACCTGGACTCGATGGCACGCCGCAACGAACGCACCGGCCACCCGTACCTGTCCGGCGGCAGTACGCCGACCGGCCTGGACCTGTACCTGGCCCACCAGCAGGGCAGCGCCGGCTATGGTTCGGTGCAGACCGCGATCGCCACCGGCACCTTCGGCGTGGTCCGCAACGGCCATGGTGAAGAGATCAACATGCGCCGCAACGTACTCAACCAGATCGGCTCCGATGCCAAAGCGCTCACCGGCCACACTCTGGCCGAGATGCGTGGCATGAACGATGGCGACCTGGCGCGCACCTTCTCCAGCTACTACATCCACAAGTACGCGGCGATCAGCATTCCGGAAAAGAACATCGCCCCGCAGACGGTGGCCCCAGGCCAGAGCCAGGGTCAGACCCCGGCAGCGCCGGTGCAGGCCAGCGCCGCCGTGGCAGCCGGTGCAGCCGCGCTGGCGGCGACCGCTTCGGCCGCCGCCGCGCCGAAGCCGGGCATCGAACTGCAGGCCGCCTACGAGGCCGGCGTGAAGTACGACCACGTCAAATACGCCATCAATATTCCGGGCCACGCGCTGCATGTGCCGGGCAAGAGCGGCAAGAACGTGGAACAGGGTTACATCGACTGTTCCGGTTGGGTCGGCACGCTGCAGAACCGGACCATGGATGAGATCAACCAGAAGGCCGGGCATGCGGTCTTCAGCAAGGCCGATCGCATCGACCTGGGCAACCTGGGTTCCGGTGGCATCGTGCGCAAGGCATTCGACCAGTCCGGCGTGCTGCTTGACCGCGACGCGATCCTGAAGCCCGATGCGCTGAAGGAAGGCATGATCATCGGCCTGGATACGGCCAAGACCCGCCACGAGCATTGGAACGGCATCGACCACATCGTGATGGTGGTGCGCGACCCCAACACCGACAAGTTGCTGATCAGCCAGTCCACCGGCAGCAAGGGCGTGCACACCATGCCCATCGAGGATTACCTCAAGCAGGTGAAGGACCACCCGAACTGGAAGCTGTACGCCTCCGACCCGCTGTCCAAGGCGCGCGACCTGCTGGAAAACCGCACCCAGTCGCATGAGCAGACCCAGGGCAAGCCGGCCGCCGAGCACAAGGCCGCTGCCACCCCGCACGCCGAACTGTACAAGCAGGGCGCGCACAGCGAGGGCGTGCGCACAGTGCAGGAGCAACTGGGCCACCTTGGCTACGTCGGTGCCGACGGCAAGCCGCTGATCGAGGATGGCCGCTTCGGCCGCAACACCGACGCGGCGGTGCGCCAGCTGCAGAAGGACAACGGCCTGGTGGCCGACGGCATTGTCGGGGCCAAGACGCTGGAGGCAATCAGGGAAGCCCGCGAGCGCCCGCTGCTGAACGACGAACGGCACCCGCGCAATCCGCTCTTCATCCAGGCAAGCAAGGGGCTGGAACTGATGCCGGCAGGCACCTTCAAGGATCGCCACGCGCTGGAAAGCGCCGCCGCGGCCCTGACCAAGGAGGCGCATGCCGCCGGCCTGCAGCGCATCGACACGGTGGTGCCGAGCCCGAACGGTGAGCGCCTGTTTGCCGTGCAGGGCACGATCGGCGACCCCGCCGCCAGCCGCGTGGCGGTGGAGACCCGTGCAGCCAGCGAGCAGAGCCTGGCGCTCAGCAGCGGTGCCGTGCAGGGCGCGCCGAACGTGCTGCATCAGCAGCAGGACGCCCAGCAGGAGCAGGCCCGGCAGGCACAGAAGGCCATGGGCGTCTGAGCCCGCGGCGCCTTGCAGACCAGGGAAGGGCCGCGCCATGCGCGGCCCTTTCCCTTTCTGCCAGCTGAGCGGCCGCGGCCGCTTTCAGCCTTGCTTCATGCCGCCTGCCGCTAGATGAATGCGCAAGCCGCACGGTGGGCCAGGCAATGTTCCGGCAATGTTGGAACGTCAGCGTGGTCTCCACGGCAGCCGGGGCGCCCGCGCCCTCCCTGCCCAGCGTGGCATGCACCCCACAGGAGAACGAACATGCTCAGTACTTCCACACTCAGCTTCCGTGGTCTGGCGATGACCCTGGCACTGGTGGCCGGTGTTGCCGTGGTCAGCGATGCCAGCGCGATGTCGAGGAAGGACAAGCGCACCCTGGTCGGTGCCGTGGTCGGTGGCGTGGCCGGCAACCTGCTCTCCAACGGTGATCCCGCTGCCACTGTCGGCGGTGCCGTGGCCGGCGGCGCGATCGGCAACCTGACCACGTCCGACCGCCGCGACCGTCGCTATTACGACAACCGTTACTACGACAACCGCTACGACCGCCGCTACGATCGTGGCTATTACCGCAGCGGCTACTACGACCGTGGCGACGACCGTCGCTGGCAGCGCCAGCGCTACTACGACAACCGCTACTACAACGACCGCGGCCGCCATCGCGGCTGGTAAGCGGCGCGACGGCATCATCGCAGCTGATGCAGGCACGGGCGGGTCGATGACCCGCCCGTTTGCGTTGGCCGCGCGCATGGCGTTGAATGCGCAGCCTTGGATGTGACTTTCCCCACTGGGGCTGCGGCATGACTTCTTCCTCCCACCGCGTGCAGGGCCTCAACAACGACGAGGTCGCTGCCGACTGGCCGCCGATCAGCGCGGCGGACATTGCGTGGCTGAGTGCGCGTTACCCGCAGCTGGACGAGCACAGCCATCCCTGCTGGCACAGCCCGCGACCGCTGTCGGCCGCCGCCATCGTCGACGGCGTGGACGGCGCGGTGTTCGTCAAGCGCCATCACCACAGCGTGCGCAGCGCGGCCTGCCTGGAAGAAGAGCACCGCTTCATCGCCCATCTCGCCGCAGAGGACGTACCGGTGGTGCAGGTGCTGCCGGCGACCGATGGCCGCACTGCGGTCGAACATGGCGAATGGACCTTCGAGCTGCATGCGATCGGCGTCGGCGAGGACCTGTACCGCGATGCCGTGTCGTGGTCGCTGCTGACCGACGTCGCGCAGGCCCGCGAGGCCGGGCGTGCACTCGCGCAGCTGCACCGTGCTGCGGCCAGCTACCACGCGCCCCAGCGCAGCACCCATGTGCTGGTCGCGCGCGACGATCTGATCCGTGCCGACGATCCGATCGCGGCCATCAAGGCAGGGCTGCACGAGCGCCCCGGGCTGGCCCGCTATCTCGCGCGCATTCCATGGGAAGCGCAGCTGCGGCGCGACGTGCTGCCGTGGCATGCCGGCCTGGCCCAGCGCCTGCGCGACGAGCCACGGTTGTGGGCGCACAACGACTGGCATGTCTCCAACCTGCTGTGGCGCGATGGGCAGATCAGTACCGTGCTGGATTTCGGCCTGGCCTCGCCCACCAGCGCGCTGTTCGACCTCGCCACGGCGATCGAGCGCAACGCGGTGGCGTGGCTGGAACTGGAGCACGGCATGGAGGCGGTGCGCATCGATATCGCGCTGGCCCTGCTCGACGGCTATCGCCAGGTGCTGCCGCTGTCGGCGGCACGCGTGCGCCTGCTGGCCGACCTGCTGCCGATGGTCCATTTCGACTTCGCACTGTCCGAAGTGGAGTACTTCGAAGGCGTCACCGGCTCGACCGCCAATGCCGACGTAGCGTGGCAGCCCTTCATGCTGGGGCATCCGGCATGGTTCCACAGCGCGCCGGGACAGGCACTGCTGCAGGCGCTGCACGCCGTAGCGTGACCCGGTTGGGACACCGTTGGGGTCAGATCCCTTTCCTGCGGAAAGGGATCTGACCTCGCAGCCTGAAGGGCACCGGCTCGCAAATCCGTACCATTTGTAGTGAAATGGTCACCTGAAGCGGGGGTGCCTGGATCTGCCAGGCTGAGAGAGTCCCTTGGAACCTGATCCGGTTTGCACCGGCGTAGGGAGCTTTGAGCCGCAGCCACACCCCCATCATGGGCCGGTGCACCTGCGCGCCGTCGCTTCGTCTCCCTTGTTGTCCGAAGACGAACCGAATGAACCGCTGCCTGCGCCCCACCCTGCTCTCCCTCGCCCTCTGCGCCGCGCTGCCGCTGCACGCCAGCGACGCCGAAGCGTCCCCCGATGCGGCTGCCACCGGCGCCGAACGCTCGCCGACCGAACTGGCAGCAGTGCGCGTGCAGGCCGGCAAACCGAAGGCCGATACCTCGCGCGTGAATGCCTTCGGTGGTGGTTCCTGGAAGGACACGCCGGCCTCGGTGAACGTGCTCGAGCGTGACTACCTCGACCGCCGCCAGGTGCGTTCGCTGTCCGAGCTGGCCAGCAACGATGCCTCACTGGGCGATGCCTACGCGCCGGTGGGCTACTACCAGAACATCGCCATCCGTGGCTTCGCCCTGGACGCCGCCACCGGCTACCGCTTCAACGGCCTGTCCATCGCCGGCGAACAGCGCCTGGCGCTGGAGAATGTGCAGTCGGTGGAAATCCTCAAGGGCGAAGCCGGCCTGGCCGCAGGCGTGATGGCACCGGGCGGCATCATCAACTACATCGGCAAGCGCCCGGCCGAGGTACGCACTGCCACGCTCGGCACCGATTCGGAAGGCTCGCGCTACGTCGCCGTCGATGTCGGCCACTGGATCACCCCGCGTTTCGGCCTGCGCCTGAATGCCGCGTGGGATTCCAGCAACTCCTATGTCGAGCACGCCGATGGCCGCCGCAATTTCTACTCGTTGGCCGCCGACTGGCTGATCGGCGAGCGCGGCAAGCTGGAAGTGGATGCCAACTACCAGACCAGCTCGCAGCGTTCGGTGTCGGGTTACCAGCTGCTGGGCGCGCGCGACCTGCCGCGCGGCGTCGACCGCGAGCACCTGCTCGGCTACCAGCCGTGGCAGCGCCCGGTGGATATCGCCAGCACCAACATCACCGCCCTGCACACCTATGATTTCAACGACGCCTGGCAGTCGCGCGTGTCGGTGGGCCACAGCCGGTCGGTGATCGATGACAACGTCGCCTTCGCCTATGGCTGCTACTACGCCACGCAGTGCGCCGATGGCAGCGTGCCGGGCAACTACTTCGCGCCCAATGGCGACTACGACGTCTACGACTACCGCAGCCCGGACGACACCCGCCGCAACCAGCAGGCGCGTGCCGAACTGCGTGGCCGCTTCGAGACCGGCAACGTCGGCCATGAGCTGACCCTCGGTGCCGACTACTTCCGCCGCACCGTGGACAAGCGCCCGAGCGTCAACGAGTACGTCGGCACCAGCAACATCCACGACGCACCGGTGCAGGTGTTCGTGCCGTCGCCGAAGATGCCGGGGCCGTCCGCACGGCGCCTGGACAGCCGCCAGACCGCGTTCTTCGCGCTGGACCGGATGAGCTTCGGCGACGACTGGCAGTGGCTGGCCGGCGGCCGCTTCGTGCGCCTGGACGAGCGCGCCTACGACAAGCGCGGCACCCCGCAGCGCCACAGCCGTCTGTCGCGCTTCCTGCCGCAGACCGCCGTGGTGTGGAAGGCCACCGACCAGCTCAACGCCTATGCCAGCTACGTGCGCGGCATTTCGCTGGGCCAGGAAGCGCCGTTCTGGACCAGCAACGCCGATACCTTCCTGCCATCGGTGCAGTCCCGGCAGCTGGAAGTGGGCGTGAAGTACGTGCCGGTCGAAGCACTGACGCTGAGCGCGGCGGTGTTCCGCATTTCGCAGCCGTACCAGTACGCCAAGCCCGACAACAGCGACGTCGGCTACACCTTCGTTGAGGAAGGCACGCAGACCCACACCGGCCTGGAGCTGACCGCCAACGGCCAGCTGACCGATGCGCTGCAGATCGTGGCCAGCGCCAGCGTGCTGCAGGCGCGCGCGCGCGACACCGGCACACCGGCCTATGAAGGCCATCAACTGGTGAACGTGCCGAAGGTGCGCGCCAGCGTGCACGTGGCCTATGCGCTGCCGTTCGTGCAGGGCCTGGATGTGACCGGTGGCTGGCGCTATGCCGGTGCCAACGTGGCCCGCGCCGACGGTGGCGTGCGCGCGCCCGACTACTCGGTGTTCGACGCGGGCCTGCGTTTCCAGCATCGCCTGCACGAGCGCGCGGTGACCTGGAACCTGTCGGTGGACAACGTGTTCAACCGCTTCTACTGGCGCGATACCGGCAGCAGCGGCGGTGACTACTACCTGTTCCCCGGCGCACCGCGACAGGCCCGCCTGTCGGTGACGTTCGCGCTGTGAGCGGCGTGATGCTGGAGTGGACCGCCGCGCTGTGCAGCATCCTCGGCGTTTGGCTGATGGCCAAGCGCCGGCTGGTGGCGTGGCCGGTCGGCCTGCTGTCGGTGACGCTGTATGGCGTGGTGTTCGCCGAGGCCAAGCTGTACTCGGACACCCTGCTGCAGGTCGCCTTCGGTGGCTTCCTGGTCTATGGCTGGCTCAACTGGCGCCAGCATGCTGCCGATGAAGGCAGCATCCGCATCGTGCCGTTGGCGCGCGGCAAGCTGCTGCGCGACCTGGCCATCGGCCTGTGCGGTGGCGTGGCGTTGGGAGCCGGCATGCACACCTTCACCGACGCTGCGCTGCCGTGGCTGGACGCGATGCTGACCGCACTGAGCCTGGTTGGCCAGTGGTGGCAGGCACGCCGCCACGTGGCCTGCTGGTGGGTGTGGATCGCGGTGGACGTGGTCTACGTCGGCGCCTACCTGTTCAAGTCGCTGCACGTGACCGCCGCGCTGTACGTGTTCTTCCTCGGCCTGGCCGTGTTCGGCCTGCGCGCATGGAGCGCCGCCGCGCGCGAGCCGCAGGTGGCAACGCAGTAGAGCCACGCCATGCGTGGCTGAGGAACACCGGTAGTCGCCAACCGTGGTTGGCGCGCGCCTGCCGACCACGGTCGGTTACCAGGCACATCCACGCATGGCGTGGATCTACTGGGTAAGCAGCAGGCCCAGCCGCAGCGGCTGCCGCATGTCGGCCGGTGGGGCCGCCTGCAACGGCGCGGCCTGCAGCGTCGCGCGCAGGTCGGCGTCGACCTGGGCATCACCCAGGCTGTCGAATTCCAGCTTCGAAATGCGACCATCCGCCGCGATCCACACGCTCACCGGCAACGGCGTCGGTGCATCCGGATGTGCCTGCAGCCATTCCAGCACGCGCTGCGCCTGCGGATCCTGTTCCTGCTGCAGGCGCTGCTGCAGCTGGCCACCCACGGCGGCGGCGTAGGCCATCCAGTGCGCAGGGGCATCCTGCGCGGAAACGCTGGCACTCCCCAGTGCCAACGCGCCGAACAACGCGGCCAGTGGCCGCCACCAGCGCCGCACGCCGGTCCCGTTCCCAGTCTTGGCCATCGCCTGCCTCCTGCACTCCCATCCAGCGCGCCATGGTCGGCGCCATAGATGACAGGCAGATGGCGGGCCGTGATGGCCCGGCGCGATCAATCGCCCAGGTCGGCCAGCGCCTTGCGCGAGGGCGCGAAGAAGGTCACGCCGGTGGTGGCGGTGGAGAAGTCCAGGATGCGGTCGTGCAGCGGCGCGGGATTGCCGATGAACATGCGCTCGAGCATCTTCTCGATCACCCACAGGCGGCGGGTGTAACCAATGAAGTAGGTGCCGTACTCGCCACGGCCCGGGTTGGCGAACGGCATGTTGTCGCGCAGGATCTCGTGTTCGCCGTCGGCGTCTTCAATGGTGCACAGGGTCTTGTGCGACTTCTGCGCATCGGCCGGCGCATCGTCCAGCTCGATGTTGTCGTGCTTGGTGCGGCCGATGATCGCTTCCTGCGCTTCGGTCTTCTGTGCGCGCCACGCATCAAGATTGTGCAGGTACTTCTGCACCACCACGTAGCTGCCACCGGCATGCTCCGGGTCTTCCTCGCCCACGATGGTGGCTTCCGGCAGCGACAGCCCTTCCGGGTTGGCGGTGCCGTCAACGAAATCGAGCAGGTCGCGGCCATCGAAGTAGCGGAAGCCGGCCACGTCATCGACCGTTTCCACCGCATCGCCAAAGGCCATCAGCAGGTTGCGCTCGAACGCCACGATCAGATCCATCGTGCGTGCACGGACGTGGTACAGCAGGTCACCGGGTGTGGACACGGCCGTGTGGGTCGCACCCTTGATCTCGCGGAACGGCTTCAGCTCGCGCGGCGGCGTGGTGCCGACCAGCGGCTGCCACACGCGGTGGCCAATGGCCACGTTGCAGGTAAAGGTGCGCTCGATCTCGCGGATGGCGGTGTTCTTGATCAGATCATCGGTGCTGGCCAGCACCTCGCGTGCCTTGGCGATCGACGCCTCGTCATCCTTCACCTTCAGCACCAGGAATGCCGCCGAATGGGTGAGCGGCGCAGTGATCTGCTGCGGCTCGTTGTCGAGCGTGTGATTGAGGGCGGTGATCGGTGCGGGCTGGGAGTTCACGGCGGTTCCTGCTGGCTTGAGGCGGGCGCATCGCGTGGCGATGTGCGGGCGATCATAGCCGAACCACCCGCGCGCGGCCGGAGCGGTTCTCGTTCCGCCGCCAGCAGCGCCGCACTACGCCCGGGTCAACTGGAACTGCTGCGTGCCCGTCCAGGCGATGCGCAGGTACGCGCCTTCCAGCAGGCCGCGCTCGCGCAGCCAAGCGAACACCTCGCCCGGGCACCACTCGCGCCCTGCCGAGAAGGCCACGCCCAGATCGCGCAATGCGACGAACATGCGGGCCTTGGCGGCATCGTCGGCGACAGAGGCATGCAGGATCGGCGGCACGCCCTGAAAACCAAGCGCACCCAGCGCCGGCTGCGCGGCGGTATCCACAAACACCACCTGCACGGTGTTGCCATCGGCCTGCTGCACGTATGCGCAAAGGGAGGTCTGCATGCGGAATCTGCTATCCGGTGGGCTGACAGTATGCCCGCGCATTACCGATGCCTCAGGGGTCCCGGAAAAAGTGAAGCCCGGCGCGAGGCCGGGCTTCGGTTGGCGTGTGGGAGAGAGAGAGTCACACGCCAGCACAACACGCACTAACGACAGGCGTTTGTTACCAGGTGAAGCGCGGGCCCACGAACCACTCGCGGTCGCCAGCCTTGGCCAGCTTCACTTCGCCACTCAGGCCCCAGTTCTGGTTGAACTTGGCGGTGGCGCCGACACGGCCATAGAACTCGCCGTCCGGGTTGATGCCGTGCTTCTTGGTGTAGTCCTCGTAGCCGGCCATCACGTAGCCTTCCACGTACGGGTTGAACGCGGTGCGCACGCCAACCTCGGTGGAGTAGCCGTTGAAGTCCAGGCCATGCTTCATGTCGTACTTCTGGTACGCAACGCGAGCCACCAGGTCGGTGTTCGGTGCGATGCCGTAGTTGTAGCCGGCGCCGATGCGCCACTGGTCGACGTCATTCTTGAACTTGTCGGTCTCCTGCGCGCTGTAGTCGCCGAAGATGTGGAAGTTCGGGTGCACCGCCACGGAACCCTTCACCTTCCAGCCATCGGCGTCGCCGCCCTTGGCATCGGTGTTCACGTAGCCGCCTTCAACGTAGTTGTACGACAGGCCATCGGTTGCCGATGCAGCGAACGGCAGAGCAGCCAGAAGACCCAGGGCAAGCAGCGAATTCTTGTTCATCGGGACACACCTTTAATTATTTTGGTTTCGTCGACCGCCTCCCGGGAGGGGGAGAGAGAGGAGGCGGTCGACAGGTGTGAATTATCCGTTAGGGGGTCTAATCAACCCTGAATATTGAACTGACTGGTGTATAAATAAGGCTGGCGTTCAGGGAACTCCGCATGGCATTGCTGTCGGCTTCTAACGCTCACCACGCTCGATGCCTGATGCGGGCACTGATCCTGATCGCCTCGCCGGTCGCGCTGCTGCAGGCACAGGCAGCTGATCACGTCGTTGCTGCCGGGCACATCGTCGTACAGACAGACGATGTCACGCGCTTCTTCAAGGTGTTGGACGCCAACCACGGGCGCCCAAGCGCCGATGATCTGCAACACGGCTATCTGGATGCGGGTACGGATGCCCTGCGCAGCTTCACCGACAGCCGTATCGGCTCGATGGAGCGGCTGGCCAGGGCCATCCAGGACAAGCCGGCATTGTTTGCGAAAGCGAGAACCTGCGCGAGAGCATTGCCATCGATCCGCACGCGCGTCGCCGCTGCCGTCGATCAACTGGGCGCCCTGTTGCCATCTGCGCGCTTTCCCCCGGTCACCGTACTGGTGGGCCGCGGCAACAGTGGTGGCGTGACCACCGAAGCAGGTGTGGTCATCGGACTGGAAGCGCTGTGCAACGCCGACTGGATGCAGGCCGATGTAAGTGACCGCTTCGTGCACCTGATCGCCCATGAGTACGTGCACGTGCAACAGCCCGGTGCACGTGTGGACGTCGAGCAGCCCACCCTGCTCTATCAGACGCTGCTGGAAGGCGGTGCCGAATACGTGGCCGAACGGATCTCCGGGCAACCGGCCAACGCACATCTGCAGCGTTGGACGCAGGGTCGCGAGTGTGCGCTGGAGCGCGCCTTCCTGCAGGACAGCATGGGTACCGATCTTTCGAGGTGGCTGTACAACGGCCCCGGCGACGACGCGCGCCGCGGAGATCTCGGCTACTGGATCGGCTACCGCATCGCCCATGCCTATGTTGCGCGCGCGCCCGACACGCGCAACGCCATCGCCGAACTGCTGGATGTCCAGCCTGGAAACGCTGCAGCGCTGTTGGAAGCAAGTGGATGGCAACCTGCGTGCGGAGCAGGCGAAAGCACGCAGACGCGCATGCCGTGATGCCGGCTTCATGCAGGTGAATGGGTGATGTTTAACAGGCACAAGGCGATACGCCGATGCAGATCAGCTCGCTTGATCCCGCTTGTTAAGGTTTGTTGATTTGCAGGCCTTCACAGCCCATCCACGTACTCAAATTCCAGCTGAAAGCGCTTGGTAGCGCCGGGAACAAACGCCGCTATATTCCAGCTTCCCCAGACGAAGGAGGGAGTGGAATGAAACTGACCTCGCAACACATGAAGATGGCCCGTGCACTCAGCGTGGCGCTCATCGCCACCGTGAGCCTTGGCGCTTGCGCCTCTTACAAGAACGAGTTTGCAACGATCAACTCGCGTCTCGACCAGCTCGATGTAAAGGTGCAGGGCGCCGCCCAGAGTGCCGAGTCCGCCAACCAGTCGGCGCAGCAGGCCAACCAGCGTCTGGACCAGATCGAAGGCCGCGTGCAGCAGCTTGAAAGGGCACCTGCCGGCCGCAAGCCGCGCGGTTAATCGCTCCCTCACCGATTGAATTGATCCACCTCTGTATCGGGAACCAGTGGCCTTCACCGGCCACTGGCATCCTTCCACCAAGATTGCATTGCAAGGAGCCGTCCCATTCGCACTTCCTCCTCCCCTGCACGCCGCGCCCTCCATGCCGCACTGGCCATGGCACTGGTCGTTGCGTGCAGCGGCGTAGCCAATGCCAGGGACAAGGACGCACCTGCACCTCCGGTGGCCGCAGTCGATGAACTTCCCGCTGACCAGGGCGTCTCCGAGACAGTGATCGAGCTGGCCGGCTGGGTGGTCGCCAGCAAGGACAACCAGGGTTATCCGTTCGCGATCATGGACAAGGCGGCCGCGCAGGTACTGGTCTTCGGTGGAGACGGCAAGCTGCGTGGCGCGGCACCGGCGCTGTTCGGTTCGGCCATCGGCGATCACTCGGCGCCCGGCGTTGCCAAGCTCGCGCTGAGTGCGATTCCAGGCCATGACCGCACCACCCCGGCGGGCCGTTTCATTGGTGGCTACGGCCCCTCCGACGATGCCGGTCGCGTGCTGTGGGTGGACTACGATTCCGCCGTCTCGATGCACCCGCTTCCGCCAGGCACCCCGAAAGAGAAGCGCGCCGAACGGCTGGCATCACCTTCGCCGGACGACAACCGCGTTACGCACGGCTGCATCAACGTCACACCTGCGTTCTACGAGCAGATCGTGCAGTCCACGTTCGAGAAGGGTGGTGTGTTCTACATCCTGCCGGACAAGGATTCGATCGCGAAGACGTTCCCGGAGTTCGCGCAGAGCCGTGGGGATGCAAAGGACGAAGACGAGAAAGGCGCGCGGCGCGCGAGCAAGTAATGGGCAATGCACGCTAACGGGCGTTGTCCCTGTTCTCCATGACTTGCCCGATGCTGAGCTCATTGCCACTTGGGTCCGCTATGCGGAAATCGCGCATGCCGTAGGGCCTGTCCCCGATGGGGACGATGATCGTGACGTTCGAGCCCGCAAGCGTTTCGTAATAGTCGTCGATACCGGATATGCCCAGATAGACATGTGCCGCGCCTGCAGGCTTGCTATCGGCCTGTTGCGTGAGGGTGATCTCCACCCCGTCGCGGCAGACGGCGGCAATGTCCGCTGGATCGCCCCACGACCATGCCAGTTCGAATCCGAGCACGCTGCGGTAGAACGCTATCGACTCCGCGAGATGGTCTACTGAAAGGATGGGAGAGATGGACTCGATCTTCATGGGCTCGACAGTCCTTCCATGCTCCGGTGTTGGCTGATCATAGCTTCCCACCGGTCCCCGGGCCTGACCATCTGAAACAGCGAACGAGCACAGCCAGCCACCGTTGCCACTGTCAACGGGTCACCCTGGCCGTACTCCTCCACCGGTCCCATGTACGACTCCGCCGATCTGGACGATTTTCCGCCTCGTCGTACCCATGCTCGGGCCTCCATTTCCCCAAGGAGGTTCCGAGATGCCACACCGCTTTCCCAAGGCCGCCCGCTGGACGGCCGGGCTGGTCTTCACCCTGCTCTGCGCCGCCGTGGCGGCCTACGCCTTCGCCGTGCTGTACGGCCAGCCACACGCGGACAATCCCCTGCAGATGAAGTTCGCAGCATCCGGCCTGGATGTTCCCGCCCACCTCTTCGGCGGCGGGCTGGCCCTGTTGCTGGCGCCGTTGCAGATGAACGGATGGATCCAGCGGTACGTCCCCCGCCTGCATCGGCTGAGTGGCGGACTGTATGCGGGCGGGGTGCTGATTGCCGGGCTGGCCGGCCTCTCCCTGGCATTCCACGCCGAAGGTGGAGCGCCTACCGGCATCGCCTTTGGCCTGCTTGCCGTGGCATGGTTGGCCACAACCGGCATCGGCGTCGGCCACGCGCTGGCCGGCAACCTGGCCAGGCACCGGCAATGGATGTGGCGCAGCATCGCTCTTACCGCGTCGGCGATATCGTTCCGGCTGATCCTGGGCATCGGGCTGGGCGTGCTGCATCTACCCTTCGCCCCGGTCTATCTGGCCGCCGCCTGCGGCTGCTGGTTGTTCAACCTGACGGTCTGCGAACTGGTATTGCGATGGCCGCGGCGCTCATCGGCCACGGCGTTGTCAGCGGCTCGGTGATTCCGGGGCGCCAGACATCGCATGGCGCTTGCGGAAGACGCTGGGTGTTTCATCCAGCCGGCGCTTGAACGCCGCGTTGAACGTCGATTTCGAGGTAAAGCCGCAGGCATAGGCGATATCCAGAATGGTCCGGGCGTCAGCACCATCGGCCAGATGGGCAGCGGCGGCTTCAATCCGCTGGCGGTTGATGTAGTCGCAGAAGTTCTCGCCGAAGCGGCGGTTGATGACCACCGAGACCAGGTATTCGGGGTAGCCGCAGCGTTTGGCCAGCTGGCCGATGGTGAGCGCCGGTTCGCGGTACAGCTGCTGATCGGTCATCAGCTGCGACAGGCGCACCTCGACATCGACAAAGCGCGGGGCGTCAGCGCTCGACGCCGTGTCGGGCTGCGCTGGCGGGGGTTCAATGACCGACTCCACCACCACGGCCACCTGGGTGAGGCTGAAATACCCCATCAGGAAAACCCAGGCCGCCACCAGGCCGTAGATCAGCGGATAGTCGATCCAGGGGATCCGCACCAGCCACTGCAGGGTGGCAACGAACCAGATGGCAATCTGCGAGATCGCCATCGCGTCGATCCAGTGCAGCGACATCCGGTCCGCATCCGAACGTCGCTGCAGCAAACCGCGCCGGTAACGCCAGACACGCAGCAGACCGGCAATCACATAGGAAAGGCTGTACGCGTACAGCACGATGTTCAGCCGCATCCATTCCAGGTCCGCGATGCCCGTCAGCAAGCGCGCATGGATGCCTTCAGCCGATACCAGCCCCCGCAGGAAGAAACCTGCGTGCAGGGCCAGCACGATGATGAACCCGGATAGATGCACACTGTCGCGCCAGCGTGCGGTCCGCGCCTCGGTGAGGACACTGACGTAGACATAGAACAGGCTGCCGTACAGGAATGGGAACAGGCCGACGAACCGCAGCGCCTTGCCGGCCGTGGGGTAGGACGGATCCCAGTAGACTGCCTTCACCGCAAGATCGATGCCGATCAGTGCGATCCACACCGCCAGCACACGGTTCGCCCCTGCATTGACCGGGCGGCGCCACAGGGCCAACGCCAGCAGCGCGGCCTGCGCGGCGCCAATGGCGAAGACGACGGTCCAGAAAGCCATGCAGGGAGGCCGATGGGCAACGGGCTGGTGTGAAATCTTAGCAGCCGGTTTCCGGGCGAAAGAACAGGACGAACGGCACAGAGCCCGCCCGCCACATCACTCGCAGAGCGCGCTGTCTTCCGTCAACGCGGCATCCTGCAGTGGCTGGCCCTGTTCGATCTGCGCGCGTTGTTCCGCCGTCGGCTCGCCCAGCCACCACACACGGCAGCGCGCGGTAAGACGGCCGACCATCTTCGCTTCCGTCGGCGAATACAGCATCGCCAACGCGGTGCCGGGGCAGTCGTGGGCCTGGCAGGCGGTGTAGAACCACCACGGCTCGCCCTGCAGCACCACCAGCTCGCCAGGTCCGCTGGGCCCGCTCAACAGGCGTTCGCGCAGCGACGGAATCTCCTTGTCGGCGGATTCGGCCGCGGCCGTGTTCTTCATCAGGGCGTTGAACGCGGCCAGCACCTTCGGGTCCTTGCGGCCGCAGTCGTCCACGGTGTTGCCGCCCACCAGGGTGAAGAAATGGGTCGCCAGCGGGTTGTCCGCACAGGTGAGTTCGCCGCCGGCGCTCGGGTCTTCCGGTTCGCCTTCGTTGTCCCACACCGAGGGGTCCACGCCGTCTTCGATGGACGGTTCCTTTTCGACCACCGTCGCTGTGGCGGCCGGTGCTTCGGTGGCCGGTGCCGGTGCGGCCGGTGCTGCATCCGGTGCCGGTGCCTGTCCGCAGGCCGCCAGCAGTGCGACCATCATCGCCATCCCTGTGATTCGAATCTTCATTCCGTGTCCTTGTCTGATCTGCGGTGCATGCAGCCGCGCGGGCGCCTGCGAGATTCTAACCAGCGGCGCGCTAGGATGCGTCTGAAGCCTTCCCACCATCGCCAGGGCCTGGACGCATGCGCCGCACACGACTCGCCATGATTTTCTCCAGTGCCCTGCTGCTGGCATCGCCGGCAATTGCCCACGATGCAGAAGGCGTGAAGCGTGCACAGCCTCTCCCGGATGCAGCCCTGCCCGCACCGCTGGACCGTGTACTGCGCGACTACGAACAGGCGTGGCGCACAGGTGATGCCAAGGCACTGGCGGCGCTGTTCACCGAGGATGGCTTTGTACTGCAGAGCAACCAGCCGCCGGTGCGCGGGCGCAGCGCGATCGAGGCCGCGTATACCGGCCAGGGCAGCAGCCCGTTACGGCTGCGTGCCTTGGCGTATGCGGTGGAGCGGAATACGGGTTACATCATCGGTGCCTACGGCTACGGTAACAACGCGGGCGATACCGGCAAATTCACGCTCACGTTGAAGCGCGTGGGTGACGGGCCGTGGCTGATCTTCTCGGACATGGACAACGGCAACGCGCCGCCGCGGGCGCGGTGATGAATGCCGCCGGGCATGGCCCGGCGCTATCGGGCGCCAACCAAGGTTGGCGGCTACCAGAGGCGGGTTCCGTCGTAGATCCACGCCATCCGTGGATGGGGCGCGCACAAAAAAACCCCGGCACGTAGCCGGGGTTTTTCGATTCACTTGAACAGCGTGTCCGGGTATTCCGGTTTCTGTTCCCGCGCCAGCAATGCGCGCAGGCCTTCTTCCGGCGTCTGCTCGCCGTGCAGCACCGCACGCACGCGGTCGGAGATCGGCAGGTCGATGCCATGACGGCGTGCCTGTCGCATCACTTCGTCGGCGGTCTGCACCGACTCGACCACCTGGCCGATTTCGCGCACGGCATCCTGCAGCGTCTGGCCGCGGCCCAGGGCCAGGCCCAGGCGGCGGTTGCGCGACAGGTCGCCGGTGCAGGTCAGCACCAGATCGCCCAGGCCCGCCAGGCCCATCAGCGTTTCCGGCTTGGCACCGATCGCAGCAGCCAAGCGCAGCATCTCGTTGAGGCCACGGGTGATCAGGCCGGCGCGGGCGTTGAGGCCCAGCTGCATGCCATCGGCCACGCCGGTGGCCACGGCCAGCACGTTCTTCATCGCGCCGCCCAGCTCGGCGCCGACCATGTCGTCGCCGGTATAGGCGCGGAACGCCGGGCCATGCATCGCCTCGGCCACCGTCTGCGCGAACTCGGGCACGTCGCCGTGCACGGTGATCGCAGTCGGCAGGCCCTGGGTCACTTCCTTGGCGAACGACGGCCCGGTGACAACGGCCAGCGGCACGTCCTCACCCAGCACTTCGCGCGCCACTTCATGCAGGAAGCGGCCTGATCCGGGTTCGAAGCCCTTGGTGGCCCAGGCCACGCCGGCACCGGCCGGACGCAGCGGCGCCAGCGCACGCACGGTTTCACCGAAGGCATGCGACGGGGTCACCACCAGGATCCAGGCCGCGCCCTCCACCGCCGACGCCAGGTCGGTGGTGGCACGCAGGCTGTCCGGCAGCGGGATGCCCGGCAGGTAACGCGGATTCTCGTGGCGCTGGTCGATGGCTTCGACCACGGCAGCATCGCGCCCCCACAGCACGGTCGGATGACCGTGCCGTGCGAGCAGGCTGGCCAGCGCGGTTCCCCAGGAACCGGCGCCCAGCACGGCGATCTTGTCAGCGGTAGTGCTCATCCGTGACGTCGCGGCAGGAATCAGGCGTTGCCAGCCGGCTCGGAGTCAGCCAGCGACGGTGCGTCGCCCTGCTCCTGGCGCTGGCGCAGGGTTTCTGCGTACAGGCCTTCGAAGTTGATCGGCTGCAGGAAGAACGGCGGGAAGCCGCCGGCCTGGATCAGGTCGCTGACCAGCTGGCGCACGTAGGGGAACAGGATGTTCGGGCACTGGGTGCCGAGCAGCACGTCGATCGACTGCGGGTCCAGGCCGACCAGGCCGAACACGCCGGCCTGCTTCACTTCGGCCACGTAGGCGGTGCGCTCACCGGCCTGGCAGGTCAGGGTCACGGCCAGCACGACTTCGAAGGCGTTCTCACCCAGGCGCTGCACCTGCTGGTTCAGGTTCAGCTGCAGCTCCGGCTGCACCTGGTCGTTGAAGATGGTCGGAGCATTCGGCGACTCGAAGGAGACGTCCTTGACGTAGATCTTCTCGACGGTGAAAGCAGGGCCGGTAGCGGCATCGACCGGCGCAGCGGCGCCGTTGGTGATCTCTTCGGACATTTCCAGTAACTCCAATGAATGCAATGAAAACGATGGTCGAACTACTGCGATGGGGGCGGGATCAGGCCCATACAAGGCCGGATCCGCCACCTGCGGCAATCAGTTGCGGCCCTTGACCAGCGGCAGCTCGGCCTGCTGCCAGGCGGGAATGCCGCCGTCGAGCACGTAGACCTTCTCGAAGCCGGCCTTCTTCAGTGCCTTGGCGGCGGTTTCCGAGGCGTTGCCGCTGCGGCATACCAGCACCACCGGCGACTGCTTGGCATTGGCCACCAGCTTGTTGTCCGGGCCGAAGGCACTGGCCTGGGCGTTGCGGCTGCCGGCAATGTGACCCTTCTCGAAGTCACCGCTGGCCGACAGGTCGACCACCACCGTGCCGCCCGCGTTCATCAGCTGGGTCAGTTCGGCGGGCTTGATGCCCTTGAAGCCCCGGAACAGGCGGCGGATCTCGGTGACGATGATGGCCACGGTCAGGCCGACCAGGGCCGCGGACAGCATCGGGTTTCGGCCTGCAAAGGCCAGCAACTCTTCGTAATTCACTCAGGTCACGGGTCGATTAAGCGGGCGCCGATTGTCGCACAAGCCGGACGCGGCCCGTCACTGCCCCTTCCACAGGTCCGGCAGGCCGGCGGTCTGCCACCAGCGCTTGGCCTCCGGATCCCAGCGCCAGCGCTCGACCACCATCACGGTGCGTTCGGCCTGGGTGTTCTGGTTGATCACCCCGATTTCGACCCGGCGCTCGACCAGGCCGCCTTCCAGCGCCGCGCTGCTGCGCTCGCGGTAGGACGACACGCGCAGCTGCGCGTAGCGGTTGAGCTCGAACTCGGTGGGCGGCTTTTCCTTGCGCTGCTTGGGGTCGAGGTAGCCGATGGCATCGTCCATGCTGCCCCAGCGGA
Organism: Stenotrophomonas sp. YJH_SMC_79; assembly: GCF_059367995.1. Taxonomy (NCBI): domain Bacteria; kingdom Pseudomonadati; phylum Pseudomonadota; class Gammaproteobacteria; order Lysobacterales; family Lysobacteraceae; genus Stenotrophomonas; species Stenotrophomonas sp. YJH_SMC_79. Next base: position 223,221 of record NZ_JCAFRK010000005.1, read on the forward strand.
TGGTCGCCCCGTAAGCGATCTGGGTCTCTTCCAGCAGCTTTCGCTGCTTGCGGCTGAGGTCGTCGGCCGAGGCTGCGGCGCTGGCCAGCAGCAGGGAGCAGATCAGGAACTGGATCAGGCGGCGCATCGGTGGTTTCCCCAGAACGTCAGCCTGCCATCCTACCCTTTGGCGAAGGCAACAAAGCGACCGCTGAACTCGGCGGCCGGCTTGCCATCGGCACCGGGCTGGGTGGCGATGATGCTGATGCGGGCCTTGCGGCGCTGGCGGAAGGTGTTCAGGAAGGCATCCCAGCCGGTGGCTTCGGCCGCTTCGGCATGGGCATGCAGGTCTTCGTAGACCGGGGCCAGGTAGCGCAGGTTGCTGTCGGCCACGTAGACCTCGGCATCGTGGCCGGCAAGGCGCAGGCGCAGGCTGACCAGTGCCCAGCCCGACAGGGTCAGCACCGAGGCCAGGCTGCCACCGAAGGCATTGCCCTTGTCGTTGACGTTGGCGGCCAGCGGCGCGGTGATGCGCAGCACGCCGTCGGCATAGCCGTCGAGCTGGATCTGCATGGCGCGGACCGCCGGCATGCAGTCCAGCACGTCCTGCAGGGCGGCCAACGAGGAAGTCAGGGCATCAACGGACATCGGAGCAGCGACCACGACAACGAAGGGCCCGCATAATGCAGGCAATGGCCGACCATACGATACCCACTGGCGCTGCCGGTTCCGAGGCGGGCTGGACCTTCATTTCGCTGCGCCCGCGGGGCCAGAATGCGGCGCTGCGCCGCGCCGTTGCTGGGCTGGGCGGGCATGTAGTGGCCCTGCCGCCCTGGCGCTTGCAACGCCTGCAGGGCACGCCAGTGGTGCGCCAGCTGCAACGCGCGCTGAACTGCGATCGGGTGGTGTTCACCAGCCCGGCTGCGGTGGCCGCAGCCGCCGCGCTGCTGCCGCTGGCCGACGCGCAGCGCAGTCCCTGGCTGACGGTGGGCGAAGGCTCCGCGCGCGCGTTGCGGGCGCAGGGCATTGACCAGGTGCATGCACCGCAGCGGATGGACAGCGAAGGCCTGCTCGCCCTGCCGGTTCTGGCGCAGGTGCAGGGCCTGCGCATCGGCCTGGTCACCGCTCCCGGTGGACGCGGCCTGATTGCCGCGCAGCTGCAGGCGGCCGGCGCCACCCTCGAACGCGCAGACGTCTACCAGCGCTGCCTGCTGGGCCTGCAGCCACGCGTGTTGGCCCGACTGGCGCGTTCAGCGTCTCCCTGGGTGCTTGCGGTCAGCAGTGGCGAAGCGCTTCAGCATTTCTGGCGGCAGATTCCGGCTGCCTTGCAGCAGCGTCTGCGGGCACACGCCAGCATCGTGGTCGCCAGCGACCGGCTCGGTGAACAGGCTCGCGACCTGGGCCTGCACCGGGTCGTGCGCAGTGCCGGTCCGACCACTGAACAGTTGGTCGCCGCTGCACACGCCACACTCACCGGCCCGGCAGCGACCTGAACAGGGACGTGCGTCACGCTTGCCGCTGCCGTCGGCAACAGTGATGCTGTGCACAACGCGGCCTGCCGGAACCGACTGGCAACACAGCCGACAAGGAAGCCCGATGAACGACACTCCGCCCGCTGCTCCACCCCATCGACCCGTGCGCTGGCTGCTGCCGCTGGCCGGGGTGGTCGTGCTTGGTGCGGGCGGCTATGCCGGCTGGTACTTCTGGCAGCAGCAACAGGAAGAACAGCACGCGCAGGCGCAGACCACCGCCGTGCAGCTGCAGGGCCTGGAAGCCACGCTGGACGCGCTGCGTCGTGACCAGCGCGCGACCAGCCAGCGCCTGCAGGATGCGGCGGCCACCAACCGCGTGCTGCGCGACGAGATGCTGGGCCTCTCGCAGCGCAGTGCACTACTGGAAGAGAACCTGGCCAAGCTGGCCGACAGCGCCAACCAGGGCCGCCAGGCGGTACAGCGCGATGAGGCCGAGCTGCTGCTGACCCAGGCCGCGCAGCGCCTCAACTACGCCGACGACGTGGACGGCGCGCGCCGTCTGTACGCGCAGGCTGCCACCGCACTGGCCGATCTGCCCGACAGCGAGGGCCTGAACCTGCGCCAGGCGCTGGTGCAGGAGCGCGATGCGCTCGATGCGCTGGGCGCCGGCCCGCGCGTGCAGTCGCTGCAGCGGCTGGATGCCTTGGCCAGGGCACTGCAGGGGTTGCCCTCGCAGGTAACCGGCAACGCTGCGACCGACACCGCAAGACCGTGGTGGCAATCGACGCTGGCCCCGTTCGTGGACATCACACCGAGCCGCCAGAACGGCCCGCTGACCGCTGCCGAACGCCGCAATGCCGACGATGCACTGCAACTGGAACTGACCCTGGCGCGCGCCGCGATCGAACGTGGCGACCGCGCCGGCCGCGATACCGCGTTGGCACGCGTGGAGCACTGGGCACAGCGACGCTGGCCGGATTCACCGGCCCTGCGCGCGCAACGTGCTGAACTGAAGGCCTTGCGCGAGCTTCCGCTGCAGGCCAGCAACGCCGTTCTTGGCAGCACCCTGCAGCAACTGCGCACCCAGACCGACCGGAGGTAATCCCGCATGAAACCCCTGCAATCCCTGGTCGTGCTGTTGCTGGCCGTGGCCATCGGCGTGGTCGCCGCGCAATGGCTCGGCGCCGATGACCTCAACCGCTTCGGCGAAGTGACGCTGCGCTACGGCGGCTACGACTACCACAGCAACCTGCCGAAGGTGGCGCTGCTGTCGGTGATCGCGGTGCTGGTGCTGTGGCTGCTGTGGAGCCTGATTGCCGCACCGTTCCGTGCCTGGGGCCGCTACCGCCGCAAGCAGGGCCGGGTACGCCTGATCGATGGCCTGCAGGCCTACGAACACGGCCAGTGGCAGCGTGCCGAAAAGCTGCTGGACGGCGCGGCCAAGGATCCGGAAGTGAGTGCGGTGGCGCTGGCCAATGCCGTGCGCAGCGCACAGGCGCGTGCCGATGGCCCCGCGGGCGAGGCGCTGCTGCAGCGCCTGGGCGAAAGCGATGCCACGTTGCAGGCGCTGCTGCGTGCGGAACAGCTGCTGGCGCGCGATCTGCCGGTGGACGCCATCAACGCATTGGACGTGGCGGCGATCCAGCCACTGCCGCCGCGTGGCCTGTGGCTGCGCACCGAAGCGCTGGCGCGTGCCGGGCGCGCACACGAGGCCTATGGCCAGCTGGGTGCGCTGCGCCAGAGCAAGGTGCTGCCGGCCGAATCGAACAGCGAACTGGAGGCACGCCTGGCCGCACAGGCGCTGCTGGAAGCAGCCGACGTCAATGCGCTGGCCGCGCAGTGGGAAGCCACGCCGAAGGCGCTGCGCCCCACTCCGGACGTGGTCGGCGCCTATGCCAGCCGCGCGGTGGCACTGAACTGGGACGAGCCCGCGCTGCTGGCGCTGGAACAGGCCCTGGACCATCGCTGGGACGACGAACTGGTGGCGCTGTATGGCCGCCTGCCGGCCGAGCGCCTGGCCACGCGACAAGCCAACCTCGCGCGCTGGCGCAACGTGCACGACAGCTCGGCCGCGCTGCGCCTGGCACAGGGCCGCGTGGCACTGGGCCAGCAGCAGTGGGATGCCGCCGATGCGTTCCTGCACGAGGCCATCGCCGCGGGCGCCGGTGCACCGGCCTGGGAAGCACTGGGAGAACTGTTCACGCAGCGTGGCGAGCACGCACTGGCCGCGCAGTGCCTGTCCAATGCGCTGCGCCTGCAGCGCGGCGAGGACAGCGTGGAGCTGGTGCGCAGCATTGAAGCGCCGTCGCGGGCCACGGTGGAAGAGCAGCCGATCGCGGTGCAGCCGCCGGTGTATGACGCCAACGAAGAGCGCGACGAATTCGGCAACCCGCGGTTGCCGTGAAGCGTGCCGACCAACGGTCGGCACCCACCGGAGCAACAAAAAAACGCCGCCCATTGGGCGGCGTTTTCATGTGTGGAACGTCGCGCGATCAGCGTTCGACGATCGCGACCACGCCCATGCCGCCGGCGGTGCAGATCGACACCAGCGCGCGGCCACCGCCGCGTTCTGCCAGCTGCTTGGCTGCGGTAGCAATCACACGTGCGCCGGTGGCGGCGAACGGGTGGCCGGTGGCCAGCGACGAGCCCAGCAGGTTGATCTTGTCCGGGTCGATGCGACCCAGCGGTGCGTCCAGGCCCAGGCGGTTGCGGCAGTAATCCTCGCTCTCCCACGCACGCAGGGTGCACAGCACCTGCGCGGCGAAGGCTTCGTGGATCTCGTAGATGTCGAAGTCCTGCAGGGTCAGGCCGTTGCGCTTGAGCATCTCCGGCACGGCCACCGTCGGCGCCATCAGCAGGCCTTCGCCATGCACGAAATCAACGGCCGACACGTGGGCATCACGCAGATACGCCTGCGGCTCATGGCCATGCGCACGAGCCCATTCCTCACTGGCCAGCAGCACCGCGGCGGCCCCGTCGGTCAGCGGCGTCGAGTTGGCAGCCGTGAGCGTGCCACGGCCGGAGACCTTGTCGAAGGCCGGCTTCAGCGTGGCGAGCTTTTCCAGCGAGGTATCCGGGCGCAGGATGTTGTCGCGCTCGACGCCACGGAACGGTGCGATCAGGTCGTTGAAGAAGCCACGCTCATAAGCGGCAGCGAGCTTCTTGTGCGACGACACCGCCCACTCGTCCTGCGAGTCGCGCGAGATGTTCCATTCCTTGGCCATGTCCTCGCAGTGGTCGCCCATGCTCTTGCCGGTGCGCGGCTCGGCCACGCCCGGGAACTCGGGCTTGAGCTCGGAGAACTTGAAGCCAGCGGTGAGCGCGCGGATCTTGTCGCCGGTGCTCTTGGCACGGTTGGCGGCCAGCAGGCGCGCGCGCAGCTTCTTGCCGTAGACGATCGGCACGTCGGAGGTGGTGTCCGAACCGCCGCCGATGCCGGATTCGATCTGGCCCAGCGCGATCTTGTTGGCGACAGTGATGATGCTGTCCAGCGAAGTACCGCAGGCGCGCTGCAGGGTGATGCCGGGGGTCAACGGCGACAGGCCGGAGGACAGCGTGGCTTCGCGGCCCAGGTTCCAGTCGCTGGAGTGCTTGATCACCGCACCCATCGCCACTTCACCCAGCTGCTGGCCGTGCAGGCCGAACCGTTCGACCAGCGCGCCCAGCGTACGGACCGACATGCCGAGGTTGCCGACATCCGAATACGCGGTGTTCTGGCGGCAGAACGGAATGCGGACGCCACCGAGGATGGCGACGGGACGAGCGTTGGGCATGGAGATACCTGGCATGGATGAGGGTGTCTGCAACATGGCCTGCACGACGGAGCAGGCATAATGGAGCCAAGTGTAGCTGCCGCCCTGTGATGGGCCAACCGTGGAACCATGAGCAAACCCGACCCCGCGATGAATGCCCTTGGCGTGCTGGCCCTGGAACTGGCCGGCGGTGAAGTCCCCCGCCAGGCGGTGCTCAGCGCTGAACAAGCCGGTGAACTGGCCGATCGCGTCGGCCGCGACCTGTCCAAGCTGGTGCCGCAGGTGGCCGAGCTGGACCTGGTGTTCGCCGCCGCCCATTTCGACCCGGCCGAAGTGCTGCGCCCGGGCTGGCCGATCCATCGCCGCCTGGAAGAACTGCAGATGCGCGCCCCGGGCCGCAACCAGGGCCCGCGCCTGCTCGCCTTCGGCACCGATGCCCAGGGTGACGTGCCCCTGCCCTTCCAGGCCGATGCCAGCCTGGTGGGCGGTGGCCTGCGCGTGGTGCCGTTCCTGTTGACCGGCAGCGACGTAGCCACCACCAACACCGTCGCCAACGCGCTGGAAGAAACACTGCTGGCCAACGGCATGGCGCATGCCGATACCGCGTTGATGGCGCAGAACACCTTCGGTGCCCGCATCGAGCACGCGCGCTACTTCACCGTGAATGATCTGGCCGCGATGATGTCGATGCAGTACGACAACCAGGGCCTGGCGGCGCTGTGGCCGCTGATCGAGACCGCGATCATGGCGCCGGGCGAGGACGAGTGGCTCAACGCCGCGCCCGAGCCGCTGCTGCGCTATACGCATGGCGAAGCGCGCATGGCGCTGTTCGACCCGGCCGGCTGGTGCGCGCACTACAACCACGGCAAGAACGACTGTGACCGCCTGAAGGGGATCTACGAGCAGTTCCTGATGCGCCAGCGGCAGATGGCCGCAGTGCTGGAAGCGCACGGCGTGCCGGTGCTGTTCGTGCACTGCGAGGCCGGCCAGGACGCGCGCGAGCTGCTGGCGCGCTGAAGGCCGGTAGTGCCGGCCGCTGGCCGGCAACCTCCGGATCTGCGATTGCCGGCCAGCGGCCGGCACTACCGATCAGGAAAAACGCCGGCTTGCGCCGGCGTTTTCTGTTCCCAGCACGATCGGCCTTACGGGGCCTTCTGGATCACCGCACACGCCAGGCGCGCGCCGGCGTTGCCGGTCGGCTGGGTCTTGTAGTCGTCCGCATCGGCGTGGACGATCAAGCCGCGGCCGATGATGTCGAAGTCATCACCCTTGCCGATGTTGACGTTGCTCGACACCGGGCCGTCGATGGTGGCCACGCCCTTGTCGTCGGCCTTGATGTTGGGCATGTCACCGCCGTGGTGCGGATCGGTGGCCACGCTGCCGTGATCCTGCTTGCCCGGATTGAAGTGGCCACCGGCGCTCATGCCGTCCGGGGCACTGCAGTCGCCCTTCTCGTGGATGTGGAAGCCGTGTTCGCTACCCGGCTTCAGGCCACTGATCTGGCCGGTCACATGGACCTTGCCGTCAACCACCTTGAAGGTGACGCTGCCCTTGGTCTCGTTGCCCTGGGTCGGTGCCAGCTCGGCGCTGGCCGAGGCGTCGGCAGCCGGTGCAGCCGCCGGGGCCGGCGTCACAGCCGGTTCGGTGGTGGCGCCGTCGGCCGGCGCGGCCGGCGGGGTTTCAGCCTGCGGCGCGGCCGGCTGCTGGTTGCAGGCCGCCAGGCCCAGTGCAGCAATGGCCGCGAACAGCGAAGTGTGGATCAAACGCATGGAATCTCTCCCTGGATGGTGCCTGCAGTGATCAGCGGACAACCCGGATCACGCCACAGGCGATGCGGACGCCGGCATTGCCGGCGGGCTGGCTGCGATAGTCGTCGGCGTTGGCATGCACGACCAGTGCACGTCCGGCGATATCGGTGGCGGCGCCTCCGCCAAGGGTAACGCCCTTGAGGTGGATATCGACGTTGGCGCGGCCCTGGGCGTCGGCACGCAGATTGTCCATGTCGCCCAGGTGGTGCTTGCCGGTGCCGGCGCGACCATGCGCAGCGCCACCGGGATTGAAGTGATTGCCGGCACTGCTGGCATCCACCGCGCTGCAGTCGCCGCGCTCGTGGATGTGGAAGCCGGCCTGCTGCATCGGCTGCAGGCCACCGATCAGGCCGGTGATGTGGATGCCACCGGGCTCCACCATCAGCGCGATGCGGCCACTGACGATGCTGGCCGAAGCCGGCGACAGATTGGCCTCGCCCTGTTTCGCGGCGCTGACCACGGTCGGCGGTGGCGGGGTGGGCTCGGCCTTCTTCGGCGCACTGCCACAGGCAGACAGCAGCACGGCGGCGGACAACGGCAGGATGGCAAAGGACAGACGCATCGAAGACTCCTTGCAGGTGACACTACGGACGGCATCGTCCATGAACGATCAACGGTTCGGCAAGCGGGCGCGAGGATCGCGTGCAGGGACCGTTCAATGGCCCCCGCGGCGGCGCCCGGCGCCCAGCTTGCGGGTAAGGGTATTGCGGCCGAGGCCCAGGCGGGCAGCGGCTTCGGCTCGGCGGCCATGGGTGATCTGCAGCGCGGCCTCCAGCAGGGCATGGTCGACCCGCTCGCGCACCTGCGCGTGCAGCCCTTCCACGCCTTCGGCCAGCTGACGGCGTGCCCATTCGGCCAGCAGCGCTTCCCACTGCCCCGGATCGGCGCTGGTGGTGCTGCTGCGGCGACCGCGCGTACGGTTGAGCGCGGTATCGACGTCGGCCACGCCGATGGTGTCGGCGGCGGCCAACGCCGCCATCCGCCAGCACACGTTTTCCAGTTCGCGCACGTTGCCCGGCCAGTCGTGTTCCCGCAGCGCCTGCAGGGCGGCAGCGGTCAGGCGCTTCGGTGGCGTGTCCAGCTTGCGCGCGGCGGCGGCCAGGAAGGTGCTGGCCAGTTGCGCGATGTCCTCGCGGCGCTCGCGCAGCGGCGGCAGCTGCAGGCGCACCACATCCAGGCGATGCAGCAGGTCGGCGCGGAACTTCCCCTGTGCAACCAGACCTTCCAGATCCTGGTGGGTGGCGGCGATCACGCGCACATCGACGCGGATCAGTTCACGGCCACCGACACGGAAGAACTCGCCCTGCGCCAGCACGCGCAGCAGGCGGGTCTGCAGCGGCAGCGGCATGTCGCCGATCTCATCCAGGAACAGCGTGCCGCCATCGGCCTGCTCGAAGCGGCCGATATGGCGGCGCTGCGCACCGGTGAAGGCGCCGGCCTCGTGGCCGAACAGCTCGCTTTCCAGCAGCTCGGCCGGGATTGCGGCAGTGTTGAGTGCAACGAACGGACCGTGCGCGCGTGGTGATTCGCGATGCAGCGCATTCGCCACCAGTTCCTTGCCGGTACCGGTCTCGCCGGTGATCAGCACCGCCAGTGGTGCCTGCGCCAAGCGGCCGATGGCGCGGAACAGCGCGCGCATCGGCGGCGTATCACCCACCAGTTGCGGCGGCTGGTCGCTGGGCGTTTCGGCGGCGGGGCTGGACGCGGCCAGCGCCGGCGCCACCGCCGGCAGCACACGCTGCGCCAGCGCCACGGCATCGTCCAGGTCGAACGGCTTGGACAGGAATTCATGCGCGCCACCGCGGAACGCACCGGCGGTGCTGGCCACATCGGTATAGGCCGACATCACCACCACCGGCAGCTGCGGCAATGCGGCCTTGAGCTTGTCCAGCAGCACCAGGCCGTCGTCGCCGGGCATGCGTACATCGGTGAACAGCAACGCCGGTGGCGGGCCTTCGCTCAAGGCCTGCAACGCGGGCGTGGCGCTGTCGAAATCGACGACCTGGTAGCCCGCCTCGCGCAGCGCGGTGCACAGCACGAAGCGCACGGCACGATCGTCATCGACCACCCAGATGCGCTGCGGGGACGAAGAAGACTCAGACATCGCGCGGGGCCTCCTCGGCCGGGGCGGCGCTGCTGACGATCGGCAGCAGCAGGGTGAACACGGTATGGCCCGGGCGCGAGCGGTAGGTCAGCGTGCCGCGGTGTTCGCGCGCCACCTGCTGGGCCAGCGCCAGGCCCAGCCCGGTGCCCTCGGCGCGGCCACTGACCAGCGGCAGGAACAGGTGTTCGGCCAGTTCCTCGGGCACGCCACGGCCGTCGTCGGCGATTTCCAGGCGCAACGCCAGCGTGTGCAGCTGCTCGGCAATGCGCACGCCATGCTCCACGCGGGTGCGCAGGGTGATGCTGCCGGCGCCGGCCTGGATCGCGTTGCGCACCAGGTTCCAGACCGCCTGGGTGAGGCGGTCGGCGTCGCCATGGAATTCGGGAATGCTGGGGTCGTAGTCGCGCTGCAGCCGTACCGCCCAGCCGGCTTCGCTCTCGGCCAGGCGCAGCACGCGCTCCAGCGCCGCATGGATGTTCAGTTCGGCATGCGGCGCGGCCGGGGCCGGCGACAGCAACTGGTCGAGCAGGCCGTTGAGGCGCTCGATCTCCGAGCCGATCAGTTCGATCAGCTCGCGTTCGCTGGCGTCGCGCTGGGCCGCGCGGCGGGCCAGCAGCTGGGCCGCGCCCTTCAGCCCGGCCAGCGGGTTGCGCAGCTCGTGGGCCAGCCCCTTCAGCGCTGCACTGAGCGCGCTGGGCAGGGCCTGGGTCGGGTCGAGCCCGGGGAATTCATCGACCGGATGCGCCTCCAGCAGCCAGCCGCCATCGTCGCGGCGGCTCATCCAGCCCTCGGCGAAGCGCGGCGCCTCGCCGGGCACCGCCAGCGCCAGCCGGTTCAGGCGCAGGCTGTCGCGCTCATCGCGGGCCAGGAAATGGGCCAGTGCCTCGCCCTGCACTTCCAGTGCAGCCAGCGGCCGCCCCAGCAGGCGCCGGACGCTGACGCCCAGCCAGCGTGCGAAGGCCGGATTGCAGCCGGCGATGCAGCCATCGGCCCCGGCCCAGGCCAGCGGCGTGCCCAGGGCATCGAGGGACGGCGGGGGTGCGGGGTCGGACATTGCACCAATGTAGTGCAAAACGCGGGGTTCGGGGTCAGAGCTCTTTCCGTGAGGAAAGGGCTCTGACCCCGGCCGGGCAGCGTTACACCGGGTAGCCGGTGGCTTCCCTGGCCTTCTTCCAGGCGCTTTCGAATTCGCGTGCGGAAATTTCGTCGTCCTCGTCGAAATCCAGGAACGACACCGGCTGGTCGGCCAGCAGGAAGCGGTCATCGCTGTGGGCATGCTCGTCGGCCCAGACCATCTTGGTGCCGTAGATTTCCACTTGGCGCACGATCTTCTCGCCGCGCGCTTCCATCAGCACGTTGCCCTTGCCCAGGCCCGATTCGGCCCAGTGCTTGTAGTACTTCTTTGCGGCGGACTTCGCGCCGGGTTTTGCGTTGTGCTTTGCGTAGGTCATTGCAGGGGTCCTGGCCGCAGGCGCGGCCGGAAAGTTCGGAATGGCGCCATTATCAGGCATCCGGGGGGCAACCTACCGCGGCAGCGCCACGCTCTTCGGCCACAGCATCCAGATATTGCCCTTCTGCTTCATGTCGCCGGCCAGCTTGCCAGCAGCATCGCCGCTGCCCCAGTAGAGGTCCGCGCGCACTTCACCGGCGATGGCGCCGCCGGTGTCCTGCGCGGCCACCGGGCGCACCACGGGCGTGCCATCGGGGCGCGTGGTCGACAGCCACAGCAGGCTGCCCAGCGGCACCACGGTGCGGTCCACCGCCACGCTGTAGCCGGCGGTGAGCGGCACGTTCAGTGAACCACGTGGACCCTCCGGGCTGTCCGGGTTGCGCACGAAGAACACGTAGCTGGGGTTGCTGCGCAGCAGTTCCGGCACGCGCGCGGGGTTGGCCCGTGCCCAGGCACGGATGGCGTCCATGGTGACGTCTTCCTTCTTCAGCTGGCCCTGGTCGACCAGCCAGCGGCCGATGGCACGGTACGGGTGGCCGTTCTGTTCCGCATAGGCCAGCCGCACCTGCTTGCCATCAGCCAGGCGCACCCGGCCGGACCCCTGGATCTGCAGCAGCTGCAGATCCATCGGGTCGGTCAGCCAGGCCAACACCGGGGCCTTGGCGCCCTTGGCCGCGATGGTGCCAGCGTCGTCATAGGGCTTGAGCACCTTGCCTTCGACGCGCCCGCGCAGGCGCTTGCCTTTCAGTTCCGGGTAGAGGCTCTCCAGCTGCACCACCACCAGATCATCCGGCGTGCCGTACACCGGCACCGTCGCCTTGTCGGTGCGGGTCAGGCTGCCGGCGTAGATCGGCTCGTAGTAGCCGGTAATCAGCCCGTCGGCCTGGTGGCCGCCGGCACGCAGCGCATAGACATCAAGGTCGCGCTGCAGGAACTGGCGGATCGCGGCCGGGTCCTTGTCTGATACCGCGGCGGCGGTGGCGCAGGGCTTGGCCCAGACCGCATCGTTCTTGAGGCGGCTGCAGCTGCTGCGCCAGGCAACGAAACCGGCCTGCAGATCGCTGTCGGAAACCGGCGGCAGTGCGCTCCATGCAGCCTTGGCGTAGGTGGCCGCGGGCGGTGTGGCCGGCGTCGGCACTTCGGATCCGGTACGGGGAGCGGTGGTGGAGCAGCCGGCGAGCACGGCCGCTGCCAACAGGGTCCAGTGCTTGCGCTTGAAGAAGGTAGCGGAATCGATCATGCCGCCATGGTGGAGTGCCGGCCGCTGGGCGGCAACCCAACGCGGGGCCAAGCGTTCATGCGCGGGGTCACGGCATCTGCAGCAGCAACGAGTGCAGGATGCGGGCATCTTCGGCATCCAGCGTCTTCGGCAGGTCGTCGCGGCCGCGGAAGCGGCGGTGGAACGCGGCTACGGTGGCCTCGCGGTTGTCCAGCGGATAACCGAAGCGGGCCAGCGCATTCCACGCGTCGAAGCCTTCCGGTGCCGCGCCGTCAGCGGCGCGCGGCCATACCCCGAAGCCAGCCTCGGCCAACTGCTGCCAGGGGAAGAACCGGCTCGGATCCTGCTTGCGCGTCGGCGCCAGGTCGGCATGGCCGATCACCTGGCGCGGCGGGATGTTCAGGCGGGTGGTGAGGTCGCGCAGCAGCACGATCAGCGATTCGATCTGCGCCGGGCTGAAGGGGCTGCGGCCGTCGTTGTCGAGCTCGATGCCGATCGAGGCCGAGTTGAGATCAGTGATGGTGCCCCAGCGTCCGGCACCGGCATGCCAGGCACGGCGCTCATCGGCCACCAGCTGGTAGCGATGGCCATCGGCGCCGATCAGGTAGTGCGCGCTGACCGGGCCACCGCTATTGGCGGTGCGCAGCGTATGCAAGCTCTGCTGCACCGACTTCTGCTCGGTATGGTGCAGCACGATGATGACCGGGGTGCGCGCGTTCTGGTTGGGTGACGGCACCCAGGTGGCGAGCGGGTTGTGCTGCACGGGCGCGGTAGCCGTGCAGGCCGAAAGGGCCAGCGCCAGCAGTGCGGAAACCAGAAGGCGGGGGCTGATCATGGGCAGATTGTAACCACGGACCGCAGCCGTGGTTCGACGCAGCGTGCCGAACGACATCGCCGATGACCCGCAGTCCACGTGCTGGTGGCAGTGCCTGATCATTAAGATGTAGCGGATCACATGAAAAGAGCGAAGCGGCAGTATGGGGCAGCAGGGCCCGCAAAGATCAGATCCTGCCCCAATCTTGCGGCATAGATGCTCTCGAACTGGAAGGAAAGCACGAAGCGCGATTCACATCCCGCAGCATAGCGCTTGATGAAACGGCAGATTTCTTCTCAAGCGCATTCAAATCCGCTTGCGCGGAAATGGAACGAACCCAGCAGCCCCACGCGCCACTCGGCCTCCAGCCCTTCTGCGACGACAGCCTCCGGCGGCTCAACGATGCGGAACCCGAACCCCGTGTTGGACGCTGGAAGATACCCCTGCAGCTTGTCCAGACCATCGGAATACTCGGCCTGGATCGAATCCAAGGCTCGTTGCACGGCTTCGAGTTTGGAACCAACCTCGACTTCAAGAAACAGCGAAATACTCATCGTCGAACCTTTACAGCGGCGCCATCGTCAAAGGTCTTATGCTACGGCAGAGCGTTCTCATCCGCGTACAGGGCATTCGGACGTAATGATCCCTCTACCCGCTGAGCTCACCCATGAACTCCGCAATCAACATCCGATCAGAATCATTCTTCCCCACTCGATCCAGAACTGGACCAAGATGGTAGGCGAGAAGGTCACGATAGGCACCGGCCTCTGGAATAAAAGCATCAAGACAACTCAAGAAGGACCTTACCGACATGAACGAAAGAAAGACCTCGTAGGGATATGAGCTCGCATAAGGAACAGCCTGCAAATAGTAGTTGGCCAACTTTTTCTGCTCTGCCCTGGGCCAGGAACGGCACTTCATCAGAACAAATGCATCCCGATAATTGTCCGACCTCAAGGCGGCGTAGTTCATCAACCACTCCGATGCGGCCGCAGCGTCCATTGCAGAGATCTCGCCGCAGAGCTTTCTAATTCTTTCATCCATAGATCTGCAGCCGACCTGATGATTGCTTCGTTGTAGATTGCTTCATTCGCCGACTTCGGCATCAACTGCTATTTGTGCCCCTTCCTCTGCGAGGGCTCCCAACAGCGCATGTGGATAGTAATCATCCTTCGACAGTAGATACATATATCACCCGGCGACTTCGATCACCGAGGCATTGCGATACGGAATCTCGAAAAATTACTCACGAGAGAGGACTTCAGCTTCAAAAAGCCATCCCCGCTTCATCCGATGAATTCCACACTCAAATCAGGTCCAGACGTCTCCCTCAGGCGCGGTCCAAACCAATCCAAACGGTGCATCCGTAAGAAACCAGAATCCATCCTCATCGAGATCTTCCTGATCTCTTGTAGCAGGCCAAGCGTGACGCAAAACATCCAGTTGCGCATCGATATCGCCATCGGCGAAGACACCATCCGAGGCAAGCTTCAGCTTCCCTTCCTGCATCAACATCCTAAGCATCGAGAAGAACTCTTCCGTCTGCTGCTCAAAAGCGACACTCCCCGCATCAAACTCCATGTTCATATTTCTCCATAGAACTCCCATGGAGTAGCCATAAGAGTAATGAAGAACATTCCTGATTACGCCAGACATTTCTTGGATCTGCTGGGGGTGATGCCTCTGACCTATCGATTGCTCCAATTGAATAGCGAGGCCAATGCTTCCATTGAAAGCTGATTCAAACTTGGATGACAGGCGACCATTTTCTTCATATCCGAGAATAGATCATCCCACCCCTGCAGTTCACGGCAAGTACTGAGCGCAAAACACTTCTCAAGCAAGCTTCATCAAAGCTCGGTGTCGTTACAAGCCCTGACCCATTCGTCAGGATCATCGTGGCGCCACCGACATGAATCGGACTACTACGTCCAGTGTTCACGGCCATCTGCGCCGATCCAAACCAGACCCGCCGGAGCATCGGTCAAGAACCAGAGGCCGAATCCATCGATATCATCTTCACCAGGATTTTCGGGCCAAGCGTTTGAGATTAGCGTCAGCTGCTCCCTCCAGTCGCCTTGCAAGAACACCCCGTCCGTTGCAAGCCTCACTTTCCCTTCCCTCAACAAACGACCCATCAACTCGAAGAACGCGTCTTTTCTTTCGGAGATCCCAACACCTCCCATTTCCATCGTCATGTGCTGCCAGACGGTACCCATTGATAACCCAAACGAAGAAATCACCACTGCACAATAAATCCCATCTTTCATTTGAACTTCACCTCTACTCGCTTTCCATTATTTATGGATTTATCCTGCACATCAATTGTCCAACTCGCACCAGTCTTCTGCGCGCTCGTTGAAAAATCTCTAAGAGTTATCTTTGCACCAGAGCTCGTGGTTGCCGTATAAAGAAGACCCTTTCCAGGTACGACCTTCGCGACAGGCATGCGATCAGTTCCAGTCAGCTGTCTGAAATACAGCATGACATCGGATGTGCTTGCACCAATATAAACCGGAGCACCCGTACTGACTTGAGCATCGGCCTTCAAGACCTTTGAACCAAGATTCAGCTGAAAATCCTTAGGATCCAATGACTTGCTATTGTATTGGTGTGCGAGGTCATCAATTCGCTTTTGCGAGTACGCCTGAAGAACGGATTCAGGTTGTTTGAGAGACAAATCGGGCCCTGCCGGGCGACCTGCGATTCTCTCCAGTGCGGACTTCTCCGCATCCACTTGCGTCCCGCTTGAGGTATTCGGTGTCCCATCACTCCGTCCGCTCCCAAAGCCTCCGTTGCCGCCGACTATATTGACCATTCCATAGCGTCGTGCCAGCAACTGTGCCAGCCCAAGGCCTACTTCGCCTGCAGTCTCCTTGGACCACAGCCCATATTGATCGATGGAAGTGTCGACACCGGCGGTCCACTGCGCCAGCGCGGCCACCGTATATTCCTGAGGCAGGATATAGACGGGCTGGAGCCCCCCGTTCTCAAAAATCAGCTCGCGATAGGCACGTCCATTCATGGAGTGAGCGAACGAGGAAAGCGCCTCGCTGCTACGGCCGAGATCATCGAACAGTCCAAGCTCTCCGGGCCACGAGCCATACTTGTAGGAAACGGCCGCATTCACAAACGCCTGACACGCAGGGCTCGCCGAGTTCGCTGTACAAACCGAGAGCAGCTCATAGTCCATTCGCTCCGACAGTTGCTTGGCAACGTCACGCACCATCTTCTGACATGACGTGTCGCTGCCGCACTCGTCGAGTTGCTGCTTCATTACTCGAGCCTGATCCTCGGCAAGGAAGTTGTTCTCAACCGAGTTCTTGGCAATCCCCGCATTCAACGCGATCCCAGCCAGATCCTGCCCCGACAGGCCACCCGCCAGTGCACCCACCGCCTGCGACAGCGCCAGCACCATCTCCTTCTGTTCCGGGCTCAGCCTGGAAGGATCGCCCCCGGTCAACGTATCGGTCAGCACCTTCGCTGCCAACTCGCCGCCGGCCGCCGATACGGCACCGGTCCCCGCATTGCCACCATTGGCTTCGGCCAGCAGCGCACCCAGCACCGCATGCGACAGCAATTGCAGCGTTGCGTTCGGGTCACTGCCATGGTTCGGGTCAAGCGTGCTGCCGATGAAGTAGGCGGCATATGGCGCCAGTGCATTGGAGGCGACCTGACCAGCACCTTGTCCCGCTGCGCCTCCCACAAGGGCGGTCGTCACTGCGTTCAATGCGCGGTTGTATTCACCGCCCGTGCCCCACTTCTTGGCATTTTCGTAGGCCGGGCTGTTTGCCGTCAGCACCGCATCGCGTTGTTCCGCGCTTAGCGCGTTGAATTCGTTCTTCTGTTCCGGCGACAGGCCGTCGTAGTACGCCTGGGTCGCCTTGTTGCTCTGATAGGCCTGCACATCCACTGAGACCTGCTTGCTGGTGGCAAGCACCGTGCTGGCTGCGTTCGCCATTGCCTGCTGGTCAGCCAGCAGTTTGTTCGCATCAGGCATCGCTTCCAGCGCGCGGTGTGCAGCGGCTGCATCGGTGTTGACGCCCAGCTCGGCCGCGGTGGTCTTCCTGCCGCCGATGGTGATGTTGCCCTCGGTCAGCGTCGCACGCGTGCTGGAGCTGTCGCTGCCGCTCTCATGCATGGGCAGCCCACCACCTATCGAGACACCCGTCGGCCGCCCCAACTCGCCGGTCACGATGCTCGTGCCAATGCCCTTCAGCTGCTCGCCGGCCCCCACGCCCTTGCCGGCCGGTCCCTTGCCCCCGTTACCGAAGCCACCACTGATGCTGCCCGAGCTGGCCTTGTAGTCCATATGGTTCTGCAGGTCGGTGAACGTCAGCGAATCAGCAGTCAGTTCACTGTTGCCCGCATTCGTGCTGGCGATCGCGCCGCCTACCAGGTTCACCTGGCCGGCATCAACGTGATAACCGCCATCACCTGCGAACAGGCCACTCTGCTGGCCGACGCCCTGATAGCTGCCGTTGGCCTTGCCTCCGCTGGCGTAGCCGTCGGCGTTCCACGCGGTGCCGAACGACACCTGCACGCGGCCACCCACCTGGCTGTTCTTGGACATGCTCTCGGCGATGTCCTGCAGCGATTCGATGGTCAGCGTGCCACCGGTCTTGACGTCGATGCGGTCGGCGGTGGCGGTCGCGCCGCGGAGGGTGGTATCGCCCTCGGCCTTCATCGAGATGTTCTTGCCGGTCAGCGTGGTGTTCTGCCAGGTGCTGCTCTCGGCATTGGACTTGCTGCTGCCCACACTCGCTTCGGCGTAGACATACACACCGGTCTGCGCACCCACCGCAACGCCCACGCCGACTTCGGCGCCGGCATTGCTGCTCTTGCTACGGTCGGCCACATGCGCCTTGCCGGCTTCCAGCAGGATGTCACCGGCCGAATCCAGACTGAGCGTGTTGCCCGCGCTCAGATTGCCTTGCACCACGTGGATGTCGCCAGCGGTACTGGTCAGGTTGACGTTTCCACCGCCCTGGATGGTGGAGCCGCGCGAGACCTGGCTGCTGCCATCGGCACTGCTGCTGGAGGTCTTGAAACCGACGCCGGCCTCGGCACTGAGGAGTGCCCCGCCTCCGCCCTTGCCGGCCATGCTGGAGATGGCACTGGCGGCCTGATAGGCATTGGCACCAGCGGCAAGGCCCTGCATCTTCTGCAGGCGGTCGTCGGACTTGCGGGCGGCATCGACATTGTTGAGCAGATCGATCAACGGCGACTTCACCCGCGCGAAGGCACCGATCTTCAGGTCCTTGTCGCTCTGCGAGTAGTGGCCACTTTCGTCGGCGGTCAGCAGCTCGATCTCGGCAGCGGTGATGTTCACGTCCTTGGCCGCCACCACATTGCTGGCACTCTGCGTGTACTTGCCACCGGCGGTGAGGTTGACGTTGTCGCCGAGACTGCCAACGGTGCTGGCCACCTGCGAGACCTGCGCGCTGTCATCGCGATGCTGCTCGCGATGCCAGCCGGAGAACTTCTCGGTATCGGAGATCTGCACGGTGCCGATCGCCTTGCTGTCTGAGCGGTTGGCATTGCTGACCGTGTCCTGCCCGCTACGGATCGTCAGGTCGCCCGCAGCGCGGATGTTGACGTCCTTCTCTGCGGCGATGTTGGCGGCGGTCAGGCGGATGTCACCCTCGGTGGTGGCCATGCGCACGCCGCCCCCAACCGACAGCTGGGTACCGGTGATGGTGTCGCTCTGTCCGACGCCATCGCTGCGTGAGTTGTTGGTGCCGAACGGCAGGCCTGCCGAGTTGGTGGCGATACCCCAACCCTTGCCACGGCTGTCGCTTTCACTGCGCTCTGTGTTGTGCGCGACATCGAAGACGATGTCCTTGGTGGCCAGCAGGACAGCATTGCCCTCGGCCGTCATCTGCGCACCCTGGCTGGTGATCGAGCCGCCGTTGGCGATCAGCGAGAGATTTCCGCCTGCATTGAGGTTGCTGACCCGGGCCTCACTGGTGGAGTGGCTCTGGTTGCTGTTCGAGCGCTGGCTGCCGGCGGTGATTGCCGGCAGCACGGCCGCCGACACGCCAGCCGCTACGCCTTCAGCGGTACGCGTGATCCGGCCCATCATCGTGCCGCTGTCGGCCATGCCTTCGGTGGCGTTGTCGCGTGCGGTGCGGTACGCCTTGGCTGGGTCGTAGGTGACGCCCACCGAGAAGCCGCTGGATTTGCTCGACTGACTGGACTGGGTATCCACCGTATCCTGGCGCGCAATCAGGTTGATGTCCTTGCCAACCAGGGTCAGATCCTTGCCTGCGGCCACGTCGGACGCCGCGATCGTCAGCTGGTTGCCGGCGTTGATCAGCACGTTGCCTTCGCGCGAAGCGATCGCAGAGCCGACCTGGGTGGTCGACTGCTCGGCAGAACTGCTGCTGTTCTTCGAACTGCCATAGCCGATCGAAGCGGTTCCATTGGAGAAGCCACCGGTGAAGCCGGACTTCTTCCTGCTTTCGCTGGACTCGCTGCTGTGATGGTCTTCCGCAGAAGTGATCAGCACATTGTTGCCCGCACCGAGGACCACTGCGCCGGTGGCATCAACCACCGCGCCTACGGCGGTCAGATCGCGGCCGGCGGTGACGCTCACGCTCTCGCCCATCAAGCCGGTGCCAATCGCATAGCTGTCACTGCTCTCGGCGTGGCGGGTGGTGGTGGTGCTCGACAGGGTTTTCTTTTTCTTGTCGTAGCTGTCCAGACTGAAGTCATGCGTTTCGCTGGCCGAGAGCAGGTTGACGTCGCGTCCGGCCGCCACGCTCAGCGTGCCATCCGAGCTGGCGACCTGGGTTGCAGTCAGATTGATATCGCGGTTCGCCCTCAGCACTACATTGTCGCCAGCCTGCAACTGGCTGCCGCGCACGGTCTCATCGCTCTGGCTGATCTGCAGCGAGCTGCGCTTGCCACCGGCACTGAAATCACTGCTGCGGCTGTCCACCAGCACCTGGCTGTTGATGTCACCACCGGCCTGCAGGGCCATGCCGCCATCGGCCTTGATGCGGGTTGCGGCCAGGTTGATGTCCTTGCCCGCGGCCAGCACCACATCGCCCGCGCCTTCAATCGAAGACACCGCGTGCGTGGTCTGGCTGTTGCTGGTGTGGTTGCGGCTGTCGTGGTTCAGCGCACTGCTCTGGCCCAGCGTCTGCGCGCCGAGGTCGATGTTGCCACCGGCAGCCAGCTGGGTGATGCCATTCTTGCCGGCATTGCGGATCTCCGCCGCCTTCAGGCCGATGTCACCGCCGGCCACCACCGACAGCACGCCTTCGCCACCAGGATTGGTGACATACAGGCCCGCCACGCGATCCAGCGTGGTCTTCTGCTGCGACAGGCGATCGCCCTGGTCCTTCCATTCCGTGGTGGTCGAGGCCACGGTGATGTTGCCGCCGGCCTTCAGTGCGAGCGCATCGGTGGCCTTGACGGTACTGCCGATGATGTCGATGTCCTGCCGCGCCGACAGGCCCACCTGGGCACCGCTGATCTGGCCGCCGGCCAGGTTGCGGATGTTGCCGGCATCGATGCTGACCAGCTGGCGACCGGCAATCGTGCCGCTGTTGACGAGGTCACCGCGCAGCTTGACGTCCACCTCCGCGCCGGCCAGCAATGCGCCATCGTTGCCGAGGTCGCCCGGCATCACCCGTAGGTAGACCTGCGGGACCAGCGCACGGACCACCGAGCCATCGGTCAGGGTGACGTCCTTTTCCACCAGCCAGACAATGTCGCTGGTCAGCCGTGCCATCTGCTCGGCGGTGAGCGCCACGCCCGGTCGCAGGCCCCATTCGCTTGCGACCGTGGCACCGGCCTCCAGCAGCGCGCGGTACTGCTCCTCGTCGCTGGCATGGCCGGTAAGGAAGCGGCGGCCGGTGAGCTCGCCGATCTGCTCGCGTACCAGCTTCTGCTCATAGAAGCCGTCACCCAGGCGCTTCTGCGTCTGCGAGGGCTCAAAGCCCGCGCGCTGCAGCAGGTAATCCGAGCTGAGCCAATCGCGGTAGCTGGCAAAACGCGGATCGGTTTCCACGATGTGATTGCCACGGTTGGCGTCCACGTTGAACAGGCTGGCCGTGGGCGCACTGGCATTCGGGCTGGTGGTGACCACCACGCGCGGGTCGGTACTGGTGGTCGTCGTGGCCTGCTTGCCCGCCACCGCGGTGTTGCCACCACTGCCGGCGTGCTCACCGGCACGGACCGTGGCCGGGCCATTGGCGTTGGCCTGCCCGGCCTGCGCCGCCGTGATGTCCTGCGCGGTGCCGGCACCGGTGCCGGCGTTGCCGGCCTGACCGGGCCCCTGTGCGCCTGCCGCATCTGCGCGCACGCCATCGGCCTGGGCGACCGCCTGCTGATGGCCGCCACTGGCCCCCTGTGCCGCACCGGCCGTGCCCGGTCCCCGCGCATCCACGCTGTCCGCACCCTGGCCGCTGCTCTGGCCAGGCCCCTGCACGTTGCCGGCCCCCGGACCGACCGCGCCTGTGCCGTGGCCAGCGGTATCCAACTGCGCCGTGCCCTTGCCGCCACCGGCGTTGGGATTGCTGCCACCGGTGTTGTCGTTGCGCAGGTTGCCGACATCGATGGTGAGCTTGCCGCCGGCCGTTATCGACGAACCCAGCGCACCGGTCTTCTCGGTGATGGGGGCCGCCTTCCAGCGGCTGGACGAGCCACCGTAGGTGATGGACACGTTGTCGAACGTGCTGGTGCGGGTCAGCTGCTCGGCTGCATTGATCACCTCGGAGCGGTCACGGTTCAGGCCGACAATGGCCAGGTCGCGGCCCGCGGCGATGTTGGCGAAACGGTTCTCCAGCCGATCGGTGCTGATCCGCATGTTGCCGCCGGCATTGATCACCGCATTGTTGCCTGCCGATACCACCACGTCTTCCACGGTGGTACGGGTAGCGATGCGGGTCTTCTCGTTGCCGCTGGTGTCCTGCGGGTGGCGCTGCATGTTGATCAGCGTCGATTCCGGGTTGTCGTAGTCCGGATAGGTGATGATCTGCACGCAGGTGGTGGTGCAGGTGCCGTAGGCGTTGTTGTACCTGAGGGTGTCGGTCACGTACTCGATCGGCGGCGAACCGGCCCCGCGGACGGACAGGTCGCGGAAGGGATCTTCCGCCCCCGCACCGAGCTGATCGGGATTGTTGCGGTTGTCGGCACGGCCAACGTAGTAGACCGTGACCGTACCGTCCTGCACGTTCAGGCGTTCGCGCGACGCGCGCGCGCCGTACGCGCCACCGCGGGCGAAGGCGTAGGCACTGGTGTTGCTGGTCAGCCGGATGACCGCCTTGCGGATCTGCTGGCCATCCGGGGTGACATAGGGGGTGTCTTCGAGGATGTCGGACGGATCGAGGTAGTAGATCTCGTACGGCTGGTAGTTCGACGTTGCGCGGAAATCACGGTTGTTGTTGGTGGCGTTCTTGAACCAGCCAGGCTGCTCCAGCCGGACCGGCGCATGCACGGTGGTGACCTTCTCCACGACCACGTTCTCGCGGATGTTGTTCACCGCCAGTGCGGACAGGTCCAGGTTGCCGCTGACCTCGATGGTGGAGCCGATGTTGTCCACCCGCTGCGCGCTGCCGACCGCGGCCAGCCCGTTCAGCGCCCCGCCGATGGCGGCGTCGCCATCACTGAAGATCAGGCTCTTGCCGCTGTTGGTCAGCGTGCCGACGCCCAGGTCCAGACGCTGGCGCGCGGCGATGGTGCCTGCACGGTCCACGCCGCCGATGTTGGCGGCGAGGTTGTTGAGCGAGCCCGCCTGGATGGCGACACGGTCACCGTAGATGCGGCCGCTGCCGATGTTGTCGACGCTCGCTGCGGTGATGTGGGTGACGTTGCCGTCCAGCAGGCCGTAGTTGACCAGTGCGCCCCCCGCTGCCAGGCGGGTCAGGCCGATGCTGCTGATCTCGCCAGTGGAAGCGTTGGTGATGTTGCCGGCATTGATGTTGACGTTGGCACCCGCCAGCTTGCCGCTGTTGTCCAGGTTGCCCTGGATGGACAGGCTCAGTGTGCCGTTGGCCACCATTTCGCCACGGTTGGTGTGGCTCTGGCCCAGCTCCAGGGTCATGTCACCCTGCGACATCAGCCGGCCATCACCGATGATCTCGCGGGTGCGGAGCGTCTGCTGCCTGCCGGCCACCAGGGTGCCACCGCTGTTGACCAGGGTATCGGCGCGGACATCGGAGGTCAGCGCCGCCGACACCTGGCCACCGCTGTTGTCCAGGCGCTGGTTCACCTGCAGCAGCAGGTTGTCGGCAATCACCTGGCCGTTCTGGTTGTCCAGGTTGCCGGTGGTCACCTGCAGGTTCTTGCCCTGCAAGCCCAGCGCAGGGCCATTGGCCTGGCTGAGCGTATTGCGGTTGTCGATGTAACCGGCCTGCAGGTCGAGGCGGCCGGTTGCCGCCACCAGGCCGCCACTGTTGAGCAGGGCGCCCTGCAAACCGATGTCGGCATTGCCACCGGCGGTCACGCTGCCACCGCTGTTGGCCAGCTGCTGCGCGCGCAGCAGCAGGTCGGCTGCACTCACCAGCGAGCCGCCGCCACTGTTGTCGATGTTGACGGCCTGCACGTCGGCGCCGGCCTTGGCGAACACCGAGCCACCTCGATTGTCCAGATCGCCACTGCGGATCTGCAGCGTGCCACTGCTGACGATGCCGTTGCCATTGGAAGCGGCATTGGTCAGCCGCTGTCCGGAGGTGTCGATGCTGAGCGCTGCCGCCGACTGCAGCAGGCCACCGGTGTTGTCCAGCGCACCACTGCGCAGCGCTGCATTTCCGGAAAGACTGGCAATGATGCCGCTGCGGTTGTCCAGCGCCTGGCCGCGGGTATCCAGCTGCAGGTCGTTGGCGATGATTCGGCCACTGGTGTTGTTCAGGCCGCCGGCCGAGACCTGCAGGTGCTTGCCGGCCTGGACCAGGCCGCCGCCATTGCGCAGCAGATCGGTGCTGGTCAGCTGCAGATCCTGCCCCGCAGCCACGGTACCGCCGCTGTTGTTGATGGCCTGTGCCTCGGCCAGCAGCGCGCCCCCCGCAGACAGGGTGCCCTTGTCGCTGTTGTCGAGCAGGCCGTCCACGCGCACGGTCAGCGCGCTGTTGCCATCGCTGTGCACGGTGCCGCCGCGATTGTCGAGCGTGCCGGCGCTGAGGCCTGCGTCGCCCGTGGTCAGGATGCGACCCCCGCGATTCTCCAGCGCATGGGTGATCGCCAGGGTGCTGCTGCCGCTGCCGGCGGCCTGGAGGGTACCCAGATTGTTGATCAGCTGCGCGCTGCGCAGATCCAGCGAGCCGTTGCCGGCCAGCGTGCCCCCGCTGTTGTCCAGCCGGTCGCGCGCGGACACCTTCAACGTATCGGTGCCGGAGGCGATGATCGATCCGCCCGCGTTGAGCAGCGTGCCGGTATCCACGGCGATGCGGGCCGCGGCCAGCGTGCCGTCGCGCAGGTCGGTGGTTTCGCCGGTCAGCTGCAGGGCGCCATTGCTGAGCAGCTTGCCGCCCTGGCCATTCACGGTGTGCGCGTTGATCGCCAGCGTGCCGGTGCCGGCCTGCTGCACGGTACCGCCGGCATTGCCGAACAGTGCGCTGGTCAGGGTCAGGTCGCCATTGCTGGCGATCAGGCCGTTGCCGCCGTTATCCAGCGAGGTGGTGGCCTGCACGGTGCTGGCCTGCGTGCCCGTCGCCAGCAGCTTGCCGTTCTGGTTGTCGAAGCGGTCGGCGTTGACGGTGAAGTGATCGGCATTGAGCGTGGCACCGCGATGGTCCACGCTCACCGCATCCAGCTGCAATGCGCCTGCCGTGGCGATGCTGCCGCCGACCCCGTCCAGCTGGGTAGCCTTCACGGTCAGCGTGCCCTTGCCGGCATGGACGATGCTGCCTGCGGCATTGACCAGCTGCGCGGCGTCCAGGCGCAGGTTGCCAGCATTGCTGGCGAGGGTGCCACCGCCGTTGTTGAAGCGGCCCGTGACCGTGATCCGGCTGTCGGAGGTCCCTGCCGAACTCAAGGTGCCGCCTGCGTTCGACAGCGAACCGGCGTTGATCTGCTGTGCGCCGTTGGCGGCGATGGTGCCGCCGTCATTGCCGAGCGCACCGCGCACCTGCAGCGACATCGCCTGGTTGCCGGTGGCGTTCAGCGTACCGGCCGTGTTGTCCAGCTGGCCGGCCTCGATGCTGACCTGCTGCGCGGCGGTGGTGCCTGCGCTGAGATCCAGGGTCTCGCCCTTCAGCTGCAGCTCGCCGTTGCTGACGATGCGGCCGGCGTGGCCCTGCAGCGTGGTGGCATCGATCTGCAGCAGGCCGTCACCGGCCTGCTCGATGCTGCCGCTGCGGTTGTCCAGCGAAGCCGCCGCAACCTGCATGCCCGCGCCGCTGGCGATGACGCCCTTGTTGCTGTTGTCGAGCAGGCCATCGGCCTTGACCACCAGCCGTGCGGCGCTGTGCAGCGTGCCACCCTGGTTGTCGATGCTGCCGGAGCTGATGCCAAGCCCACCGTTGGCCAGGATGCGGCCGCCGCGGTTGTTGATGTCCTGGCCGATGATCAGCTGGCTCGCCGCTGTACCCGCCGACTGCAGCGTGCCGCCCGCGTTGACCAGCGCGGCACTGCGCAGGTCCAGCCCGCCATTGCTGGACACGGTACCGCCGCTGTTGTCGATGCGTTCGCGCGCGCTCAGCCGCAGCATGTCATTGCCGGTGGCGGTGAGCGTGCCGCCGGCGGTGATCAGCGAGCCGGTGTCGATCTCGATCCGCTTGGCGGAGGTGACACCCGCACGCAGGTCGGTGGTGGTGCCCTTGAGCAACAGGCTGCCATTGCTGACCAGCGTGCCGCCGGTGCCGTTGAGCGTGCCGGCGTCGATCGACAGCACGCCTTCACCGGCGTGCTGCACGGTGCCGCCGGCATTGCCGAACACCGCCGCCTGGATGCCAAGGTCGCCGTTGCTGGCCAGCAGGCCACCCTCGCCGTTGTCCAGCGTGCCGACCACGTTGATCGTGCTGCCCTCGGCACCGGTCGCGATGACCTTGCCGGCACGGTTGTCGAAGGACTGTGCGTCCAGTGCGATGCGCTCGGCCTGCAGGGTGGCTCCGCGATGGTCCACGCTGCCCGCCTGCAGGGTGATGCCGCCTGCGCTGGCGATGCTGCCACCCTGGCCGTCCAGTTGCCCGGTACGCAGCAGCAGGCCCTGGGTGCCGGCATGGCTGAGCGTGCCCTTCACGTTGGCCATGTGGCCGGCATCGATCTTCAGCGCGGCGCCGTTGCTGGCAAGCACGCCGTTGCTGTTGTCGAACAGGCCCGCTACGTGCAGCTCGGTAGTGGCGCTGCCTGCCGAACTGAGCGTGCCGCCACGGTTGGAGAGTTCGCCGGCTTCGATACGCTGCGCACCGTTGCTGGCGATGGTGCCCGCGTCGTTGGCCAAGCGGCCGCTTACCTGCAGTGCCAGCGTCCCGCTGCCGGTTGCGCGCAGCGCGCCTGCGCTGTTGTCCAGGCTGTCGGCCACGATATCGAGCTGCTCGGCCGCCACGCTGCCGCCGCGGAGATCCAATGACCCGCCCTGCAGTGACAGCGCGCGGGCGGCACCGATGCTGCCGCCCTGGCCCGACAGCGTTTGCGCCTCGATGCGCAGGTTGCCGTTGGCGGAGATCGCGCCGCTGCGGTTCTCCAGCTGCGCGGCGCGGATTGCGGACGCAGCATCACCGGCGGCAATCAACTTGCCATGGTCGTTGACGAAGCGGCCTGCGTGCACGTCGACCGCACCATTGCTGCCCAGCGTTCCGCCGGTATTGTCGAGCAGGCTGCGGGCCTGCAACTGGAGCGCCTGGGTGCCAAGCGCACTCAACTGGCCGCCGGCGGTGATCACGGTGTCGCCGTCGATGCTGATGCGCTGCGCG
Source organism: Stenotrophomonas sp. YJH_SMC_79 (assembly GCF_059367995.1). Lineage (NCBI taxonomy): Bacteria > Pseudomonadati > Pseudomonadota > Gammaproteobacteria > Lysobacterales > Lysobacteraceae > Stenotrophomonas > Stenotrophomonas sp. YJH_SMC_79. The sequence continues at coordinate 249,681 of NZ_JCAFRK010000005.1, forward strand.
GTGGTGGTGCCGTTGCGCAGATCGAGGGTGTCGCCCTGCAGGTCCAGCGAACCGTTGCTGAGCAGGGTGCCACCGGCGCCGGTCAGGTCCTGCGTGGTGATGACCAGGCTGCCGGACCCGGCCTGCTGCACGGTTCCGCCAGCATTGCCGAAGGTACGCGCGTGGATATCCAGGTTGCCATTGCTGGCCAGGGTGCCGCCATTGCCGTTGTCCAGCGCGCCCTGCACGCGCAGCGTATTGCCACCGGTGCCGGTGGCGATGATGCGCCCGCCGCGGTTGTCGAACCCGGTCGCCGTGATGTCCAGCTGCGCGGCAGCCAGCGACGCACCCTGGTGATCGACCTCGGCCGCAGTAAGCTGCAGGGCACCGGCAGTGGCGATCTGCCCCTTTGCTCCGTCCAGGCGCCCGCTGTCGATGACCAGGCCGTCGCTGCCCGCATGGCTGAGGGTACCGCCGGCATTGACCAGCGCGCCGCTCTTCAGCTGCAGGTGGGCGGCATTGCTGGCGATGCTGCCGCCACTGTTGTCGAGCGTGCCGTCGACCCTGATCTGCGAAGCTGCCGTTCCCGCCGAACTGAGCGCACCGCCGCGGTTGGACAGCGCACCGGCCTGGATCTGCTGCGCGCCATTGGCGCTGATGCTGCCGCCGTCGTTGCGCAGCAGGCCCTGCACCTGCAGCTGCATCGCGTTGTTTCCCAGTGACAACAGGCTGCCGCCGCTGGTGTCCAGGCCGGTGGCCGTGATCTTCACGTCACGGGCGCGGGTGGTGCCCTTCTGCAGGTCCAGCTGCTGCCCACTCAACTGCAGCAGGCCATTGCTGGCGATGCTGCCAGCAGCTCCCTGCACGGTGGTCGCGTCGATCTGCAGCGTGCCGGTGCCGGCATGATCGATGCTGCCGCTCTCGTTCAGCAGGCCATCGGTCTTGATCTGCAGATCGCCATTGCCGGACAGCAGGCCGCGCTGGTTCTGCAGCCGCTGGCTGGCGTGGATGTGGCTGGTGCCGGTGCCTGCGGCGATCAGCTTGCCGCCGTCGTTGATGAGGATGCCGCTGTTGATGTCCAGCGCACCATTGGCGCCCACGGTCCCGCCGCTATTGTCCAGGGTGCGCGATACCTGCAGCTGCAGGGCATCGCCGCCGGTCGAGGTCAGCGTGCCGCCGGCGGTGGTCAGGTCGCCGGCGCGCACATCGATGCGCTGCGCGGCGGTGGTGCCATTGCGCAGGTTCAGGGTATCGCCGTGCAGCTGCAGGGTGCCGTTGCTGAGAACGGTGCCGCCCTGGCCCTGCAGGCTGGCGGTGGTGATGCGCAGGTTGCCGGTGCCCGCCTGCTGCACGGTGCCGCCGGCATTGCCGAAGTACGCTGCATCGATCTGCAGGTCGGCATTGCTGGCCAGCAGGCCACCGTCGCTGTTGTCCAGGTGATTGCGGACGTTGAGCGTGCTGGCCTGCAGCCCCGTGGACAGCACGCGGCCGCCGCGGTTGTCGAAGTCCTGTGCGCTCAGGCCCAGCTGGCGGGCGACCAGCTGCGCACCACGGTGGTCGGCGCGGCCCAGCTGCAGGTCTGCCGCGCCGGCGGTGGCGATGCTGCCCTGCACGCCATCCAGTACCTCCGCACGCAGCAGCAGGCCCTCGCTGCCGGCGTGGTTGATGCTGCCCCGGGTGTTGACCAGGGTACCGATGTCGAGGCCGAGCCGCGTGGCATTGCTGGAGATGCTGCCCTCGCTGTTGTCGAGCTGGCCGATCGTCCAGGTCGTCTCGGCGCTGCCACCGTGGGCAAGGCTGCCGCCGCGATTGATCGCCGACTGTGCCTTCAACTCGAAACCACGGGCGAAGGTCATGCGGCCGCCGCTGTTGTCCAGCTGTTGCACCTGCGCGCTGGCCGCGCCCTGGACCTGCAGGGTGCCACGCATGTTGCGCAGCGCTTCTCCCTGCACCTGCAGGGTGCTTGCACCCAGCGTGCCGTCGCTGTTGTCCAGGCTGTTGCGGGCGCTGAGCTGCAGGTCACCGCTGGCTTCAATGCGGCCGCCATCGTTGCCCAGCGTTCCTGCGATGTTGAGCACACCGGCCGCCAGCGGCGGAAGCGGCGTGACCGGCGGGGTGCCGCCGCCGGTGCCGGGAGTGCCAGTGCCCGGGGTGCCGGTACCTGGCGTACCCGTGCCTGGCGTACCCGTACCCGGCGGGGTGCCGGTGCCGCCGGTACCGGTGCCTGGCGAAACACTGGCCACGTTGCCGATGCGGCCCTGCAGGTTGCTGACGTCGGCCGCCTGCAGCTGCAGCGCCTGCGTTCCGAGCTGTTCGATGCTGCCGCCGCGGTTGCGCAGCGCATCGGCATTCACTTCGATGCGTCGCGCATTGAGCGTGCCGCCACTATTGTCGACATCTGCCGGGGTCTGCACGCGCAGCTCGCGCTCGGCACTGAGCGTGCCGGCATTGGAGATGCCCGCGCTGGCGTCGATGCGCAGGTCCTGCTGCGCATGCATCGCACCAGTGTTCTGCAGCCGGCCGTCGGCGGTGACCACCAGCTCGCCGGCCTGGGCACCGATCTTGCCGGCATTGCTTACGCCCACGCCATGTTCGTTGCCGACCAGCCAGATGCGGTTGGCATACATGCCGCCCAGCGCGCCCACATCCAGCGCGAAGGTGGGCGCGGCGGACGCAGGCTTCTGCTGCTGCACGCTGCTGTGGTCGGCACTGACCACGTTGCTGCCCAGGCTCGCCTGCAGCTGGTTGGCCCAGATGCCGGCATTGACCTGCAGCGAGCGGGTGATGATGTCGGTGTAGTCGGCGCGGCTGGTATCCAGGCCCGCGCCACCGACGCCGATGCTGCCACCTTCGACGCGATAGCCTTCCAGCACGCCATTGCTGACGATCGGCGTGCCGGTGGTCAGGGTCACCCGGCTGGCGTTGAGGAAGCCCGCGCCATTGACCTGGATCCCGGCCGGGTTGGCGATGACCACCTGCGCCCGCGCACCCGCGACCTCCACGTAGCCGTTGAGGTGGCTGGGGTTGCTGCTGTTGACCTCGTTGAGGATGACGCGCGCGGTACCGGTGGCCAGCCACGGATTGCCCTGCACCCAGCCACCCAGCTGGGTCTGCACGTCGCCGCGCGAGTTGTTGAGGATGACACCCTGCTGGCCGACGTCGAACTGCTGGTAGGTGTTGCGCGATACGCCACCGGCGCTGGGCGTGGTGATGTTCACCTGCGGCGTGCCGTTGGCCGAGGTGATCACCGTCGGGCGCTGGTTTGCCGGTGCGCCGGGGTCGGCGGCAATACGGCCAGGATCGGCCGGCGCCTGCTGCGCGGACAGCGGCTGCACCCATCCCACCCAGCCCAGCACCAGCCAGAGCGCGAAACTGATCGGCCGCAGGGTACCGACGGTGTTGCCGCCACGGTGGTCTACCCCGCCGTGCGCAGCGTTGACCAGCTCGGAGGCGACCTGCATGACGCCGAGCGTACGGTTGAAGACCAGACGGTAGACTTTGTTCACGGCGCTGATTCCTTTCGGTGCTGTTGGGTTGTATGCGCAGCAGGCTGCGCGGTACCGCATCGTGTGGGCCGCGCAGGGGACTGCGCAGGCCGGTCATGTGCAGGCGTCAGAACGAGACGCCCAGGTTCATTCCGAAGGTGGTGTAGGCGGTCTGGAAGCCGCGCGGCTTGGACAGCGGGCTGCCGACGAACGCATCCCAGTTGATGTGGGGGGTGCCACCGCGAAGCCCGAGGGCCGTACCGGTGAGCCGGTCGCCCAGCAATCGGGCCGTGGACGGGCCGGCGACACGCCCGTGATCAACGGCAACGTAGGCCTCCACGCCGCCGCCCAGGGGCACGCCCACTTCATTGCGCAGCAACCAGCCACGCTCACCGGTCAGCGACATTTCGCCATCAAAGCCACGCACGGTGTAGCGGCCACCAATGGAGAACCGGTCCTGCGGCACCAATGGCGAGCGGTTCCACTGCGCACGCCAGCTGCCGATGTAGCGCAGGCTCTGCTTGCCCCACTGCAGCGGCAGGACCAGCTGCGCGTCCGCGGTATAGATGCGGCCATGCGCCGTGCCTTCGCCAAACGCCTCTTCCGGCGCACGCAACGCGTTGAAGGCACCGGTACCCTTGCGGTACGCCAGGTTCACATCCAGCGTCGCCTTGCCGATGAAGTGCCGGTGGCCCAGGCCCAGTTCCCAGCCGGCCATGCGCCGGCGCTGCACTTCGATCTCGGTATCGTTGATGAAGTTGTCCGATTCGCGGTACCAGCCGCGCGCGTACATGCTGGTCTTGGCGCGCGCGTTGCGGAACAGCATGCGCGTCAGGCGCAGCTCGGCGTTGCGGCTGGAGCCACTGTAGACGTAGTTCTCGAATGCGCCGGCAACGGTCTGCTCATAGTCGAAGTTGCTGGCGTTGGCGCCCAGCAGCCATCCGCCCAGCGGCACGCTGTAATGCACTGCCCAGCTGTCGGTGCCACGCTCGCTGCCGTTGAACACCGATTTGCCCACGTTGATGTAGAACAGGTCGCTGAGGCCGGCCGCGTTGTCCACCGACACCGTGGTGCCGGCCTGCATCTTGCCGGTGGACTGGCTGCCGGCATCGTCCAGGGTCAGGTTGACCCGTACCAGGCGCGCCTGCTGCCAGCTGATCACCAGATCGCTCTCGCCCGGCTTGGCCGCCGCGCCATCGGCCGGGGGCGCGACCTGGATGTCCACCTGCGCAGTCGGCACGCGCTGCAGGTTTTCCAGCGCCTGTTCGATGTCACGCAGGTTCAGTACTTCGCCGCGTGCCACCCGCACCGCGTTCCAGAGGGCGGGGGTACGCCCTTCGCCGTCGGCAAAGCGGATGGCATTGACGCGGCCCGGCACGACAGTGAGCGTCAGGATGCCGGTCTTCAGGTCCTGCGGGGCGGCCAGGATGCGGGTGGTGACGTAGCCGCGCTCGATGATCGCGTTCTGCACGCGCTTCATCACGATGTCCACGCCCGCCGTACCCAGGCAGCGCCCGGTGGCGGGATCGCTGCGGGGATCGGCTGCCGCCAGCGCCCAGCGGAAGCGGTCCGCTAGATCCCCCTGCAGCGCGATGGTGTTGATGGTGAAGCAGGGGAACTCTTCCACCGGCAGGTGGCCGAGGTCTTCGGTAGCCGGCTGCAGGCGGACATCCGGCGTGGACTCCTGCTGCTCACGCAGCGCGCGCTCGCGCTCCTGCTGCCGGAGCAGTTCCTGCTCCGGTGACACCGTCTGTGCCCATGCCGGCGCCTGGAGGCCAGTGATGGCCAATGCCACGCCCACGGACAACCGCCACTGCAACACCCGGCTGCGTACTTTACGTCCTTGTTCCACGATGCTTTTCCCTGCTGATGACTGCCAGACCGAAGAAGATGCGGCTGGAAGAGGCAGCACTGTAAGGGAATCGTGTGGCAGGAAAAAGCGCCAGAGAACCGCGCTGGCGCAAGCCTTCAAGGCAAAGTGTGATGTCCGACGGAGGGCATTCCGCCAGCGGGCAGCGCCCTGGATCTACACTGGAACCAGCAGAGCACCGCCAGTGCGTCGACTGATGCCGGTGGCACAAGGAAAACCTGTACCTGACGCCCGCCACTGCGTGCAGCGCAGCAGTGGCGGGGCGCCCTTGAAACCGTGAAACCGGTCAGGCCTCGTAAGCCGATTCACCATGCGAGGTGACATCCAGACCGGTGCGTTCGGCTTCCTCGGTCACGCGCAGGCCGACCACGCTGCGCACCACCAGCAGGATCAGCGTGGTCACCACCGCCGACCACACCACGGTGAGGCCGACGCTGACCACCTGCACCCACACCTGGTGGGCGATATCCAGACCGGCCTTGGTACCACCCAGCGACTGTGCACTGAACACACCGGTGAGAATCGCGCCGACGATGCCGCCGACACCATGCACACCGAACACGTCGGCAGTGTCGTCCACCTTCAGCAGGCGCTTGAGGCCGGTCACGCCCCAGACGCAGACCACGCCGGCGACGAAGCCGATGATGATCGCGCCGAGTGGGCCGACGGTGCCGCAGGCCGGGGTGATGCCGACCAGGCCGGCCACCGCGCCCGAGGCCGCGCCCAGTGCCGACGGCTTGCCCTTGCTGATTGCTTCCACCAGCGTCCAGCCGAGTACGGCCGCAGCAGTGGCCAGCACGGTGTTGAGGAAGGCCAGCGAGGCCACGGTATCGGCCGCCGCCGCCGAGCCGGCGTTGAAGCCGAACCAGCCCACCCACAGCAGCATTGCGCCGATATAGGTAAACGGCACGTTGTGCGGCTTCAGCGCGGTCTGGCCATAGCCCAGGCGCTTGCCGACGAACCACGCGGCAACCAGGCCTGCAACGCCTGCGTTGATGTGCACCACGGTACCGCCGGCGAAGTCGATGGCACCCAGCTCACCCAGGTAGCCGCCACCCCAGACGATGTGCGCCATCGGGATGTAGCTGAGGGTGAACCACAGAGCCGAGAACAGCAGCACCGCGCGGAACTTGATGCGTTCGGCGAAAGCACCGACGATCAGCGCGGTGGTGATGCCGGCAAAGGTCGACTGGAAGGCGACGAACAGATAGTCCGGCAGTCCCTTGATCGGCGTGTTGCCCACCGACTCGGGGGTGAAGCCCTTGAGGAAGGCGAACTCGGTGAACGAGCCGAAGAACGGGTTGCCTGCACTGAACACCGCGCTGTAGCCGTAGGCCACCCACAGCAGCAGCACCAGCGAGAACACCACCAGGATCTGGCTGAGCACCGACAGCACGTTCTTCGAGCGCACCAGCCCGCCGTAGAACAGGGCCAGGCCCGGCACCACCATCAACAGCACCAGCAGGGTGGAGGTGAGCATCCAGGCCACGTCGCCATGATCATAGGCGGCGGCCGCTTCGGCCACGGCCGGTGCAGCAGCTGCAGCCGCAGGGTCCTGCAGCGGTTCAACGGCCACGCTTTCGCTCGGCAGTGGCGACACCTGCGCCTGGGCGTGGGCATTGCCCGGCCAGGCACCGGCAGCCAGCGCGCTGAGCAGCATCAACAGGCACACGATATGGAACCGGGCTTGCCACCCGGTGAGAAGGCGCATCTTCATGGGGGAGTCTCCGGAAGGGGGTTACAGCGCGTCGGCACCGATTTCGCCGGTACGGATGCGGATGACCTGTTCGACGGCGGTGACGAAGATCTTGCCGTCACCGATCTTGCCGGTGCCTGCCGACGATTGGATCGCTTCGATCACCGCATCGGCACGCTCGTCGGTGACCACGGTTTCGATCTTGATCTTGGGCAGGAAGTCGACGACGTACTCGGCGCCGCGATACAGCTCGGTGTGGCCCTTCTGGCGGCCGAAGCCTTTCACTTCGGTCACGGTGATGCCCGACACGCCCGCGTCGGACAGGGCCTCGCGGACCTCGTCGAGCTTGAACGGCCGGATGATGGCGGAGATCAGTTTCATGCGCATGTCCCGAGGGTGGATGGGGCCAGCGCGCCAGCGCGCGTTGGCATCAGGCAACCAGCGGCCATCACGGTGATGGCCGTGGCAGTTGCACCGGACACGTACAGGACCGGGACGGCCGTGCCTCTCTCCTTGCACGACCGACGCGGGAGGGAGGGCGGCCCTGGTCGCGTATCCGGTCTTTCTCTTGCCCCTGGATCAGGGGTCAGAGCCCATTCGTAGACGAACGGGATCCGACCCCGATCTGACCGCGGCTCCCCAGCCGCGAAAACGGAAGCGATGGCGGCGGGTGGGAGGGGGAAGCCCACCGCCATCGCATCCGGTCAGCTCGCGTAGTACAGCTGGTACTCCAGCGGGTGGGTGGCCGCGCGGAACTTGGTCACTTCCTGCATCTTCAGCGCGATGTAGCCATCGATGAAGTCATCGCTCATCACGCCGCCGGCCTTCAGGAACTCGCGGTCCTTGTCCAGCGCTTCCAGGGCCTGGTCCAGCGAGGAGCAGACCTGCGGGATCAGCTTCTCTTCTTCCGGCGGCAGGTCGTACAGGTCCTTGTCGCTCGGTGCGCCCGGGTCGATCTGGTTCTTGATGCCGTCCAGGCCGGCCATCATCAGCGCGGTGAAGGTCAGGTAGCCGGACTGGATCGGATCCGGGAAGCGCATTTCAATGCGGCGTGCCTTCGGGTTGGACACCCACGGAATGCGGCACGAGGCCGAGCGGTTGCGGGCCGAATAGGCCAGCATCACCGGCGCTTCGTAGCCCGGCACCAGGCGCTTGTAGCTGTTGGTGCCCGAGTTGGCGAAGGCATTGATGGCCTTGGCATGCTTGAAGATGCCGCCGATGTACCACAGCGCCAGCTGGCTCAGGCCGCCGTAGCCGTCACCGGAGAACAGGTTGGTGCCGCCCTTGGACAGCGACTGGTGCACGTGCATGCCGCTGCCGTTGTCGCCGACGATCGGCTTGGGCATGAAGGTGACAGTCTTGCCGTTGCGGTGCGCGACGTTCTTGATCACGTACTTCATGCGCAGCAGTTCGTCGGCCTTCTGCACCAGGGTGCTGAACTTGGTGCCGATCTCGCACTGGCCGGCGGTGGCCACTTCGTGATGCTGCACTTCCACTTCGATGCCGACCTGTTCCAGGGTCTTGCACATCTCGGCGCGCAGGTCGTGCAGGGTGTCGGTCGGCGGGACGGGGAAGTAGCCGCCCTTCACGCCCGGACGGTAACCGCTGTTGGCGCCGTCGTACTTGGCGCCGCTGTTCCACGCCGCTTCTTCCGAGTCGACCTGGAAGAAGGTGTGGCCCATTTCATTGGCGAAGCGGACCGAGTCGAAGATGAAGAATTCCGGCTCCGGGCCGAAGAACGCGGTTTCGGCGATGCCAGAGGACTTCAGGTAGGCCTCGGCGCGCTTGGCGATGCCGCGCGGGCAGCGGCCGTACGGCTGCATGGTGGCCGGATCGAGGATGTCGCAGCTGATCACGATGGTCGGATCGGCGTAGAACGGGTCGACGTAGGCGCTGGCGGTATCCGGCAGCAGCACCATGTCCGATTCGGCGATGCCCTTCCAGCCGGCGATCGAGCTGCCATCGAACATCTTGCCTTCTTCGAACAACGACGGCTCGACGATGCTGACCGGGAAGGTCACATGCTGCTCGACGCCACGCATGTCGACAAAGCGCAGGTCGACGAACTCGATCTGGTTGTCCTTGATCAGCTTCTCAACGTTTTCCACGGACATCGGTACGACCTCGGATGGGGATGAATGCCTGCTGAGGTACAGCAACGACCGTGCCAACTTTTCGCTGACCGCAAGTCATTGATTTCAAAAAGGGCGCTCCGTGGCGGTGCAGAACGGCGCGCACCAAACGGGTGCACCCGGCACCAGACGCACCCGTTTGGTGCAGCAGGGATCGTCTATCCTCTCGACCTTCTTCCTTCCTGCCGCGCGTGCCCGCACCGTCCATGTCCGACCTGCTCTCCGCCCTGCTGCTGGGCATCCTCGAAGGCTTGACCGAATTCCTGCCGATCTCCAGCACCGGCCACCTGCTCATCGCCCAGCACTGGCTGGGCGCCCGTTCGGACTTCTTCAACATCGTCATCCAGGCCGGTGCGATCGTGGCGGTGGTGCTGGTGTTCCGCCAGCGCCTGCTGCAGCTGGCCACCGGCTTCAACCAGCGTGAGAACCGCGAGTACGTGTTCAAGCTGGGCGCCGCCTTCCTGGTCACTGCCGTGGTCGGCCTGGTGGTGCGCAAGGCCGGCTGGTCGCTGCCGGAGACGGTCAGCCCGGTGGCCTGGGCGCTGATCATCGGTGGCGTCTGGATGCTGCTGGTGGAGGCCTATACCGCGCGCCTGCCCGACCGCGACCAGGTGACCTGGACGGTGGCGATCGGCGTCGGCCTGGCGCAGGTGGTGGCCGGTGTGTTCCCCGGCACCTCGCGCTCGGCCTCGGCGATCTTCCTGGCCATGCTGCTGGGCCTGAGCCGCCGCGCGGCCGCCGCCGAGTTCGTGTTCCTGGTCGGCATTCCCACCATGTTCGCCGCCAGCGCCTACACCTTCCTGGAGATGGCCAGGGCCGGGCAGCTGGGCAGCGAAGACTGGACCGACGTGGGCGTGGCCTTCCTTGCCGCGGCCGTCACCGGCTTCGTCGTAGTGAAGTGGCTGATGGGCTACATCAAGTCGCACAGGTTCACGGCCTTCGCCATCTACCGCATCGCACTGGGCGCAGCACTGCTGCTGTGGTTGCCGTCCGGCAGCTGAACAGCGCCGGGGCACTGTAACCCCGTTGCCGGCCCCACCCCGTTTCCCCCACGGTTCCCCAAGGAGAATCACCATGAACCGCAAGCTCACCCTGCTCCTCCCGCTGGCCCTGATGGCCGCCTGCAGCCAGACCCCGGCCCCGGCCGGCACCGGTGGCGACGACGTGGCCCCGGCCGCGGCCAAGGCAGCAGACCAGCAGACGCTGGCGCACCTGGACGCGCAGCGCCTGCAGAGCCAGCACTGGCTGCTGCAGCAGGCCACCGGCGCCGACGGCAAGCGCATCGACGCGCTGTTCGCCCGCGAAGACAAGCCGGTCACCCTGGACTTCGCTGATGGCCGCCTGTCGGTCAGCAACGCCTGCAACCACATGGGTGGCGGCTACACCCTGGCCGACGGCAAGCTGACGGTCAGTGCGATGGCCTCGACCATGATGGCCTGCACCGACAAGGCGCTGATGGCGCTGGACGAAGCCGTGTCGAGCCGCCTGCAGGGCGAGCTGAAGGCCGAACAGGACGCCGACGGCAAGCTGACCCTGACCAACGCCAAGGGCGACAAGCTGGTCTTCAATCCGGAACCGACCGCTGAAACCCGCTACGGCGGCGCCGGCGAAACCGTGTTCCTGGAAGTGGCCGCCAAGACCGAGAAGTGCTCGCACCCGCTGATCCCGGACTACCAGTGCCTGCAGGTGCGTGAGGTCAAGTTCGACGACAAGGGCCTGAAGCAGGGTGAGCCGGGCAAGTTCGAGAACTTCTACGGCAACATCGAGGGCTACACCCACGAAGACGGCGTGCGCAACGTGGTGCGCGTAAAGCGCTACGAGGTGAAGAACCCGCCGGCCGATGCGCCGTCGCAGGCGTACGTGCTGGACATGGTGGTCGAGTCGGCCATCGAGAAGAAATAAAACGATGGAAGGGCGGCCGAGAGGCCGCCCTTCTTCATGGTCGGTAGAGCCGGCCGCTGGCCGGCTGCCCTGCGGGGCACCGCCAACACACGGATGTTGCCGGCCAGCGGCCGGCACTACCCGGATGCATCGGGAGATTGGCATGAAGCACGTCCCCGTCCTCATCATTGCTGCGCTGCTGGCCATGTCCGCGGATGTGGCCGCTGCCAGCACGCCCGGTACCGATCGGCTCGAAACACGCCTGTGGCAACTGGCGCGCGCCACAGATGCGCAGGGCCGGCGCATCGATGCCTTGTTCGTCCGCGGCCACGCGCCCTATACGCTGCGCTTCCAGCCCGGTTACATGAGCGAATTGAACCTCTGCAACCACGTCAGCAACGAGTACCGGCTGCAGGGCAACCTGCTGATCCTGCGCAACGGCGTGCAGACCACGGCCCAGTGCATCGATCAGGGCATGACCATGCAGCAGGAACGCGCGGGAATGCTGATGCGCGGTGGACATTCGGCGCCGACGCTTGCGTTGGATGACCACGGCGTGCTGGTGCTGCGCAATGCGCAGGGCGACATCGCGGTGTTCGAACCGGTGGCGCTGCAAGCGGATGGAAGGTAGAGCCGGCCGCTGGCCGGCATCTTCCCTGTGTTGCCGCCATTGCCTGCAGCAGCCGGCCAGCGGCCGGCTCTACCCGGTGTGCTGCTCAGCCCAGCGCCGGGTTCAACGTGTAGGTGCCGTGCAGTGCGGCTTCGGCCAGCACGTGGCCGTGCATGGCGCGGTACGCATCGGCGGCGGTGAAGCGCTGCGGCAGGTCCAGTGACGCCACGTCCAGCGCGAATACCCGGAAGAAATAGCGGTGCATGCGCTCGTCGTTGAACGGCGGATACGGGCCGTCATAGCCCAGGTAATCACCGGCCATGTCCGGGTTGCCCGCGAACCAGCCGGTGAAGTCGTTCAGCCCCTGGCGGCTGCCGGCCGGGCCGGCGGGTGCAGGCTTGCCCTTCACCACGAAGCCGTCGCTGCAGCTGCCGGCGGCGATCTCCTGCACCGTGGCCGGGATATCGGCCATCACCCAGTGCACGAAATCGCAGCGCGGCTGGTCGCGCGGCACGCTCATGTCGCTGCGGCCAACCGTCTCCGGCACGGTCGGTACGTCCGGGTCCACGCACACCAGCAGGAACGAACGGGTGCCGGCCGGCGCCCCGCTCCAGGCCAGGTGCGGGTTGCGGTCCGGGGCGAAACCGCTTGCGTCGCCCGCGGCGAAATCACGATCAATCGGTGCGCCGTTGGTCAGGCTGTGGCTGGTCAACTGCATCGGACTCTCCTCACTCTTCCGGGTAACCCAGGCGCACCGCAACCGGGGTGAGCTGGGCGAAGGCGGCGCTCATCACGTCGCGGTAGTTGCGCCAATGACCGGCAGGCAGGCGCGGGGCTCCCAGCTGTGCCGCCGGCGGCATCGGCCGCTCGAACAGGCGACCCAGCAGTTCGGCCATCGCCTGCGGATCATTGCCGATCTGGTCGATGCGCAGCAGCACGTGCGGGTACAGGTCGTCCTCATGCAGCGTGGCGATCTGGTTCAGCGCGCGGGTCAGCCATTCACTGGCTTCGGCCAACGACGTCATCGCCAGCGGCGCGGCGGCACCGTAGGCCACCCAGTCCAGCAGCATGTCGCGCGGGTCGCGCAGCACCAGCACCAGGCGGCCCTGTGGCAGCTGCGGGCGCAGCGCCCACAGCAGCGCGTTATCCCACCACAGCAGCCAGTCGATCACGGTGTCGCTCTGCAGGCCACGTGCCGGCAGCTGTTCACGCCAGCGCTGCACCAGCCGCTCCGGCGTCAGCACGCCCGAGGCCAGGTCCTGCAGCGTGTTGTAGTTCTGGAACGCGTCATCGGGCGGCGTGTTGGTGTAGCGGTCGCTGCGCAGCACCGGGCTGGCAGCAGCCAGGCCGGTTGCCACGCGCTCCACGCCCGAACCCGGCGCGCCCCAGAGGAAGATCGGCGCGGAGCTGGCATCGCCGTCGATGCTGCCCTTGTCCGGCCAGCTCGGCGGGGACTTGGCCTGCGGCGGCAGTGGCAAGCGCTGCGACGCCTGGTCGGCCTGCAGCGACAGCCACGTGCGCAGCGCGTCCTGCGGCTGCCCGGCGCGGTCCTGGATCTCGCCCATCCACGTCCGCAGGTCGGCACGATGGTCTTCCGGCGCCAGCTCGATCAGCGCCTGCACGCGGGCCACGGCGGCGGCGGGATCGCGCTGCAGCAGGCCTTCGACCAGGCGGGTCTCGCCGCTGACGCGGCCCGGTTCCAGGCTGACGATGCGTTCGGCGATCGCTTCGGCCTGAGCGTGTTCGCCGACCATGTCATGCAGGCGCAGGCGCGCCTCCAGGGCCGGCAGATGCGCGGGCATCGCCGCCATCCAGCGCTCGACCGCGGTCACGGCGCTTTCGCTGCCCACCTGCTCGATGGCCAGGCGTGCCAGCCACACGTCGTGCAGCTGGTCATTGGCATCCAGTACCGCATCCAGGCGTGCACGTGCTTCATCCTCTCGCCCCAGGCGCTGCCATGACATCAGCAGCAGCTGCAGCACCTGGCGGTCTTCCGGCTGCGTCTCCAGCAGCGGCAGCAGGTAGTCCAGGGCCTGCAGCGGCTGGCCATTGCGCAGCGACAGTTCACCCGCCAGGCGGCGCATCGACGGTACGTCCATCTCCGGCTGCTGCAGCGCCACCTGCATCGCTTCGGCGGCGGCCGGCACGTTGCCCTGGCGCAGTGCCAGCTGCACCACCAGGCCGTGCAGCGAGGACAGCGACGGATTGAGTTCCAGCACGCGGCGGAACGACTGCTCTGCAAACGCCAGCATGTCCTTGCCCAGGTAGGCGAAGCCCAGCGCGTACAGCACGCGGGTATCGTCCGGCAGTGCCTTGCTGGCAGCCGACAGCAGCGCCAGTGCGCGGTCGGCATCACCGCGGCGCAGTGCAACCATGCCGTCGATGGTCAGCAGCTCCGGATGGTCCGGCTCCACGCGCGCGGCCAGGGTCGAGATGCGCTGCGCTTCGTCGAAGTCATTGCGGCCGATCGCCAGGTGCGCCTGCATCAGATAGGCGGAGAACGAGTTCGGATCGAGGCCGGTGGTGCGCACCAGTGCTTCGTCGGCACCCTCGAACTGGCGCAGTGCCAGCAGCAGGCCGGCATGCTGCAGGTGCAGCTGGGCGTCGTCCGGGGCCAGCCGCAGCGCCTGCTGCAGGGCCTCCATCGCCTCCTCGGCGTTGCCCTGCTGCTGCAGCGCAAGCGCCAGCCAGCGGTGGGCGTTGGCCTGGCCGGGTTCGTCATGGGTCCACGCCTGGGCCAGCTGCACGGCCTGGTCGGCCTGGTTCTGGCGCAACGCTTGGATGATCTGGTCTTGCATGGCAGTCCGGTTCAAGTGCAAACCCGCATTGTAGCGGGCTGCGCGCTGCCGCCGGTTCAGGCCCGCAGAACCCGCCGCAGGCGCTGCGCCACCCAGCGCTCGGAGAAACCGTCGCCACGCCAGTTCTCGATGAAACCGCAGTGGCCGCCCCAGCAGGCGGTTTCCAGGTGCGCCTGGCGCGGCAGCTGCCAGTTGTTGAAGGTGGCATATGGGATCACCGGGTCATCCTGCGCCATCAGGATGTCGGCCGGTACCTGCAGGGTCGACAGGCGATCGCCGGCAATCGAGTAGCCGTCGAAATAGGCCTGCAGCGAACCGAAGCTGGTGTGGCGCTCGACCAGCCAGGTGGTCAGCGCGCGGATGTCCAGCTTCAGCACGCGGTCGTCGCAGTCGCTCAGCTCCGGGAACAGGTCGCGCTTGCGGCGCAGCGAACCGGCCCACTTGCGGCGGAAGTACCAGTCGTACATCGCCGGTCCGTTCTCGATGCTTTCCATGGTCAGCGCCGGGTCCAGCACCGGGCACACCGAGGCCACGCGCTGCAGCGGCACGCCGGCGGCCGGTGCACGCAGGGCCAGGCGCAGCACGAAGTTGCCGCCCAGCGAATAGCCGGCGGCCACCAGCGGCAGCTGCGGCCAGCGCTGGGCGACGTCACCCGCGGCATGCACCACTTCGTCGATCAGGTTGGAGTGGAAGATGCCGGGGTTGAGGTGATGGGTGTTGCCGTGGTCGCGGAAGTTCAGTCGCACCACGTCGAAGCCCTGTTCCAGCATGCGCGCGGCCGCCATCCGCATGTAGCTGGATTCGGCACTGCCTTCCCAGCCATGCAGCAGCAGCGCGATGCCCTTTGGCTCCCGGCCTTCGACATGGCTGTGCCAGCCCTGCAGGCGAACGCCATCGCCGCCATCCAGGATCAGCTCCTCGCTGACCGCACCGGTGGCGGCCAGCAGCAGCAGGCCACGCTGGAGGCGCATGCGGCTGGAGCTGAGCATCGACTGCAGGTGGGGATTGCGCAGCCAGCGCGGTGGCTGGTAGTCAGCCGCATGCAGCGTCGGCGTACCGGCGTCCAGGACAGGTGGCGGGATCAGGGCCACCGCAGCCTCACCCGGTGCTCATGGCCGCCACGATGCGCGCGCGCGAGGTTTCCGCGATGCGCCGACGGCCTTCCAGGTCCTGTGCACCGATCGGTGCCAGGAAGTGCACTTCCGCACGTCGCGCCGGCTCGCCGAGCAGGCGCAGGAAATTGGCGAAAAAGCTTTCGTTCGGGCCGAACGCGACGATGGTCTGCGCGTCGCCCTTCACCCCGTATACCAGTGCCACCGGCTGCACCGGCACGCCGGTCTCGACCGCGGCCTGGAAGATGCGGGCGTGGAACGGGCCCACTTCGTGACCGCCGCGGGTCCGCCCTTCCGGGAACACGCCCACGGCCTTGCCCTCGCGCAGGCGGTCGGCCATCACCTGCATCACGCCACCGAGCGATTCGGTGTTGCCTCGCTGGTGGAAGATGGTCTGGCCGCGCGCGGCAAGCCAACCCACCAGCGGCCAGCTGGCAATCTCGCGCTTGGCGACGAAGCCCATCATGCGCTGGCTGTGCAGGATGCAGATATCGACCCAGCTGACATGGTTGGCCACGAACAGCACGGCACCGGGCAGTGGCGCGCCGATCTGCGTCAGGCGGAAGCCGAAGATCCACATCAGCCCACCCTGCCACCAGTTGACCACCTTGGCGCCGAAGGTCGCCTCGCCCACGCGCAGCTCGCCCCACGGCGGAAGCATGCCGATCAGGATGAGCGGCAGGAACACGATGATGTGGACCAACAGCAGCGGTACGCGGTACAGGTAACGGCACACACGCGCCACGCCGCCACGGGGGGCCGGAGTGGGGGAAGTCATCCGCGCACGATACCGGAGGGCCGTCATCGCTGCCAGCCGATTTAGGCCATAACAGCCATCGACCGGGGCAATCGGCGGGGAACGCTGGGTTCCGCCGCCGTCAACGAGCCCCGCGGAGCTCAGCCGTGGCCGGCAGCCACCACCGCCAGGGTCAGCCGCGAGATGCATACCAGGCGGCCCTGCTCGTCCTCGATGCGGATCTCCCACAGCTGGGTGCTGCGGCCGACGTGCAGCGCGCGGGCGGTGCCGGTGACCGTGCCCGAGCGCACGGCGCGCACGTGGTTGGCGTTGATCTCCAGGCCCACGCAGATCTGCTTGCCGGTATCCACGCACAGGTTGCCGGCGCTGCTGCCCAGGGTCTCGGCCAGCACCACCGAGGCACCACCATGCAGGATGCCGTAGGGCTGGCGGGTGCGCTCATCCACCGGCATGGTGGCCTGCAGCCAGTCCTCGCCGGCGGCGCTGAAGACGATGCCCAGGGATTCAATCGCCGTGTCGCGGCTGAGCGCGTTGAGCTGCTCGATGGAAACGGCTTCGCGGAACACCTGGGTCATGCGGGTACCTTCAGAGGATGGGAACGAGACCGGCGCCGAATGCTGTCAGCATGCGCACCAGCAGCCACTTCGGGCCGACGTTGACTTCGGGGAAGTCGCCGACGGCGACGTAGCAGCGATGGAAATCAGGATCCTGCCGTGGCAGCGGCCGCGGGCACTCGGGGCCGGGCTTGAACTCGTAGTCGGTGGCGTAGCGCCACGGCCAGAAATCAAGGATGGGCAGCGCTTCGGAGGCCTTGCCGACGCTGTAGTTCAGCCCCGACAGCACCGGTGGCTTGGCCCGTGGCGCCACCGTCCAGGAGTTCTGCGGGTGGGTATCACGCAGGATGCTCTGCGCCAGTTCCTCGGCAAAAACAGGGTCATCGATGATCACCGCGCCTTCGGTGTTGTAGTTCTCGCTGCGCGGATCGAAGTTGTGGGTGCCGACCACGCCGATGCGGCGGTCGACCACCAGCGACTTGGCATGCAGGCCCATGCGCGCGCCCTTGCGGGTGACCGGCAACGGCTTGTTGACCGCCTTGCTGCCAAGGAACGACGGCCGCGTCTCGGTGCGCAACAGGCGCGTTTCCACCTCGCTGCCGGCGGCGCGACGGCGTGCGCGTGCGTTGTCGTAGGCACCATCGCTGTGGCGATGGTTCAACGGGCCCTGCTTGCTGCCAGCATCCGAACCACTGCTGCTGCCACTGCGTGCGTTGCTGCCGGCGGCACTGCCGCCGATCAGCGGATTGCGGTCGCCCTCGTCTTCACCCCCGGGCGCGGCGATCGGGTCCGGCAGCAGGTTGCGGTAGTCGACCGGCGCATCCAGCGGGAACGGCTTGTATTCGAAGATGTTGAAGCCCAGTTCGCGCATGTTGCGCCGCTTGTACTTGTACGACAGCGCATACACGATCGGGTTGTCGGTCGCCGCCAGGCTGTTGCTGGACACCACCACGCGGGGTGGCTGCGGGCGCTTGCGCAGTTCACGGAACAGCTTCTGCGCCGGCTTGGACAACACCAGGTACGGCGTCTGCAGGATCACTTCCTTCTGCGCACTGGCGATCAGCGCATCCAGCTGTGGCTCGGTCACATGCTGGCCGGCCAGCGGGGCATCGGCCTTCTCGCGGCGATGCTTGCGTGGCAGGTCGGCCACGTAGCGCACCGATGCCACCGGTAGCGCGGTATCCACGAAGGAACGGGTGACGAACTCGGTGTCGTTGGCTTCGGCGCTGACCCGCTGTACCCGTTCCGGGCGCCGGAAGGTGGCCGGTGGCAGCGTTGGCACGCCTTCGCGCAGCAGGGTGCGGCCCACGTCGTTGAGGCGCTCGGCCGGCACGCTGCGGTGGGCGCGCCAGAACGCGTCGAAGTTGGCCGCCATCGCACGTGCTTCGGGGCCGGCGATCAGCACATCGCGGTCGCGGAAGTTGTACTCACGGTCCCAGTCGTAATAATCGTCCTGGTAGTTGCGGCCACCGACCACGCCGATCGCATCGTCGATCACCAGCAGCTTGTTGTGCATGCGCTGGTTGAAGCGGCGGAAGCAGCACAGCACGCTGCCGGCATAGTCGAAGTAGTTCAGCCGGGCCTTGCCGAAGGTCGGGTTGTAGACCCGAAGCTGGAAATTCTGGTGGGCACCGGACAGGGCGCCGAGGATCTGCAGGTCGGAGATCGCCGAGAGCTGGTCGATCAGCAGCCGTACCTTCACCCCGCGGCGCGATGCGGCCAGCAGTTCGTCGATGACCAGGCGGGCGCTGTCGTCCTTGTCGAAGATGTAGGTCTGCAGGTCGATGCTGCGGGTGGCACTGCGCAGCAGGTTCAGGCGCGCCACCAGGGCGCCCTCGCCCTCATCGAGCAGGGTGGCGTAGTGGCGCGGTCGTTCCGGGGTGGATTCGGTGAACGCCCGGCCGGCCAGCGCACGCAGCGGCGAGTCCTGTGCACAGCGGTCGGGACGCTGGCAATCCACCACGGTCGAACGTGCCTGCACGGCGATTGCCTCGGCGCGGTCACGCTCGGCATTCGACAGCGATGCACAACCACTGCCCAGCAACACGGTTGCCAGCGCCAGTACACGCAGCAGGAGGTTCACGGTTTCGGCGCCTCGCTCAGGCGCGCACGCAGTACGAAAGTCACTCGGTCACTCAAGGCAAGCTGCCAGCTGTCCATGCCGTACCGGCCTCGCTGCACGGTACCGCGGCTGACGACGTCGCAATCATAGCCGGGTCGGGCACACTCCGCCTTCTCGACCTTCAGTGTCTCGGGGTGGCTGATCCCGCGCAGGGTCAGCCGGCCGTTGATGTCGCCACCGCTCTCCACGGTTTCCGGCCAGTACGGCAGCGAGTCGAACTCGACCACCGGATGGCGGCCGGCATCGAAGAACTCCTCGCCGCGCATCCAGCCGGTGTAGCGTGATTTGCCGGGAATCTCGACCGAGCGCGTGAACATCTTCAGGTGCACCTGGTGGCGGCCGTCGGAGAGGATCTCGATGCGCCCCTCGAAGTGCGGGAACAGGCCTTCGATACGCTGCCCGAAGCGTGTGCGCACCTCGAAGCCGATCTGCGAACGCTGGGTATCCAGGCGCATGACCCTGTGCGCCTCGGCGACCACCGGTGGCAGGGTGGTCGGCGTGGGCACGGCGGCCCAGGCCGGGCCAAGTGCCAGCAGCGCGGGCAGCAGATAGCGGCTGCGCCGCGCCAGGCTCATCGGATCACGGCCACCAGAATGCGTTCAGGCTGGCCACGCCCGGCTCGATCGAGGCCTCACGCGGGAAGCCGAGCACGGCGATCCCTGCCGGCGGCATGCCGCGGTAGTCGCTGCTGGTGCCCTCGGTCATCAACGCCACCAGCCGCTCCAGGCCCGGGTTGTGGCCGACGATCAGCACCCGGTCGAGATCACGGCGGTCGTCCACCAATGCCGCCAGGGTGCCGGGAGTGGCTTCGTAGATGCGGTCTTCCAGGCGCTTTTCCACGTAACCGATGGTGCCGAGCACGGCTTCCAGGGTTTCGCGGGTACGCCGCGCCGGTGAACACAGCACGCAGTCCGGCAGCAGGTTGTTTTCCTTCAGCCACTTGCCGGCGGCTTCGGCTTCAGCCAGCCCCACCGGCGACAACGGCCGGTCGAGGTCGGCCTGGCCGGGGGTAGCCGGTTCGGCATGGGCATGGCGCAGCAGGATCAATTCACGCATCGCGGGTTTCCATGAAGAAGAGGATGCAGCAGAAAGAGTGACGCAGGGATCAAAGCTTGAGCCAGGACAGCAGCGGCTCCCAGTCGGCCTGATGCTCGCGCACCTGGGCCGAGCGGTAGTCGAACAGGCTGCGGCCGAGGCCGGTCATGACCACATAGCTCTGGCTGTCACGCAGCTGCGCGACCACCGGGTACGGCCATTCGGCCAGCATCTGCAACGCCTGCTGCGAAGTCTGGGTCCAGGGCTTGGTGCGGTTCAGGACCAGCCCGACCGGCAGCTTGCGGCTGTGCACCCGCGGGTTCTGGGCCAGGCTGTTGAGGAAGCCGACGATGGCTTCGATGTCCAGCGCCGAGGGCAACACCGGCACCACCACCGCGTCGGCAGCGTCAAGGAAATGGGGGATATCGTCGGCCAACGCACCGGCCGGTGCATCGATGATGACGGTTTCGGTGCCGTCGGGCAGCTTCTGTGCCCACTGCTTCTTTCGATACACATCAATGGGAAGCACCGCGCTTTCCAGCCCGGCACGCCGTTGCGCCCAGCGGGTGCTGGAGCCCTGCGGGTCGGCATCGGCGATCACCGTGGCCTTGCCCTGCAATGCCGCGTACGCGGCCAGGTGGGTGGCGACGGTGGTCTTGCCCACCCCGCCCTTGGAACCGGCCACCAGGATCGTCTTCATGCCAGCCTCGCTTCCGGGTACGTGCCCCGAGCGTACACCGGCGGTGGTGACGGGAGGTAGCACTGCGCTGAACCTGTGGCCATCGCCTTTGCTATCGTGGCGCCCCCGAAGGATCGAACCGGCATGAGCGAGCTGCAGGACCTGAGCGCACTGATCCGCGCCAACACCCCCCTGATCGTGATCGAGACCCAGGACGAGGGCCGCATCGTCGATCTGTTCCGGCAGACGCTGATGCACGTGTGGCGGGCGCTGCACCGCTGGTCGATCACCGAAGGCCTGCGCCGCATCGACCTGGACAGCGAAGATCCACCGGTCGGGCCGCCCGATGCCAGCGCGGCCCTGCAGATGATCCGCCAGGCCGAGCAGCGCGGGGTCTACCTGCTCCTCGATTTCCACCCCTACCTGGGCTATGCCAGCCACCAGCGCGCCCTGCGCGACCTGATCCAGCGCCGCCACAGCGAACCGCACGTGCTGGTTCTGATCGGCGCCAAGGTCGAACTGCCGGCCGAGCTGGAAGCGCTGGCGGTACGCTTCAACCCGCGCCTGCCCGACGCCAACGCCCTGCTGAAGATGCTGCGCGAAGAGGCCGATGCCTACGCCCGCGAGCATGGCGGCCGCCGGGTAGAAGTGGACAGCGAAGCGGTCAAGAAGATCCTGAAGAATCTGCAGGGGCTGAGCCTGGTCGATGCCCGGCGCATCGCGCGCCAGCTGATCTACGCCGATGGCGCGCTGCGCGATGACGACCTGCCGCAGCTGGCACGGCTGAAGTTCGAGCTGCTCAACCGCAGCGGCCACCTGTTCTTCGAGCATGACAGCGCGCGCTTCGGCGACGTGGCCGGCGCCAACCGGCTCAAGCGCTGGATCAACCAGCGGCGTGTGGCGTTCATCGCTGGCTCGGCACCGGCCGGGCTGGACCCGCCGCGCGGCATGTTGCTGCTGGGCGTACAGGGCTGCGGCAAATCGATGCTGGCCAAGGCCACCGCTGCCGGCTTTGGTGTGCCGCTGCTGCGCCTGGACGTCGGCGCGCTGTACAACAAGTACCACGGCGAGACCGAGGCCAACCTGCGCCAGGCCCTGGCCTCGGCCGAGCAGCTGGCGCCCTGCGTGCTGTGGATGGACGAAATCGAGAAGGGCCTGGCCAGCGGTGGCGAAGACGGCGGCGTGTCGCGCCGCGTGCTCGGCCATCTGCTGACCTGGATGGCCGAGCGCAAGGCACCGGTGTTCATTGTGGCCACTGCCAACCAGGTACATGAGCTGCCTGCCGAACTGCTGCGCAAGGGCCGTTTCGACGAGATTTTCTTCGTCGACCTGCCCTCGCCTGAAGTGCGCGTGGAGCTGCTGCGGCTGCACCTCGGCCGGCGCCAGCTCAACGCCGACGACTTCGCACTGCCCGCGCTGGCGGCTGCCGCCAACGGGTTCTCCGGTGCCGAGATCGAGCAGGCGATCGTGGCCGGGCTGTATGCGGCGCATGCCGAGGGCCGGCCGCTGGATACCGAGCTGCTGATGAACGAGATCCGTGCGACGCGACCGCTGTCGGTACTGATGGCCGAGCAGGTCGAGGCGCTGCGGGCGTGGGCGTCGGGGCGGACGGTGTCCGCGGACGACTGAGCGGTTTCCAGCGAACGGCGCAGCCCCTCGTGGCGGCTGGTTGGCTGTGAACATCAAAAGCCGCGCTTGGCCGGGCGGGATGGATTCGCGGGGGACGCCGTGAACCCGTCCATGGGGGCTTGGCCGCGGCATCCATGCCGCGGACACCCCCGCGAACCCACCCCGCCCGGCCTCTGACAATTTCCGACTGCGTCCGCCACGGAAAAGAAAGAAGAAAAGCAGAAGCAAAAGCAAAAGCAAAAGCGCTTGGCTGGCCGCTCTTTGTAGAGCCGAGCCCACGCTCGGCTGCCTTTCGATCAGATATCGAATAGTCGATTCCGATGCAGATTCATCCACGCATGGCGTGGATCTACCGTGTCGACCAAGGTCGACACCTACCAACAGCAGCGTCGAACCGTCAGAGGTGGGGCGGTGTGGGTTGGCAGGACCGTTGGCGCCATGGATGGCGCCATCGAGCCCCCAGGGACGGGTTTACGGCGTGTCCTGCCAACCCACACCGCCCCGCCATCCCGCGGATTGCCCGCTGTTGCTCCGGCCGTTGCCTCTGCGGGTGCCGGGTGCAACCCGGCCGGACCCCCTCCCTCAGGGCCAGGCAGGCGGTGCGGCCAGCCACGCCTGCTGCACTTCGGCCAACGACGCACGCTCGTCCTCGCGCCATTGCGGCAGCAGCTGCGCGTAGTTGGCGCTGGCGCTCCATTGCGACGGCTCGGTGCGCACCGCTGCGGCATACCACTGCACCGCTTCCTGTTTCTGCCCCATCCGCCACAGCGCCAGCGCATAGGTCGGTGGCACCCAGCTGGGCTTGCTGCGCGCATTGCCGGCCGATGACAGCCATTGCTCCAGCGCTGCCTCCGGCTTGCCCTGGCGCAGCAGGTCCCAGCCATAGTTCCAGCGCACGCTGCGGCCCGCGCTGCTCTGTGCCGGCGCCTCCTTCAAAGCCTCGCCGTACAGCTGGTCGGCCAGCTCGGCACGGCCCTGGGTGCTGGCCAACGAAGCCAGCTGCACGGTGGCTTCCACCGCGCGCCGGCCGCGCTCGCGCAGCCTCACCAGCTGGCTGACCAGCTCATCGCCCTCGCCCTGCATCGCCACCATCGGTGCCGCCGCCAGGTCGCTGTCGAAGTAGAACTCCTGTGGTGCCGGCATGGCCGGCGCGGCCCACGCCGTGGCCGCTCCCGAGGCCAGCAGCACGCTGGCCAGGATCTTTCCTGGAACTGACATCCCTTCTCCCCAGGCTGCACAACCGCAGCCTCCCTCTCTCGCCTCCGATCCTAACCCCAGCAGCGGCGCGGGCGCGAGTGCCGGGACCACCACGGCCCCGCTGCTACAATTCGCGCCTTTCCCGCCGCGTGCCCGCACGCGGCCGGTGCCAGCCGATCCTACCGGGCCAGCCATGACCAGTACCGCGCAACTCACTTCGCCCTCTTCCGCCGACCTGATCGACCGTGATTACACGCTCGACCACAAGTACAGCCGCAACGAGGGGCGGATCTACCTGAGTGGCGTGCAGGCGCTGGTACGGCTGCCGCTGATGCAGCGCCTGCGCGATGCCGCCGAAGGCATCGACAGCGCCGGTTTCGTCAGTGGCTACCGTGGCAGTCCGCTGGGCGGCTTCGACCTGGAACTGTGGCGCGCGCGCAAGCACCTGGACGCAGCCAAGGTGAAGTTCACCCCGGGCCTGAACGAGGACCTGGGCGCCACCATGGTGTGGGGCACCCAGCAGACCAACCTGTTCCCCGGCGCCAACGTGCAGGGCGTGTTCGGCATGTGGTACGGCAAGGGCCCCGGCGTGGACCGTTGCGGCGACGTGTTCAAGCATGCCAATGCCGCCGGCACCTCGCGCTACGGCGGCGTGCTGGCACTGGCTGCCGATGACCATGCCTGCCGCAGCTCGACCCTGCCGCACGGCAGCGAGGACGAGTTCGTCAGCGCGATGATGCCGGTGCTGAACCCGGCCGGCGTGCAGGACATCCTGGACATGGGCCTGCTCGGCTGGGCGATGAGCCGCTATACCGGCCGCTGGGTGGGCTTCAAGACCATTGCCGAGACGGTGGAATCCTCGGCCTCGGTCGAGGTCAATCCGATGGCGCGCCGCATCGTGCTGCCGGAAGACTTCGAGATGCCGTCGGCTGGCCTCAACATCCGCTGGCCGGACCCGCCGCTGGACCAGGAAATGCGCCTGCACCGCTATGCGGTGAAAGCCGCGCAGGCGTTTGCCCGCGCCAACGGCATCGACAAGGTGGTGATGGATGCGCCGCGCGCGCGGCTGGGCATCGTCACCACCGGCAAGAGCTATCTGGATGTGCTGCAGGCGCTGGAATACCTGGGCCTGGATGAAGCCGCATGCGCCGACATCGGCATCCGCGTGTACAAGGTCGGTATGACCTGGCCGCTGGAACCGCAGGGTATCGCGCGCTTCGCGCAGGGTCTGGAAGACATCATCGTGGTGGAGGAGAAGCGCGCCTTCATCGAGCGCCAGATGAAGGAACAGTTCTTCAACTGGCCGGCCAGCTGGGGCCAGCGCCCGTCCATCGTCGGCAAGTACGACGAGAGCGGCGAATGGATCCTGCCGTCCACCGGTGAACTGACCCCGGCCACCATCGCCGGCGTGATCGGCCGCCGCATCCAGAAGTTCTTCAACAACGAGTCGATCGAGCAGCGCCTGCAGTGGATGCAGGAGAAGGAAGCCGAGCTTGCATTGCCGCGCGCCAGCTTCCCGCGCGTGCCGCACTACTGCTCGGGCTGCCCGCACAACACCTCCACGCAGGTGCCGGAAGGTTCGCGTGCGCTGGCCGGCATCGGTTGCCACTACATGGTGACCTGGATGGACCGCAGCACCGACACCTTCACCCACATGGGCGGCGAAGGCGTGACCTGGGCCGGGCAGGCGCCGTTCACCGACACCCCGCACGTATTCCAGAACCTGGGTGACGGCACCTATTTCCACAGCGGCTCGCTGGCGATCCGCCAGGCAGTCGCCGCCGGCGTCAACATCACCTACAAGATCCTCTACAACGATGCGGTGGCGATGACCGGCGGCCAGCCGGTGGACGGCCCGCTGAGCGTGCCCGACATCGCCAGGCAGATGCGCGCCGAAGGCATCCACACCATCGTGGTGCTGTCGGACAACATCGGCAAGTGGACCGGCCAGCGCGAACACTTCCCCAGCGACGTGGAGTTCCATGACCGCAGCGAGCTGGAGGAGGTGCAGAAGCGCCTGCGCGAAGTGAAGGGTGTTTCGATCCTGATCTACGAACAGACCTGCGCCACCGAGAAGCGCCGCCGCCGCAAGCGCGGCAAGCTGGAAGACCCGCAGAAGCGCGTGCTGATCAATTCACTGGTCTGCGAAGGCTGCGGCGACTGCGGCAAGAAGAGCTTCTGCGTGTCGGTGCTGCCGAAGGAAACCGAGTTCGGGCGCAAGCGCGAGATCGACCAGTCCAACTGCAACAAGGACTATTCCTGCGTGAATGGCTTCTGCCCGAGCTTCGTCACCGTGCACGGTGGCCAGCCGCGCAAGGGCAGCAAGCGCGATGCCTCCACCCTGCTGGACAACCTGCCGGCACCGACCATCCGCGGCACCCTGGAACAGCCCTGGAACATCCTGATCACCGGCGTCGGCGGTACCGGCGTGGTGACCATCGGCGCGCTGCTGGGCATGGCCGGTCACCTGGAAGGCAAGGGTGCGACCGTGCTGGACCAGACCGGCCTGGCGCAGAAGGGTGGCGCGGTGACCACGCACATCCGCATCGCCCGCCGCCCGGATGACATCCACGCCGTGCGCATCGCCGCCGGTGAGGCCGACCTGGTGCTGGGCTGCGACATGGTGGTAGTCAATGACTACTGGGCCCTGTCGAAGGTGCGCGCCGGACGTTCGCAGGTGGTGCTGAACACCTACGAAGCGATGCCGGGCACGTTCACCACCCGTCCGGACATGCAGTTCCCCGCCGCCGACATCGTCGCCGGTGTGCGCGTGGCCCTGGGCGGCCAGGAGCCGCTGCTGCTGGATGCTACCCAGCTGGCCACTGCGCTGCTGGGCGATGCCATCGCCGCCAACCTGTTCATCCTCGGCTACGCCTGGCAGCAGGGCCTGGTGCCGCTGTCGTTCGAATCGCTGATGCGCGCCATCGAGTTGAATGGCGCGGCCGTGGCGATGAACCAGCAGGCGTTCGCCTGGGGCCGCCTGGCCGCCGTCGATCCGCAGGCCGTGCAGCAGGCCGCCGGCCTGGTGCGCAACCGCCACACCGATACCGAATCCACCCCGGGCCCGCTGCACCCGCTGCCGCCGGGCGAGTGGGAAGGCAACGAATGGGGTGCAACTGCGGCACCGCGCAACACCGCTGACGAACGCGAGCTGCGCGGCCTGCCCTCGCATGGCGGCGACGTCGCCTTCCTGCCGCTGGACGACGCGCGCCTGTCGCGCTCGCTGGATGAAATGATCGAGCGCCGTGCCGCCTTCCTGGTCGAATACCAGGATGCCGCCTACGCCAAGCGTTACCGTGATCTGGTGGCACGCGTACGCGCCACCGAGGCCGATCGCATCGGCGGTTCCACCGCGCTGACCGAGACTGTGGCCCGCTACCTGTTCAAGCTGATGGCCTACAAGGACGAGTACGAAGTGGCGCGCCTGTACACCAGCGGCGACTTCCAGCGCCGCCTGCAACAGCAGTTCGAGGGCGACTACCAGCTGCGCTTCCACCTGGCGCCGCCGCTGTTCGCGAAGAAGGACGAGCAGGGCCGGTTGCTGAAGAAGGAATACGGCCCGTGGATGTTCAAGGCCTTCGGCCTGCTGGCGAAGCTGAAGTTCCTGCGCGGCGGCCGCTTTGATGTGTTCGGCCGTACCGAGGAGCGCCGCATGGAGCGCAAGCTGATCGGCGACTACGAGGCCACCGTGCAGCTGCTGCTGGATGGCCTGGATGACGACCGCCTGGCGCTGGCGGTGGAGATTGCCAGCGTCCCCGAGCACATCCGCGGCTTCGGCCACGTCAAGGAAGCGCATTTCGCGCAGGCCAAGGCGCGCGAAGCCACGCTGCTGGCGCAGTGGCGCAACCCGAAGGCGCTGCACATCGTGCAGGTGGCTTGAAGCGCAAAAGTCATCGAAGGCTGACATTGGTCAAATGTCGTCGTTCGCTTACTTTCCTAGGCCGCCCAACGGGCGAAGCTAAGCAGGGCTTCTGACCAAATGAATGCGAACGCTGGCATTTGCATCAATGTCAACGTTCGCATACCTTGGTTTCATGACAGCGATCAGAACCGCACAGGAGCTTGGAAACCTGATCCGGAGCCAGCGTAAGGCTCGAGCATGGGACCAAGCGCGTTTGGCTCGCGAGGCTGGCGTCAGCCGTCAATGGATCATTGAAATCGAGAAGGGCAAGCCGCGCGCGGAACTGCAACTTGTACTGCGTGTAATGAACGTTCTCGGTCTTTCATTGATCGTTGAGCCAGAAATCACATCTCAAGCACCTAACCTGAATTCGGTGGAGCCTCAGACGGCCGACATCGACGAGATTGTTGACCGTTACAAGAGCTCACCAGCTGACGCGACGTCGCTGGCAAACGACGTAGAACTTCAGAACTCACTCATAAGAGCTTCGCTTTCTCTGCCAGGACCAACATGGCCGATGGAAAATGAAGCATTTGAGACTATCTATCGTGCTCTGCAGAATCCTACAGTAAAGGCCGCTTCAAGCCTCATGGAGGATCCCTTGCTAAAGCAAGTCGCCGAGGTTCTCGAATCTCCAGCTTTGAAGAAGGCTAACCTAGCCATGGAGAATGCGGCCATGAAGCACCTTAGGGAGTACATGGAAATGCCGACGATGCAGCAATTGGAACGCCTCAGGAGCCGTGTCAAACGCTGATTGCGAAATATTCCAAAAACCATCCAAATAGTCATAGACATGGCACTCAACGTACTTCTTTCCGGTCAGATTTCGGGACGCCTGACCCAAGGTTCGCGCGGGCACCCGGAGTTCAGCTATCTCGCCGAATGGAGGAGTGCAGCGAGAGCTTTCCCGCTTTCCCTTTCGCTTCCCCTTGCCGGCGACGTCAACTCTTCCGACAAAGTCGCTGCCGTCCTTTGGGGCCTCCTGCCTGACAACGAGTCGCTCCTGCAGCGGTGGGCATCACAATTTCATGTGTCCCCCCGCAATCCCGTTGGTATTCTGAGTCATGTAGGCGAGGACTGCGCTGGGGCTGTGCAATTCGTCCGCGATGAACGGCTCAACTCCATTCTGGCGGGAGAAGATGATCTACTGGTACCGCTTACTAATCAGCAGGTTGGAGAACGGCTTTCGAGGATTGGTATTGGTCAGCCTGCAAGCAGACAGCCCACTGATGTAGGCCAATTTAGCCTCGCCGGCGCACAGGCCAAGATCGCACTGCTTCGACAAGAAGATGGTAGCTGGGCAATTCCTTCTGGCCGGATTCCAACAACCCACATTCTAAAGCCACCGAATAGTGACTTCGATGGGTTCGTAGAAAACGAGGTATTTTGCCTGAGACTCGCCCGCGCACTTGGTGCATCTGCTGCATCAGCGGAGATGATTGTATTCGGTGATCAGACCGCAATCAGTGTTGAGCGTTACGACCGATACTGCGAGGCAGGGAAATGGAAGCGAGTTCATCAGGAGGACTTCTGCCAGGCCCTAGGTGTAATGCCTCACATCAAGTATCAGAGCCAAGGAGGTCCCGGGCCGGCAGATCTGTCCAGAGTCCTGTGGGAGCACTCAAGCCAGCCAACTGTCGACGTGGAAGCTCTTCTTCAAGCGCTGATGTTCAACTATCTGATCGGCGGCACTGATGCACACGCAAAAAATTACTCAATGCTAATCGGGGCCGCTGGGAAAGTCAGACTCGCGCCCCTCTACGATGTGTCCAGCGCCCTGCCCTATCAGCACATTCAAAAGCGAAAGATCAAGATGGCCATGAAGATAGGCAATCACTATCGCTGGTGGGAAATTGGACTGAACGACTGGCTGAAAACTGCCGAGTCGATGAAGGTTGACTTGGGCAAGGCAACCTACATGCTCTTTTCCATGGCATCACTCCTACCCCACATCGCATTGCGAGTACTGAACGAGTTGCGTGCGGAAGGAATAGAACATGAAGTTCTACAAAGGCTGTTTGGAGAAATCCGCAATAGTTGCGAGCGCTGCCTTCGGCAATTCGAACAACCCGCGACCTGATCAGCCCAACCGCCACAGCAATAGTCGGTTGTTGGCCGGCATCGCCACGTCGCGCAGGCGGGTGAAGCCGTTGTCCTCGGCCAGCGCCTGCACAGCTTCCACGTCGCGGATGCCGCTGCGCGGGTCACGCGCCTTCAGCCAGGCATCGAACTGCGCGTTGCTGTCGCTGGTGTAGCGGCCGCCGTAGTTGAACGGGCCGTAGACCGCCAGCAGCGCGCCGTGGCGCAGCAGCGGCGGCAGCGCGGCGAACAACGCCTGCACGTGCTCCCAGCCCATGATGTGCAGGGTATTGGCAGTGAACGCCGCATCGAAGGTGCTGCCCTCGGGCAGGGTCAGGCCCGGTGCCGGCGGCAGTTCCACCTGCAGCGCCACGGGCGGCAACAGGTTGAGCAGCGCCGCCTCCGCGCGCCAGGCCTCGATGCCGGGCAGGTGGTCCGGGTGGTCGCTGGGCTGCCAGCGCAGCCACGGCCAGCGCTCGGCGAAGAAGGCCGCGTGCTGGCCGGTGCCGCTGCCGATTTCCAGCAGCCGATGACGGTCGCCCATCCACGGGTCGAGTGCGGCGGCGATCGGTTCGCGGTTGCGCTCGCAGGCTTCTGAATACGGCTTGCTCGACATCAGGACGGTGTCCAGGCGGGGGTCGGCCCCATTGTGCACGAGGGGGTGTTGCTCGGCAGGGCTTGCAGCCCTGCACCTGCTTCAAGCCACAGCAACGGCAACAGCCACGTCAAATTCAAAAGCAGGCTATCCGTGGGATGGCGGGGTGGGTCCGGTTGAGGGGGACGCTGCAAGTACGTCCATGTAAGCTCGGTCGCCGCATCCATGCGGCTCACGCCCCCTCAACCGGACCCACCCCGCCTTCGACAGACCTCCGCGATCTGTCGGAGCACGGGGTCGGATCCCGTTGCTGCGCAACGGGCTCTGACCCCCGATGAATTTCGATATCTGACAGATGTGTCGACCAAGGTCGACACCTACCAACAGCCGCTCGGACAACCATCGCAGTTTCCAACAGCCACCGGCCAGCTGTCAGAGGTGGGGCGGTGTGGGTGGGCAGGACCGTTGGCGCCATGGATGGCGCCATCGAGCCCCCAGGGACGGGTTTACGGCGTGTCCTGCCCACCCACACCGCCCCGCCATCCCACGGAATGCCGCTCTGGCTCTGGCTTTGGCCGTTGCCGTTGCATTGAGCAGGTGCAGGGCGCAGCCCTGCCGAAACCCTCCCCAACCATGACTGCAGTCACTTGTCCCCGCGCGCCGCGCTGGCGAAAGTCGGGCAGTTGACGTGATCGGTCCGGCCCGTTGCCAACCGCACGCAAGCGAGAGAGAGAAACGCTGTGCAACGACGTGAGTTCCTGGCTTTTTCCGGTCTGGGCCTGGCGGGCCTGCTGCTGCCGCATTCCCGTACCATCGCTGCCGAGCAGCTGCTGGCGCCGGTTGATACCGCCCAGCGGCGGCGCCTGGCCGAGGTCGCGCTGACAGCCGCACGCACCGCCAAGGCCAGCTACTGCGATGTGCGCATTGGCCGCTACCTCAACCAGTCGGTCATCACCCGCGAGCACCAGGTCGGCAATGTGACCAACCGCGAGTCGTCCGGTGTGGGCGTGCGGGTGATCGTCAACGGCGCCTGGGGCTTTGCGGCAACCCATCAACAGACCGAAGCCGCGGTGCGCGCCGCGGTCGAGCAGGCCGTCGCGATCGCGCGCGCCAATGCCGCCATCCAGACCCGGCCGGTACAGCTGGCACCGACGCCTTCGGTCGGCGAGGTACGCTGGCAGACGCCCGTGCGCCGCAATGCGATGGCAGTGCCGATCCAGGACAAGGTCGAGCTGCTGCTGGCACTCAATGCCGCCGCGCTGAATGCGGGCGCCGACTACATCAATTCCACCCTGTTCCTGGTCAACGAACAGAAGTACTTCGCGTCCAGCGACGGCTCGTTCATCGACCAGGACATCCACCGCATCTGGTTGCCGTTCACCGCCACCGCCATCGACAAGGCCAGCGGCAGGTTCCGCACCCGCGCCGGCCTGTCGTCGCCGATGGGCATGGGCTATGAGTTCCTTGATGGCGATGCACGCGGCAAGGTGCAGCTGCCCGGTGGCATCACCGCCTACCGCGATTCCTACGACCCGGTCGAGGACGCCATCGCCGCCGCCCGCCACGCCCGCGAGAAACTGAAGGCGCCGTCGGTGAAGCCCGGCAAGTACGACCTGGTGCTGGACCCGTCCAACCTGTTCCTGACCATCCACGAGAACGTCGGCCACCCGCTGGAGCTGGACCGCGTGCTCGGCTACGAGGCCAACTACGCCGGCACCAGCTTCGCTACGCTGGACAAGCGCGATGCCGGCTTCCGCTGGGGCAGCGACATCGTCACCTTCTTCGCCGACAAGACCCAGCCGGGCAGCCTCGGTGCGGTCGGCTACGACGATGAAGGGGTGAAGACCCAGCGCTGGGACCTGGTGCGCGACGGCGTGCTGGTCGATTACCAGGCCACCCGCGATGAAGCACACATCCTCGGCCGCGATGCATCGCATGGCTGCAGCTATGCCGATTCGTGGTCCAGCGTGCAGTTCCAGCGCATGGCCAATGTCTCGCTGGCACCGGGCAAGCAGCCACTCAGCGTCGAAGACATGATCAAGGACGTGGAGAACGGCATCTACATCCACGGCCGGGGCTCGTACTCGATCGACCAGCAGCGCTACAACGCGCAGTTTGGTGGCCAGCTGTACTACCAGATCAAGGACGGAAAGATCGCCGGCATGGTCGAGGATGCGGCCTACCAGATCCGTACGCCGGAGTTCTGGAACGCCTGCTCCGCCATCTGCGACGAGCGTGACTTCCGTCTCGGCGGTTCGTTCTTCGACGGCAAGGGCCAGCCCGGCCAGGTCTCGGCGGTCTCGCACGGTTCGTCCACCACCCGCTTCAACGGCATCAACATCATCAACACCGCGCGCAGTCTCGGCGCTTGAGCCACCCATCCTTCGACATGGAGAGCAGCCTTGCAAAGACGTGACTTCCTGGCCCTGACCGGGCTTACCGCGGGCGGGCTGATCGTGCCCTCCTTCTTCGGCAAGGTGATCGCCGCCGAGCAGCTGCAGTCCAGCCTCGACCCGGCGCTGAAGAAGCGCCTGGCCGACGCCGCCCTGCAGGCCGCACGCAGCGCTGGCGCCACCTACTGCGACGTGCGCATCGGCCGCTACCTGCGGCAGTTCGTGATCACCCGCGAGGACAAGGTGCAGAACGTGGTGAACACCGAGTCCACCGGCGTGGGCATCCGTGTGATCGTCAACGGTGCGTGGGGCTTCGCCGCCACCAACGCGTTGGGCACTGCCGATGTGGCCAAGGCCGCACAGCAGGCGGCAGCAATCGCCAAGGCCAACGCCGGCGTGCAGACCGCGCCGGTGCAGCTGGCCAAGGCGCCAGGCGTGGGCGAGGTGAGCTGGCGCACGCCGATCCGCAAGAACGCGATGGAGGTGCCGATCAAGGACAAGGTCGGCCTGCTGCTGGACGTCAACGCTGCGGCGATGGGTGCCGGTGCCAGCTTCGTCAATTCGATGCTGTTCCTGGTCAACGAGCAGAAGTACTTCGCCTCCACGGACGGTTCCTACATCGACCAGGACGTGCACCGCATCTGGGCCCCGATGACGGTCACCGCCATCGACAAGTCCAGCGGCAAGTTCCGTACCCGTTCGGGCCTGTCCTCGCCGATGGGCCTGGGCTACGAGTACCTGGATGGCGCCGCCGCCGGCAAGGTGGTCGGCCCCAATGGCGTGGTCAATTACAGCTCCTCCTACGACATGAAGGAGGACGCCATCGCCGCCGCCAGGCAGGCGCAGGAGAAGCTGAAGGCGCCGTCGGTGAAGCCAGGCAAGTACGACCTGGTGCTGGACCCGTCACACACCTGGCTGACCATCCACGAGTCGATCGGCCACCCGCTGGAACTGGACCGCGTGCTCGGCTACGAAGCCAACTACGCCGGTACCAGCTTCGCCACGCTGGACAAGCGCGAGCAGCATTTCCAGTACGGCAGTGAGCTGGTCAACATCTTCGCCGACAAGACCCAGCCGGGCAGCCTCGGCGCGGTGGCGTACGACGATGAAGGCGTGAAGTGCAAGCGCTGGGATCTGATCAGCAACGGCAAGCTGGTGGACTACCAGACCATCCGCGACCAGGCCCACATCCTCGGCAAGACCGAGTCCGACGGTTGCTGCTATGCCGATTCGTGGTCCAGCGTGCAGTTCCAGCGCATGGCCAACGTGTCGATGGCGCCGGGCAAGAAGCCACTGAGCGTGCCGGACCTGATCAAGGACGTGGAGAACGGCATCTACATCATCGGTGATGGTTCGTTCTCGATCGACCAGCAGCGCTACAACGCGCAGTTCGGCGGCCAGCTGTTCTACGAGATCAAGAACGGCCAGATCACCCGCATGCTGGAAGACGTGGCCTACCAGATCCGCACGCCGGAGTTCTGGAACGCCTGCACCGCCGTGGCCGACGAGCGCGACTACCGCCTGGGCGGTTCGTTCTTCGACGGCAAGGGCCAGCCGGGGCAGGTCTCGGCGGTCTCGCACGGCTCGTCCACCGCGCGCTTCAACGGCATCAACGTCATCAACACCGCACGCAGCCTCGGCTGATCGGTCAGGAGCCCTTACACCATGAGTATCTTCACCGAAGCCCAGGCCAAGGCCATCCTCGACAAGGTCATCGCCCTGTCCAAGGCCGATGAGTGCACCGCCGTGCTGGCTGGCGCGATCAGCGGCAACATCCGTTTCGCGCTGAACAATGTCTCCACCAGCGGCATCGTCGACAACACCGAACTGGCGGTCACCGTCGCCTTCGGCAAGCGCGTGGGCACCGCCTCGATCAACGAGTTCGACGATGCCGCGCTGGAGCGCGTGGTACGCCGCGCCGAAGACCTGGCCCGCCTGGCCCCGGAGAACCCGGAGTTCATGCCGGCCATCGGCAAGCAGAGCTACCGCGCCAGCCCGACCTTCAGCGAATCCACCGCCGCGATCGATCCGGCCTTCCGTGCCAAGGTCGCCGCCGATTCGATCGCCCCGTGCCGTGGCCACGGCCTGATCGCCGCCGGCTTCCTCGAGGACGGCCAGGGCTTCCAGGCCACCGCCAACAGCAACGGCAACTTCGCCTACCAGCGCACCACCAACTTCGATTACACCTGCACCGTGCGCACTGAAGATGGCCGTGGTTCGGGCTGGGTCGGCCGCAACCTGAAGGACGCGGCGGACTTCAAGGCGGACCAGGACATCCGCATCGCCATGCGCAAGGCCACTGAATCGGCCGAAGCCAAGGCGCTGGAGCCGGGCAAGTACACGGTGATCCTGGAGCCGGCTGCGGCGGCGGGCCTGATCAGCTTCATGATGAACTTCTTCAGCGCACGCTCGGCCGATGAAGGCCGCAGCTTCCTGTCCAAGAAGGGCGGCGGCAACAAGCTGGGCGAGCAGGTCTACGACCCGCGCGTGACCATGATCGCCGACCCGTGGCATCCGGATGCACCGGTGCTGCCGTGGGACAACGAGGGCCTGCCGCGCGAGCGCATCGCCATCATCGAGAACGGCAAGATCGCCAACCTGGACTACTCGCGCTTCTGGGCACAGAAGCAGGGCAAGACCGCCAAGGCCTCGCCGGGCAACCTGCTGATGAGCGGTGGCGACAAGAGCACCGCCGAGCTGGTGCGCGGCACCCAGAAGGGCATCCTGGTCACCCGCACCTGGTATATCCGCATGGTCGATCCGCAGACCGTGCTGCTGACCGGCCTGACCCGCGACGGCACCTTCTACATCGAGAACGGCCAGATCAAGCATCCGGTGAAGAACTTCCGCTTCAACGAGTCGCCGGTGATCATGCTCAACAACATCGAAGAACTGGGCAAGCCGGTGCGCGTGGCCGGTGATGAATCCAGCTACGTGATGATGATCCCGCCGATGAAGCTGCGCGATTTCACCTTCACCTCGCTGTCCGACGCTGTCTGATGGATCGCCGGGCCTGCCTGCGCTGGTTGGCCGCTGCCGCTTCGGCGGCGGCACTGCCGGCCTGGGCGCAGGCAAGCCCGCGCAGTTCGCGTTACGACTTCTGGTTCACCCGCCTGCAGTACGACTCCGGTGACTGGGACGTGGACGCGCGCATGCCGTCCAACCTGATCACCTCGCTGATCGACTACACCTCGCTGCGCGTGGATCCGCAGGAGCACGTGGTGGCGCTGGCCGACCCGCGCATGCTGGAGGCGCCTTTCTGCTACCTGGCCGGGCATACGCTGGTGGAGTTCAACGCCGCCGAACGGCAGAACTTCGTGCGCTACGTGCGCAATGGCGGCTTCGTCTTCGTCGACGACTGCAACCATGACATCGACGGCCTGTTCGCCACCTCGTTCGAGGCGCAGATGGGCCGCCTGTTCGGCCCGAAGGCATTGCAGAAGCTGCCCAACAGCCACGCGCTGTACCGCAGCTTCTTCCGCTTCCCGGATGGCCCGCCCGCCACCAGCTTCGAACTCAACGGCTGGGGCGACGACCTGGTGCACGACTACCTGAAGGGCATCGAGGTCGGTGGCCGCCTGGGCCTGCTCTACAGCAACAAGGACTATGGCTGCGAGTGGGACTACGACTGGCGCAACAAGCGTTTCCTGGCCGAAGACAACACCCGCTTCGGCGTCAACATCGTGATGTACGCGTTGAACAATTGATAGGACCTGCACGCCCATGACCGCCCCCGACCTCGATTCCCTGCTGCCGCGCCTGCACGATCTGCGCGCTGCGCTCGCACGCGCCGTGGTGGGCCAGAACACCGTGGTCGAACAGCTGCTGATCGGCCTGCTGGCCGGCGGCCACTGCCTGCTGGAAGGGGCGCCGGGCCTCGGCAAGACCCTGCTGGTGCGCTCACTCGGCCAGGCGCTGGAGCTGCAGTTCCGGCGCGTGCAGTTCACCCCGGACCTGATGCCCAGCGACATCCTCGGCACCGAGCTGCTGGAGGAAGACCACGGCACCGGCCATCGCCATTTCCGTTTCCAGCAAGGCCCGATCTTCACCAACCTGCTGCTGGCCGACGAACTCAACCGTACCCCGCCCAAGACCCAGGCCGCACTGCTGGAAGCCATGCAGGAGCGCACGGTCAGCTACGCCGGCATCACCTATGCGCTGCCCGCGCCGTTCTTCGTGCTGGCCACGCAGAACCCGATCGAGCAGGCCGGCACCTACCCGCTGCCGGAAGCACAGCTGGACCGCTTCCTGCTGCACGTTCTGGTGGATTACCCGAGCGAAGACGAAGAGCGGCAGATCCTGGAACAGACCACCGGCGGTGCCACCGACGCGGTGCCGAAGGTGATGGATGCCGAGTCCGTGATCGCTCTGCAGGCCGCGGTGCGCCAGGTGCATGTCAGCCCGGATGTACTGGCTTGGATCACCCGCCTGGTGCGTGCCAGCCGGCCCGGTGATGGCGCACCCGCAGCGATCAACCAGTGGGTGAAGTGGGGTGCCGGCCCGCGTGCGGGTCAGTCGCTGGTGCTCGCCTCGAAAGCACGTGCGCTGCTGCAGGGCCGCTTCGCCGCCACCCGCGAGGATGTGCAGGCACTGGCCGCGCCGGTGATGCGCCATCGCCTGCTGCTGTCGTTCGCCGCCGAGGCCGAGCAGAAGCGTGCCGACGACGTGGTCGCCGCCCTGCTGCAGGCCGTGCCGTTCCCGGGTTGATCCACGCGTGAACGCCGGTACCCCGCTGACCTTGCCACCGGAACTGCGTGCGCGCCTGCGCCTGCTGCGGTTGCGGCCGCGCCTGGCCAGCGGTGCCAGTGGCATCGGCCAGCACGCCAGCCGCAGCCGCGGTGCCGGTCTCGAATTCGCCCAGTACCGTGCCTACGAGCCCGGGGACGAACTGCGCCAGATCGACTGGAAGCTGTACGCCCGCTCGGACCGCTTCTTCGTGCGCGAGTCCGAACGCGAAAGCCCGATCACGGTCTGGCTGCTGCTCGACGCCACCGCTTCGGCCAACCAGGCGGATCGCGCGGCACCGCCGCGCACACGTCTGGACCATATGCGCGGCGTGGCCGCCTGCGTGGTTGAGCTGGCCCTGCAGCAGGGTGACCGTTTCGGCCTGCTGGCGATCAATGGCGATGGCCTGCAGCTGGTCCCCGCGGCGAACGGCGCACGCCAGCGTGATCGCGTGCATCTGCAACTGCATTCCTTGCAGGCGCGCGGCGCCTGGCCTGCGGCCGATCGCCTTCGGCCGCTGTGGGAGCGCGTGCGCCCGGGCGACCTGTTGCTGGCGATCGGCGACGGCTTCGACGATGCCGGCATCGTGCTGCTGGAACAACTGGCCAGCGCACACCGCGAAGTGGCACTGCTGCAGATCCTGACCGCCGACGAGCGCGACTTCCCGTTCGACGCCGGCCATCGCTTCCGCGACCCGGAAACCGGCGAGGAACTGTTGGGCGACGGCGCGGCGATCCGCGCCGACTACCTGCAGCGCTTCGCTGATGCACGCAGCGCATTGCATGCGCGCCTGCAGGCCAGCGGCATCGCCAGTGCCACCGGCTGGCTCGACCAGCCTCTGGACCAGGCGCTGCAGGCGCTGTTCGGCCGTGGGGGCGGTGCATGACCCTGCTGTTCCCGCTCGGCCTCGCCGCGCTCGCCGCAGGGCTGCTGCCGCTGCTGATCCACCTCGCCCGCCGCCATCCGTATACGCCACTGGATTTCGCCGCGCTGCGCTGGCTGCGTGCACAGATCCGGCCGCGCCAACGCATCCGCTTCGATGACTGGCCGTTGCTGCTGGTGCGCCTGTTGCTGCTGGCTGCATTGGCCTTGCTGTTGGCACGACCTGCGCTGACCGGCCCCGCTCCCGCCCCCGATGCGTGGACGGTGGTGGCCCCTGGGCTGGACGCCGCTGCACTGCGTGGTTCCGCTGCGGACCGCACCTGGCACTGGCTGGCACCCGGCTTCCCCGCCATCGACCAAGCACCGCCTGCGTCCAGCGCGTCCCTGCCCAGCCTGCTGCGCGAACTGGACGCGCAGCTGCCCGCGGGCACCGCGTTGGCCGTGCACGTTCCCGATCCCCTGCCCGGCCTGGATGGCGCCCGCCTGCAGCTGTCGCGCGAGGTGCGATGGCACACGCAGCCGATGCCGGTCACCCCGCCGCAGATTGCAGCGGCACTGCCGCGGCTACGCGTACACGGCGAGGCATCCGCCACTGCTCAGCACTGGTTGAACGCACTGCAGCGCGCGTGGGGCGTGCAGGCACTGCCCTCGCCCTTGGCGGGGGATGCCCTGCCCGAACGCGGCGAGATCGGCGTGTGGAGCCGCAGCGATGCACTGCCAGCAAACTGGCAGGCGTGGTTGCGCGACGGCGGTCGTATCGTAACCGCCGGCAAGCCTGCTGCCAGCGCCCGCATCCTGCTGCGCGACGCCGAGGGCGCACCGCTGCTGTGGCAGCAACGCATCGGCCACGGCTCTCTGCTGGCGCTGCCGGGCGACTGGAATGCCGCCAGCAACGCTGCGCTGCGCGATCCGCGCCTGCCACGTGCCCTGCTGCTGGCGTTGCAGCCGCCCACGGCCCCGCGCCTGGGCGACGCACGTGACCACGCACCGCGCCGGGCCGTATTGCCTGCTGCAACACCGCCGCTGCGTGAGCCGACACCTTGGCTGTTGCTGGCCATCGTGCTGCTGTTCGCGCTGGAACGCTGGATGGCCAGCAGTGCCCAGCGCAGGGTGGGCGCATGAACACCCTGCAGCACGCCTGGCAACGCGCACGCCGTCGCCGTGCGCTCATCACCCTGCTGCTGGGCCTGCCATGGGCACTGGCTGCGGCGGTGCTGGCCCTGCGTCTGGCAGGCTTCGATATCGCCTGCGTCGTCGGTACGGTCAGCCTGCTCGTGTGTGCGGCCTTCGCCACCGCGCATGCCCGCCAGCTGGACCGGCAATGGCTGCAGCGCCAGCTCGATGGCAGCGGTGCCAGCGAGGACAGTGCCGACCTGCTGTTCGCCGATGCCGCCACGCTCAATCCGCTGCAGCAGCGCCAGCGTGCGCATGTGCTGGCCACGCTGGAACGCGCGATGCCGGAGCTGCGTCCGCGCTGGCCGCGCGGGGCATTGGCGCTGTGCTGGATCGCAGGCCTGGCCATTGTTGTGCTGACACTCGGCTGGCCGCGTTCGAACCCCGGTTCCGCGCCTGCCCACACGTCGGCACCTGGCAGCACGGCTGCCGCAGGCCCGCTGCGCCTGCAGTCCACCCGCCTGCGCATCGACGCGCCGGCCTATACCGGCCAGGCCACGCTTACCCGGAATGCACTGGACGCCAAGGTCGCCGCCGACAGCCGGCTGTCCTGGTCCCTGCGCTTCGACCGCGCCCCGGACAAGGCATGGCTGCAGTTCCACGATGGTCGCCGGTTGCCACTGAGCGAGCACGAAGGACAGTGGCAGGCGCAGGATGTGGCACGCACGCCAGTGCTGTACCGCGTGGTGAGCGAACCGGCACTGGCAGAGACCCGCCTGCATCGGCTGGATGTGGTGGCCGACCGTGCACCCAGCGTGCGCGTACTGGAGCCCACGGCCAGCCTGGTGCTGGGCACGCCGGGGCAACGGCAGTGGGCGCTGCGCTTCGAGGCCAGCGACGATTACGGTGTCGCGGCGCAGGCAACGCTGTCGATCACCACCACCCAGGGCAGCGGTGAGAACATCACCTTCGTGAAGCGCAGCGTCACGCTTGCCGGCAGCGGCGAAGCCACCGCGCGGCGCTTCGCCCACACCCTTGATCTGGCTGCGCTGGGCGCGCAGCCCGGCAACGATGTGATCGCCCAGCTGGAGGTACGCGACAACCATGCACCCACGCCGCAGACCGGGCGCAGCAGCAGCGTGATCCTGCGCCTGCCCAGCGCCGAAGTCGCGCTCGGTGCAGAGCTGGAAGGCCGAATCAGGAAAACCCTGCCTGCGTACTTCCGCAGCCAGCGGCAGATCATCATCGATGCCGAAGCGCTGATCCGCCAGCGACGCAGCCTGGCCGCCGAGGACTTCGTGAAGCGCAGCGATGCGATCGGTGTCGACCAGCGCATCCTGCGCCTGCGCTACGGCCAGTTCCTGGGCGAGGAAAGCGAAGGTGCGCCGAAGCCGCCGCCGACCAGCGACCTGCCCACCAGCGATACGCCGGCCGCAGACGATCACGACAGCGATCACGATCACGATCACGACCATGGCGCCGATGGTGGGGCGCACGACGCGCATGGCCATGATCACGGCGGCAAGGCGGACAACCGCGATACGCCGCCGGTATTCGGCAGCGACACCGACGTGCTCTCCGAATACGGACACACCCATGACCACGCCGAAGCGGCCACCCTGCTCGATCCGCAGACCCGCGCCACGTTGAAGGCCGCGCTGGACCAGATGTGGTCGGCCGAAGGCGAGCTGCGCCAGGGCCGTCCGGAACAGGCATTGCCCTTCGCCTACAAGGCGTTGGGCTTCATCAAGCAGGTACAGCAGGCCGAACGCATCTATCTGGCCCGGGTTGGGCCGGAGCTGCCGCCGATCGATGAAGGCCGTCGCCTCGGCGGTGATCGCGCCGGGCTGGCCAGTCGTGAACTGCCGTTGGCTGCGCGCACTCCGCCAGATCCGGCCATCGTTGAAGCCTGGCAACGCCTCGGTGATGACAACGGCGCACCGGATCTCGATGCGCTCGCGGCCTGGCAGCAACGCAACGCGGCCTACCTGCCCGATGCACTGGATCTGGCCGCGGCCATCGAGCAGCTGCGCATCGAGCCCGACTGCGGCGACTGTCGTCAGCGCCTGCGCGCGCAGCTGTGGCGGGCGCTGCAGCGTCCACTGCCGCAGGCGATGCGGCGCAGTGCGGCCGATGCGATGGGCCAGCGCTACCTCGATGCGCTGGAGGCGCAGCCATGAACGCCTCCAGCCTGAACCTGTGGATTGCGCTGGCACTCGCTGTGGTCGTGGTCATCGCCAGCGTGCGCCAGTTGCGTGGAAGCACCGCGCACCCGGGCCGCCGGTGGAGCGTGATCGCACTGCAGATCGTCGTCGCCACGCTGCTGTATTTCTGCCTGGTGCCACCCACCCGCCAGCAACCCGCAGGCGGGCTGGTCGTGCTCGGAATCGATGCCGGCAAGGCCGGCGCACTTCCGGCCAGCGAAGGCCCGCTGTTGCTGTTGCCGGAAGCTGCCGATGTGCCCGGCGCACAGCGCGTTCCCGACCTGGCCACCGCGCTGCGCCAACACCCGGCCTCCACGCTCACGCTCGTTGGCGCCGGACTGGTCGCACGCGATCGCGACGCGGCGTTGCCGGGCGACGTGCGTTGGCAGGCAGCACCC
Source organism: Stenotrophomonas sp. YJH_SMC_79 (assembly GCF_059367995.1). NCBI lineage: Bacteria > Pseudomonadati > Pseudomonadota > Gammaproteobacteria > Lysobacterales > Lysobacteraceae > Stenotrophomonas > Stenotrophomonas sp. YJH_SMC_79. The sequence goes on from NZ_JCAFRK010000005.1 coordinate 291,507, forward strand.
GCACCGCGCGGCTGGGTCGCGCTGCAGCCACCGGCCGACGTCGCTCCCGGCGGACGCTTCGAGGTACAGGCGCAGGCGCGTGGCGCGGCAAAGGCGAAGGCCGAGCTGCTGGACCCGGCCGACAGCGTGGTCGATCGCATGGACGTTGCCGACGACGGTCGCGTCCAGCTCACCGGCATCGCCCGTGCCGAAGGCCGCAGCGTGTTCCGGCTGCGCCTGCTCGACACCGAAGGCCATGTGGTGGATACCGTACCGGTGCCGCAGCAGACCTTGCCGGCAACGCCCTTGCGCCTGTTGGTGCGTGCCAGCGCACCCGGCCCGGAACTGAAGTACCTGCGCCGCTGGGCCGCCGATGCCGGCCTCCGCATGCAGGTGCAGGCCGATACCGGGGCCGGGCTCAGCGTGGGCGATGGCGTGGTCTCGATCGATGCTGCAACGCTGGCGCGCAGCGACCTGCTGCTGCTGGACGAACGCAGCGTGGCGGCCCTGAGTGCAGGCCAGCTGGCCGTCGTGCGCCATGCGCTGCGCGAGGGTCTGGGTGTACTGGTACGAAGTGCCGGGGCACCTTCGGCCAGTGCGCGCCAGCGCCTGCTCGATCTTGGCCTGCCAGTGCAGGGCGATGGCAGCAGCCACACCCTCGCACTTCCCGGTGATGGCGAAAGCGCGATCCTCGCCGCACGGCGTGGCCCGCTTGCCGCCGGCACACTGCCAACCGGCTACGGCGAAGAAGCCGACCGCAGCTCGCACAGCGCTGCGCTGCCTTCGCTGGAAGCACTGGCGTTGCAGGCACCGGGCAGCAACGCACTGCTGCACGATCGGGGCGGCAAGGCCGTCGGCGGCTGGCGCGCGGCCGGCAAGGGGCGCGTCGGCCTGCTGCCACTCACCGACAGCTGGCGCTGGGTGCTGGCCGGTCGCGATGATCGCCACGGCGAACTGTGGAGCAGTGTGGTGGCCACCCTGGCACGCGCACAGGGCAGCGGTGATGCACTGTGGTCACCGCAGCCGATCAGCTGGGCAGGCGAACGGCAGATGCTGTGCGGCGTGCAGGCGCCGCTGCAGGTCTTCAACAAGCGCGGCGACGATATACCCCTGATCATCGATGGCGCGACGTCGGCACTGCGCTGCGCCGGCTGGTGGCCCCGTGAGGCAGGCTGGCAGCGCCTGCAGCATGGCGACAGCGTTGTCTGGCGCTATGTGTTCGACCCGAAGGATGCACCGACGCTGCATCGGCAGGTGATGATCGATGCGACCACGCAGGCGTTGGCTGCCAGCACGCCGCCGGATGCGTCAGTGACGCAACCCGTGGCGGGCTCACGCTGGCCGTGGTGGTTGGCGTTCGTGTTGTGCGCATCGCTGCTGTGGTGGCTGGAACGGCGGCGGTAACTTCGGGGTCGGATCCCTTTCGCCCGCAAAAGGGCTCTGGCCCCGCCGATGGGTCCGCGAACCGCATCCACGCATGGCGTGGATCTACTGACCGGTTGCCTTTCGACGGGGTCAGCGCGTGCCCGCGCGCAGGTACACGCCATTGAAGCGCACGTTCATGCCTCCGCACTCGCTGTTGTCGGCCACGATCAGCACCTCACCCAGCGAATGCACGCGCACCTTGCAGGTGTCCTCGACGAACTCGACATCGGCACCACGCGGCGCGGCGCGCGCTTCCACCTGGCCCATGTTCGGCCCGTAGGGACGCTGCTCCGGCGTGGGGTTGGCAGAGGGCCAGTAGGCGTCACCCTCCACATGCAGTTGCCCGCCCTGCACGGTGATGCGCAGGCCGTTGTCGCCGTCCTTCCAGTCGCCCGCCCAGTCCTGCAGCGTTGGCACGGCCACCGGCAACGGCTGCAGCTTGCTGCGGTCGACCCAACCGGCGCTGCCACCCACCTTGTTCGGGAAGAACGCGCAGCGGTAGCGGCCAAGGTCGCGACCGGTCACCACGGTATCGCCGTTGACCACATAGCTGCGCTGGCGGCAGGCCGGTTCGCCCTTGGCCGGGCAACCGTCCATGTCGCCGAGCAGATACAGGCGCTGTGCATCGACCACCCGCGCCAGCGCGAACTGGCTCTGTTCGGAGGGGAACGCGCCATTGCGGCACGCGCCATCACCGGCGATGCCGGCAGCGAAGGCGGACGCAGGCAGCAATGCAGCCAGCAGGCAGAACGAACGCAGGAACATGGCAGCGCTACCGGTTGAGGAACCGGCAGGATATACCGGCCTACTTCACCGGCGGCGCGCCGCAGCCTTCCTGCTCCTGGCAGAACTGCAACGCGCGCCGCTGCTGCTCGGCGCTCAGCTCCGGCGGTGGCCGTGCAATGGCGGACTGGATCTGGTCGGGGCCGCCGGTGAGCTTGTTCAGACCCCGGCCCGCCGCCAGCACGCCCTTGACCACGCCCATCATGATGTAGCCGCCGCCCATGCTGACCTGCTCCGGCGATGGCGGTTCGCTCCAGTCGCGGCTGAAGCGGTTGTCGCCGAACTTCACCGGATTCTTGAAGCGGTACAGATCCAGCGGCTCGTCTTCCGGCTTGAGCGCACGCACTTCGCCGAGGGTGGTGACGTTGTCCTGCGGCAAGGCGGTGGAAATCGGCGCGGTGGCTGCTGTCGGGGCATCAGCAGGGGGAACGGGTGCAGGATCGGGCACCGCCACCGGCGCGGCCTGCTGTGCCTGTGCGATGCCCGCCAGCAGCATGCTGGCCAGGAGTGCTCCCTGCGTTCCACGTCGTGCCACAGCCATCCACCCTGTTGGTTGCGTCCAGCGCCCAAGGATACGGATGCCGGCTTCAGATTTCGTTGCCGCACCGGCGGCTGTTCAGCCCAGGGAGATGCGACGATGCGGCGATGCCATGGGACACGGGCACTGAACGGTTCACGCCCTCCGTGTGCGGTGTCTCACATCCTGAGACGTGAGTGTGGTGCCATGTGACTCCTCGCAATCCGTCCCGGCTCCATCTTCCATGGCTTACGAACTCGCCAAGCGCACCGCCGATGCCGAGCAGAAGCTCGCCACCCGCGATGGCCTGCCCGCCCGCGACGGCGCCCTGCTCAGTGCACGCCTGCAGCGCCGCTACCAGGACCGCATCACCGGCAGCTTCGCCATTCCCGGCCGCGAGGGCCGCTACGCCGCCATTCCCGACACGGTGCCACCGGCACTGGCCGCAGCACTGAAGGCGCGTGGCATCGAGCAGCTCTACAGCCACCAGGCCGAAGCGTGGGAGGCCAGCCAGCGCGGCGAGCACGTGGCCATCGTCACCCCCACCGCCAGCGGCAAGTCGCTGTGCTACACCCTGCCGGTGGTCAGCGCCGCGATGCAGGACAAGGCCAAGGCGCTGTACCTGTTCCCGACCAAGGCGCTGGCCCAGGACCAGGTGGCCGAGCTGCTGGAACTCAACCGTGCCGGCGACCTGGGCGTAAAGGCCTTCACCTTCGATGGCGACACCCCCGGCGATGCGCGGCAGGCGATCCGCCTGCACGGCGACATCGTGGTGTCCAACCCGGACATGCTGCACCAGGCCATCCTGCCGCATCACACCAAGTGGGCGCAGTTCTTCGAGAACCTGCGCTACATCGTCATCGACGAGGTACACACCTACCGCGGCGTGTTCGGCAGCCACGTCACCAACGTGCTGCGCCGGCTCAAGCGCATCTGCGCGTTCTACGGCGTGCAACCGCAGTTCATCCTGTGCTCGGCCACCATCGGCAATCCGCAGGCGCATGCCGAGGCGTTGATCGAGGCACCGGTCACCGCCATCACCGAATCCGGCGCGCCCAGCGGGCCGAAACAAGTGCTGCTGTGGAACCCGCCGGTGATCAACCCGGACCTGGGTCTGCGCGCCTCGGCACGCTCGCAGAGCAACCGCATCGCGCGCATCGCGATCAAGTCCGGGCTGAAGACACTTGTGTTCGCGCAGACACGCTTGATGGTGGAAGTGCTGACCAAGTACCTGAAGGACATCTTCGACCACGACCCGCGCAAGCCGCCCCGCATCCGCGCCTACCGCGGTGGCTACCTGCCCACCGAACGCCGCGAGACCGAACGTGCGATGCGCGCCGGCAACATCGACGGCATCGTCAGCACCTCGGCGCTGGAGCTGGGCGTGGATATCGGCAGCCTCGACGTGGTCATCCTCAATGGCTACCCCGGCAGCGTCGCTGCCACCTGGCAGCGCTTCGGCCGCGCCGGTCGCCGCCAGCAGCCCGCGCTGGGGGTGATGGTGGCCAGCTCGCAGCCGCTGGACCAGTACGTGGTACGCCATCCGGATTTCTTCGCCGAGGCCTCGCCCGAACACGCGCGCATCGCGCCGGAGCAGCCGCTGATTCTGTTCGACCACATCCGCTGCGCGGCCTTCGAGCTGCCGTTCCGGGTCGGCGATGGCTTCGGCCCGATCGATCCGGAAGTGTTTTTGGAAGCGCTGGCCGAAACCGAAGTCATCCACCGCGAGGGCGAGCGCTGGGAATGGATCGCCGACAGCTACCCGGCCAACGCGGTCAGCCTGCGTGCGGTGGCCGATGGCAACTTCGTGGTGGTCGACCGCAGCGATGGCCGCCAGCAGATCATCGCCGAGGTCGACTATTCCGCGGCCGCGCTCACGTTGTACGAAGGCGCGATCCACATGGTGCAGTCCACGCCCTACCAGGTGGAAACGCTGGACTGGGAAGGCCGCAAGGCCTACGTCACGCGCACCCACGTGGATTACTACACCGACAGCATCGACTTTACCAAGCTCAAGGTGCTGGACCGCTTCGATGGCGGCGTGGCCGGGCGTGGCGATTCGCACCATGGCGAAGTGCACGTGGTACGCCGCGTGGCGGGCTACAAGAAGATCCGCTACTACACGCACGAGAACATCGGCTACGGCCCGGTGAACCTGCCCGACCAGGAACTGCACACCACTGCGGTGTGGTGGCAGCTGCCGCAGGCGCTGCTGCTTCGCGCGTTCGCCAGCAAGCAGGATGCGCTGGATGGATTCCTCGGCGCGGCGTACGCGCTGCACATCGTCGCCACCGTGGCGGTGATGGCCGATGCACGCGACCTGCAGAAGTCGGTGGGCAACGGCGATGGCTCCTGGTTCGCGATCGCCGACCAGAGCGGCCGTGGCCAGCTGCGCGGCAGCGAGGGCGATCCCGGTGTGGTGGAGCTGCTGCAGGAGTTCGTGCCCACCGTGTACCTGTACGACAACTTCCCCGGTGGCGTCGGCCTCAGCGAGCCGCTGTGGCAACGCCAGGCCGAGCTGGTGCAGCGCGCGCGCGAACTGGTGCAGCGCTGCGACTGCAAGGCCGGCTGCCCGGCCTGCGTGGGCCCCGTACTGGCCGCTCAGGAAGAAGATGAGACTTCGCCGCGTGCGCTGGCGCTGCGCGTGCTCGACCTGTTCGATGCCGACGCCTGCCAGCATGTGCCCGACGTGGTGGTGACCACGCGCGATCCGATGGAGCTGCTGGCCCTGTGAGCCTGAGCCTGGACAAGCTGCGCCTGCTGCGCAGGCAGGCCGGCGACCCGAAGGCGAGTACACCGGCCGCGCCGGACGTGCCTCCTGCACCTCCGGCACCCGTGGCCGCCAACGATGCGCGGCAACCACCGGCCGAGCGTTCGGTGTTCGCCTGGGTCGAACAGGAAATCCGCCACAAGCCGACCGGCGCTGCGGCCTCCACACCGGCGACGCTGCGGCGGCCGGAAGTAGGCAGCCTGCATCGCCTGCTCGGCCTGCGTTCGCGCGGTGGAGCCGCGCCGGCACGCGCCAGTGCACAGGATCGCCAGCTGCCCGGTGAGGAAATCGAGCCGGGCCTGTTCCTGATCGAATCGCTGCAGCCGCAACCGATCCCCACCGCCCCGCTGTCGCTGGCCTTCGCCAAGCGCGAGGACCAGCACGTGGCCGCACGCGATCTGCTGTTCTTCGATACCGAGACCACCGGCCTGGCCGGCGGCACCGGCACCCGTGCCTTCATGATCGGCGCGGCCGACTGGCACGTGTGTCCGCAACGTGGTGAAGGCCTGCGCATCCGCCAGCTGCTGATGTCGACGATGGCCGCCGAGGACGCGATGCTGGCCACCTTCGCCCGCTGGCTGCAGCCCTCCACCGTGTTCTGCAGTTACAACGGCCGCAGCTACGATGCGCCGCTGCTGAAGGCCCGCTACCGGCTGGCACGCCAGCGTTGCCCGATCAGCGCACTGGATCACGTCGACCTGCTCTATCCGACCCGCCGCCGCTATCGCGGCACGTGGGAGAACTGCAAGCTGTCCACCATCGAACGCCAGCTGCTGCGCGTGGTGCGCGAGGACGATCTGCCCGGTTCTGAAGCACCGGGCGCTTGGCTGCGCTTCCTGCGCGGGGGCGATGCGGTGAACCTGCGCCGGGTGGCCGACCACAACCACCAGGATGTGGTAACCCTGGCCCTGCTGCTGCAGCGGTTGGTGCACGAGGAACAGCGCGAGCGCGAGACGCTGGCGCTGGTCGGGCAGTAGGCGTTGACGCGGCCTGACGGTGGCAGCGGCGACACTGCCGCCACCATCCACGCCTGGAGCCCGACGATGCGCCTCAATCCCCTGGTCCTGCTCGCCATCCTGCCACTGGCTGCCTGCAGCCATGCCGGCAGCAGTACCGCGCATGAGACCACGCCGCCACCGGCGGCCGATGGCCCGCATGAGTGCCAGCCCGACAAGCTTGAAGCATTCACCGGCAAGACCGCCGACGAAGCCACGGTGAAGCAGCTGGTCAGCGCCAGCGGCGCACGCGGTGCACGGGTGGTCAAGCCCGGCATGGCGGTGACCATGGACTTCCGCCAGGATCGCGTGACCGTGCAGGTGGATGCGCAGAACCGTATCGAGCGCGCCAGCTGCGGTTGATCGCCCCAGGGTAGTGCCGGCCGCTGGCCGGCACCCCACATTGCCGGCCCGCGGCCGGCACTACCGATCAGAGGCGCTCGGCCTTGCCACTGGCCAGTGCGCGCGCGATCACCTGCTGTGCCTGCTGCGATGCCTGCGCATGCACACGCGCCTGGCGCTCGCCCAACGCGGCCTGCTGGCTGCCCAGTGCCGCCTGACGGCTGGCCAGTTCAGACTGCTGGCTGGCCAGGCGCTGCATGTCACGGGTGCGGCCGGATTGCGCGGCCTCGCTGCGGGCTTCCTGCATCGCACGACGTGCCTCGGCGGCAGCCTCGCGTGCAGCCTCTCGCGCAACGGCCACATCGTGGGTCGCACCGCGCGCCGCCTTCGCTGCTTCTGCGGCGGCCTCACGGTTGATGTCGTGGGCGGCCATCGCATTGCGTGCTGCCTCGGCGGCGGCAAGTGCGATGCGGCGCGCCTCTTCACCCTGCAGACGCCCCATCTCACCCATCTGCTTGCCGAGGTCGCTCTGCTGGCGGCCCAGCGCACTCTGCTGGCGGCCCAGTTCGCTCTGCTGGCGACCGAGGTCCGCCGCACCGGCATAGGCGCGCTGCAGCGACTGGATCAACATCGGGTCGCGCACCACGTAACGCTTGTCACCCTGACGGAACCACAGTGCGGGGCCCTTGCCGAGCTGCCTGCGGGCCACCGTCACGTCGTCCATGCCTCCGTTGGCGAAGGTCGAGTCACCATCGACCAGCACGAAGGCCTCCCGGGGCGACTTGCCCAGATCGAGGCGACCGTAGGTCGTGATGGAGGTCGTGGTGGTCGTGCCGTCATGGTCCTCATCCATGCCAGCGGCATCGTCGACGTAGGCCACGTCGGCATCGTCAGGACCGGACGGTTCTTCCATATCGGCTGGTTCGGCGGGCGGTGCGGGAGCCACCGGCACGGCCGGAACGCGCGCGGCCGAGGGCGGTGCGGGCGGTGCTTCCGGGGCCTTCGGCGGCGGCGGCACCACGGCCTTCGGGGCGGCCGGTGGTGCGGGCGGAGCCGGCGGCACTGGCGCTGCGACCAGTCGCATCGGCGCCACGCCCACCACCACCACCACAGCGGTCAGCGCCATCGCCAGGATGCGCGGGCAGGACCGGTGCGACTGCAGCGAGAGCAGGCGACGCTTGAGACTGGTGGTGCTCGGTGCGGCGCTGGCCACGCCCAGATGCGGCTGCGGGGCCACGCCCAGCTGCAGCAACAGGCGGCCATAGGCCTGGCGGCTGGCGCCGTGCTGGCCGACCACCGCCGCATCCACGGCTTCCTCGCGGGCCTGGGCGTATTCGCGCACCGACAGGCGCAACAGCGGGTGGAAGAAGAACAGGTGCTGGGCCAGTGCGGGCAGCAGGCCCCATTGCAGGTCACGCCGCTGCAGGTGCTGCAGTTCGTGGGTCAGTGCCAGGTCCAGCGCGTCACCCTGCAGGGCATTGTCGCCGGCCGGCAGCAGCAGCACCGGGCGGAACGGCCCGACCAGCTGCGGCGAGTCCACCTGCGTGCTCATCCAAAGCCGCGGTGCAGGGCGCACGCCGTGCGCATCGGAGGCCAGCTGCAGGGCCTGCACCAGCGCCTCGTCCTCGCAGGGATAGGCGGCGGCCAGCAGCGCGCGGCAACGGCGCCACTCACCGAAGGTTCGCACAGCCATCAGCAGCACGCCGGACGCCCACAGCGCGGCCAGTGCAACGGCCCACCACGCCACCGACGGCACGTCCGCTGCAGGCATCGGCATCGTCGCCAGCAGCTGCGCCGAGGCCTCCGGCGCCAGCGGATAGACCAGATCGGCGGCAACGTCGGTGGCGGTCATCGCCACGGCCTGGGGGGCCGGCAGCCAGGCCAACTGCAACGGCTGGCTCCAGAACAGGCCGAGCACGGCCTGCAGCGACACCAGCCACCACAGGCGGCAGCGGGTAGCCGCCGACAGCGACGGCAGCGCGCGGCACAGGCCGTATACCAGGGCCACCAGCAGCACGGTCTGCAGGCTGGTCCAGCCCAGCCGTTCCAACATCGGGATCAGCATCGTGGTGTCCATGGCTCAGCCCTCGTGGCGACGCGATTGGAGTTGGGCGACCAGCGCTTCCAGCTCGGCCAGCTCGTTGTCGCTGACCTGCTGGCGCTGCGACAGGTAGGCCACGAACGGCGACACCGAGCCCTGCAGGGTGTTGTCGACGAACTGGGCCACGGCACCCTGCAGCACGCTCTGCGGGCCACGGGTGGCCTGGTAGCGGTAGACGCCGTCCTGCTGCTGGCGCTGAAGATACCCCTTCGCCCGCAGCCGCTCCATCATCGTCAGCACGGTGGAACGGGCCAGGCCACGGGCCTCCCCGTAGCCATTGGCGACTTCGCCGACGCTGGCCGGCGCATGTTCATCGATGTACTGCAGCAGGGCCAGCTCCTGGTCCCCGATCGTCTTGCCACGCATGACACCACTCCCTTGACTACACGTGTCGCCACTGTCTGCGTGACGACAACTGTAGTCAACCCCCCGGAAGTCATGGGCCGACGAACGGTAGGGCGGTGGTCGCCTCCCTCAGTACTCCACCCGGTACCCGATCGAGAAGGTCCGCCCCGCCGCCGGCAGGCTGGACATCTTTCCGTAGGTCGCCTCGGCCTGCTGGCCATAGACCGTGCGGTAGTCACGATCGGCCAGGTTGTAGACGCCCACGCTGAAACGACCTCCGGCCAGCGGTACTTCGCCGATCAGGTCGAACACCGCATAGCCGTGGATCTTCGCGGCCGGGGTTGCGCGGATGCTCGGGCTGATCGCAGCAGCCGGTGCATCACGCCAGGCGCGATCGGTCCCACCGACGACCTGCCCCTGCAGTCGCAGCAGGCTGTCGTTGGCGAAGCGCCACTGCCCGTGCACACCCGCCTTCAAGGGTGAAACGCGGAACGCATTGAGCTCACGCCAGCGTCCGGCAGCGTCGCGGTACTGGCCACGGGTGCTGGCAAGGCTGGCGCCCAGCTCCAGCGGTGCGGTCGGCGTGTAACGCAGGTTGGCCTCCACGCCCCACACCCGCTCGTCGGTGTCGGCCACCGACACGCTGTAGTCGCGGTTGAACTGCACGGTCTTGTCCGAGCGGTTGTAGAACGCGGTCACTGCGCTCTGCAGCAATGCATCACTGCGGCGCCAGCCCAGCTCGTAGCTGTCGACCTTGATCGGGCCAATATTGCGGCTGTCGATGACGAAGCTTGCCGGTACATCGCGCAGCATGCGCTGGGTGTCGGGCAGGCTGAAGCCCTGCGAGACGTTGGCGAACAGCTGTTGCGATGCATCCAGCCGGTACACCACGCCGGCATTGAACAGGGTCTGCGAGTGGCGCACGCGGCCACCCTGCAGCAAGCGCGGCTGGTACCCGGCAACGGCATCGGCGGTGATCGCTTCGGTGTAGGGAAGCGAGTCTTCTACGCGGTTGCGCAGGATCTGGTGGCGCACGCCGGCCTGCACGCTGAAGCGCTCACCCAGCGAATGATCGGCCTGCAGGAACAGGCCGGTGGTATCCACGCGCACGTCCGGCCCCATCGCGTACTGCGCGGTGGGCTGGTAGTCGAGACCATTGCTGGCGATGAAGCGGTTGATGTCATACATCTGCCCGCGCTGGCGATCCTGCTCGCGTTCATGGTCCACGCCATACGACAGCTGCAGGCTGCGGCCACCGACCTGGAAATCCTTGTGCAGCGCGCTGCGCAGGCCCCAGACATCAATGTCGGTGTTGGACTGCATCGCCACATAGGCGAAGCCACCACGCAGCGCCGGGTGCACCAGGGTCGACACCGACGGGAACCAGCGCCCCTGCTCGTTGCGGTAATAGGCTTCCACGCTCAGTTCCTGCCCACCCGGCAGGTCGCGGTTGCGATACTGCACATTCACTCCCTGGTGCCGGGTCCGCGGCTGCGCCTCCAGCTGCAGGCCGGGCAGCGCCTGGTGGCTGGGCGTGAATGCAGGGTTGAACAGCGCGGCCAGGCGCGGGCCATAGTCAGGGCCGTGATCACTGTCCTGCTGATCGTCGAACCAGCGTACGCCGACGCTCAACCGCTGGCTGTCCGTCGGGGTCCAGTCCAAGCGCGCATTGAGTTCGCGGGTCTCGGTGTCCTGCCGATCGGTCTGCGCGATCTCCGGGCCGATGCGACGGCCATGCGCATCCAGCGATGCGCCCTGCCGGCCATAGGCGAAGCCGAACGCGCCACTGAACTGATCGCCGCGCACGGTCATGGTCTGCGCGGCGTTCCAGGCCAGCGTGTCACTGGACAGATGCGAGGGACTGCGCAGGCCGAACTGGCTGGCCAGCTGCACCGGCTGCTCGCCGGGCTGCAGGGTGATGATGTTGATGATGCCGCCACTGGCACCGGCGCCATACAGCGCGGTGGCGCCGGAGATCACCTCGATGCGCTCGATCATGGTCGGCGAGATGCTGTTGAGCTGGCGCGACCCATCGCGTGCGCCGGTCAACGGCACGCCATCGATCATCACCTGCACGCTGCGGCCACGCATGGTCATGCCGTAGTTGCTGGTGGTACCGCTGGCCGGCGCCAGCGACGGCACCAGCTGGCCGAGGATGTCGGCGGTGCTGCGCCCGGCGGTGATCTGCTGGGCAATCTGTTCGTGCTCGATGGCATACACGGTACCGGCGATCTCAGCCACGCTGCGTGCACCTCGCACGGCGGTGACACTCACCGCATCCAGTTGCCGGGTGCCGGACGTAGCAGACGCATTCTGCGCCGCCAGCTGGCCACTGATGGCCATCGCCAGCACAGCCAGCGGAAGGGTTGCTGCGGTATGCCGCATGGTGTCCTCGTTGCGTATCAGGGGGAGTTCGTGGGTGCTGCGAAGCGGCGCATCAGCGGCCGGCACAACAGCAGTCCAAGCGCCGAAACCGTGGCCAGCGCGATGTAGTAGGTGGGGTAGCCCATGCCCTTGGCGAGGAAGCCGGACAATGCGCCGCCGATGAAATTGACCAGCAGCTCGAAGCACACCAGCAGGGTGAAGTCGGTGCCGGCCTGCGCACGCGAGCTGACCCGCATGAACAAGGCATACAGGCTGGTCATCGCCACATAGCGCAGCGCCAGAAGAGCGATCACCAGCGCGCCCAGGCCAAGCCGCGAGGTCGCAAGCGCGCCGCTGTACAGCATCAATGCCAGCAGCACGTACAGCGCCGTGCGCCACCAGCCGGCATGCATCAACAGCTGCTCGGCCCGGTGCTGCTTTAGCAGCCAGGCGGCGCCCACGGCTGCCAGCATGCCGGTGCCGGCACCGCCCACCGAGATCAGCAACCCGATCTCGGTCAGGCTGAACTGCTGGTCGACCAGCAGCGGGTTGATCATCGCCATGGCCGGCGCTTCCACCAACCGGTAAAGCACGATCAGCAGCAGCGCCCAGCGCAGTTCGCGACGGCGCAGCGCGCGCAGGATGCTCGGCCGCGGCGCGTCGGGCCTGGCCGGCGTTTCATTGATCTGCTGCACTGCCAGCAGGGTCAGTGCGCTCATCGCGGCCAGGCTCAGCAGGGCCACGGTCCAGCCGCGGGTTTCATACAGCCACAGCACGCCGGCGCCACCAATCATGCTGCCCAGGGCCACGCCCACGCTCTGCGCCATGCTGCCCAACCGGTGCTCGGCCGGCGCCAGCGCCTCCACGGTGTAACCGTCGATGGCGATGTCCTGGGTGGCGGCAATGCTCGAGATCCACATGCCGACCAGCACGAACACGACCAGGCCATGATCCAGGCCAGTGAACGCCAGCACCAGGATGCCGGCCAGCAGCAACAGTTGCGTCAGCCACAGCCAGCTGCGGCGGCGGCCGAGGGCGGGCAGGTGCCAACGGTCCACCAGCGGTGCCCACAGGAACTTCAGCGCCCACGGCAGGTACAGCAGCGACAGCATGCCGATCCAGCGCAGGTCCACGCCCTGGCTGCGCAGGATGGCGGGCACCGCCACGTTGTAGAAATACAGGGGCAGCGCATGCGCCATGTACAGCGCGACAATCACCCCCAGGCCGAATGGCGAAGCGGCGGCGCGCTCAGTGCGCATCGGCCTGCTCCAGGTGCTCGCCAATCCAGCGCATGCCCGCGCCGGCATCGGTGGTGACGAAGTAAGGCACGGCCCAGGCCGCGTGCAGCGCCGGGGTGTCCAGCCGCTGCCGCTCGGCGGCATCGCTGGCGATGCGTACCAGGCCCCGGCAGTACTGCCGGAAGGCGGCCTTGTACTGCTTGTACCAGACCGCCTGCAGGGCACGGTAATCGTCGCAGAAGGTGGCACCGGGCGCGGTGCTGGCAATGAAGTAGAAGGGACGGTGGGCCTCGATCAGCGCCTGCACGCGGTCCAGCCAGTACCGGATCTGGTCCGCATCCACCGCGCCATGGAAGACGGCACGCAGCACCGCCGCCTCGTTGATCACCAGACCCATTGCCATCGACCTTCTTGCTGAACAGGGGAAAGGGGCAGTGGCCCAGCCCCGCAAATGAGAATAATTTGCAATACGATTGCAAGTTTAGGCGCGACGAAAGAAAATTTAGGCACGACAGCATTCGTGGGTGCCTTGCATGCAGGTCTATTCCTGCGCCGAACTGATGAGCGCCGCCCACGCGCTGGGCGGCCGGGTCGACTTTGAATCGGGCCTTCCCGATGCGCTGCCGGTGCTGGCCGGCTGGCAGAAGGTGCAGTCGATGGACAGCGGCCTGGTGCTCTATCTCAGCCGCAGCCAGGACATGGTCGGCGGCCGCAGCCAGAACTGCCTGCCTGCGGGGCTCACCGCCAGTTTCCTGCTGCAGGGACAGGCCGAAGTGGTCATCGCCAACCAGCGCCTGCAGATGGACAGCCGCCGGGCCGGGAGCCCGGCGATGCTGGTCCACCTTCGCGAGGAGGAAGCGTTCCAGCGCCACTGGCAGGCGGGTCGTGAGGAAACCAAGGTCAGCCTGCACCTCAGCCGGGACTGGCTGTCGCGCCAGCTCGATGGCATTGCCTCGGCCGGTCTCAGCCGCCTGCGGCTGAGCCACGCGCGCAACCAGGCGTGGCAGCCGCCTGCGCCGCTGCTGCGGCGAGCTGCTGCGTTGTTCGGGACGGAAGCGGCGGAGCCGCCTCTGCTGGCCAGCCTGCAGCGCGAGAGTTTTGCGCTGGAGGTCGCAGCCAGCGTTGTCCGTTCCGTGGTCGCCGAGCGCGACGCACCTGGCCCCAGCACGCATCTGCGGCGTTGCGTGGACCAGTTGCAGCAGTGGCTGCAGAGCGGCGAGGCCGATGGCCTGACCATCAACCAGATGGCGCGCAGGCTGGGGACCAACGCCGTCGACCTGCAAAGCACCTTCCAGCAGCTGCACGGCAGCAGCATCGCGGCCTGGCTGCGTGCACTGCGCCTGCAACGGGCACACGATGCGCTGCTGCAGCGGCGGATATCGGTGGACGTGGCGGCCAGCCTTGCCGGGTACGCCCATACCAGCAGCTTCAGTGCCGCGTTCAAGCGGCAGTTCGGACGGTCGCCCTCCCGCATCCGCTAGCCGCGTGCACGCCCTGCGTGCCAGCCCTGAACCTGACCGCGCGACGCAGGTTCCGCTTAAACCTTTTCCGCGCCCACTGCATCCGATCCTCGACGCCCGCCGGAATTCCGCATGTTCCGCCCAACGCTTCGAGTCGTGCTCATGCTCATCAGCGCCCTGCCGTTCGCCGCCCTGTCCTTGCCCGCCCCGCCCTTGCCGGCCGTGTCCGCCAGCCAGGACCAGGCCAACGACCAGACCCGCCGCCTGATCCGGCAGATCATGCGCGATGAGCGCATTCCCGGGCTGCAGATCGCAGTGGTCAAGGACGGCCAGATCGTGTTGTCCGAAGCCTACGGGCTGGCCAACGTAGAAAACGGCGTGCTCGCCTCGCGTGACACCCGCTTCCCGCTCAACTCCGCCACCAAGGCTTTTACCGGGGTGGCCATCGCACAACTGGCAGAACAGGGGCGATTGGATCTGGACGCGCCGGCCTCGCGCTACCTGGATGATCTTCCTGCTGCATGGAAGGACGTGGGCCTGCGCCAGCTGCTGGCCCACACCTCCGGCCTTCCGGACATCCTCGATGCGAAGGGACTGCTGGGTGGTGGTTCCGAAGCGCAGGCATGGACGGAGGTAACTGCGCGACCAGTCGAAGCCGCACCCGGGCAGCGCTTTGCCTACAACCAGACCAACTACGTGCTGCTGGCGCGGATCATCGCGCGGCAATCAGGCATGCCCTACGAGCGGTTCCTCGCCACCGCCCAGTTCAGCAGTGCACGCATGGCGCGCACCACCTTCGGTGACAGCTACGACCTGATTCCGGATGCCGCGACGATGTACAGCCTGGCGCCGCGCGCGACCGATGCGGCCGACACGCCACCACGTCTGTCGCACTGGTTCTACGACATACCGCCCTCACTGTGGGCCGGCGGCGGCATCCTCACCACCGCCGACGACACCGCACGCTGGCTGGTCGCGTTGACCGAAGGCCGCCTGCTGGGTGACGCCGCACGTGCACGCATGTGGTCGGCCGAGCGCCTGGCCGACGGCCGCGCTGGTCCGTGGGCGGGCGGCTGGCCAGTGCTGCAGGCAGCGCCCGACCTGCAGGTGGCCGGCATCGGCGGCGCGCGCTCGGCGTTCGTGGTCTATCCCGGGCGCGGCGTGGCGGTGGTGGTGCTGACCAACCTGGTCGGCGCCAATCCGCAGCGCTTCATTCCACGTATCGCCGACTTCCATGCCAGTGCTGCCTCAGCGGCCGATGACAAAGCGGTCGCCCGTGCATGGCAGCAACGGTCCATCGTTGCACGGCCATAGCGCTGCAGGGAGGGTCTGCGTCACCTCGAAATGATCCTGGTTCCAGCGCAGGAATCCGGCGTGCACGGCGTTGCCATGGTCGAAGGTGCGTGCATCCTCGCCCAGCGGCTGTTCTGGATCAGCTTCGAGCACCCAGCGCAGCACCGGCACCTTGTCCAGCTGCCCGGTGAAAGCAAACAGTTCACCCGCGCCCTTGTCCTGGTAGGCCGCCAATGCCGTGGCATCCGGCAGGCTGGCCTGCGCCAGCAGTGCGTCGGTGACGTCCTGCAGCGGTCCGGTTCCCTCAGCGATATAGGCACGCATGCCGGTGGTGATGGCCGGGCAGCCCTTCAACTGCACCAGATAGCCGGTTTTCCCGCCACCGCCGGAGAACGAGCGCAACCAGTAGCGGAAGCGCGGTCCACTCTGGTCGGTCACCATGACGTCGGCCCCGCCCTGCTGCCCTGGAATCGAAACCACCAGCGCGTCGTGCGCGCCGGCGACGTCGCACTTCAACTGCTGCAGTACTCGAAGGGCGGGCTCGGGCAGCGCGCCGTGACGGCCTCCGGCATGCGCGCTGCCGGATGCTTCCGGCAACCCGGGCAGGCCACGATCGGGCGAAGAAGGTTGCGCGGTTGGCGCCGCTGCGGGCGTGGCAACTGGGGCTGCAGCGGTGCGCTCCCCCGCGGGCGCACAGGCGCTGCAGGCCAGCAGCAACACCAACGGCAGACCGGACATCAATGGTAAACGGACCATCGATCAGCGCCCTCCCATTGCCGGCGCTTCCTGCTGCTGTGCAGCCGCAGGCGCCGGTGCCCCCTGTTCGCGCGCTTGCTGCTGCAGCTGGCGCAGGCTGGTTTCCACCGCAGTCTCGCGCACCTCGGCCGCATTGACACCTGCGCGCACTGCCGCGGGATCGCCCGGACTGCCCTGCACCAGGAAAAGTGTCTCGCCCGCAGCGCGGCCACCACTGGGATTGCTGGCCACGATCTGGTCGACCCGGGTGATGCCTGCGGCCTTCGCTTCGCGCAGCATCACCAGACTGTATTCATCGGCGTGCTCGGCGTAGCGTCCGCCCAAGGCCTGCAGGTGCGTGCTGATCTGCTGCTGCAGGGCATGGTCGCGATGCTGCGGCTGCCGGGGATCGTCATTGGCCGCGAGCGGCGCGTCCTGTCCCAGCTCGCGCGACTGGCCCGGCGCAACCGAGGTCAGGACATACTGCCAACGGTTCTGCCCAGAGGTGCCGCGTACCGTCGCCACGAAGTCGTCGTACTCGCCGCCGCCGATGGTCTGGCAGCCCGCCGAATCGGTGTTGGACCGGCTGCCACGATGGATCTTGAAGGTGTCGTTGAGGTCCTGCACGCCCTGGGTATCGCGGGCATCGAACCAGCCATCACCATTGCTGTCGCGCTCCACCCGGCCAGCGCCGGCGGTGATGGCCGCCTGCGAAGGGCGCAACGCGAACTCATCGGGATGGCCGTTGCGCGGATGGGTGGTCGCGCGCATCTCGGTGGTGCCTTCGCCCAACCGTCCAAGATCCTTGACCCGGTCGCCGTTGACGTCCTCGCCCTCGGTCTTGGTGCGCGGTGCCACGTTGCCGAAGCCGGGGCTGCGTGGCGTGGTCTTGGCGTGACCGTCGTACTGGGCCGTCGGCTCTGTCGTGGCCTGGTTGAACTCGCGTACATGGCCGTGGCCCTGCGCATCCTTCCACAGCACCACGATGCGGTCGTCGTAGACACCACGCCCGCGCGCCTCGATGGTGCGGTTCTCATCACGCAACCCCAGCACCACGCGATCCTGGGTGGCCATCGCATCGTTCGCCGCAGCGTTGCCGCGCTGGGCCACGATGCTGCCATACACGTCGTACTGCTGGGCCTGGCTCAGGCCCGCGGTCTCTGCTGCATCGGGCATGCGCGGAGGGCGCGTCGCCTCACCCAGGCGCTCCAGCATCGGGTTGACCGTGGCCGCATCCGCAGCGGATACGCCACCGCTCCGTCGCAGCGCCTCAAGCTCGGTGGCACCCCGTGCCGCGATGTAGCGATCCAGCGATTCCTGCACCACCGCACTCTGGCCGTTGTGAAGGGCCTCCAGGCGCGCGGCCGCGCCACGGGCGTCGTTCTGCCGCAACAGGGCGACGACTTCATCGGCCGCTGCGTTGATATCCATCTCCGGCATGATCTTTCCTTGAACGTGATCGGTGTGGGCGTCCAGCCTACCCCACCACACCGGCGCAGCCCTTGACACACGCCACACACCTGCGCGAAGCCCCATTCAGCAGATCCCACGCAACAGGGTTGTTCAGCCTCGCGGCCCACCCATCACCGGCAGGATCACCCCGCTGATGTAGCTGGCACAGACCGGCGAGGCCAGGAATACGTAGGCCGGCGACAGTTCTTCGGGTTGTGCGGGCCGGCCCATGTCACTGTCCTTGCCGAATTCAGCGACGTCCTGCGCCGCCTTGTCGGCGGGGTTCAACGGCGTCCACACCGGCCCAGGCGCCACGCAGTTGACGCGGATTCCGCGCGGCAGCAGCTGGCTGGCCAGCGACTTGGTGAACGCATGGATCGCGCCCTTGGTGGCCGAGTAATCGATCAGCGCCTTGCTGCCGAAGATTCCCGTTTCCGAACCGGTGTTGATGATGCTGGCGCCCTCGCCAAGATGCGGCAGCACCGCGCGCGCCATCTGGATGTAACCACCGATGTTGGTCTGCAGTGTTTCCTGCAGGTGCGCGTCTTCAAGGTCTTCCAGCCGCTCGCAATGCAGCTGGAACGCGGCGTTGTTGACCAGGATGTCGATGCCGCCGAACGCCTTGGCTACCTGCTTGACCGCCTTGTTGCAGAAGCGCGGATCACGCACATCACCGGCGATCACCACGCAGCGGCCGCCTTCGCGCTCCACGTGCTGGCGGGTGATGTCCGCGTCCTCGGCCTCGTCCAGGTGCAGTACCGCCACATCCGCGCCTTCGCGTGCGAACAGCACCGCCACCGCACGGCCGATGCCGGAATCGCCGCCAGTGATGATCGCGCGCATGCCCTGCAGCTTGCCGCTGCCGGTGTAATCGGGTGCGAGGAAACGCGGCGCCAGCTCCAGTTCGTGTTCATGCCCGGGCTTGGCCAGCTGCTGCGCTGGCATCGCCTCCGGCTGACGGCGTGCGCCTGCCTGGGTCGCAGTCTTCCTTGTGGCCTTCTTTGCCGCGCGCACATCCTTGGCCTTTTCCTGGTCCTGCAGGCGCCGCTGCCGGGCGGCGACGCGCGCTGCCCGTGGATCGCTGGCGGCCGCCTGGCGCGTTGCGGTCTTCACCACCCGTGGGCGAGCGGGGTCGGCAGCGGTCTTCGTCGCAGTGCTGCCTTTGCGCACCTTGGGCGAGGCTTTGCGGCGGACGGGGGTTTTCCTGGTGGTGGCCATGCAGGTCTCCTCGGAGTGGAAGGGGGTTGCCGGCCAGCGGCCGGCACTACCGGGCGCATGCGCCGCAGTACCGGGGGCGGCATCCGCCGCGCCTGCAGTGTCTCTGCCTATGCTGTTGGTGGCAGTGAGCGCATCGTGTCCACGATGTGCACGGTATTCATTCCGCCACCACGTGCGGCGTCGCACGCTGCACGCAACCACACAAGGAACGCCTCCATGAAACATGCCATCGCCACCGCCGCCGTCTGCTTTGCCCTCGCCGCCTGCAGCAGCACGCCGATGGCCCAGGTGCAGCCGATCGACGGCGTGATTTCCGGCCAGTGCCACAGCGACATGGTGCGCGGCGCACTCGGCCTGGCCGCTTCGGACGCCACCGTGGCGCGGGCACGCGTGGACAGCGACAGCCTGCACGTGCGGGTGCTGCGCCACGACGGCCCGCGGGTGCCACCGGCCCACGAAGGCGGCGACCGCCTGACCATCGAGAAGGGCCGCACCAACAACATCACCGCGATCTACTGCGGCTGAGCCTGCGCGCCCTGCGCAGCACGCGCAGGGTGGCCTGTTCCCACTGGCGCGGCCCGCGCAGGCCGGCCAGCTTGGCCAGTTCGCCGCGCTCCCAGCCGGCGAACACGCACGGGTCGATGTAGGCCTTGCGGCATACCGCAGGCGTGTTGCCCAGCAGCGCTGCCACCTCGCACACCACCGCACGCTGTGCCTGCGCCAGCGCGCGCTGGCTGGCCGGTTCCGGCAGCTCGGTGGCGGCAAACGCCTGCACCGCCGCCACGGTGCCGCCCCAGGTGCGGAAATCCTTGGCGGTGAAGTCCTCGCCCATCACCTCGCGCAGGTAGTCGTTCACCGCCCCCGAATCCACCGGCTGCGGTGCGCCGTCGTCATCGCGGTACTGGAACAGCGCCTGCCCCGGCAGCTGCTGCAGGCGGCGTACCAGCAGCCCCAGCCTGCGATCGCCCACGGTCACTTCCTGCAGCTGCCCGGACTTGCCGCGGAAGCGCATGCGCACCCGGCCGCCGCGCAGCAGTTCCAGATGGCGGTTGCGCAGTGTGGTCAGACCGAACGAACGGTTCTGCTGCGCATAGGTTTCATTGCCGACCCGCACCAGCGTGTCGGCCAGCAGCGCGACCACCATGGCCAGCACCTTCTCTTTCGGGAAGCCGGGCCGCTTGAGATCGCGCGACAACCGCCGCCGCAGTGCAGGCAGGGCCTCACCAAAGGCAATGATGCGGTCGAACTTGCCGGCGTCGCGCTCCTTGGCCCAGTCGGCGTGGTAGCGGTACTGCTTGCGTCCGCGCGCATCGCGGCCGGTCGCCTGCAGGTGGCCATTGGCATGGGCGCAGATCCACACCGCGGTGTAGGCCGGCGGAATCGCCAGCGCACGGATGCGTTGCAGAGTGGTGGCATCGCGCAGCGCGTGGCCATCGGCATCGCGGTAGCTGAAGCCCTTTCCAGCGCGGCGGCGGCTGATGCCGGGCTGGGTGTCATCGACATAGCGCAGGCCCGCAGCGCGCGCGGCCTGTTGTTCCGGAGTGGCGGGTGTTGGCATGTCCGCCAGTGTCACCGGTGCGGCGCAGCGATCCTGTCGATAACACAAGACAAACACGTGAGGGTCGGTTCGCCGCTATGCTCGGGCTTTCACAACCCCTTCCGGAGTCATGATGTCGTTTCCGATTCGCGCCCGTTCGCTCTCCGTCCTGTTGCTGCCGGCCGTGCTGGCCCTGACCGCCTGCCAGGCACCGGCGCTGGATGAACAGGATTCGGCCACGGCCCATGCCCAGCAGGCCGCCGAGGCCGCCAAGGCACCGGCCGACGACGCCGGCAAGGCCACCGAGGCACCGCCGGTCGGCACCTGCGATGCCAGCCAGGTGCAGAGCCTGGTCGGCCAGGCGTACACCGATGCCCTTGGCAAGCAGGCCCAGGAAGATGCCGGCGCCAGCCAGGTGCGCGTGCTCAAGCCCAATGATGTGGCCACGATGGAGTTCCTCGGCGACCGCCTGAACATCGAAGTGGACGACAAGGGCGCAGTCAGCGGCGCGCGCTGCGGCTGAGTCCGGCCCCGCGCCGGCACTGGGTTGCCGGCGCGTTCTGTTGCACCTGCAACCGTGTATTGCGGCGCTGCAGCAACCTGTGATCTAGTCGAGGCATCCGGTGGCCTCACGATGCGCTCCAGGGATTGGGCGGGCTTGAGTGTCCCCGTTCAATTCATCCCGCATCGAGGTAGAGATGGCCCCCCGCAACCGCCAAGGGCTTTACGACCCGCGCTCCGAGCGCGATGCCTGTGGATTTGGCATGGTCGCCCAGCTCGACGATCAACCATCACGCCTGTTGGTTGATACCGCCATCGCCGCGCTTTCGCGCATGACCCACCGTGGTGGCGTCGCCGCCGATGGCCTGACCGGTGATGGCTGCGGCCTGCTGCTGCGCCGCCCCGATGCGTTCCTGAAACTGCTGGCCAGCGAAGCCGACATCGCGGTCTCCGCGCGCTTCGCCGCCGGCCTGGTGTTCCTGCCGCACGGGGCCGACGCGGCGCAGGCCTGCCGCGCACAACTGCAGGCGCAGGTGGAAGCGGTGGGCTGCAAGGTTGCCGGCTGGCGCGAGGTACCGACCGACGACAGCGTCTGCGGCCAGCTGGCGCGCGATACCCTGCCGCGTATCGAACAGGTATTCGTCGATGCAGGCGTCGGCCAGGATGATGCCGGCTTCGCGCTGGCGCTGTTCCTGGCCCGTCGCCGCAGCGAACAGCAGCTGCGCGACCACGCCGACTTCTACGTCACCACCCTCACCCCGGATGCGATCAGCTACAAGGGCATGGTGCTGCCGGACAAGCTCAGCCGCTTCTTCCCGGACCTGCAACGCCGCGAACTGGCCTCCAGCGCCATCGTGTTCCATCAGCGCTTCTCCACCAACACGCTGCCGCGCTGGCCGCTGGCGCACCCGTTCCGCATGCTCGCCCACAACGGCGAGATCAACACCATCGAAGGCAACCGTCGCTGGGCGCAGGCGCGCAGCAAGGTGTGGAAGACGCCGCGCTTCGATATCGGTGAATTCGACCCGGTCATCTCCATGCACGGTTCGGATTCGCAGAGCCTGGACAACATGCTGGAGCTGATGGTCGCCGGTGGCATGGAGCTGATCCAGGCGCTGCGCATCCTGGTGCCGCCGGCTACGCAATCACTGGAATTCAAGGACCCGGACCTGGCGGCGTTCTACGAGTTCCACGGCCTGAACAGCGAGCCGTGGGATGGCCCGGCCGGCATCGTCGCCTGCGACAGCCGTTATGCGGTGTGTACGCTGGACCGCAACGGCCTGCGCCCGGCGCGCTGGATGCTGACCGCCGACCGCCACTTCCTGGTCGCCTCCGAAGCGGGCGTGTGGGAAGTGCCGACCGAGCGTGTGGTGCGCAAGGGCAAGCTGGGCCCGGGCGAGATGGTGGCCATCGACCTCAAGCGTGGCGACCTGCTCGACTCCGACGCGGTGGACCGCATCAACCGTGGCCGCGCACCGTACAAGCAGTGGCTGCAGCAGGGCGTGACCTACCTGCAGACCGAACTGATCGACCCGTCGCTGGTGGAAGAACCCTTCGACGAGGGCACCCTGCGCAGCTACCACAAGCTGTACCAGCTCAGCAGCGAGGAAGTGGAGCAGGTGCTGCGGCCGCTGGCCGAGACCGAGCAGGAAGCCACCGGCTCGATGGGCGATGACACGCCGATGGCGGTGCTGAGCCAGCGCAGCCGCCCGCTGTACGACTATTTCCGCCAGGCGTTCGCGCAGGTCACCAACCCGCCCATCGACCCACTGCGCGAAGACTGCGCGATGTCCCTGTCCACCCAGCTCGGCAGGGAGACCAACATCTTCCATGCCGGCCCGGAGACGGTGAACCACGTCATCCTCAATTCGCCGGTGCTCAGCCAGCGCAAGCTGCGCCAGCTGCTGAAGATGGACCAGTACGTGCAGGCCAACCGCCTGCTCGACCTGTCCTACAGTGAGGACGAGGGCCTGCGTGCCGGCATCGAGCGCATCTGTGCCGAGGCCGAACAGGCCGCGCGCGAGGGCATGGTGATGCTGCTGCTGTCCGACCGCTACCCGGTGGCCGGGCGGCCGATGGTGCATGCCCTGCTGGCCACCAGCGCCATCCACCACCACCTCTCCCACCTGGGCCTGCGCTGCGACGTCAACCTGATCGTCGAGACCGGCACCGCGCGCGATCCGCACCACATGGCCTGCCTGCTCGGCTTCGGCGCCACTGCGGTGTACCCGTACCTGGCCTACCAGACCCTGTTCGACCTGGGCCGCCGTGGCATCCTCAAGCTCAGCAAGGGTGGCGAGCAGTCGCAGATCGGCCGCCGCTACCGCAAGGGCGTCTACAAGGGCCTGTCGAAGATCATCTCGAAGATGGGCATCTGTACCGTGGCCAGCTACCGCGGTGCGCAGCTGTTCGAGATCATCGGCCTGGAACCGGAAGTGGTCGATCTGTGCTTCCCGGATACCGCCTCGCGCATCGGTGGCGCCGGCTTCGCGCGTCTGGATGCCGACGCACGCGAACTGTGCGCGCAGGCGTGGGACGCGCAGCAGGACGTGGACGTGGGCGGCCTGCTGAAGTACGTGCACGGCGGCGAGTACCACATGTACAACCCGGACGTGGTGACCACCCTGCAGCGCGCCGCGCGCAGCGCTGACCCGCGTGCGTGGCAGCAGTACTGCGATGCGGTGCATGCACGGCCGCCGTCGGCACTGCGCGACCTGCTCGAACTGGTGCCGGCGGCCACGCCGGTACCGCTGGACGAGGTGGCCCCGGCCAGCGAACTGTTCCCGCGCTTCGATACCGCCGCCATCAGCCTCGGCGCACTGTCGCCGGAGGCGCATGAAGCGCTGGCCATCGCCATGAACCGCCTCGGCGGCCGCAGCAATTCCGGCGAAGGTGGCGAAGACCCGGCACGCTATGGCACCGCAAAGCGCAGCAAGATCAAGCAGGTGGCCTCGGGCCGCTTCGGCGTCACCGCCGAATATCTGGTCAATGCCGAGGTGCTGCAGATCAAGGTCGCGCAGGGCGCCAAGCCCGGCGAGGGCGGCCAGCTGCCCGGGCACAAGGTCAACGAACTGATCGCACGCCTGCGCTACGCGCGCCCGGGCATCGGCCTGATCTCGCCGCCCCCGCACCACGACATCTATTCGATCGAAGACCTGGCGCAGCTGATCTACGACCTCAAGCAGGTCAACCCGACCGCACTGGTGTCGGTGAAGCTGGTCAGCCATGCCGGCGTGGGCACGATTGCCGCCGGCGTGGTCAAGGCCGGTGCGGACCTGATCACCATTTCCGGCCATGACGGCGGTACCGGCGCCTCGCCGGTCAGCTCGATCCGCTATGCCGGCGTGCCGTGGGAACTGGGCGTGGCAGAAGCGCACCAGGCACTGCTGGCCAACGACCTGCGCGGGCGCACCCTGCTGCAGACCGATGGCGGCCTGAAGACCGGCCTGGACGTGGTCAAGGCGGCGCTGCTGGGCGCGGACAGCTTCGGCTTCGGCACCGCGCCGATGATCGTGCTGGGCTGCAAGTACCTGCGCATCTGCCACCTCAACAACTGCGCCACCGGCGTGGCCACCCAGGACGAGCGCCTGCGCGAGAACCACTTCACCGGCCAGCCCGAGCGCGTGGAGAACTTCTTCCGCCTGCTGGCCGAGGAAGTGCGTGGCTGGCTGTCCTACCTGGGCGCACGTTCGCTGGAAGAAATTGTCGGCCGCACCGACCTGCTGCGGCAGATCGAAGCCGCGCCGCGCGACGGCGTGCGCGTGGACCTGTCGCGCCTGCTGGCCGACAGCCGCTACGAGGGCAGCCACTGCGCGGCGCAGCGCCTGTACGAATCGCCGGACAGCCTGGCCACGCAGATGGACGGCCTGCTGGCCGCAGCCATCGAGCACAAGCAGGGCGGCGAACACCGCTTCCTGATCCACAACACCGACCGCAGCATCGGCACCCGCCTGGCCGGTGCTGTGGCGCGTGCGCACGGCAACCAGGGCATGGCCGAGGCGCCGCTGGAACTGCGCTTCCGCGGCAGCGCCGGGCAGAGCTTTGGTGCCTTCAACGTCGGCGGCCTGCACCTGGAAGTGGAAGGCGAA
The DNA here is from genome assembly GCF_059367995.1 of Stenotrophomonas sp. YJH_SMC_79. Taxonomy (NCBI): domain Bacteria; kingdom Pseudomonadati; phylum Pseudomonadota; class Gammaproteobacteria; order Lysobacterales; family Lysobacteraceae; genus Stenotrophomonas; species Stenotrophomonas sp. YJH_SMC_79. The sequence continues at coordinate 316,650 of NZ_JCAFRK010000005.1, forward strand.
GCCAATGACTACGTCGGCAAGGGCATGGCCGGCGGCCGCCTGGTGGTGCGTCCGCCGCGTGGCGCGCGCTTCGAGGCCCGCAGCACCGCCATCATCGGCAACACCTGCCTGTACGGCGCCACCGGGGGCGAGCTGTTTGCCGCCGGCCGCGCGGGCGAGCGCTTCGCGGTGCGCAATTCCGGCGCGCTGGCGGTGGTGGAAGGTGCCGGCGATCACTGCTGCGAGTACATGACCGACGGCGTGGTGCTGGTGCTGGGCAAGGTCGGCCTGAACTTCGGCGCCGGCTTCACCGGTGGCCTGGCCTACGTGCTGGACGTCGACCGCGACTTCGTCGACCGCTACAACCACGAGCTGATCGACATCCACCGCGTATCGGCCGAGGGGTTCGAGAACTACCGCCAGCACCTGCACCGCCTGATCGGCCGCCATCGCGAGCTGACCGGCAGCATCTGGGCGCAACAGATTCTCGACGAGTTCCGCGACTACATCGGCAAGTTCTGGCTGGTCAAACCGAAGGCCGCCAGCATCGAGTCGCTGACCGAAACCCTGCGACGCGCTGCGTAACGGTAGTGCCGGCCGCTGGCCGGCATCCCAGGATCACGTAGTGCCGGCCGCTGGCCGGCAACCGCAAAACACCACAGAGCCCGCCATGAGCCGCAAGCACGCTTTCCAGTTCCTCGACCTGCCCCGCACCATGCCGCAGCGCATTCCGGTCGAACTGCGCACCTCCGGCGACTGGGGTGAGCTGTACGGAAAATTCGGCAAGGAAGACGCGCAGTACCAGGCCGGCCGCTGCCTGGACTGCGGCAACCCCTACTGCAGCTGGAAGTGCCCGGTGCACAACGCCATTCCGCAGTGGCTGCAGCTGGTGCAGGAGAACCGCATCCACGAGGCGGCCACGCTGTGCCACAGCACCAACCCGCTGCCGGAAGTGTGCGGCCGGGTCTGCCCGCAGGACCGGCTGTGCGAAGGCAGCTGCACGCTGGAGGAATTCGGCGCGGTCACCATCGGCGCGGTCGAGAAGTACATCGTTGACACCGCACTGGCCACAGGCTGGCGCCCGGACCTGGGCGCGGTGCAGCCGACCGGCCACAGCGTGGCGGTGATCGGTGCCGGCCCGGCCGGCCTGGCCTGTGCCGACCGCCTGGCGCGCGCCGGCATTGCCGCGGTGGTCTACGACCGCTACGAGCAGATCGGCGGCCTGCTGCAGTTCGGCATTCCCAGCTTCAAGCTGGACAAGGACGTGATCCACCGCCGCCGCGAAGTGCTTGAGGGCATGGGTGTGCAGTTCCGCCTCGGTGTGGAGATCGGCCGCGACCTCAGCGTGCAGCAGCTGCTGGATGCCCATGATGCGGTGTTCGTCGGCACCGGCGCCTACCGCTACACCGATGGCGGCCTCGACGGCCAGGACCTGAAGGGCGTGCTGCCTGCGCTGCCGTTCCTGGTGCAGAACAGCCGCATCGTCGGTGGTGATGATCCGAAGGGCCGGCCGATTGCCGGCTGGGAGGACACCATCGCCCTGCCCGACCTCAACGGCAAGCGCGTGGTCGTGCTCGGCGGTGGCGATACCGGCATGGACTGCGTGCGCAGCGCCGTGCGCCTGGGTGCGGCCAAGGTGACCTGCGCCTACCGCCGCGACGAGGCCAACATGCCCGGCAGCGCGCGCGAAGTCGCCAATGCGCGCGAGGAAGGTGTGCGCTTCCTGTTCAACCGCCAGCCGCTGTCGATCGAAGCCGGTGCCGATGACGAAGTGATCGGTGTGACCGTGGTCGAGACCCGCCTGGGCGAGCCGGATGCCAACGGCCGCCAGAATGCGGTGCCGATCGACGGCAGTGAATCGCTGCTGGAGGCGGACGTGGTGATCATCGCCTTCGGCTTCTCTCCGACCGTGCCGGCCTGGCTGGCCGATCACGGCGTTGAAGGCCAGTCCAACGGCCGCATCGTGGCTGGAGGCAAGGACCGCCTGCCGTTCCAGACCGCGCACCCACGTCTGTTTGCCGGTGGCGACGCAGTGCGTGGCGCCGACCTGGTGGTGACTGCCGTGGCCGAAGGCCGCGACGCCGCCGCCAGCATCATCCGCCTACTGGCGCATTGATTCCGGCACCAGCAGCACGGCCAGCAAGCCACGCAGTTCCTGCGCCTCTACCGGCTTGGCCAGGAAATGATCGATGCCCGCTTCGCGGCAGGCCTCGCGGGTGCGGTCCAGCACGCTGGCCGTGAGCGCGATGATCGGGACCTGCGCGCGAACCGCACAGGCGTCGGCACGGATGGCCCGTGCCAAGGCGAAGCCATCCATGTGCGGCATGTGGCAGTCGGTGATGACCAGATCGAACGCCCGCGCCTGCCAGGCCTCGAAGGCCTGGCGACCATCGGCGCAGGCGTGCACCTGCAGGCCCAGATCGTGCAGCCGCTGCTCCAGCAGATGCAGGTTGGTGGGATGATCTTCAGCCACCAGCACCCGGGCCGGCGACAGTGGCCGCGCCGCCTCTGCCGGAAGCGGAAACGCCTCCGCAGTCAACTCACAGGCGTCCAGATCCAGTTCCAGCCACACGGTGGTGCCCTTGCCTGGCGTGCTGCGCAGGCAAAGTTCTGCTTCCATCGATGCGGCCAGTTCACGGCAGATCGCCAGGCCCAGGCCGCTGCCGCCGAAACGGCGCGTTGTCGATGCCTCGGCCTGCGTGTAGGCAGCGAACACCGCCTGTTGCCGTTCCGGACTGATGCCCACACCGCTGTCACTTACCTGCAGGCGAAGGCGTTGGCCGCCATCGCGCTGCTGCAGTACCTGCACCTGCAGGTCCACGCCGCCATGCTCGGTGAACTTGAGCGCGTTGCCGGCAAGGTTGAACAGGATCTGGCGCAGGCGCAGGCCATCGGCCAGCGATCCGGCCTGCAGTTCCGGATCAAGTTCGATGCGAAGATGCAGGCGCCGGCTGGCCGCCACCGGCATCAGCAACTGCTGCACCGCACGCACCAGTGCCGCCACGCTCGTGGGCCGCAGCTGCAGCGGCAGTGCCTGCAGCCGTTGGCTGTGCAGCACATCGTCCAGGATCTGTCGCAGCATCTGGGCAGCATCACCTACGGTCACCAGCACCTGTCGCTGGCGATGATCCAGATCGCTGCCCGCCAACCGCTCGAGCATGCCCAGCAGGGTGCTCATCGGCGTACGGATCTCGTGGCTCATGGTTGCCAGGAAATGGGTCTTGGCCAGCGCTGCCTGCTCGGCCGCATGGCGCGCCTCGGCCAACGCATGGGTGCGCGACTGCACTTCGCTTACGTCGACCCAGTAGCCACTCCACTCGACGTCGCTGCTGTCCAGGGACAGCGGCCGTCCATGCGAGTGGACCCAACGCCAGCCCTGTAGCGAGCGCGTGCGGAAGATGACGTCGATCGCGCCCCGCGACAGGGCAGCGGCGTCGACGGTGTCCATCAGCCGCGAGCGATCATCGGGATGAACCGCTGCCAGCAGGCGCTGTTGATCGATCAGGGCGGTTTCCACGCTGATTCCGAACAACGCCTGCACATCGCCTGCGATCTGGGGAAAGCTGTAACGGCCGGTGGCGGAGCGGCGCGCCTGATACACCACCGCTGGCAGGTTCGAGGTCACCTCCTGCAGGCGTTGCGCGGCCACGCGGCGACGCTCGCTCTCGCGATGCACGCGCCAGTAGCCGAAGGCGTACACCAGTACGAGTGCCAGCAGGGTCAGCGAGGCCGGCACCAGCCAGCGCAAGGGGGACGCCGACGACGGGTGTCGCGGCTGGTCTGGCAGCCATGCCATGCGGATCGTCGCGCGTTCGTTCGCGGACAGCTGCGATACGGCCTGCTCGAACAGCGGGATGACGTCGGCGCAGGCCGGCACCGTGGCCAGCACCGGCGCGTCGTCGATTCCGGCTGGCGCGGCGATCACCAGTGGCTCGCCCTGATAGTGGCGGAACGCGGCCTCGACCTCGCCAAGATTGGCGACCACGGCATCGACCAGACCCGTGCCCAGCAGTGACAAGGCGTCGTCGATGGGGGCGGGGGGCAGCAACTGCACGCCAGGTGCCTGTTCGGTCAGCACCGCCATCAGCGACAGCGGGTCGGGACTGGCCACGGTGCGTCCGCGCAGCGCTTCCAGGCCCAGCACCGGCGATGCATCCCGGCGCCGGACGATGACCTGTGGAAGCTGCACGTAGGGAGCACTGGCCACCCAGCCCGCTGGCAACTGCGAGCGCGGCCAGCCCAGCAGCGCCTGGATGCCGGGCGGCACCGTTCCTTCGGCGATGTCAGCGGCCGGCAATGGCCGCATCTGCAGTGGCCGCTGCGTGCCCAGCAGCTTCAGGTACTCCGCGCTGAGCCCGACCGGCTGGCCCTGCTCGCTGGAGGACAGCGGCGCGCGGTCGGCGGGCCAGGCAATGCGCAGCGGCGTCCTGCAACCTGCAGCGGCGGCCAGGGCAGGCAACAGCAGGCTGGCCACGACCGCAGTGGCGGCACGCAGGCCAGCGACGTTCACCATGGGCATCCTTTTCTCGCGGGCGGAGATGAACGGCCGCGCAGCGGTACCGCTGCCTCTCACGCTAACGACACGTGGGCGAGGCGCAATGAAGAAAGTTGTAAAACCACCAAGCAAGGGGAATGCCGACATACACTGCCGCTTTCACCCGTATCTGCGGAGCATTCAATGCGCATCGGCCTGGCTGCCAACCGTCTCCATCACCTCGACGCGCGCGCCGCCCTGTTCCGCTGGCTGCGCGTCAGCGAACCCGGCCTGCGCGAGCTGGGCGTGTCGCTGCACGCGGTCGGCCGCACCCATGACGCGATCGAGCGACAGGGATTCCTGACCGGATACGCAGGCCTGCACCGCTATCCCTACGGTCGTGAGGGTGGCCTGATGAAGCTGGTCGCCGAGGTGGTTGGGATGGGGCCGGAACGGACGCTGGATGGCGCGATCTACCTGATCGACCCGGTCGATCCGTCCTCCGTGTTTCCGGAAGCCACGGCGCTGAAGCGGCAGTGCGTGATCCACGGCAAGCCGTTCATTTCCACCGTGGCCACCGCGCGCGACTGGGTGGAGGTGGAGCGCATCCACGCCGGCCTGGCCGCCGATGCCGGGGCTGACGACCTGCATGCGTTCGAGGGGCAGACGCTGGCGCTGATCGCCCACGACGCGATGAAGCCGGCGATGCTGGCCTTCGCCGACGAGCACTTCGAGGTGCTGGCCCGGTTCGGTGAGCGGGTGGCAACCGGGACTACCGGCCAGCGCTTGAACGAGCTGGCCTGGAGCCGTGGCTGGCCCAGCGATACACCCTGGGTGACGCGCTACCAGAGCGGCCCGATGGGCGGCGACGCGCAGATTGCAGACCGGGTGCTGGAAGGACGCTGCCAGCGCGCGATCTTCTTCGAGGATCCGCACGTGGCGCGCCAGCACGAGGCGGATATCCAGCTGCTGGAGCGGGCGGTGACGACGGTGACCGACCAGGCGGTGTGCATTACGGCACCGCGGGTGGCGGCGCGGTGGGCGACGGCGGCGGCGATGCGGGCGGCGGTTTGATGGTGTCGGCCAACGGCTGAGCCCCTCGTGGTGGGTGGTATCCGAAGGCAAAGCCGTGCTTGGCCGGGCGGGGTGGATTGCGCAGGGGTCGCTGCAAGTACGTCCTTGTAAGCTCGGTCGCCGCATCCATGCGGCTCACGCCCCTGCGCAACCCACCCCGCCCGGCCACGGACAGATTCCGGTGTGCCCACCACGGAAGAAAGAAAAAAGAGCAGGAGCGGGTCGCGCGCTGCGCGTGCTTCTGTAGAGCCGAGCGTGGGCTCGGCTCTACCGTTACAGAAGCTGGCGGAGCATCGCCTTCAGTCGGCGCCCTTCCAGCTGGAAGTAATCGCGCTGCTCGCGCCAGGCGGGGAAACGTTGTTCCACTTCGTGCCAGAACGCGGGCGAGTGGTTGGGCTGGATCAGGTGGCAGAGTTCATGCACCAGCACGTACTCGAACGCTTCGGATCGGCCGAGCACCAGGGCCAGGTCCAGTGCCATGCTGCCGTCGGGGGCCAGTGAGCCCCATTGCGAGGACATCACCTTCAGTCGCAGGCGGCTGGGTGCGCGTGGCAGGGAAGGCAGGTACTTCGGCAACCAGCGGCCGACGTCGGCGCGGGTCTGGGCTTCGTAGAACTCGCGCAGCAGGCGGCGCAGGGTGGCATCGCCGCCTCGGGTCGGCCACTGCACGCAGGCGCCGTGTTCGTCGATCTCCAGCCGCGCGTAGCGGCCTTCCTGCCAGCGCAGCGGCAACAGTTCGCCGCGTAGTGGCAGCACACCGTCTTCGCCGGGCTGCAGCGGTGCCGGCAGGCCCTGCCCCTGGTACTGGCGCAGCTGCAGCGCCAGCCAGTCGCGGTGCTGTTCCAGGAAGCGTTCGCCCATCACCAGGCTTGCCCGCGGTGGCAGGGTCAGGCGTGCGCCGCGTTCGTCCACGCTCAGCTTGATGCGGCGCGCACGTGGATCACGCACGCGCAGCACCTCGATCTCGGCATCCTCCAGGCGCAGGCGAACGGTGTCGCGCTGTACGGTGGCGGGCGGGGTCGGGCTGATCAGGCGGCGCAGCAGACGGCTCATGCGCCCAGCATAGCGCCGCTTCGGGCCGCCGGATGACCGGCGGCCGTCGGGCTGCCTGTTCAGTCAGCCTTGCTGAGCTTGAAGGCTTCTTCCAGCAACAGGAACAGGCGGCGGATCTCGGCGCTCTGCAGGGCGAAGCGGGCGTCGAACTCGGCGCGGCGGCCGTCTTCGTCGGCGTGCTCCAGCTGGTCCAGGGCGCCGTCGAGGAACTTCAACTTGCGCACGATCAGGTCGTCGCCGATGACGAAGGACAGGTTGTCCTCGAAGATCAGCGCCAGCTTGGTCACCTGCTTGCCGGCGTCGAGGTGCTTGTCGATCTCGTCGCAGCGCAGTTCCTGGTGCTGGCACTTGACCACCGCGCCGCCTTCCACCGGGTCCTTCATCTCGCACTCTTCGCCCAGGCTCAGTCCGGTCGGCAGCGGCTCGCCGGCGATCCAGCCGGTCAGGATCGAACGCGGTGCGACTTCGGCGTTCAGTGGCATCGCCGGGAAGCTGCCGAGCAGGCCACGGATGTCGGACATGAAGTACTCGCCGGTCTTGCGGCTGGAGGTATCCACCGCGACGTAGCCGTGCTGCAGGTCGATGAAGGCGTCGTTGCGCGAGGACTTCACGAAGGCGCGCGGCAGCAGTTCATGCAGCAGGTCATCCTTCATGCGCTTGCGCTCGCGGCCACCCGGCCGACGGCCTTCCTTCTCCTCGATCTCCTCCAGCTTGCGCTCGAGCAGGTCGTTGACCACGGCCGCCGGCAGGATCTTGTCCTCGCCGCCCACGGTCAGCCACAGGTGTTCGGCGATGCGGTGGGAGAGCAGTTCCTTCTCCTCACGGCCGAACGGCGAGATGAAGCCGCGCGAATTCATTTCCAGCGCGCCGACCGGCTTCAGCAGGGCGTGCGGCAGCAGGGTGTCGACTTCGGAAAAATCGGTGGTGGTCGGGAAACGGAAGAACGTCAGGTTGCGAAAGAACATGGAATTCCGGATGGCAAAGAGGAAGGGCGACCGACCTTAAACGGTGGGCGTCTCGGGATCTGCGTCGGCGTCGGCCGGTGAACCGGCCAGCCAGGCATGGGCGTCGGGCAGCGGCGCGTCGTCGCGACGGCCCAGCGCCATGAAGTCGAACAGGGTGGTGTCGGCCAGCTGCGAGGGCCGGACTTCGCCCATGGCGCGCGCGATCTGCTCGATGCGGCCCGGGTGGTCCTTTTCCCACTGCTTCAGCATCAGGCCGACCTGGCGGCGCTGCAGGTTCTCCTGGCTGCCGCACAGGTTGCAGGGAATGATCGGGAACTGGCGCGCCTGCGCATAGTCGACGATGTCGCTCTCGCGTACGTAGGCCAGCGGCCGGATCACCACGTGCCTGCCGTCGTCGCTGCGCAGCTTCGGCGGCATGCCCGACAGCTTGGCATGGTGGAACAGGTTCATGAAGAACGTGGCCACCATGTCGTCGCGGTGGTGACCCAGCGCGATCTTGGTGAAACCGTGGGTTTCGGCGTAGTTGTACAGCGCGCCACGACGCAGCCGCGAGCACAGCGAACACATGGTCTTTCCTTCCGGAATGACCCGGCTGACCACCGAATAGGTGTCCTGCTCGATGATGTGGTACGGCACGCCCAGCCCGGCCAGGTACTCCGGCAGCACGTGCTCGGGGAAGTCCGGCTGCTTCTGGTCCAGGTTCACCGCCACCAGCTCGAACGGCACCGGCGCCTTCTTCTGCAGCTGCAACAGCACGTCCAGCAGGGTGTAGCTGTCCTTGCCGCCGGACAGGCAGACCATGACCTTGTCGCCGGCCTCGATCATGCCGAAGTCGGCGATCGCCTCGCCAACCTGGCGACGCAGGCGCTTGGCCAGCTTGTGCTGCTCGCGCTCGGCCACGCGCGGATCGCGGGCGGCGCGCGGCTGGGGATCGGGAAGGGAAATCACGGCACTCATGGGGTCCATTCTAACGGCTCGGAGCCGCCCCGGCCGGGGGTCGGAATTCCCCTCTCCCGGCAGTCATCATCGCTGTGTATGCTCGGAGGCTGTGGACACCTACAGCCCCGCCGAGATCGTCGAACGCCTCGCCGCCCTGCGCGCCGAGCATCGCCTGCTGGATGAACAGATCACCCGCATGGCCGCCAATGGCGAGGACGAGCTGGAATCCAAACGCCTGAAGCGGCGCAAGCTGCAGTTGAAGGACTGCATCGCCAAGCTGGAAAGCCTGCAGATTCCCGACGAGCCGGCCTAAAGACAGTCCTGGTGGGTGCCAACCTTGGTTGGCACGGCTGGAAGGTGTGGTCCAAGGTCCACACCCTCCGCACGGCCCGGCGCTACCTTCAATCCTGCGGCGCAGGCTCGTCCGGGCGTGCCGCTTCCGGGCTGACCCGTTCGATGGTGTGGCGCAGCTCGCGGCCGAGAATGAACTTGGCGTCCTTGGCCCAGGCATCCAGGCGCTCGTCGAACAGCAGCTTGCTGTTCTCGTCCGGCCACACCAGGCGCAGCTCGCGCAGCTTCTGGATGAAGCCGCGGAACAGGGTGCGGTCGAAGAACTCCGGCGCGGCCGGTGCATAGAGCAGGCTCAAGCGCTGCGCCGCCTGCTGGCACAGGCTTTCCAGCTCGGCCGCACCCAGCACGCCCGGGCCGTTCTTCACCAGCACCGAGATGGCGATGTAATAGCGCTCGAACGCCTGCTGCAGCGAGTGGCCGATCGCACGCAGGCGGAACACCTCGTCGGTCTGCCCGGTGTTGCGCGCCAGGATGCCGCCGTCGTCATCGTTGACGTTCTGCAGCAGGCCCTCGCGCACGAACACGTTGATGGTCTGGTCGATGCGCTGCGCGAACTCGTCCTCGCTCCACGGCAGGAACAGCTCGGCCTGCAGGAACGGGTACACCGTGCGGCCCAGCTGGACCAGGCCGGTGCGGCTCATGCGGCGGTTGTTCTGGAAACAGCAGGCCACCCACGACGAGGCGGTGAACAGGTGCAGCACGTTGTTGCGGAAGTAGCTCAGCAGCACCGCGGTATCGCCGCTGACGCTGAGCACATCGCCCAGCGGGTGCTTGACGCGGGTGAGGACGTTGATTTCCTCGGCGTGGGCGATGATCCGCTCCGGCGAGTGCGGGGTCACCGTCACCCGATCCGAATACGGCATCTCGACCAGCAGGGTCTTGCACAACTCGATCTGCGCGATCAGGTCGGCCTCGCCCATCGCGTGCTTCGGCGTGGACAGCAGGGCCAGCGCCAGCAGGTTGATCGGGTTGACGTCGGCAGCACCGTTGATGCGCACCTGGATACGCTCGGCCAGCGTATCCACCGTGGTCGACAGCCAGGCCGGCTTCTCGTCCTCGGACACCGCCTCGCCCTTCCACTCCGGCGCCTTCTCGGCCAGCACGTCGTTCAGCGCGATCGGCTCGCCGAAGTTCACCACCACCTGGCCATAGTTCTGCTTGAGCACCTTGGGGATGCCCCACAGCAGCGACCAGATCGATTCCTTTTCCTTCGGCCGGCCGGACAGTTCGTCCAGGTAGCTGCCGCCCTCCATCAGCTTCTCGTAGCCGATGTAGATGGGCTGGAACAGCACCGGCTTGCGCGGCTGGCGCAGGAACGCACGCAGCGTCATCGAAATCATACCGCCCTTGGGCTGCAGCAGGCGGCCGGTGCGCGAACGGCCACCTTCGACGAAGTACTCCAGCGAGTAGCCACCGGCAACCAGCTGCGCGACGTATTCACTGAGCACCGCCGAGTACAGCGCGTTGCCACGGATCGAGCGGCGGATGAAGAACGCACCGCCCTTGCGCAGCAGGGTGCCGACCACCGGCAGGTTCAGGTTGATGCCGGCCACGATGTGCGGCGGCACGATGCCACGGTCGTACAGCAGGTAGGACAGCAGCAGGTAGTCCATGTGGCTGCGGTGGCTGGGCACGTAGACCACTTCGTGGCCCGGCGCGGCAGCCTTGAACTTGTCCAGGTGGTGCACCAGCACGCCCGCATAGATGCGGTTCCACACGTGGCTGAGCATGAAGCTGGCCGAGCGCACCACCGGGCTGGAGTAGTCCGCGGCGATTTCCCAGGCGTAGGCGTGTGCCTTCTTCCAGGCATCGGCCGGCTTCGAGTTGTCGCGCTTGGCCTGCGCGGCGATCGCTTCGCGCACCGGTTCGGCGGCCAGCACCTGGTCCACCAGCAGGCGCCGGGTCGACAGGTCAGGGCCGATCACCGATTCACGGATGCGGCGGAAATGGGTACGCAGCACGCGCTGCAGCTTGCGCACCGTGCGTTCCGGCTCCAGGCCTTCGTCGACGGTGTTGCGCAGCGAAATCGGCGGCGCGAAGCGGACGATGGTGCTGCGACCATTCAGCAGCACCGCCAGCAGGCGGCGGAAGCGGCCGACCAGCGCCCAGTTTTCCGAGAACAGCACCGCGAACCAGCCGCTCTGCTTGTCCGGCGCGCGGCCGACGAAGATCGACACCGGCACCAGGTGCACGTCCAGGTCATCGCGCACGCGATGGGCCTGCAGCACCTTGGCCAGCGAATCGGAGTGGGTCTTGGCACCACGCTGCTCGGGGATCAGCGAATTGCTGGAGCTGCGGCGCGACAGTGCCAGGTAAGCGCGCTTGCGCCCGGTCGGGTCACCGGCCAGCGGCACCAGCGGCGACGGCAGGCCTGCCTGGCGGCAGGCCTTGTCCAGGATCAGCGCGTTGGACAGGCCGTAGTCTTCCAGCACGTACATGACCGGGCGGCCATCGTTGTACTGGCCCGGGTCTTCCGGCTCGATCTTCAGCGACAGCCACGGCTCGACCAGGCGGCCCAGCAACCGCGCCCACAGCGGGCGGCGGCCAGCCGGACGCGCGTGCGCGGGCGGCGGTACCGGGTTCGGGCCGGTACCGGTCGAGGGGGACGCCGGCACCGTATCGGCGGGCGTCGACTGGGATTCTTCGCCGGGGAACGGCAGCGGGTTCTGTTTCGACATCGGCGCCATTATGGCTTAGGCGGTGGCGTTGCCGCTTCCCCACCCTCGGCGGGGGCTTCAGCCGGTACGGGGGCCGCCGCCGCGCGGGCCGCGTCGGCCTTGCGCAGCAGGGCGTCGGTGTCGGCCAGGGTGCGGGTCAGGTACCAGTGGCCCTCGCGCCGGCTCAGCGGCAGCTGCAGGCTCATCTCGCGACCGGCGAGGTCATAGCGCAGGCGTACCAGCGCGTTGTCACCTTCCACCGACAGCAGTTCGCCGCGCAGGCTGCGCAACGCGTCGTCCACGCCCAGCCCGTAGCTGCCCAGCACCGCCTTGAGGGTGTGGATGAACGGCGCCAGCTGCTGCAGGCTGCCTTCCATGCCTGCGGCCTGCAGGCCGGCTTCGTCGTCGAAGCCGACCTTGTTGGCGGCGCCGACCAGCGCGGCGATGGTGCTGCGTGCGCGGGCCCGGTCACTGATCGGGGCACCCTGCGCCCAGCTGGCCAGGGTTTCGACCAGGGCGATGTAGTGCGCCTGCTGGCCCGGTGTATAGCCTTTCTGGTGGCGCAGGTACTGCACACCGAAGTTGCCCATCGATTGTGCAGCCTGGCGAACGGCGCCGGCCTGTCCGGCCAGCTGGCGATCGAAGCTGCGCTGCAGTTCGGCGCTGGCATTGGGCTTGCGCAGTGCGGCCAGCATCGGCAGCAGCTGGTCGCCCAGTGGCAGTTCGGTCAGCGGCCACTGGCTGTGGCCTTCGGTCCAGGCCTGTTGCAGGCGCTGGTACTGGCTGGGCGGCACAGACAGCTTTGCGTAGCCGACCAGATCGTCCTCGGCCAGGCGCAGCGCCATCGCCTGCACCGCCGCGACCGGCTCGGCCGCCGGCTTGGTCGGGTCCTGGGCCGATTCACGACACGCCGCCACGGCCAGCAGCAGCATGGCTGCCAGCCCCCATCCACGCGCAGACCTTCCTCGCGCTGCCACGCTCATGCACTCGGACTCCCCGGACCGGTCCGCATCTTGCGGCCTGTGACGTGACAGCGGCAAGCCGGGACGTCACGGTTTCCGCCATTGCTGGCCCAAGTGGTTGAAAGGCATAAAAAAAGAGCCGGGATCACGGGGATCTCAGGCTCTTCAAGCCGGCACGAGGCCGGAGGACAGTGTTGTGGCACATGTCCGGTCCGAGGACCGGATGGCGGCGATCCTACGCTGCCCTTCAAGTTAAGGCAACACTTCACGTAGTGTTATATAAATGATTGTTTTTATTGATTTTCATGGCACCGGGGGTGATGTCCATGACATCTACGGCGGGTTTTGTGGCGATTCGGGCACAACCGCTCCCCGGGGCGGATGCAGAAACGCCATCCCGCACGGGTCGGGATGGCGTTCGAGCCTGCAGCCTGCGCAGCGGAATCTCAGCGCGCAGCCAGCGCCGACGCGATTTCCTGCTGGATGGCCCGGGCCGCTGCCTGCGGATCGGCGGCCAGGCGGATCGGACGGCCGACCACGATGGCATCGGCGCCATCGGCAAAGGCCTGGGCTACGCCAACGGTACGCTTCTGGTCATCGCCGACCGGGCCGCCGGGGCGGATGCCCGGGCAGACGATCGAGAACCCTGCGCCGGTGGCGACGCGGATCGGGCCAGCTTCCTGCCCCGAGGCGATCACGCCATCGATGCCGGCGGCCTGGGCAGCCAGCGCGCGCTCGACCACCACGTCCACCGGTTCGCGGTCGATGCCCATCTGCGCCAGGTCCGGGCGGCCCATCGAGGTCAGCACGGTCACTGCCAGCAGGCGCATGTCGCCGCTGTTGGCGGCCGCGCAGGCCTCCATCATGGCCGGGTGCCAGCCATGGATGGTGGCGTAGCTGACCGGCCACTGCGACAGGCGCTTGATCACGGCCGCGGCGGTGGCCGGGATGTCGAAGAACTTCAGGTCGACGAACACGCGCTTGTCGCGGCGGGCCAGCTCGTCCAGCACCTGGAAGTACTCGCCCGACGCCAGCAGTTCCATGCCGATCTTGTAGAACGCCACGCTGTCGCCGAGACGATCGACCCACTCCAGCGCCTGCACGCGATCAGGCACGTCCAGCGCGAAGATCAGGCGTTCGTCATCGCGCAGCGGCAGCGGCGCGCGGCTCACGGTGCGTAGTCCAGGGCAGCGCGCTTGGCGTCGTGACGAGCCTGGCGCGACTGGCTGTAGTCATTATTGAACTGCGCCGGCTCGAAGCCGCCGTAGGTCGGGTTCGGCAGCATCCACCAGCGCTCGCCGAACCAGTCGTGGTACTGCTGCAGCAGCGCGTCACGGCCTTCGTTGGTGTTGGCGGTCACTTCCACGAAGTCGCCCAGCTGGTCGCCGAACTGCATCAGCACGCGGTACTTCTGCCCGGCCAGGCGACGGCGGCAGTTCTTCTCGCTGCCGGCCTGCTCGCAGCCTTCCACCACGGTGCCCAGACCCAGGAACACGCTGTCATCGGCCACCGGCAGGCCCTGCTCGCGCAGGTTGGCCAGGGTCGCGTCCTTCAGGTGCACGGCGCGGTTGGAGATGTACAGCAGCGTCACGCCCTTGGCGTTGGCGGCCTTGGCGAAATCAACCACGCCCGGAATGGCCTTGGCCTTCTTTTCGGCCACCCACTGGTCCCAGGTCAGCTCGTCGTATTCCTTGCCGTCGCGCACCAGGCGCGCCTGGTAGGGCGAGTTGTCCAGCACGGTCTCATCCACGTCCAGCACCACGGCCGGCTTCAGGCCCTTGGCCTCGTTGCCGCGTTCTTCCGGCACCAGCGCATCCCAGTGGGCTTCCTTCAGCGCGGCATCCAGGTGGTCGGCGGCGGCACGGTAGGTCTGCTCGGTGATCGCCTTGTACTCCTGTGCGCGCTGCATCCACAGCACTGCATTGAGGTTGTCGTTGGCAGTGGCATCGAGCGCGCCATCGGCCTTGGCAGCGGCGGCCGGGGCCTCCGGTGCAGCGGCTTCGGCAGCAGGCGCATCCACGCGCTTGCAGGCGGACAGGCCCAGCGCCGCAGTGGCGAGCAGGGTCAGGGACAAGGAAACAGGACGACGCATGGATTCACCGGCAATCAGATATACCGGCGCATTTTACCGGCAAAGCCGGCCCCGGGACGGCTATGCTTGGCGGTCGACCCGTTGCCCTTCCGGAGGCCGCCATGACCGATTCCACCCAGACCCCCGACGTCCCCCTGCTCGACGCCGTGCAGGCCCGCCTGCTGGGCTGCCTGGTGGAAAAGGAGGCAACCACCCCGGACACCTACCCGCTGACGGTCAATGCCGCCCAATCGGCCGCCAACCAGAAGACCGCGCGCGAGCCGGTGATGAACGTCGATGCCGGCAGCGTGCAGCACGCGCTGCGCCAGCTGGAGGCGTTGGGACTGGCCCGCCAGCACTTCTCCTCGCGCGCGGACCGCTACGAGCACCGCCTGCAGGCCGCGCTGGACCTGACCCGGCAGCAGACCGTGCTGCTGGCGCTGTTGCTGCTGCGTGGGCCGCAGACCCTGGGTGAGCTGATCACGCGCAGCGAGCGCCTGCACCGCTTCGCCGACGCCGACGAAGCCCGCCACGCCATCGATCGCCTGCAGCAGCGCGCGCTGCTGGTGGTGCTGCCGCGCGCCAACGGCCAGCGCGAAGACCGCTACATGCACCTGCTGTGCGGGGAAGTGGATGGCGCGGCGCTGGCGGCGAGGTACGCCAACAGCGGCGGTGGCAGCAGCGATGCGGCCGACCCGGGCCTGGCCGAACGCGTGGCCCAGCTGGAAGCCGCGGTGGCCGAACTGCAGGCGCAGCTGGCCGAACTGCGCGGCTGAAGTCCACATCCGGTAGTGCCGGCCGCTGGCCGGCAACCCGGTGATGCCTGGATGCCGGCCAGCGGCCGGCACCTACCAACATCAGGGGTCAGACCTGCGCCGCACCCGGCGTGGCATACAACCGGCTCGGGCTGTCCACGCCCGGCAGCTGGATCACCCCGCGCTCCTGCATGCCCAGGCCCAGCAGGATCTTGCCGGACACCACGTTGTCCAGATCCGTGATGCCATACAGATCCTGCAGGCCCAGCCCAGCGCGCGCATGCGCGAACACCGCCCGCGCCGCCTCACCGGCATAGCCCTGCCCTGCGAATTCCGACAGCACTGCATAACCGATATCCGGCCCCGGCAGGCCATCGCGCCGCACCAGCCCGGCATTGCCCAGCCAGGCACCATCGGACAACCGCTCGATGGCATACATGCCGAACCCGTTCAGCGCATAGCTGTGCAGCACGCGCAGCGCGATGTACTCCCGCGCCTGTTCCTCGCTGCGCACGTTGCGGTCACCGATGAAACGCACGAAGCCCGGATCATTCAACAGCGCCAGCATCGGCACCGCGTCGCGGTCAGGTTCAATCGCACGCAGGCGCAGGCGTTCACTCTCGATCGGTTGCACAGGCAGACCTCCAGCCGAAACCCCGATTCTGCCTCAACCCCCCGGCTGCTGCTGTTGCTTTTGATTTTCTTTGCATTGCCGTGGAAGGAAGCGCCCGGCATCTGTCAGGGGCCGGTCGGGGTGGGTTCGCGGGGGTATCCGCGCCATGGATGGCGCGGCTAAGCCCCCAGGGACGGGTTCACGGCGTCCCCCGCGAACCCACCCCGATCGGCCACACTGCGGAACCAACGCGTGCTCCACCACGGAGGGGCGGCGCCGTTGGAGCGCCCTAGTCGAACAGCGCCTCGATCGCCGCCAACCCCGCACTCGCCCGTTCCTTCTTGCGCGCCGCATCGGCCACCGGATCAGCACCGTCGCGCTGGATCTCCTCGGCCGGAATCTCCTCGAAGAACCGGCTCGGTTTCAGCCGCACATGCTCACCGAACTTGCGCGTCAGCTTGCTGTAACTCATCCACAGCTGGATCTTGGCACGGGTGATACCCACGTACAGCAGGCGCCGCTCTTCCTGCAGGTTGCCCTCGTCCAGGCTGACCTGGTGCGGCAGCACGCCGTCCTCGCAGCCCACGATGAACACGTACGGGAACTCCAGGCCCTTGGAGGCGTGCATGGTCATCATGCGCACCTGGTTGCCACCCTCGTCCTTGTCGCTGCGCGACAGCAGCGCCAGCTGGCCGGCCAGGTCAGCGGCAGTGGCACCGCGCGGGCCGCCCTCGAACCACTGCGCCAGTTCCTCGATGTTGTTGGCGCGGCGCTGGTAGCTGGCCTCTTCCTTGGCCTGCTGGCGCAGCTCGCTGAGCAGGCCGGACTCCTTGGCCACCTTGCGGATCATGTCACCGGAAGTGACCTGCCGGGTCTGCGCGCGCAGGTCGCGCAGGATATCGGTGAAGCGCGCCAGGCTGTTGGCCGCACGCGGCGGCAACTGCTGCAGGGCGCCGATCGCCTCGGCGGCCTGCGCCATCGGCATGTCCTTTTCCTGCGCCAGCTCGGCCAGCTTGGCCAGCGTGCCGGCACCGACATCGCGCTTGGGCGACTGCACCGCGCGCATGAACGCGGTGTCGTCATCCGGGTTCACCAGCAGGCGCAGCCAGGCCAGCGTGTCCTTCACTTCCTGGCGTTCCAGGAACATGGTGCCGCCGGTCAGGTGGTAGGGGATGCGCAGCAGCTGCATTGCCTTTTCAAGCGGCCGTGACTGGAAGTTGCCGCGGAACAGGATGCAGAAGTCACTCCACGGCACGTTGCGCGACTGGGCCACGAAGGCGATCTCGGCCGCGACCTTTTCCGCTTCGTGTTCGCTGTTGCGGCATTCCCATACGCGGATGCGTTCGCCGTCGGCCTGGTCGCTCCACAGCTTCTTCAGGTGCTCATGCGGGTTGTTGGCGATCAGCGCGTTGGCCGCGCGCAGCACGCGGTTGGAGCAGCGGTAATTCTGCTCCAGCTTGATGATCTCCAGCGTCGGGTAGTCGCGCCCCATCTGCTGCAGGTTTTCCGGGTTGGCGCCGCGCCAGGCGTAGATCGACTGGTCATCGTCGCCCACGCAGGTGAAGTTGCCCTTGTCACCGGCCAGCTGCTTGAGCAGGCGGTACTGCGCGTCGTTGGTGTCCTGGCATTCGTCCACCAGCAGGTAGCCGATGCGCTCGCGCCAGGCCAGGGCGATCTCCGGGTTCTCTTCCAGGATCTGCACCGGCAGACGGATCAGGTCGTCGAAGTCGACCGCATTGAACGCGGTCAACCGCAGCTGGTAACGCTCGTAGACGCTGGCCGCTTCCTTCTCGCGGTTGCTGCGCGCGGCCGCCATCGCCTGTTCGGGCGACAGGCCGGCGTTCTTGGCGCGCGACACCAGGTTCTTCATGTCCTCGATGTCATCGGGCTTGGCCCCGTACATCAGGTCCTTGATCTGCGCGGCGGCATCATCGGCATCGAAGATCGAGAAGCCCCGCTTCAGGCCCACGGCGGCATGTTCGATCTGCAGGAACTTCAGGCCCAGCGCATGGAAGGTGCAGATCGTCACCTCGTCGGCGTCCTGCTCGCGCAGGCGCTTGGCCACACGCTCGCGCATTTCCTTGGCCGACTTGTTGGTGAAGGTGATCGCGGCGATGCGGCGTGCCGGATAGCGGCCGCTGCCGATCAGATGGGCGATCTTCTCCACGATCACGCGCGTCTTGCCGCTGCCCGCGCCGGCGAGCACCAGCAAAGGACCTTCGATGTGCAGGACGGCGGCGGCTTGGGGGGGATTGAGACCGTGCATGGGAACGGGATTGTAGCGGGGCCGCAGCGGGCGGACCTGACTTGCATGCACACCGTTCCTAAGCTATTGATTCGCCACCGGAGCACTGGAGCCAGGTGCATGCGTCCGACCGCCTCTGCCGCCCTGCTGGGCACCCTGCTGTTGCTGCTGGCGCCGTTGGCCGCCCGCAGCGCGGACTGCGCGCCCGATCCTGGCGCATCGTTGCGGTCGGCGCTGATGACTCCGGGCTTCCTGCAGGCTCATCCTGACCTGCACTGGCGCGAGCTGGGCCTGCAGTCGTGGCGCCAGGGCCGGCCCGATCATGCGCTGGTGCGCTTCAAGCGGGCGGCCGCGCACGCAGACAAGCTGTCGCAGTCGCTGGTCGCGCGCATGTACCAGGAGGGCACGGGTACTGCCCCTGATCCCGTGCTGGCCTACATCTGGATGGACCTGGCCGCCGAACGCGGCTACCGCGACCTGCTGCTGGAGCGCGAGCGCTACTGGAACCGCCTGGATGCCGCGCAGCGGCAACGGGTGCTCAGCGAAGGGCCGGCGCTGTATGCGGCCTACGGCGATGCCGCGGCCAAGCCGCGCATGGAGGCAGCCATGCGCGTGGACCGCAGCCGCATGACCGGCAGCCGTACCGGCTGGGTCAGCTCGATGCTGCAGGTGGAACTGTCCGACGGCCCGGAAGCCGGCTGGCCCACCCGTGGCGATGACTACTATCGCGATGCCTACTGGGACCCTGCGGCGTACTGGTGCATGCAGGACCGCATCTGGGAACAGGAATTCCGCGGCCGCAGCGTCGAGGTCGGCCCGCTCAGTCCCGTTGAAGGCGCGGGGCGCTGACGTTCGTATTTCCATAGCCATTGCCAGGAGGGCGATCATATGAAAGCGAAGCACGCTCCACTCTGCCTGCTGCTGGGCCTGTCGATGGCCGCTGCCGTGACCGCCAGGGAATGTCCGGTGGAGGCCCCGCGGCAGATCCCGCCAACCGTCCTGACCGGAGGCTTCTTCGATGCCCATCCGGACCTGTTCTGGCGCAGCATGGCCCAGCAGGCCGAACGGGACAAACAGCCCGCCAGGGCGCTGGACTACTACAAGCGTTCGGCGCGCTACGCCGACAAGTTTTCCCAGGCCATGGTGGCGCGGCTGTACCAGGAGGGCCTCGGTACCCGGGCCGATCCGGTGATGGCCTACATCTGGATGGACCTGGCCGCCGAGCGCATGTACCACGACTTCCTGGTGCTGCGGGAGCATTATTGGGCACGCCTGGACGCACTCCAGCAGGCGCAGGCGGTCGAGCGCGGCCAGCAGGTCTATGCCGACTACGGCGACCGCGTAGCCAAGCCTCGCATGGAACGCGCCCTCAGGGACGGTCGCCAGCAGATCACCGGCAGCCGCCTCGGGTACGTAAGCTCCGGACTGATCGTCGTCCCCCGCCGCGGCAACGAGCAGGGCATCGCGACCCCGGGCAGCATCGTCTACGACAACGACTACTGGCGCGCCGCCGACTACTGGTGCCTGCAGGACAACTACTGGCGCCCCGCGCGGACCCCCAGCGTCGAGATAGGACGGCCGGACACGGTCCGCGACGACAAGGCGGTGGGCGACTAGAATTGGCCGATGGCCAAGCTCTATTTCTACTATTCGGCGATGAACGCCGGCAAGACCACGACCCTGCTGCAGAGCGCGCACAACTACCGCGAACGCGGCATGCGGGTGGCGATCCTGACCCCGCGCCTGGATGATCGTGCCGGCGCTGGCGTGGTGGCCTCGCGGATCGGCCTGCGTGCCGACGGCATGGCCTTCGACCGTGACACCGACCTGCAGCATTGGGTCGAACAGGACCTGGCCACCAATGGCCCGATGGGCTGCGTGCTGGTGGATGAAGCACAGTTCCTCACCCGCGCCCAGGTCTGGCAACTCAGCGAGGTGGTCGACCAGCTGCGCATTCCGGTGCTGTGCTACGGCCTGCGCACCGATTTCCGCGGCGAGCTGTTCGAGGGCAGCCAGTACCTGCTGGCCTGGGCCGACGAGATGCAGGAGATCAAGACCATCTGCCACAGCGGCAAGAAGGCAACGATGACGGTACGCGTGGACGAACATGGCCACGCGGTAAAGGATGGCCCGCAGGTGGAGATCGGTGGCAACGACCGCTACGTGTCGGTCAGCCGCGCGGAGTTCAAGAAGATCACCCGCGGTGAAGGACGGATCGACCCGGCGCAGGCGCCCCTGCCGCTGTAAGGGGTGTTCTTTTGCAGGGCTGCGCCCTGCACCTGCAGGGGCAACAGCAACGGCAACAGCAACAGCAACAGCTGGCATTCCGTGGGATGGCGGGGCACTGTGGGTGTGCGGGGACGGCGCAAGTACGTCCATGTAGCCTTGGTCGCCGCATCCATGCGGCTCACACCCCGCAAACCCACAGTGCCCCGCCTTCGACAGTTGGCCGGCGGCCAGTAGATCCACGCCATGCGTGGATGAAATCGTCAGATATCGAATCAAGTTCCGGGGTCAGATCCGTTTTCCTTCGGAAAACGGATCTGACCCCATGAGCAATTCCAACAGATCGCGACGATCTGTCGAAGGCGGGGTGGGTCCGGTGGCGGGAGTGTCCGCGGCATGGATGCCGCGGCCAAGCCCCCATGGACGGGTTTACGGCGTCTCCCGCCACCGGACCCACCCCGCCCACCCTCAGGAAACCAGCTTCTGCTTCGGCTGTTGCTGTTGCTTTGGCCTCGGCAGGTGCAGGGCTGCAAGCCCTGCAAACCCGCACCCCTCTTAGTAAAGCGTGCGCTCCGGCGCACCGGCCGGCGGTGGGGTGTACTGGTACAGCCAGGTTTCGGTGAGGGTCTTGCCACCACTGCGCAGGAACAGGCGGATGTCGATCTGCTCGGTACTGCCTTCCGGCGGCACCAGGTCGAACATCGCGCGGTAGCCGTTGATCTCGCGCAGCGGGCGCGCCGACACGATCTCGACCCGGCCACGGCTGGCTTCCACCACCGCCTCGACCTCGCCCTTGTCGATCAGCCTGGCCAGCTCGCCGCCTTCGAAGTCCACCGCGAAGCGCCAGCTGAAGTACTCGCGCTTCTTGCCGACCACGCCGCCCAGGCCGGTACGGCTGGCCACGCAGTGCGCCAGCGGCGGGCGCGCCGGCGGTTCGGCGCCCCAGTACAGGCGGTAGCCGACCAGCAGCTCCTGGCCCGGCTGCGGCTTGTCCTTCGGGTTCCAGAAGGCGACGATGTTGTCGAAAGTCTCGTCCACGGTGGGAATCTCCACCAGCTGCACCGAACCTTCGCCCCACTCACCCTTGGGCTCTACCCACAGGCACGGGCGCTTCTCGTAGAACACGCCATCGTCCTGGTAATGATCGAAGTTGCGGTCACGCTGCAGCAGGCCGAAACCACGCGGGTTGCGGTCCACGAACATGTTGAAACGCAGGTTGCGCGGGTTCAGCAGCGGCCGCCAGATCCATTCACCCGCACCGGTCCACAGCGACAGGCCGTCGGTATCGTGGATCTCCGGGCGCCAGTCCCATGCCATGCGGCGATCGTTCTCGCCCACCTGGTACATGCTGGTGCACGGGGCGATGCCCAACCGCTCGATCGCCTTGCGCGGGTACAGCGCGCTGTCGATGTCCATCAGCAGCACGTCGCCATTGGTGATCGCGAAGCGATAGGCGCCGGCCACGCTGGGCGAATCCAGCAGGCCGTAGACCACGATCGTTTCCGAATCGGCCGACGGCTGTTCCAGGTAATAGGCGATGAAGTCCGGGAATTCTTCCGGCTTGCCCATGCCGGTGTCGATCGCCAGGCCGCGCGCGGACTGGCCGTACTGGCCTTCCTTGCCGACGGCGCGGAAGTAGCTGGCGCCAAGGAACGCGGCGAAGTCGCGGTCGGTGTCCTTGCGGGTGTTGAGGCGGAACCCGGCGAAGCCCAGATCGGCCGGCAGCTCGCCGTCCTTGATGCCGCTCTTGCCGTAGTTGAATGCGGCACCGTCGTAGGCCAGCTCCTGCGCCTTGCCGTCGACCACGTCGAACATGCGTACCGGCGAGTGGAAGTACAGGCCCAGGTGGAAGAACTTGGCCTGGAACTTGCCCGGCTGGTCGGCCCACAGGGCGTGGTCCTGGCGGTAGCCGATCGACTGGTACTGGTCCCAGTCCAGCCCTTCCAGGCGGCCCGGCAGCACGCGCTTGTGGCTCTTGTAGGGCGCCTGTGCCAGCGCGCGCGCCTGGCCCTTCAGGGTGGCGAAGTCGAACGGCTGCGGCTGGCCGAGGCGGCGCAGGCCCATCTGGCCACTCTTGCTGGCCGCGCACGCGGGCAGGGACGGCAGGCCGAATGCAGCCAGGGCGAGGGAGGCATTGCGGATGAAGTCGCGTCGTTGCATGCAGGCGCGTCAGGCACAGAAGGAAGGTCGGCCATCATAGGCAGACAAACGTTAACGGGCAGCGGAGACGTGCCCTGCCCGTTCAGCTGCCGCTGGCCGCCCGGCTCAGCGCTGGCAGTGGCTGCACCAGACGCTGGCACGCTGGCCGATGGTGGCGTGCTTCAGCGCGCGGCCACAGTTCGGGCACGGCAGGCCATCGCGGCCGTACACCAGCAGTTCCTGCTCGAAGTAGCCCGGCGCGCCATCGGGGCTGATGAAGTCGCGCAGGGTGGTGCCACCCCGGGTGATGGCGTAGCCGAGGATCTCCTTCACCGCATCAGCCAGCCGCTGGTAGCGCTCGCGCGAGATCTTCCCGGCCTCGCGCAGCGGGCTGATGCCGGCCTTGAACAGGCTCTCGGCAGCGTAGATGTTGCCCACGCCCACCACCACCGCCTGGTCCATCAGGAAGGTCTTCACCGGCGCGCTGCGGCCACGGCTGCGGGCGAACAGGTAATCGCCGTCGAAGGCATCGTCCAGCGGCTCCGGGCCCAGCCCCTGCAGCAGCGGATGGATCTCGCCGGCCGGCTGCCACAGCAGGCTGCCGAAGCGGCGCGGGTCGTTGAAGCGCAGCAGGCGGCCGTTGTCCAGGCTGATGTCGACGTGGTCGTGGGTACGCACCGGCGTATCACCGGGCAGCACGCGCAGGCTGCCGGACATGCCCAGGTGCAGCACCGCGCTGCCGATGACGGTATCCAGCAGCAGGTACTTGGCGCGCCGGCGGATCTCCTCGATGCGCTGCCCCGGCAGCAGCTCGGCCACTTCCGGTGGAATCGGCCAGCGCAGATCGGCCCGGCGCAGGATCACGCCATGCACGCGGCGGCCCTGCAGGTGCGGCGCCAGGCCGCGGCGGGTGGTTTCGACTTCGGGCAGTTCAGGCATGGGGTGATTCTACGCCGGGCCATGCCCGGCGATGGTGCAGCGTCAGCGCGGCGGTGCCGCCAGTTCACGCGCATCCAGAAAGCCATCACCGTTGGCGTCCTGTGTGTGGAAGCGCTGCACGATCACCTGCCGCTGCTGCTCGCGGCTGATCGCCTTGCCCTTGCCGCCGGGCAGCTCGTGGGCGCTCAGCACACCGTCACCATTGCGGTCCATGCGGTCGAAGGCGTACAGCATCCACTGCACGTACTCGGCCTCGCTCACCCGGCCGTCGCCATCGCTGTCCATCCGCTGCAGGTAGCTGGCGGTGTCGGTGACCTGGGCCAGCGCCGCACCCGGCAGCAGCACCGCCAGCAGAAGCCCGTACCCTGCCCTCACGCGCCCACCAGGCTGTAACCCTTCAACCGTGCGGCGTAGGCCTGCAAGGCGGCGATACCGCTCTCCTCCGCCTCGCGGCACCAGGCCTGCAGCTGGTGCAGGCGCTCGGCCGCGTCGTGGCCGCGCGCTTCCAGCAACGCGGCCAAACGCCCGCGGTACTCGACCAGGGTACGGATGCGTGGCCGCTGTGCCACCCATTCGCTGAGCTGGGCGCGGCTGTCCGGCTTCAACCAGCGGCCATCATTGACCAGGCCACGGCGCAGACGGCGCGGCAGCAGACGGCGCAGCTTGGCCCCCGCATGGGCGGCTTCCTCGCGGAGGGTCGGCATGAACACATTGCGCTGGTAGTCGGTCATCGCCTGGAAGCGGTGCGAGAGCAGCGCCTTCAGGGTTTCGGCATCGGGCACGGCGATGTTCGGGCGTACGTCCATGGCCGGTGCAACGCGCAGCACCTTGGCCAGGCGCAGCGCCTGCAGCAGACGGATCGCACTCCAGCCGATGTCGAACTCCCAGCGCCGCATCGCGAAGCGCGCCGAACTGGGGAAGGCATGATGGTTGTTGTGCAGCTCCTCACCACCGATCCAGACCCCCCACGGTGTGAGGTTGGTGGAGGTATCGGCCGACTCGTAGTTGCGGTAGCCCCACCAGTGGCCGAGGCCGTTGACTACACCGGCCGCCCAGAACGGGATCCACGCCATCTGGATCGCCCACAGGGCGACGCCAGGCAGGCCAAACAACACGGTATTGATCGCGAACAGCAGCACCGGCCCCAACGTGGCATGCGGGGTATACAGGTGGCGCTCGATCGCATCATCCGGGGTGCCACGCCCGTACTGCTCGATGTCCGCGCGCATGCCGCGCGCTTCGCGGTACAGCTCCACGCCATGCCAGAACACCGTGCCGATGCCAAGGGTGACCGGGCTGTGCGGATCGTCCTCGGTTTCCACCTTGGCGTGGTGCTTGCGATGGATGGCCACCCACTCACGGGTGATCATCGAGGTGGTCAGCCAGAGCCAGAACCGGAACACGTGGGCCAGCGCCGGGTGGAAGTCGACCCCGCGATGGGCCTGGCTGCGGTGCAGGTACAGGGTCACCGAGAAGATGGTGATCTGGGTGAAGACCAGCAGCACTGCCAACATGGCCCACCAGCCCAGGCCCAGCACACCACCGGTCAACAGGGACATCAGGGCATCGGGCATGGCGGCTCTCCGTATCGACGCGGGGATGGCAGACATCATGGGCGCTTGCGTTGCAAACTGCATCCCTGCGGCGGTGATTGCCACCGTCATCCGTGGCACCGTTCACAGTTGGGGACCTGAGTTGTCGAGCCTTGATCCACGCGCCAGCACCATGACCGCCGCCCCGCCCGTCGCGGAGCTGCCCCCCTTGATCGAACTGGACCGCGCCACCGTGGTGCGCGGCCAGGTGAAGGTGCTGCACGGGCTCAGCCTGCGCATCGCGCAGGGCCAGCATACCGCCCTGCTCGGCCCCAACGGCTGTGGCAAATCGACCTTCATCAAGCTGATCACCCGCGAGCTGTATCCGCTGGCGCAGGTCGACGGCTCGGTGGCCGTGAAGGTGCTGGGCCAGAACCGCTGGCAGGTGGACCGGCTGCGCTCGCAGCTGGGCATCGTCACCGGCGACCTCAGCAGCAACCTGGCCGACATGCCGGGGCTGACCGTGGAGCAGGCCGTGCTGTCCGGCTTCTTTGCCAGCTACGTGGTGCCGGCCTTCCGCGAGGTGACCGCCGACATGCGTGCACGCGTCGGCGAGACGCTGGCGATGACCGGCGCGCTGTCGCTGCGTGAACGCGCCTACGCCGAGTTGTCGGCCGGCGAGACCCGCCGGGTGCTGATCGCCCGCGCGCTGGTCAACCGGCCGCAGGCGCTGCTGTTGGACGAGCCCTCCACCGGTCTGGACCTGGTCGCCCGCGAACAGCTGGTGGCGACCATGCGGGTGCTGGCCCAGCAGGGCATCACCCTGGTGCTGGTAACCCACCACATCGAAGAGATCATTCCCGAGATCGAGCGGGTGGTGCTGCTGCGCGATGGCCGGATACTGGCCGACGGCACCCGCGCCGAGCTGCTGCGCAACGAACCGCTGTCGGCGGTGTTCGGCGGCGCGATCACCGTGTGTGAGCAGGAAGGCCGGCTGACCGCGTACGCGGGATAATCGACATGCCACTGTAGAGCCGAGCCTATGCTCGGCTGCTCCTGGCCGCGGGGAACGGCAGCCGAGCATAGGCTCGGCTCTACAGAAAACGGTGCAGCGGGCCGGAACGCGGCCCGCCGCACGCAACCTCAGAACTTCAACGCCAGCGCACGCGATTCGATCGGTGCCATCCGGCTCTGGTCCTGCAGCTGCAGGTCGCGCAGTTCGTACGGTGCACCGAAGCCCGCCGGCAACGCGGCCTGGTCGAACGGCAGCACCAGCTGGCCGGCACCAGGACCATCGAACCACGCGGCCGCATGCGCCTGCGCGACCGGCTGCAGCTTGCCATCGCGGCCGGTGGCATACAGCGTGCCGCGTGCTTCGTAGCGGCCAGCGGCGGCCACCTGCAGCGGCAACGCCACCTGGCGGCTGGCCGGGTCCGGTGCCGCCTGGCCGGTGAAGCGCGCGGTCGGCCGCGCCACCGCAAACGCCACCTTGCCATCGCGCAGCACACCATCGGCCTGGGCGAACACCTGCAGCTCCCACAGCCCCTGCACGTTGCCGACATCAGCCGGAATCCGCACCTGCGCACGCAGGGCGCCATCGGTGGTGCGCAGCAGGCGCTGCGGCCAGCTGCGGCCGTCCGGTGCAACCAGCAACGCTTCACCGCCCAGACTGCTGCGACGGGAGGCCAGCGTTGCGGGAGTGGCGCCGTCTTCCAGCAGGCGCGCCTGCAGCTGCAGGTTGCCACCGGCCAGCACCTGCGCCTGGTTGGCCTGCACCTCCAGCCGCAGCGGACTGTTCGGCTCCAGCACCTGCACCACGTAGCGGCCCTGTGCCCGCGCGCTCTGCAGCGTGTACGCACCGGCCGCGCTGGTTGCGCCGGTACGCAGCATGCTGCTGCCATCCCTCACCGGCATGCCGGCGTCCTGCAGCGCGCGCGCATCGACACTGCGGGCGACACTGCTGCGGCCGGCCGGGTCGCGTACCTGCAGCGAGTTGGCCGGCACTGCACGCGCGCCTTCGGCCGGGCTCAGCTGGATCACCGCATCGGCGGCCGTCAGCGGCAGGTCCAGACCACGCTGCAGCTGCGCGCCATCGACCTGCTGCCAGTAGCTGCGGCTGACCGAGGCATACGGCGTCGCGGCCTGCAGCGGTTGCGCCGGGTCCAACGCCCAGGCGAAGGACAGCGGTGCATGTTCGCTGTCATCGGCCGGCAACGGCGCAGCGACCAGTGCAGCGGGTACCTGATCGCCGGCACGTGCGGCATTCAACGGCTGCGCCGCCTGCGCGGCGGAAAGGGACAGCACCGCCAGCACCGCGCTGGCCAGCAAGGTGGAATGGATCGTCATGGTCGTCTCCCTCACTGGGTCAGGTCGTTACGCAGGATCGTGCCAAGGCCGAAGCACTCGCGGCGGCTCTGGTTGTGGCTGAGCGGCTCGGCATCCTTGGTGCGCTGCTTGTCGGTGAACCAGGTGGTGCCGGCGGCCTTCTGGCTGCTGCACTCCAGGAAGCCATCCGAGCAGGACGACAGCCAGTTCTGGGTGAACTCCAGGCCGACATTGGCGGCATAGCCACCGCAGTAGCTGTTGCTGTCCCACACCGCCGATTCCACGTCACTGCCCACCACCGCGCGGAACGGTTTGGGCAATGCCGGGCGGCCTGCGGTGCCGTACAGGTTCTGCGCGTTGTAGGTGGCCATGCTCGCCACCTGCTGCTGCCGCACGGCATCGTTCTTGTAGCCCAGCAGCCAGCCCAGCGAGGTTTCAAAGGTGTTGCCGTTGAGCACCGCATCGGCCAGCGGTGTGCCCGCCGAAGACGGTGCCAGCGCGGTGACCTTGCGCACCGTGCGGATGATCTTCGGATAGCGGCTGTCGTAGGTCGGGTTGGACAGGATCCAGCGCACCACGTTGCCGCCATTGGAATGAGTGATCACCACCAGCTGGGTGATGCCTCGGCTGTCGATGAAGCTGGTCAGCTGGTTGGCCAGGCAGCCGGCGGCTTCCGGCTTCCACATGTACTGGGTGAAGTCACAGTTGATGACCACGTAGTTGCTGCTGTTCGGCAGGCCCTGGCGCACGGTGTCGATGATGGCCGGCTGCCAGTAGTCCTGGGTGGCGTTGGTCTGTGCGCCGGTGCCATGCACGAAGGCCACGCCGACCACGTCGACGGCCTGCGCTTGGGCGGTTGCCAGCCCGAGGAGCAGGGCCAGGACGGTACTTCCTGTTGCGGTGCTGCGCATCGCTTCTCTCCCTCTGTCTGCGGATCCCCCCGACCCGGCTGGAACTGGACGGCGCTGGCGCCTGCCGTAGTACCGATGCTCGCGGTGCAGCGGCGTGAAAGTCCGTGCGCTGCGCCCGGATTCAGGAGACTGACGCCACTCCATGACGCTTTTCATATTGTTCTGATGACCATGCCGGGTCTGGCCGTATGACCGATGGCCACTGCGGTGTCGTATACGGACTGCGATCATGGCGCGGTGTTTTTTCTCCGGAGCCCGTCCATGTCGTTGATTTCCCGCCCTGCCCGCCCGCTGCTCGGCCTCGCCATTGCCGTGGGCCTGGCCGGTTGCGCCGCCACCGCCGCCAAGCCGACCGCTGTCGAAGCCAACATCACCACCAAGGCGGTGGGCTATCTGGACAAGGATGCGGTCCCGGCCAGCCTCGACCTGGTACCAGCACCGCCGGTGGCCGGTTCGGCCGCCATGGCCCTGGACGAACAGGTCAGCCGTGAAGCGCGTGCACTGCGTGGAAGCCCGCGCTTCGCCCAGGCCGGCGTCGATGCGGAGCTCGGCTTCCCGGAAGGCGCCAACCACTTCTCCTGCGCCGCCGACATCGACGTCGACGCAGTGAAGACGCCGGCGCTGTACCGCCTGCTGGAGCGCAGCCGGATCGACGCCAGCGCCGCCACCAAGGCGGCCAAGAACCACTACCAGCGCCCGCGTCCGTTCATGGTCAACGGTGAGCCGACCTGCGCGCCGAAGGACGAGGACGGCCTGCGCAAGAACGGCTCCTACCCGTCCGGCCACACCTCGATCGGCTGGGCCTGGGCCCTGATCCTGTCGGAGATCGCGCCGGACCGCGCCGATGCCATCCAGGCCCGCGGCCGCAACTACGGCGAGAGCCGCCTGGTCTGCAACGTGCACTGGCAGAGCGACATCCTGGAAGGCCGCTTCATGGGCGCCGCCGCCGTGGCCCGCCTGCACGACAATGCCGCGTTCAACAAGGACCTGCTGGCCGCGCGCAAGGAGATCGCCGCTGCTCGCAAGGCCGGCCTGCATTCCAGCCGCGACTGCGCCACCGAGAATGCGGTGCTGAAGGTGCGCCCGCAGAGCGCGTTGTAAGCGCCTGCCGGATCGATCATTGCCGGCCAGCGGCCGGCACTACCGGTGGCTGTGAAACAGAAGGGCCGGCATTGCGCCGGCCCTTCTTCATTGCATCAACGCAGCGACCGCATCAGAACTTCGCGGTGAACTCCACGCCCCAGGTACGCGGCTCGTTGAGGAAGCCGGTCAGGTTGTTGAAGTCGATCGCACCGACCACGCGGGTCTGGTTAGTCAGGTTGCGGCCGAACACGGCCACGTCGTACTGGCCGTAATCCCAGTTGTAGCCCAGGCGCAGGCCGCCTTCCAGCGAACTACGGCCGCGGAATTCCGGCGACTCGTAGATGAAGAAGTTCACCGCACTGCGGTAGGCCCAGTCGGTGTAGGCGTACAGCTCGCTGCCATCGCTGAGCGGGAAGCCCACGCGCAGGGTCGCGTTGTGGATCCACTTCGGTGCCTGCGGCAGCGGGTTGCCGTTGACCAGCGCATAGGTCTGGCCGTTGATCACCGTGGTCGGGTCGGTGATGGTGCAGCCACCGCCGCAGATCGCCACCGCCAGGTTCTTGTCCTTGATCTCGGTGTCGTTGTAGCTGCTGCCGAAGGTCAGCAGCACGTTGTCGGCCAGGTAGGCCTCCAGGTCCAGCTCCACGCCCTGGCCGATGGTCTTGTCGGCATTGAGCAGGGTGGCGGTGTTGTTGGTGCCGCCCACGGCGATCAGCTGCTGGCCGTCGACGTTGTAGCGGAACACGCTCAGGCCCAGGCGCGCGCGGCGCTCGAACAGGTCGGCCTTGATGCCGGCTTCATACGAGATGACCTTCTCCGAATCGGCCTGCGACAGGCCCGGTGCGAAGGCCAGTCGACCCTGGATCGACGGTGCGCGGAAGCCCTTGGCCACACGGGCGTAGGCGTTGATGTCATCGGTCAGCTTGTACACGCCGCTGACATCCCAGCTGACGTCGTTGACGTCGGTGTTGGCCAGGTACGGGCCGCTGACCGGGGTGCCGAACGGAACGGCCTGCAGCACGCTGGCGCTGAAGTCCTTCTTGTCCTGGGTGTAGCGCACGCCGGCACGCAGCTTGAAGCGGTCGGTGACATCGAAGTCGCCCGAAGCAAACACCGCCCACGCCTTGTTGCGCTGGTTCTGCACCACGTGGCCGGTCTGCGGATTGCCCGGGGTCAGCGAGTCGTAGTTGAAGTTGTTGATGGTCACGTCTTCATCGAAGTAGAAGACGCCGGCCTGCCAGTCGAAGCGGCCCCATTCGTTGGACTCGATGCGCACTTCCTGCGTCCACTGGCGGTGGTGCGGCAGGCCGTCGGCCGACTCCGACGAGAACGGAATCAGGCCCGGACCGTAGTTGCCGGCACCAAGGAAGGCCGCACCGTAGCCGCCGTCGATGTCACCGCGGTTGAGCGATTCGGCGGTCTCGTAGCCGGTGATCGAGTGCAGGGTCACCGAGCCGAGGTTCCACTGCAGGCGCGCGCTGCCACCCCAGGTTTCCAGGTCGGAGAAGTTGACGCCGTCGTTGGCCACCTTGTCGCGGTCGAAGTTCTCGACCAGCGAATTGCCGCCCTTCTGGATGATGTTGGCGCGGAACAGGCGCGCGGTGCCGTTGAGCTTGCGCTTGTGCAGGTTGAACAGCGCTTCGAAGTCGTCGCCTTCGTACAGGAACTGCACGCGGCCGGCGGCTTCGTCATAGCCTTCGAAGCCACTGTTGGGGGCGCCGGCGCGGGTGTTGTCGACCCAGTCATCGCGGCGCTGGTAGATCGCCGAGACACGTGCCGACCAGCGGTCGGTCAGCGGGCCGCCGTAGGCGCCCTGCACGTTCCAGCTGTTGTAGCTGCCGTAGCCCACGCGCACGTAGCCGTCGGCATCCTGCGACGGACGCGCCGAATCGAACTTGACCACGCCGGCCGGGGTGTTGCGGCCGAACAGCGTGCCCTGCGGGCCACGCAGCACTTCCACGTTGGCCAGGTCGAACAGCGGGAAGCCCTTCAGCAGCGGGCTTTCCTGTACCACGTCGTCATACACCAGCGACACCGGCTGAGAGGCATTGAGGTCGAAATCGGTGTTGCCCAGGCCACGGATGTAGAAGCGCGGGAAGGCACGTCCGTAGGACGACTCGATGTTGAGGCTGGGCACGCGCGCGGCCAGGAAGCGGATGTCATCGCCGGCCGAGCCGAGCACATCCAGCTTCTCGCCCTGGATCGCGCTCAGTGCGACCGGTACGTCCTTGGCGTTCTCGACGCGGCGCTGCGCGGTCACCTGCAGGGCATCGAGGGCAACCGGATCCTTGGCAGCGGGGGTTTCCTGGGCGGCTGCTACCAGCGGCAGCAGGGCGGAAAGAGCGGCAACGAGGGGGCGCGCGACCGGAAGGCGGCCACGGGAAGTACGGGTCGGGGACATGGCGGTAGGCTGTGTTTGGAGGGGTGGTAAAACGGCGCTACCAGATAATTGTTGCAATACAGCACCTACGCCGCAAATGCCCGCCGTTCATGGCCCCGTCGCCGGCGCCCCCGGGCGCTCGCTAGACTCGGGGTTTCCACCGCGACGGACCCGCCGCCATGACCCAGTGGTACTTCCATGCCTCCGCCCAGGCCGAGCGCATCGGCCCGCTTGATGACGAGGCCGCGCGCCGCTACGCGCAGGCCAATCCACGCGCCCTGGCCTGGTGCCAGGGCATGAGCGGGTGGACGCCGATCGCCGAGGTGACCGAGCTGCAGTCCGCGGTGCCGGGCATGCCGAACACCCCGCCGCCGGTCCCCGCCGCCGCCAGCGGCCGCGCCGACGACATCGAGTTCCGCATCGTCGGCCATGAAATGCAGTTCGTGGAGATCGAGCTCGACCCCGGCGAGAGCGCCATCGCCGAGGCCGGCGCACTGATGTTCAAGGACGCCACGGTGCAGATGGACACGGTGTTCGGCGCCGCCAACGGCGAGCAGAGCGGGTTCATGGGCAAGGTGATGGCCGCCGGCAAGCGCGTGCTGACCGGGGAGAGCCTGTTCGCTACCGTCTACACGCAGAGCGGCCACGGCAAGGGCAAGGTCGCCTTCGCCGCGCCCTACCCCGGCACCGTGCTGGCGATGAAACTGGACCAGCATGGCGGGCGCCTGATCTGCCAGAAGGACAGCTTCCTGGCCGGTGCCCGCGGCGTGCAGATCGGCGTGCAGTTCCAGCGCAAGATCATGACCGGCCTGTTCGGCGGCGAGGGCTTCATCATGCAGAAGCTGGAAGGCGACGGCTGGGTGTTCATCCACGCCGGCGGCTGCGTGGTCGAGCGCGAGCTGGCTGCCGGTGAACGCCTGGACGTGGATACCGGCTGCGTGGTGGCGTATCACCCCACGGTGGACATGGACGTGCGCCGGGTCGCCGGCATCAAGAGCATGCTGTTCGGTGGCGAGGGCGTGTTCCTGGCCACGCTGACCGGGCCAGGCAAGGTCTGGTTGCAGTCGCTGCCGTTCTCGCGCCTGGCTGGCCGCATGTGGATGGCCGCACCGCAGGGCGGTGGCCAGAGCCGCGGCGAAGGTTCGGTGCTGGGGGGTCTTGGCCGGATGCTGGACGGTGACAACCGGTTCTGACCCATTCGTTTGGTAGGTGCCGACCTTGCTCGGCACTGGAATCTGCGTGTGCCGACCAAGGTCGGCACCTACCGGGGTCGTTTTTTGCTGAATAGGCAACTCCCCCACCCTGCCCGCCCCGCCACGGCTTCGGTATGCTGGCGCCCTTTCCTGAATCCGGCGCCGCGAGCGCACTGCCGATGAGCCTGTTCCGCCCCCGCATGCTGCTGTCCGTCGCCCTGATCGGCCTGCTGGCCGGCTGCGGTGGCGACCCGGTCCGCCCCACGCCGCCACCGGCTCCCACCGTGGTGCCGCAGGCCAAGCCGGTGAAGATCGGTATCGCGCTCGGTGGTGGCGCAGCCAAGGGCTTCGCCCACATCGGCGTGATCAAGATGCTGGAAGCCAACGGCTTCGAGCCGGTGGTGGTGTCCGGCACCAGCGCCGGCAGCGTGGTCGGGGCCCTGTATGCCAGCGGCATGGACGCGTTCCAGATGCAGAGCAAGGCGGTGGCGCTGGACGAAGCCAGCATCCGCGACGTGCGCCTGTTTTCCGGTGGCCTGGTGCAGGGCCAGAAGCTGCAGGACTACGTCAACGAACAGGTCGCCAACCGCCCGGCCGAGCGCCTGAAGAAGCCGTTCGCCGCCGTCGCCACGCAGCTGGAAACCGGCGAGCGCGCGATCTTCGTACGCGGCAACGTCGGCCAGGCGGTGCGCGCGTCGAGCAGCATTCCCGGTGTATTCGAGCCGGTGAAGATCGGCGGCCGCAACTACATCGATGGCGGTGTCGTCAGCCCGGTGCCGGTGGATGCCGCGCGCCAGCTCGGCGCCGACTTCGTGATCGCCGTGGACATTTCCAGCAAGGCCAGCGGCAAGGCGCCGACCGACATGCTGGGCATCGTCAACCAGTCCATCTCGATCATGGGCCAGCGCCTGGGAGAGCAGGAACTGGCGCGCGCCGACATCGTGATCCGCCCGAAGGTACTGGACATCGGCGCTGCCGATTTCAGCCAGCGCGGCACGGCAATCCTGGAAGGTGAAAAGGCCGCGATGGCAGCGATGCCGCAGATCCGCGCGAAGATCCAGCAGCTGCAGCGCGCGCGTGCCGCGGCAGCCGCACCGGCGCCGGTGGCTGCGCCGAAGTGCGAGGAAGCATCGCGCCTGGGCAGGCTGATGGGCCGCAAGGAGAAGTGCTGAGGGCAACCCGCTCCATGCGGGTCACCCCCAGGGGCCTCACGACGGGTCAGGCGCCGATCTGGGCCAGTGCGTCGTTGGCTGCGGCCGTCACCGAGCTGCCGTAGCCATGGATGTACGAGCCGTTGCAGACCAGCGTGGCGTGCAGAATGACGCCATTGATTTCGGCCTTCTCGAAGTTGCAGCTCTGGCCTGCCGCTGTGGAATAACGCATCAGTCGCATGGCGATGACGTTGGCGTCATCGATGCTGGCACCGAGCCCACTGATGGACCAGCTCTTCAGGGTCTGCGTGTTGCCGCAGTCGTAGCGGAAACGGAACCCCCAGGATTCCGGATAGTACGAACCCTGCAGGGGCGCTGAGCAATGGGTACCCGTGGCCGCCATTTCCGTCGCGATGGCCAGCGAGTTGCGCGCCGCGGTGGTGGGTGAGTTGCCCACGCCGGCAATCGGCCAGCCATTGCAGACGAACTGGGCGAAAACACCCTTGCCGTAGGCACCACTGACGATGCTGCTGGCATCCGCGCTGCAGCTCACGCCAGCCTGCAGCACCGCCATGAAGCCGTTGAGGTTCTCCACCGCTTCATTGACCGAGACGCCGATTCCATAGACATAGCTACCATTGCACTGGCGCTTGGCCAGCGTCGACGAGTTGCTGGTCATGCCGACGAATTCAGTGGTACCGCAACTCAGCGCCAGAGGTTGGGCGTTGGCGATCTGGGGGGAAGCGCCCGCAGCGGCCGGCATCAGGCCAGCGACAAGCAGGGCAATGACTGGAGCAAGGCAGACTTTCATGTCGATCTCTCCGGACAGGGTTGTCCAGTGAGTCTAGGAAGGCTGATTGCGTCACTCTGTCAGAGGTTCATCCGTCTCACCGTAGGAAAATGCCTTGCGTCGCCCAGGATGCAAAGCAAGTCACGCTCTCCCACATCCGCCGGATGATCACGGCTCCAGCTGCGAAAGCGGCAGTGCCTGGAAACCCTTCACCGTGCGCAGCACGAAGCTGGAATTGGCATCGGCCACGCCACCGGCGTTGAGCAGCCGGTCCAGCAGGAAGCGCGAGAAGTGCTCCAGGTCGCGTACGTAGACGTGCAGCAGGTAGTCCATGTCGCCGGTCAGCGCATGGCAGGCCACCACCTCGTCCCACGCTTGCACGCTGTCCACGAAGTGGCCGATGGCGGCCTGGTCGTGCTTTTCCAGCTGCACCCGCACGAAAGCCTGCAGGCCCAGCCGCAGCTGCCGTGGTTCCAGCCGCGCGCCATAGCCGACGATCACGCCCTCGCTTTCCAGCCGCTGCAACCGCCGCAGGCAGGCCGAGGGTGAGAGGTTCACCCGCGTCGCCAGCTCGGCGTTGGTGGCGCGCCCATCACGCTGGATTTCAGCAAGCAGGCGTATATCCGTGCGATCGAACTGGACTTCTCCGGCCATTGTTGCCCCGCAACATGGTGAGTACGCAAGGATATTGCGCCAACAAGGCCAATCGACGCAACTTTTGCAACCCTGTTGCGCGCCCCCTGCCCTAGCATCGTGGGTATCCCATCCAGGAGTGCCCCATGGACCTCGCCCAGCCCCGCCGCGTCGAACACCAGCAGACCGACAAGGGCTACGTGCCGGTGTATACCACCGCGCTCGTCGAGCAGCCGTGGGACACCTATACCGCCGACGACCACGCCACCTGGAGCACGCTGTACCAGCGCCAGCGCGAGCTGCTGGTCGGCCGCGCCTGCCAGGAGTTCCTGGATGCACAGGACGAGATGGGCATGAGCGCTCACATGATTCCGCGCTTCGACCAGCTCAACGAAGTACTGGGCGCGGCCACCGGCTGGACCCTGGTCGGCGTCGAAGGCCTGCTGCCGGAACTGGATTTCTTCGACCACCTGGCCAACCGCCGTTTTCCGGTGACCTGGTGGATCCGTCGCCCGGACCAGATCGACTACATCGCCGAACCGGACCTGTTCCACGATCTGTTCGGCCACGTGCCACTGCTGATGAACCCGGTGTTCGCCGATTACATGGAGGCGTACGGGCGCGGCGGCGTCAAAGCGCACGCGATCGGCCCGGATGCGCTGCAGAACCTGACCCGCCTGTACTGGTACACGGTGGAGTTCGGCCTGATCGATACGCCCGAAGGCCTGCGCATCTACGGTGCCGGCATCGTGTCGTCGAAGGGCGAATCGCTGTACTCGCTGGAATCGGCCGCGCCCAACCGCATCGGCTTCGACCTGCAGCGCATCATGCGTACGAAGTACCGCATCGATACCTTCCAGAAGACCTACTTCGTCATCGACAGCTTCGAGCAGCTGATGCAGGCGACGTCGCCGGACTTCACCCCGATCTACGCGGCACTGGCCGACCAGGCGCACCTGCCTGCCGGTGACGTGCAGAGCGATGACCGCGTGTTCCAGAAGGGCACGGGGGAAGGCTGGGCCGACGGCGGCGACGTGTAGGCACAACGCGCACCGCTTCGCAGTGAAAACGGCGCATCTGGGTGCGCCGTTTTCGTTGTTGCCTGCCTGCGCCGTTGCAGCGGTGCAGGCAAGGGCAGGGCGCTCAGGCGTCCACGGCCCGGCAGGAACCGCGCACCATCAGCTGCGGATGCACGCTGGCCGCAGTCGGGGCCTCAGGCACCCCGGTCTGCACCAGCATCGCCGCAGCCATGCGGCCAATGTCGGACACATGGCGGCGCACCGAGGTCAGCGGCGGCCACAACCGCGAGGCCAGCGGGCTGTCGTCATAGCTGACGATCGACAGCTGCTGTGGCACGGCAATGCCCGCACGCAGCGCAACCTGGTAGACACCGGCCGCCATCTCGTCGTTGCCGGCGAAGATCGCGCTGGGCCGTTGTCCGCCCATCAGCAGGCGCTCTGCGGCATGCACGCCGGACTCGAAGGTATCGCCCGCTTCCAGCACGCGCTCGCCCGGCAAGGTCAGCCCCACCTGGGCCAACCGGTCAAGGAAGCCATGGGTACGCTCACGCGCCGCGCGCCGGTCTCCCGGCCCGGCGATCACTGCGATGTCACGATGGCCGAGCGAGAGCAGGTAACCCGCTGCTGCTGCCGCGCCATCGCGATCGTGGGTGACCACCGCCTGTACTTCATCCTCCGACGCATGTGCATTGATGCGCACGTAGCGGCAGTCGATGTCGTCCAGCATCTGCGCGAGTGCAACCGATTCGGATGCACGCGGGCCGAGGATCACCCCATGCAGCTTCTGCTGCTGCACGAAGCGGCGCACGCCCTGCGCGCACTCCGGGTCCTGGCTGTCGCAGGGATGCACCACCAGCTCATAACCGGTGCCGCGCAGCGCTTCCAGCGCGCCATGCTGCAGGTCGACGATGCATTGGGCGCCCGGGTCGTCATACACCAGGCCGATCAGGAAGGAGCGGCGGAACGCGAGCCCGCGCGCCAGGGGGTCGGGCACGTAACCGACCTCGCGCATCAACGCCTCGACCTTGTCGCGGGTGTCCTTGCGCACCAGCGGCGAGTTGTTGATGATTCTTGAAACCGTTTTCTTGGAAACTCCCGACAGTCGTGCGATGTCGTTGATCGTGGCAGCCCTGCCCTTCGATGCCGGCAACGCGGCATCGCTAATAATTCGCACTGACATGTATAGAACCAGGTAAGTCGGAGAAGTCTAGCCTTGCGCCCGTCGGGCGCGAAGTTGCGGAATGTCGCAGCTGGAGCGGAACACGTCGTGTTCGACACGTTCTACCGCGTGAGGTTCCATTGTGATCGCTCTACAGCATTTGCATCTGAACCGTTTTTCACGCGTGCTTGCCATGAATGCGGGTGCGACGCGCGCGAACACCAACATTCCCTTAACCAGGCTCCGCTACAGTCGGGGCATGGACCTGCAGACCTCTCCGTTTCCGGCGTTCCGTGGCCGTGACCGGTTGATCGCCGCAGTCGACGCGGCGATGACCTCCGGTGATGCCGAGCGCATCACCGCCGACCTGCAGCTGGCGCTGCAGGAAACCATCGCGGACAGCCGCATCGAGTTGCCCGAATGCGTGCACCGTCCGGTCAGTGATCATTACGCGCGACGCCCGCTGTACCACAGCCGCGAACACGGCTACAGCGTGATTGCCATGAGCTGGGGCCCAGGGCAGGGCACGCCGCTGCACGACCACGATGCCATGTGGTGTGTGGAGGGCGTGTGGTCGGGCGAACTGGAGATCACCCGCTATGAACTGCTGGAGTGCGCCGGCGAGCGCTGGCGCTTCCGCCGCCATGCCGTGCTGCGCGGCGGCTGCGGCAGTGCCGGCAGCCTGATTCCACCTCACGAGTACCACACCCTGCGCAATGCCAGCGATGAAGCCCTGGCCATTTCGGTGCATGTGTACGAAGCGCCGATGGAACGTTCGGCGGTGTTCGATCCGCTTGGGGGTGACTGGTACCAGCGCCGTATCCAGGCACTGCAGGCCGACGCGGTCTGAACCCGTCGCAGGGCAGGGTACCAGCGCCTTCGCAGCGCGCATGGCATCATGCGCCGCTGCGCTGCCGGACCCGGCGGCGATCCGCAATGCCCCGTCGGGCAAGGAGCAAGACCATGTCCAGCGCTGATCCGCGCCTGCGTGCGCTGTTGAAGCTGGCACCGGTGATTCCGGTGTACACCCCCGAAGACGTGAATGAAGCCGTCGAGGTAGCCCAGGCGCTGTTCCGCGGCGGCCTGCCGGTGATCGAGGTGACCCTGCGCACGCCGCAGGCGCTGGACGCCATCAAGGCGATGGTCGAGGCCGTGCCGGATGCAGTGATCGGCGCCGGTACCGTGCTCAATGCCGCACAGATGCAGGCAGCGAAGCAGGCCGGTGCGCGTTTCGCGGTGTCCCCCGGTGCCACGCCGGCGCTGTATGCCGCCGCTCGCGATGCCGACCTGCCGTACCTGCCCGGTGCCGCCACCGCCTCGGACCTGATCCTGGGCCTGGAGCACGGCCACGACACCTTCAAGTTCTTCCCGGCGGTGCAGGCCGGTGGCGCTGCGTTGCTGGCGGCCTGGCACGGCCCGTTCGCCGATGTGCGGTTCTGCCCGACCGGTGGCATCAGCGCGCAGACCGCGCCGCAGTTCCTGCACCTGTCCAACGTGCTGTGCGTGGGCGGCTCGTGGCTGACCACGCCGGCGCTGCTGCAGACCCGTGACTGGGACGCCATCGAACGCCTGGCCCGCGAGGCGTCGGTGCTGGCCAGCTGAACCTGCCGCACGAATCCTCGAGGGTTTGATCGTGATCAAAGCGCCGGCCTCGAGCCGGCGTCATTCTGTGGGCAAGCGCACTACGGAGATCCGAACATGAATTCGACCATGAAGGCTGCCGTCGTGCGTGAGTTCGGCAAGCCACTGGTGATCGAGGAAGTCCAGGTACCGCGCCCGGGGGCGGGCGAAGTACTGGTCAGGATCGAGGCCTGTGGCGTCTGCCACACCGACCTGCACGCCGCCGAGGGCGACTGGCCGGTGAAACCGAACCCGCCGTTCATCCCCGGTCACGAGGGCGTGGGGCACATCGTGGCCGTGGGAGGCGGGGTAGGGCACGTCAAGGAAGGCGACAGGGTCGGCATCCCCTGGTTGTACTCGGCCTGTGGCCATTGCGAACACTGCCTGGGTGGCTGGGAAACACTGTGCGAGACACAGCGCAACACCGGCTACTCGGTCAACGGCGGCTTCGCCGAGTACGCACTGGCCGATGCCAACTATGTCGGCCTGCTTCCGAAGGAAGTGGGCTTCGTCGAGATCGCGCCGGTGCTGTGCGCCGGCGTGACCGTCTACAAGGGCCTGAAGGTGACCGACACCAAGCCCGGGGACTGGGTGGTGATTTCCGGCATCGGCGGCCTGGGCCACATGGCCGTGCAGTACGCCCGCGCGATGGGCCTGAACGTGGCCGCGGTGGACGTGGACGACAACAAACTGGCATTGGCCCGGCAGCTCGGTGCACAAGTCACCGTCAACGCGCGCACCACCGATCCGGCCGCCTTCCTGAAAAGGGAGATCGGCGGCGCGCATGGCGCCCTGGTCACGGCGGTGTCGCCGAAGGCGTTCGAGCAGGCCCTGGGCATGGTGCGTCGTGGCGGCACTGTTTCGCTCAACGGCCTGCCGCCCGGCAACTTCCCGCTGGACATCTTCGGCATGGTGCTCAACGGCATCACCGTGCGCGGCTCGATCGTCGGCACCCGGCTGGACCTGCAGGAATCGCTGCAGTTCGCCGCCGAAGGCAAGGTCGCGGCCACGGTCAGTACCGATCGCCTGGAGAACATCAACGATGTGTTCGCGCGCATGCACGCGGGCACCATCGAAGGCCGCGTGGTGCTCGACTTCGCCGCCTGACCGCCTGTGCATGGCCGCCGCTGCTCCGTACCCCTCTCCCACGGGCACGGCGGCCGTGCCGACCCATCGGTAGTGCCGGCCGCTGGCCGGCAACCTCAGGCACTTCGCGCCGCCGTACAATGCGCGCATGCCCGGCCTGCTCAAGACCCTGTTCCTGTCCATCGTCGCCCTGATCGGCGGCGTGCTGTCGCTTGCGCTGGTCAGCAGCGTCGCCGGCTGGCTGCCGCCGTTGCTGGGCCTGTCGCCGGACAACAACAGCGTGCAGCTGGGGTGGGACCTGGCCTTCAGCGTACTCGGTGGGGTCGCCGGCATTTCCTTCGCCACCTACTACGCGCCCTGCTGGCCGCGTTCGCATGGTTTTTCCATCTGGTCGCTGATCGCGCTGGGCTGCGGCTATGCGATGTGGACCACAGGCGCGGATTTTCCCCTGTGGTTCGTCGTTTCGCTGCTGGCGTCACTGCCGCTGCAGCTGCTGGCCGGCTGGTGGTTCGGTCGCCGCGCCTCGCGCGATCCGCGCTGAGCGCACACAGGTAGTGCCGGCCGCTGGCCGGCAACCTCGGCCATCCTGCAGTTGCCGGCCAGCGGCCGGCACTACCGCTTCGGCGACGGCAGCGTCTGCTTCAGCCGCGTGATGCCCTGCCATGGATCACCCTTCAGCCGCTTCGCGCGCGCCAGTGCCTTGGCCATCGGAAACGCGTCGGCCGCGCTCACCCAGGCCAGTTCTTCCCAGCGCAGCGGCACCGCCACGCCGGCAGCATCGCGCGCGCGCAACGACCACGAACAGACGCTGGTAGCACCGCGTGTGTTGCGCAGCCAGTCGATGAAGATGACGCCACTGCGCTTGGCCTTGCTCATCGTTGCCACGTAGCGATCAGGCTGCTCCAGCGCCATTGCCTGCGCGAACGCCTCGCAGAACGCCTTCGCCTCGTCCCAGCCAGCCTTGGGCTGCAGCGGCACCACCACATGCACGCCCTTGCCACCGGACAGGCGTACGAAGCTCTGCAGGCCAATCTGCTGCAGGCGGTCACGCACGTCGCGCGCTCCCGCTTTCACCTGTGCCCAGCTGACGCCTTCTCCGGGGTCGAGATCGAACACCAGTCGATCCGGATGCTCCGGGTCAGCCACCGTCGCCCCCCACGGATGCAGCTCCAGAGTGTTCATCTGCACCAGCTGCAGCAGGCCCCGCGCATCGTCGATATGGACGTAGTCCTCGCGGCCGCTCTTCTGCTGCAGGGGCACCGCATGCACCGCATCCCCCAGGCCGGGGCCATGGTGCTTCTGGAAGAAGCAGGCCTTGCCCACGCCATCGGGGCAGCGCAGCAGTGACAGTGGCCGTCCGGCGATTTCGGGCAGTATCCAGCGCGCCATGCGCTGGTAGTAATCGGCCACGTCGCCCTTGCTCAGTTCCTGCTTTGGAAACACCACCCGCTCCGGATGCGTGATCTGGACCTCACCTCCGGTTTCGGCATCTGCGGTGCTCATTCCCAGGTCCTCCTTCTGCTTGTCGCTGCGCAACCGCCTGAAACTGGCCTGGCGCAGCAGGCCTTCCTTGCCCCAGCCACGGAACGCCACCTCCGCCACCGCCAGCGGTTCTACCCAGCGCACGCTGGCAGCGCGGAACGGCACATGCGCCGGAAGCTGCAGCACCGGCATCTTTACTGCCAGTGGCTGCAATGCCTTGAGCAGCGCGCGCAGGTTCTCGTCATCGAAGCCGGTACCGACTCGCCCTACGTAGCGCAATCTACCCTTGTCCGGCGTTGCCAGCAGCAACGAACCGAAGCCCACCCGTGAACCCTTCGGCGCCGTGTAGCCGACAATCACGAACTCGTCGGTGTCTTCATGCTTCACCTTCACCCAGCTGCGCGCGCGGGTGTTCACATACGGCGCATCCACCTGCTTGCTGACGATGCCTTCGAATCCCGCCTCGCCACTGGCATCGAATACCTGAGGGCCATGGTCGATCACGTGTTCGCTGAACGCCAGGATGCCGGGCGCCGGCCCGATCAGGTCCTTCAGCAGCGCCTTGCGCTCCACCAGCGGTGCACGACTGATGTCCACGCCGGCCACACCCGGAAGATCGAAAACGATGTAGCGCAGCGGTTGTTTCGAGCTACCGTCGATCACGCGCTGCAGCGCTGCGAAGTCACTGCGGCCCTCCTTGTCCAGCACCACCAGCTCGCCGTCCAGACGCGCATCACGCACCGGCAGCGCCTGCACGGCCTGCACCACTTCGGGAAAATCATCGGTCCAATCCAGACCATTGCGGGAGCGCAGCTTGACTTCGCCATCGTGCAGGTCAGCCAGCAGGCGATAGCCATCCCACTTGATCTCGTGAAGCCAGCGGTCGCCGTCCGGCGCGCTTTCGCGATGATCGGTCAACTGCGGCTTGAAGGCGGGTGGGTAAGGCGTGTCACGTGCGCCGTGCAGTTTCAGCGCGCGTGCATGCCAGCGTGCATCGGCCTTGCGTGTGACCGTGCGTGCGGCGGGCGCGGCGCGCGCCGCCTTCTCTGCGGAACGCTTCTTCGCTGCAGGCGCCCGTGGCGGTATGGGTGCCGTCAGCAGATCATCCGCCTCGGCGTCGCGCGCTTCGCTGTCATCACGCTTGATCAGCAGCCACTGCACCTGGCGTCCTTTCATCGCCGTCCGCACCAGCTTCCAGCCACCGGCCAGGCGTTGCCCGTGCAGAACGAAGTCGATCTTTCCGGACGCCAACGCCTGTAGTGGATCACCTTCACAGGCCCAGGTGCCGTGATCGAAGACATCGACATGGCCAGCACCATAGTGGCCTTCCGGAATATCTCCTTCGAAGCCGGCGTAGGACAGTGGATGGTCTTCCACTTCCACGGCCAGTCGCTTCTCACCAACCCGCAGCGAAGGCCCCTTCGGCACGGCCCAGCTCTTCAGCACGCCGTCCATTTCAAGGCGGAAGTCGTAGTGGCGCGAACTGGCATGGTGCAGCTGGATGACGAAGATCGGCCGCCGCCTGGGATCAGCGCGTGCAAGCGTATCGTCGGGCTCCGGCGTCTGCCCGGCGCCACCGCCAAGTCTGCGCTTGCGCCGGTACTGGTGCAACGACATGGTTCAACCTGCCTTGCGTCGCTGTGCGGTCTTCTTTGCAGCCTTCTTTGTTGTCTTCTTTACGGCCTTCTTCACTGGCGACTTGGCGGCTGCTTTGCGCGCCGTGGCCTTCTTCGCCGGCGTGCGCTTGTTCGCATCCAGGCTCTTCTGCAGCAGCGCCATGAAATCAACCACATTGGTACTGGCATCCTCACGCGGTGAAGGCTCATCTTCCACCCGCGTGGTACCGCCCTTGGACTTGATGCGCTTGTTCAGCACGTGCTGCAGGCGCTCGCGGAATTCATCGTGATAGTGCGACGGATCCCACTCACCGGACATTGACTCGATCAACTGCTCGGCCA
This sequence comes from Stenotrophomonas sp. YJH_SMC_79, assembly GCF_059367995.1. Lineage (NCBI taxonomy): Bacteria > Pseudomonadati > Pseudomonadota > Gammaproteobacteria > Lysobacterales > Lysobacteraceae > Stenotrophomonas > Stenotrophomonas sp. YJH_SMC_79. Next base: position 360,414 of record NZ_JCAFRK010000005.1, read on the forward strand.
TCGCCGTTTCCTTGCCGGTGATACGGTAGTCGCTCAACTTGCCGGCGGGCAGCTTGTAGTCCTCGGGATCCACCAGTTCCTGCGGATAGCGCAGGATGATCAGCACCAGCGCATCCTGCTGCGGCATCACCGCGCATAGATACTCGCGCGTGCGCACTACTACCCTCGCAATGCCCACCTTACCGGTGCTGCGCAACGTCTCGCGGAGCAGTACATAGCCCTTTTCAGCCTTCTTGCCGGGCACCAGCAGATACGGTTTCTCGTAATAGCGCGGGTCGATCTGCGACGCATCCACGAACGATTCCACTTCCACCGCTTCGTGGCTTTCCGGTGCCGCAGACCGGATATCACCTTCCTCCAGCACGACATAGCTGCCCTTGTCATACTCGTAGGCTTTGACGATGTCCTTCCAGGGCACTTCCTCGCCGGTATCGGCATTGACCCGCTCGAAGCGGATCGGTTTGCGATCGCGGGAGTCGAGCATGCGGAACTGGAGATCGACTTTGCGCTCGCCGGACATCAGCGACACCGGCACATTGAGCAGTCCGAACGACAGCGTGCCAGTCCAGATCGGGCGGGCCATGAGCACACCTTTGATGGGGCAGGGTGCCCAGCGTGGGCCGAAGCGCGTAAACCATCCGTGTGCGTGCCGTGCACGTGGGTTCTACGGAAAACGGCAGTGCCGACCGCTGGCCGGCTGAGGCTCGCGGCCTGAAGTTTCCTGGGGTTGCCGGCCAGCGGCCGGCACTACTGCAGCAACGGCCTCACCGCTGCCGCCGGAATATGGTCCAGCGCGCGCCAGGCGTCTTCCACCACCGGCCGCGCCTGCGACCAGCTCAGTCGAGAGTGGCCGCGCATCTGTTCCCAATGCTCCGCCAGTTCCTCGCAGGTATCGGCGGCATCACCGCGTGGCCAATCGGCAGCATGGGTGGTCAACGCGAAGGCATACACCGGGCAAAGGTCACGCCAGTTGCGATGGCTCTGCCCGCGGCGTTCCTCGTAGTCGCTGAGCATGTACTGCAGGTAGTCCTGCGCCACCGCCTGGGGGTCTTCGTGGCGACGCGTACGGCGCTGCGCGGTGCGCTGGCCGAGCGGATCGAGCAGGGCGTTGAACACGGACGGTGCGGGTCGTTCAAGACGGGGCATGGCCGGCTCCTGCAGCGGGGGCGGGTGGGCAGGAATACGCGCGGTGCCGTTACCGGGGGGTGAGCGAGATGTTCATGACGCCAGGTTCGCAGCGGCTTTACCTGCGTGGGGGTGTAGTGGACGCCCCAGCCGAGGTAGCCAGACCATGAGCCGAGAGACCTCCCGAGACCCCTTGCGGGAAAACCACCCGCCCATTCCCGGTGAGCAACGCGGCAAGCGCGATGCCGACAACGCCGACTACCGCGGTACCGGTGCGCCGTTCTTCGATGCCGAGCACGCCGGAGAGCATCTGCCGGTGAAGCACGAGGCTGAACAGGCGGCCCAGGATCGCAAGGACGGTGGCGACCGCCATCGCGGCGGTCAGGAAAGCCCGCTCAAGCGCCGCGAACGCAAGCAGCGCGCCAGCGACAACCAGGACGAGGCACTGGAGGAAACCTTCCCGGCCAGCGACCCGACCTCGCCGTTCGTGCCGGCCAAGGCCCCCGATTGACGGTAGCGCCGGGCCATGCCCGGCGAGCGCAGCGGTCCCGCGCTAACGCCACGACCACTGCACACCCACGCTGGCCCGCCGCCCCGGCCCGGGCTCGTAGAAGCGGCCATTGCCATCGTTGACGATCACCGAGCCGATGTAGGCCTGGTCCAACACGTTCTCCAGCCGCGCGAAGGCGTGCAGCTCGCCACCCGGCAAGGTCCAGCGGCGCCCGCCTTCCAGATGCAGCAGGGCGAACCCGGGTGCGCGCGCCGTAGCCACGTCATTGACCACGGTATCGCTGCTGGCCGTGGCCTCCAGTGCCCATTGCCAGTCAGCCGGTGTCCATTGCAGGCGGGCGAAGGCCTGCTGGCGTGGCACACCGGGCAGGCGGCTGCCCGCCGCGACCACGTTGTTCGAGGTCAGGTACGGCGAGCGCACCTGCGCCTGCAGCCAGGTCCACGCCAGCTGCAGTTCCAGCTGTTCGGCCAGCGGTTGTCGGTACTGCAGTTCCACGCCCTGGCGGCGGGTGCGGCCAATGTTGCGATAGGTGCTGCGCCCACCGATGTTGCTGGCAACTGCCAGCTCATCGTCAGTATCTGCGCGGAACAGGCTGATATCGAGCTGGGTTCCATCCTGTGCGTGCCATTTGCTGCCCACTTCCAGGCTGCGGCTGTGCGCCGCCGCCAGATCCAGCGCCAATCCCGCCTGACCGTCGGCGCGATAGCCCAGTTCGTTGAAGGTGGGGGTCTCGAAACCACGTCCCACCGCCGCGTGCAGCCGCCACTGCGGGCTGGCCTCGAAGCTGATCCCGGCCGCCGGCGTGGTGGCCTGGTAGCGCCGGCGGCCGCTGTCATCCGGGTTGCGCCCGGTGATGTAGCGGTCGTCCGAGTCGAAGCGCACGGTGCTGTGGCGCAGGCCGGCCAGCAGCGACCAGCGCGGGCTCCATTGCCACCAGGCCTGGGCGAACTGGTCCACGTTCTGCACGACGTCGATCTGGTCACGACGCAGCCGCCCACGCACGCCCAGGGCGGTGCCGATGAAGTTCTCGTAGCCGGTGCGATGCTGGCGCTGGCGATCGGCGCTGAGCCCGGCCACCAGATCCAGGGGGCGGCCAGCAAGGTCACCATGCCACCCCCAGCGCGCGTCCAGTCCGCCGTAGCCGCCCTCCAGATCGATCACCCCGCCGGCATGCAGCGGATTGGCCTGCGCAGTCGGCGGAATCGGCAGGTACTGGCGCACCGCGCGCTGTCCGGCATAGCCCATCAACTGCCAGCGCTGCGCTCCCGTTTCACGGGTCCAGCGCAGGCCGGCCTGCTGCTGGCGCACCGATTTGCGGGTGTTGTACTGGTGCGCCACCGCCGTGGCCTGGCGCGGATCAGCCGCCACCTGGGCACGGGTCAGGCCCAGCGGATCCTGCGCATCTGGTGCTTCCAGTGCGTTGAGCAGCAGCTCCAGCCGCCCACCGCCCAGCTCTCCACCGATGCGTGCGTTGAGCGATTCACGGCGCGCGCGGCTGTGGTCCCGCCAGCCATCGGTGCGGAAGTGATTGGCGGCGATGTTGTAGTCCAGCACTTGGCCGGCACCCTTCAGCTGCGCACCGACACTGAGTGTGCTGTCGGCGCCGGCATTCACGCGCAACCGCCACGGGTCGCCGGCCTGGCCCTGCGCGCTCCAGACCTGCAGCACGCCGCCGGAGGAATTGCCGTACAGCGCCGAGAACGGCCCGCGCAGCACCTCGATGCGTTCGGCGCCCAACAGGCTGGCATGCGACAGCTGGCCCTGGCCATCGGGCATGGTCGCGGGCACCCCATCGATCAACACCCGCACCCCGCGCACCCCGAAGGTCGAGCGCGCGCCGAAGCCACGGATCGACAGCTGCGTGTCCTGGGCGAAGTTCTGCCGGTCGCGCGCCAGCAGCCCTGGTACCCCGGCCAGCGCCTCGGACAGCTGCGCGCCGGTGCCAGCGCGGCTGGCATCGATCCAGACCGTATCCTGGCTGGCCGGCAGCGCGAACGGGTCGATACCCGGCACCCGTGCGGCCTGTACCTGCACCGCAGGCAGGGCGGTGGGCGCAGGCTCGGCCACCGCCGCCCAGGGCGACAGCAGCAGGGCGGACAGCGGCAGGCAACGGCGTCGTGCGGCGGGATTCATGATTCAGGTTGATGGATCGGGCGGCAACGCACGCCATGGTACGGGGCCGCGGATGACGATGGCGGCGGCCAGCCCCGGCAGGCTTTGTTACGATGGGCTGTTTCCGGCTGAAAAGCCGCAGACCGCGTGGCGCAATTCCTCCCCCTTTCCGTCTACCGAACGAGTACCGCCGTGTCCTTCTTTGCAAACGTGGAACTGGTCCCAGGCGACCCGATCCTGGGCCTGACCGAGGCGTACAACGCCGACAGCCGCCCGACCAAGGTCAACCTGGGTGTGGGCATCTACTACGACGAGAGCGGCCGCATTCCGCTGCTGCGCGCCGTCAAGCAGATCGAGCAGCAGCTCGCCGCTGAAGCCAAACCGCGCGGCTACCTGCCGATCGATGGCCTGCCGGCGTACACGCAGGCCACGCGTGAGCTGGTGTTCGGCAAGGATTCGCCGCTGCTGGCCGCCGGCCGCGTCACCACCGCACAGACCGTCGGTGGCAGCGGTGCGCTGCGCGTCGGCGCCGACGTGCTGAAGAAGCTGCTGCCGCACGCCACCGTTGCGCTGAGCAATCCGAGCTGGGAAAACCACCGCGCCGTGTTCAGCGCGGCCGGCTTCGAGGTGGTGGAGTACACCTACTTCGACCCGACCACCCACGGTGTCAACTTCGACGGCCTGCTGGCCGACCTGGGCAAGCTGGAAGCCGGCACCGTGGTGCTGCTGCATGCCTGCTGTCACAACCCCACCGGTGCCGACCTTACCGTCACCCAGTGGAAGCAGGTCGCCCAGCTGCTGAAGGACAAGCAGCTGTTCCCCTTCATCGACATGGCCTACCAGGGCTTCGACAAGGGCATCGAGCAGGACGGCGCAGCGGTGCGCATCATCGCCGAAGCCGGCATTGACAGCTTCATCGTGGCCAACTCTTACTCCAAGTCGTTCTCGCTGTATGGCGAGCGCGTGGGTGCGCTGTCGATGGTGGCGCCGACCGCCGCTGACGCCAAGGCCGTGCAGTCGCAGGTCAAGCGTGTGATCCGCACCATCTACTCCAGCCCGTCCACCCACGGTGCTGCGCTGGTTGCCGGCGTGCTGACCAACCCGGAACTGCGCGCGATGTGGGAGCAGGAGCTGACCGAGATGCGCGAGCGCATCCACGCACTGCGCCAGGGCCTGGTCGAGAAGCTGGCCGCTGCAGGTGCACCGCAGTTCGGCTTCATCAATGAACAGGCCGGCATGTTCTCCTACTCCGGCCTGAGCCGTGAGCAGGTCGAACGCCTGCGCGACGAGTTCGGCATCTACGCCGTCGGCACCGGCCGCATCTGCGTGGCCGCGCTGAACCAGAACAACCTGGAATACGTCGCCAAGGCCGTGGCCACCGTCGCCAAGGGCTGAAGCAACACTGCACTGGTTTGAAGACAAAGGCGCCGAAAGGCGCCTTTGTTTTTGCTTCTGCTTTGCCTGTGCCTTTGCCACACCCTCCGCGCTCGCGGCGAACCCTGAAGCGCAGGGCGAGGTACACCGTGGCCAGGACACGCCGTAAACCCATCCATGGGGGCTCGGTCGGCGCATCCATGCGCCTTACTGTCCTGGCCACGGTGTACCTCGCCCTGTGCCTCCATGAAGGTAGGCGCCACGAGCGCAACGCATCTGGAAACGATTACGCCTCCCCGCGCTCACGCACGCGCTGGCCGGACCGGCGACAATAGGCGTTTTCCCGCTGCCGAGACCTGCCCGCTCATGTCCCGTACTTCGTTGACCCGCTTCCTGATCCAGGAACAGCACGCCGGCCGCATCAATGCCGACCTGCGCCAGCTGATCGCGGTCGTCGCCCGCGCCTGCACCAGCATCTCCATCGCCGTCAGCAAGGGCGCCCTCGGTGGCGTGCTGGGCGATGCCGGTACCGGCAACGTGCAGGGCGAAGCGCAGAAAAAGCTGGACGTGATCAGCAACGAGATCCTGCTTGAAGCCAATGCCTGGGGCGGCCACCTCGCCGCCTGCGCCTCGGAGGAAATGGACCACAGCCAGCCGGTGCCGGACATCTACCCGCGCGGTGATTTCCTGCTGCTGTTCGATCCCCTCGATGGCAGCTCCAACATCGACGTCAACGTCTCCGTCGGCACCATCTTCTCGGTGCTGCGCTGCCCGACCAACGTGGAACTGCCGGGCGATGACGCGTTCCTGCAGCCGGGCAGCAAGCAGATTGCCGCCGGTTACTGCATCTACGGGCCCAGCACCCAGCTGGTGCTGACCGTCGGCCACGGTACCCACGCTTTCACCCTGGACCGCGAGAAGGGCGAGTTCGTGCTGACCACCGAGAACATGCAGATTCCGGCGGCCACCCAGGAGTTCGCCATCAACATGTCCAACCAGCGCCACTGGGAAGCCCCGATGCAGGCCTACGTGGGCGATCTGCTGGCCGGCAAGGAAGGCGCGCGCGGGAAGAACTTCAACATGCGCTGGATCGCCAGCATGGTCGCCGACGTGCATCGCATCCTGACCCGCGGCGGCATCTTCATCTACCCGTGGGACAAGAAGGACCCGTCCAAGGCCGGCAAGCTGCGCCTGATGTACGAAGCCAACCCGATGGGCCTGCTGGTGGAACAGGCCGGCGGCGCCGCCTGGACCGGCCGCGAGCGCATCCTCGACATCCAGCCCGACCAGCTGCACCAGCGCGTGCCGGTGTTCCTCGGCTCGCGCGAGGAAGTGGCTGAGGCCGTGCGCTACCACCACGCGCACGACGACGCACAGGGCTGACGGCCGGTCCTCCGACAACGGCCATGGCAGATCGATGACATGACCGTGGGGTGACACCGAGGGCGGCAAACGGCACCATCAAGCTGTTGCCGCCTAAGGAATGCACGCATGCACGAGCAGGGCCCGGTCGATTTCATCGAAGTCATCCACAACGCGGTCCCCAGCGAGGTCTGCACGGCGATCGTCGAGCGCATGCGCGCTGCACAGGGCCTGCGGCCAGGCGCGGTAGGCAGTGGCGTGTTCCCGGAACTCAAGCACAGCAAGGATCTGCGCATCAGCGGCCTGGACGGCTGGCAGGATGTGGACCATCAGCTGCAGCATGCGGTGTTCAATGGCCTGCTGACTTATCTACGCCGTTATCCACAGGCGTTGATTGCACCACTGATGTTGCAGATCCAGGACAGCAACGGCCAACCGCGACGCCTGTCTGCCGAGGACTTCCCCGACATGCCGCCACAACAACTGGCGGATCTTGCGCGGACCTGCCTGCGTCCCGGCGCCATCAACCTGCAGTGGTATGCGGCAGGCGAGGGCGGCTATCCGTACTGGCACTGTGAGCTGTACCCCAAGGATGCGCAGGCCGAGACCCTGCATCGGCACGTGCTGTGGACGCTGTACCTCAACGACGAGTTCGAAGAGGGGGAAACCGAGTTCCTGTTCCAGGGGCGGAAGATCGCACCACGCACCGGCAGTCTGCTGATTGCGCCGACGGCGTTTACCCACACCCATCGTGGCAACCGGCCGCAGGGCGGCGACAAGTTCATCGCGACCAGCTGGATCTTGTTCCAGAGTGCGCAGAAGTTGTTCGGGGGGTGACCCCGAGCCTGCTCGACAGCCTCGGATGCAGCGTCGAGCCATGCTCGACTGGTCGACTCAGAACAGGCTTCCCTGCGGCGAATCCTTCTTCGGCGGCAACGGCTTCAGGAACCGGCTGCAATCCAGCTTCGGCCAATGGCTGTTCTGTGCATTGAACCCGAGACGCTTTCGCGCCAGCTTGAAGCGGTTGTTCAACAGCTCCGCATACACGCCCTGGCCACGCATGCGCGTGCCGAACTGGCTGTCGTAGTCCTTGCCGCCGCGCAGCTGCTGGATGGTGCTCATCACGTGTGCAGCGCGATCGGGATGATGGGTATCCAGCCAATCGCGGAACAGCGGTGCCACTTCCAGCGGCAGGCGCAGCAGCACATAACCGGCGGTGCTCGCACCTGCGTCGTGTGCGGCCTCCAGCACGGCTTCCAGTTCGCTGTCGTTGATCCACGGGATCACCGGTGCCACCATCACACCCACCGGAATGCCGGCGTCATGCAGGCGCTTCATCGCGCGCAGCCGTGCATGCGGTGCCGACGCGCGCGGTTCCAGCTTCGCGGAGAGGTGCGGGTCCAGCGAGGTCACCGAGAAATGCACGCTGACCAGATTTTCCGCCGCCAACGGTGCAAGCAGATCGATATCGCGCTCGACCAGCGCGTTCTTGGTGATCAACGAAAACGGATGCTTGGTTTCCAGCATCACTTCGATCAGCTGGCGGGTGAGTTTGAACTTGCGCTCGATCGGCTGGTACGCGTCGGTGTTGATGCCCAGCGCGATCGGCTGCGGCACGTAACCCGGCTTCGACAGCTCCTTGCGCAGCAGCTGCGGCGCATTGGTCTTGGCGAACAGCTTGGTCTCGAAATCCAGGCCCGGCGACAGGTTCAGATAGGCGTGCGAGGGGCGTGCGAAGCAGTAGGAGCAGCCATGCTCACAACCGCGGTACGGATTCACCGACTGGCTGAAGCCGACGTCCGGCGAAGTGTTGCGGGTGATGATGCTGCGCGCGGTCTCGGCGCGTACTTCGGTACGCAGGCGCGGGGCGAGGAACTCCTCGCTCTCGTCGACCGCCCAGCCATCGTCCACCGCCTCGCTGACGGTGCTTTCAAAGCGCCCGGCAAGGTGGGACGTGGAACCTCGGCCCTTGATCGCAATACCCATTGCGGCAGGTTACGCCGCAGCCGTCTCAATGGCTGCGACAACTGTTCCGGTAGCGCCAGGTAGCCCCGCACCGTGGCGTCCAGCCCCTCGTACAGCGCCTCACCGATCAGCGCGTGGCCGATCGACACCTCCAGCACGTCCGGCACGTTGGCCAGAAAATCGCGCAGGTTGTCCTGCGACAGATCGTGGCCGGCGTTCACGCCCAGGCCAACGGCCTGTGCACGGCGTGCGGCAGTGGCGAACAGCGCCAGCATCGCGTCAGCATCACCAGCCGCATGCGCCTCCGCATAGGGCCCGGTATACAGCTCGATGCGGTCCGCACCCACTTCGGCCGCCTGCTCCAGCAGCGGGTTGCCGGCGTCGACAAACAGGCTGACCCGGCAGCCCATCGCTTTCAGTTCGGCAATCAGCGGGCGCAGTCGCGCGGCATCCCGCTCGAAATCGAAACCATGATCGGAGGTGATCTGGCCGTCGCTGTCAGGCACCAGGGTGGCCTGCGCCGGGCGGGTCTGCGCGCACAGCGGCAACAGGCCGGGGTAACCCTCGCGCGGCGGCGCGAACGGGTTGCCTTCGATGTTGAACTCCACGCCACGGGCACGGGTCAGCGTGGACAGGGCCAGCACGTCCTCGGCGGTGATGTGGCGGCGGTCCGGTCGCGGGTGCACGGTGATGCCATGTGCGCCGGCATCCAGGCAGGCCTGGGCGGCACGCACCACGTCCGGTTCGGCACCGCCGCGCGAATTGCGCAGGACGGCGATCTTGTTGACGTTGACGCTGAGCTGGGTCATGGAACGGAACTACTTGGAAAGAGGGGACGGATCGTGGTCGTTGCGGTCGTCATTGCGCCGGGCCTGGGCCTGCTCGCGCAGGCGGCGCAGTTCCTCGGCGTCGACCAGGGTGGCGGGGTCGCGCTGAAGGTCGCCGAAGCGGGCGACGTAGCGGCCGCGCACCCAGGCCAGCAGGAAGGCGAGGGCGGCCAGCAGGCACAGGGTCATCAATGCGGCGCTGGGCGTCTTCAGGGCGAAGGCAAAGCAGCCCAGCGCCAGCAGCAGGTAAAACCAGTACATAGTCGGGCTCCCCGGATGATCGCCGCAGTGTAGCGCTGCGTCAGAGCAGCGGCGAGGCCAGCCGGGCGAAGGCCTCGGGCAGGCGGTGCAGCCACAGCGAGCGGCCGGCCTGGTCGTGCACCCGCGTGGAACGGTCGAATTCGCCCTGCAGCAGTTCGGCCAGCGCAGACACCCGGTCACGGTCGCTGATCATCATCGACAGCTCGAAGTTCAGCCGGAAGCTGCGGTGGTCGAAGTTGGCACTGCCAACGATGCAGACGTCGTCATCGGCGATGAAGGCCTTGGTATGCAGCATGCGCGGGCCGTACTCGTAGATCTTCACCCCGGCATGCAGCAGCTCGTCGAAGTAGGAGCGGGCGGCCTGGGTGACGAACCAGGAATCGCTCATCTTCGGCACCAGCAGGCGGACGTCCAGCCCACCCAGCGCGGCCGAAGTCAGGGCCATCCGCGCCGCTTCGCCGGGCACGAAGTAGGGCGTCACCAGCCACACCCGCTCGTGTGCTTCCTGGATCGCCGCCACGTGCAGGCGGTGGATGGTTTCCCAGCCCGAGTCCGGGCCGGAAACCAGCACCTGGGCGTTGATCGGGCCATCCGCGCGCAGTGGCATGTCGGCCGGCCAGAGGCGGGCAATGTCGAAGCGCGAATGATCCTGGCCGCTGGCATAGAGCCAGTCCTCGGCGAACACCAGCTGCAGGCTGCGCACCACGTGGCCGCGGATGCGCATGTGCAGGTCGCGGTAGGCGTCCGGCCTGCGGCTCTCGTCTTCGTCGTCGGTGATGTTGATGCCACCGGTGAACGCCAGGCGGCCATCGACGATCACCAGCTTGCGGTGGGTGCGCAGGTTCAACCAGGGGCGCTTGAAGGGCTTCAGCAGCTGCCGCGGATGGAACCAGACCGCCTCGCCGCCGGCATCGACCAGAGGCTGCAGGAAGCGGCGGGGCAGAGCGGAAGAACCCACTGCATCGAGCAGCAGGCGCACCTGCACGCCGGCCCGCGCGCGCTCGACCAGGGCGTCGCGCAGAGCGGTTCCGGCGTGGTCGGGATTGAAGATGTAGTACTCCAGATGCACGTGGTCGCGCGCCTGCGCGACGGCTTCCAGCAAGGCCGCGTAGGTCGCGGCGCCGTCCACCAGCCAGGTCACTTCGGTGGCGCTGCTCGGCGCCAGTCCTGTCGTGGCCTGGGCGATCTTGGCCAGCTCGGTGCAGTCGGCATCCGGTGGGCAGACATCACTGTAATGCTCCATGCCCGAACGCGCGCGGCCACGACGCAGGCGCTGCCGCTTCACCTTCTGCGGGCCCAGCAGGTAGTAGATGAAGAGACCCAGGTAGGGCAGCAGCGCCAGTGACAGGATCCAGCTCAGCGTGGCGACCGGCTCGCGCTTCTGCAGCATGATCCAGCCCGCCAGCGCGAACAGGTACAGCAGATAGGCCACCGCCAGGATCGTGCCGAGGTGGGCGATGCCATCAAGCCAGTGACGCAGGGAGTCGAAGAGGGCGAGCATCCACCGATCATAGCGGCGCACGCAACTTGATGGGGTCAGATCCCTTTCCTGCGGAAAAGGGATCTGACCCCATCGAGGCACCACAGGCACAAAAAAGACGCCCCTGTTTCCAGGGGCGTCTGCAGTCGCGTCATGACTGTTGTGTTGCGGTGTAGCGATTACTGCTGCACAAAACCGATCTTTTTCATCTGAGCATTCTTCGCGGCGGCCAGAACCTTGGCCATCACGTCGTACTCGGAATCCGGGCTGGCGTCGATGCGCAGTTCCGGCTGGTTGGTCGGGTCACGCTGGACCTCCTGCTCCATCCGCTGCTGCAGCTCGCTCGCATTGATCGGGCTGTTGTTCCACGAGACCTGGTTGCTGGCGTCGATCTTCAGTTCGATCGGCGGCGGCGGTTCGACCAGCTGCGGCGGTGGGTTGAGCACGCGCTGCGGCAGGTCCACGGCGATCGGGTACGTCATGATCGGCGCGGTCACGATGAAGATGATCAGCAGAACCAGCATCACGTCCACGAGGGGCGTGACGTTGATGTCTGCCATGGGGCCCTTGCCACCACCACTACTGAATGCCATGGCTTACTGCCCCTTCTCTTTGGTCGCGACGAAGCCCACGTCCAGCATGCCCTGTTCCTGCGCGATCTTGGTCATCTCGTTGATGACCCGCATCTTGGTGGTGCGGTCACCACGCAGGTTCAGCGGCGGCTGCGGGGTCTGCTGGGCGGCGGTCGCCAAGCGCGACTCGAGAGTCTGCTTGTTGATTTCTTCGTCGTTCCAGTAGATCGAGCCATCTTCCTTGACTGCCAGGGTGATGGGACCCTTTCGGTCGTTGGTGTCGTCCGGCTTCTGGACCAGGTTGGCCTCCGGCAGATCCACCTTGACCTTGTGGGACATCAGGGGCGCCGTGATGATGAAGATGATCAGCAGCACCAGCATCACGTCCACGAGGGGCGTAACGTTGATGTCGGCCATGGGGCCGCCGCTGTTACCACTACTGAAAGCCATAACGGGCTCCGTCTAGATCGTGTTGACTACGTTCTCGCTGGGTACAGCGCGTCGCAATTAGCGGACGCGCGAACCGGTGGCGAAGAAGTCGTGCAGGTCGTGCGCGAAGGTATCGAACTTGCTGATGGTCGCGCTGTTGATCTTGCTGAAGAAGTTGAAGGCGAACACGGCCGGGATCGCGACGAACAGACCGATCGCGGTCATGATCAGCGCTTCACCCACCGGGCCTGCAACGGCGTCGATCGAAGCGGAGCCGGTGGCACCGATCTTGATCAGCGCGCCGTAGATGCCCCACACGGTACCCAGCAGACCGACGAACGGAGCGGTCGCGCCGACGGTGGCCAGCAGGGTCATGCCCGACTGCAGCTTGTTGCTTTCGCGGGTCACGGCCTGACGCAGAGCGCGGTCGACGAACTCCGAACGGCTCAGGTTCTCACCCACGCCGCCGGTGGCGCCGCCTTCAGCGCGCTGGTGGTGGGCAGCAGCCTGGGCAGCATCCAGGGCGATCTTGGAGAACGGCTCGGAAGCCGGCTGTTCTTCCATCGCACGGATGGCGTCCTGCGCGTTCGGGGTGTCCCAGAACAGGCTGACGACGCGATCAGCGGCGCTCTTCAGGCGGGTGGCGCGGAAGATGTTGATGACGGTCCAGTACCAGGACATGGCCGACATGACGACCAGGGTCAGCAGCACGACCCAGGAAACCGCGAAATCACCCGGCTTGGTGGTCATTTCGTGGATCAGGTGCTCGAAGCCCATCTGCGACAGGGCGTTGGACGGATTGCCCCCGGCAGCAGCGGCGATGAAAATTTCCTGCAGCATGACGCTTACCTTTGTTGTGTGTGGTGATAAAGGGTGTAGCTAAGCTAAACAATCGAACCGGGAGCGGGGGTGGCCAGTCGGCCACCCGGGCGCATCAGTTCAGCGCAAAGTTGACCGGGACGCGAACGCGACCTGCCGCCTTCTTACCGCCAGATTCAGCGGCGTTGAAGCGCCACTTGCGAGCCGCTTCCATCGCGGCACGGTCCAGGTCGCGGTTACGGCTGGACTTTTCCACCGTGACATTGGTGACGTTGCCGCTGGCATCGACATCAATGATCAGGATCACTTCGCCCTGGATACCAGCGCGGAAGGCTGCCGGCGGGTAGCGCGGCGGATTCATGGCCTTCGACGAGATGTCCACGCTGGCCTCGATCGAGGTCGCAGGTGCCGGCGGCGCGGGGGGCGACGGCGGGGTGACGATATCGCTCGGGCGCGGCTCCGGCACGTCCACGACCGGCGCCTGCGGCGGCGGCGGGACCGGCGACGGCTTCGGCGGCGACAGATTCTTCACCGGCGGCGGCGGAGTATCGGTCGGCGGCGGCGGCGGCGGCGGCGGCGGCGGGGGCGGCGGCGGCGGCGCATCGACGATGGTCACCATGACGTTGCGCTCCTTCTCAGCCACGGCCTTGGGAGCCACGGCGGGAATGAGGAGCATCATGAAGGCGGCCAGATGCAGGGCAATTACAAACGCGATGCCGACGATGCGAGGCCAGCTCAGCCCCTTGTCATCGGGTTGTTCGTACCGGTGAACGACTAGTTGTTCCGTCATGCGCCAAGAGCTCAATAGTGGGGCCGGGATGCCGGGGGCGGAATCCCTGATCAGCGGTGCATGACACCGCAGGAACCTCCAAGCTTATACCAATCCTGAGCGCCTGCGCATCAACTGAGCAGGCATTCAGGCGTTATTCCTACTTACTTCAGGTTGATGATTTTCTTGGCATCAGCCTGGTTCTTCACACCCTTCGCCAGCGCCTGCTGGGCGGCCTGCTTGGCCTCCGGGATGCGACCTTCGGCATGCAGGACGCGTGCCAGGTTCAGGTAGGTCTCACCGTCCTTGGACAGCGGGGCAGCCTTCTGCCACGCCTCGATCGCCTGCGGCACCTGGTCGGAGTAGTAGTAGGACTGGGCCAGCGCCAGGTAAACCTGGTAGTCCGGCTTCAGGATGCCCTTCTGCAACCCTTCGTTGATGACCGCGATGACGTCCTTTTCCTTTTTGTCGGTGTTGGCATAGATGGAGTACAGCTGCTTGTACTCGCGCTCTTCGGTGAGCTGGCCGCTGCTGCGCAGCTTGTCCATCACCGCGGCCGCCTTGTCCATCTGGTCGGCCTGCATGTACATGCTGGCCAGATTCAGCTGGGCTTTCTTGTCGTTCGGGTTCTTGGCGGCCAGCGCCTCGGCTTCCTTGACCGCTTCACCGGACTGGCCAGCTTCGGACAGGGCCGCCATCAGCAGCTGGTTCCAGTTGTCCTTCGGTTCGGCGGAACCGGCGATGGCCTGCTTCAGCACCGGGATCGCTTCCTGGTAGCGCTCCAGCTGGTACAGCGCCTGGCCCTTGGCGATCAGTTCTTCCGGCTTGGTCGACTTGCTCTCGGCAAAGTACTTGTCGAGGGTTGCCAGGCCTTCGGCGGTCTTGTCTTCCTGCAGTTCCAGCTGGCCCAGCATCAGCATCGACTGGAAGTGGCCGTTGTTGTCCAGCCCGTTGAACTGCAGGACCTGCTTCAGATAGGCGATCGCCGCCGGGGCGTCGTCGGTCTGGTAGGCCGCCTGCGAGGCCAGCTGCGCGGCCAGCGACTTGTCGTACTCGTTCGCGGCGCTGTCAGCCAGGATGGCGTCGGCCTGGGTGCGGGTCTCCGGGAACTTTTCCTTGTTGTAGCTGTCGATCATTTTCTGCAGCTTGCTGCCCATCTTGGCCGAGGCCTTGACCGTCGGCTCCTGGCGGGTCGCGTTCGGGTACAGCGCCTCGGCCTTGGCCTGCTTGCCGCCGCGGTTGCCGCGCTCGGAGGAACGCGAGGACTGCGCGAAGGCATCGGTGACCACGGCGCCGGTCAGGGCGGTCGCGACGAGGACGGAAAGCACAGCTTTGTGGTTACGGAAAATCATCGTTCACCTCGATCGAACCGCCGGTTAGCGGCAAAGTCGGACTGTCAGAAAAATCTGAGCCGCCAAACGTATCAGAAACAGATGGCGTGAGAAATCGTTTTATGTGCTGCAATACAGCATAGAACTGCGCACTCATCCGCACTTTGGCCGTAGCCCGGCCGCCTGCGCCTGCTGATAGACCGGCGTCAGGGCCGGGGCATCGCGTCGCAGTTCCTGGATCCGGTTGGCCGGATCAGGGTGGGTGGACAGCCATTGCGGGCTGCGGCCGCCGCTGGCGGCCATCATGTTCTGCCACAGGTCGACTGCCTGCGCCGGATTGAAGCCGGCCTGGGCCATCAGCCGTTGGCCGATCACGTCAGCCTCGCTTTCCTGGGTGCGCGAGCCGGGCAGCAGGAAGGCGGTCTGCGCGCCCATGCCGCCGAGCTGGTTGACGGTGCTGGCAGCGCCTTCGCCGTAGGCCGCACCGGCCAGCGCACCGAGCACGGCCAAGCCGGTCTGCGCGCCCATCTGGCGGGTGATGCGCTCTTCATGGTGGCGGGCGATGACATGGCCGATTTCATGGCCGATCACGGCAGCCAGCTGGTCCTGGTTCTTGGCGACGGTGAAGATGCCGGTGTTCACACCGACCTTGCCGCCGGGCAGGGCGAATGCGTTGGGCTCCTTGTCGACGAACACCGCCGTCTCCCACCGTACGCCACGGTATTGAGGCGGCAACTGCGCGACCAGGGCATTGACCACGCACTGCACGTAACCGTTCTGGCGGCCGTCGGTGCTGATCTTTTCCTTCTGCTTTGTTTCGGCGAACGCCTGTGCGCCGAGCTGGTCCAGCTGTGCCTGCGAGACGCCGCCCACCATCTGCCGGCGGCCGGTAGGGGAGGTGGTGGTCGCGCAGGCGCTGACCAGGGTGGTGATGACAAGGGCCAGCAGCAGTTGTTTCATGGAAGCTCCCCCGTGTTCATATGCGCAGTGTGTAGCGTAGCGGCTTAATCTTTCGTCAAGCGGACGCGGCGTTACGTTGACCCCAGGAACACCATCGCGGCAAGGGCAACCGCATTGTTCAACGCATGCGCGGTGATCGCCGCCCACAACGTGCCGGTACGCTGGTAGAGCCAGCAGAACGCAGCCCCCATGCCACCATAGACCAGCCACAGCTGTGCGATTTCGGCCGGGCCATTGGCGCTGGTGCCGGGGATCTCATGGATCAGGGCGAATGCGAGGCTGCTCAGCACCACGCCCAACCACGGGCGCCCCGCCTTCCACAGGCGGCCAAACAGCACGCGGCGGAACAGCAGTTCTTCGTAGGCTGGCGCCAGTACCACCGCGAACAGCACCAGGAACAACGGGAAACGTGCGATCGCGCTCTGCATCAGCGCCAGATTGGTGGGGACCGGCTCGATGCCGAACTGCTTGGCCAGGAAGGCAATGCCGTTGCTGCCGAGCACGATCAGGGTCGCCACCAGCAGGGTCCAGCCCCAGGTGGAGGGGCGGCGCAGCGCCTGGCGCGACGCCTGACGTTCGGCGGCGTTGGCTGGCCGTCGCCAGAAGTACAGCAGCAACGCGGCACCACCGGTGGCAAACAGCGCCATGAGAATCTGCGCAAGCGCGCCGGGCTGGCCCAGTGTCGCCGCGACCGAACCGGCGTCGGGCGTTCCACCGCTGGCCTGCGCATTGGCGTAGCCAACCACCACGCCACGGTAAAGGCCCCACAGCAGGCCGCTGATCAGGCTCAGGCCAAACAGGGTGACAGCGGCGATGCCCAGGTCGATGAAAAACCCCGCCAGCGGTGAAACGACACGCGGCGCGGCCGAGGCCGGCGGAATCGGGGGCGGGGCGGAAACCGGGGCGGATGCGGACATCAGGTACCTGCGTTCAAGGATCGAAGGCCGGCGCGCCTCCCCGCGCACCGGCCATCACCGGATTGTGTCAGATATCCAGGTTGGCGACCTTCAGTGCGTTGTCCTCGATGAAATCGCGACGCGGTTCGACGACATCGCCCATCAGGGTGCTGAAGATCTGGTCGGCTGCGACAGCGTCTTCGATGCGCACCTGCAGCAGTCGGCGGGTTTCCGGGTTCACGGTGGTGTCCCACAACTGCTCCGGATTCATTTCACCCAGACCCTTGAATCGCTGGATCTGGCGGCCGCGCTTGGCCTCTTCGAGCAACCAGTTCTGCGCCTTGGCAAAGCTGTCCACTTCGATCGACTTGGCGCCGCGGGAGATGGTCGCACCTTCGCGGACCAGGCCATGCAGCAGCTTGGACGCCTGGTGGATCGCGCGCAGTTCGCCGCTTTCGAACGCCGACATCGGCAGCACCTGGATGTGCTGTTCGCCCATGTGGCGACGGGTCACCAGCACGGCGGCCGGGCGCTCATCGTTGGCTTCCTGCAACTCCAGGCTGAAGCGCGGGCTGCCCAGGCTGCCCTGGTTGAGGCGCTTGGCCAATGCATCCAGGCCTTCACCTTCACCGGCATTGCGCAGGCTCTCCAGATCCATCGGCACGAAATCGACCAGCGCTTCGAGCAGGTTGCGGTCATAGCGGTGCGCGTTGCGCTCGATGGAATCGAGGGCAGCAGCGTAGGCCAGCAGCAGCTTCTCCAGCGCCAGGCCTTCGATGCCCGGCTCGCCGGTGGCCGGCACCAGCGCAGCGTTCTCCACTGCGCTGCTCGCCAGGTAGCTGTCCAGCGCCGGGTCGTCCTTCAGGTACAACTCCTGCTTGCCCTGCTTGATCTTGTACAGCGGCGGCAGGCCGATGTAGACGTAACCGCGCTCGATCAGCTCCGGCATCTGACGGTAGAAGAACGTCAGCAGCAGGGTGCGGATGTGGGCGCCGTCGACGTCGGCGTCGGTCATGATGATGATCTTGTGGTAACGCAGCTTGTCCGGGTTGTACTCGTCACGGCCGATGCCGGTGCCCAGCGCGGTGATCAGCGTACCGACCTGGTCGGAGGACAGCATGCGGTCGAAGCGTGCGCGTTCCACGTTGAGGATCTTGCCGCGCAGCGGCAGCACCGCCTGGTTCTTGCGGTTGCGGCCCTGCTTGGCCGAACCACCTGCCGAGTCACCCTCGACGATGAACAGTTCGGACAGCGCCGGATCCTTTTCCTGGCAGTCGGCCAGCTTGCCCGGCAGGCCGGCGATATCCAGCGCACCCTTGCGGCGGGTCAGGTCGCGGGCCTTGCGCGCGGCTTCACGTGCACGCGCGGCGTCGACGATCTTGCCGGCGATCGCCTTGGCTTCGTTCGGGTTTTCCTGCAGGAACTCTTCCAGGCGCGCACCGAAGGCGTTTTCCACCGCCGGGCGCACGTCCGAGCTGACCAGCTTTTCCTTGGTCTGGCTGGAGAAGCTCGGGTCCGGCACCTTCACCGACAGCACGGCGATCATGCCTTCGCGCATGTCGTCGCCGGTCAGGTTGATCTTGGCCTGCTTGGCGATGCCGTTCTGCTCGATGTAGTTGTTGAGCACGCGGGTCAGCGCACCGCGGAAACCGGCCAGGTGGGTACCGCCGTCCTTCTGCGGGATGTTGTTGGTGAAGCAGTACATCGTCTCCTGGTAGGAGTCGGTCCACTGCAGCGCCACATCCACCACGATGCCATTGTGCTCGCCGGTAACCGAGATGACATTCGGGTGCAGCGGGGTCTTCAGCTGGGCCAGGTGCTCCACGAAGCTGCGGATGCCGCCTTCGTAGTGGAAGTCATCGCGGCGGCCGTCGCCACGCTCGTCAGCAAGGACGATCTTGACGCCGGAGTTCAGGAACGACAGTTCGCGCAGGCGGCGGGCCAGGATGTCGTAGTGGAATTCCACGTTGTCGTGGAAGGCAACGGTGGACGGCCAGAAGCGCACGGTGGTGCCGCGCTTGGTGGTGGTTTCCAGCGTGGCCAGTGCGGTCACGGCGGCGCCGTCGCTGAATTCCTGCTGGTAGTGGAAGCCGTTCTGGAACACGTCCACCAGCAGCTTCTGCGACAGCGCGTTGACCACGCTCACGCCGACGCCATGCAGGCCGCCCGAAACCTTGTAGCTGTTGTCGTCGAACTTGCCGCCTGCGTGCAGGACGGTCATGACGACTTCGGCCGCAGACACTTCGCGACCGAGCTTGGCACTCATCTGTTCGTGCTTGCCGGTCGGGATACCACGGCCGTTGTCGGACACCGAGACCGAACCGTCAGCGTGGATCGTCACCGCGACATGGTCGGCGTGGCCGGCCAGCGCTTCGTCGATCGAGTTGTCGACGACCTCGAACACCATGTGGTGCAGACCGGTGCCGTCATGCACATCACCGATGTACATACCGGGACGCTTGCGGACAGCCTCCAGGCCTTCCAGGGCGGTAATGCTGTTGGCGTCGTAATTGCCGTTGTTTGCCGGGGTGTTCTGTTCGTCGCTCATTGCGCTTGCCGTAGGCTCCGCAGGTCGGCCACCGCTTGGAGCGATGCGCCGAGAATGAAAGGATTCCAACCCGAATTATACCAGCCGGGGTCGAGCGGCCCTGGTGTGCCCACTATGGCACAGCCACGATCTGTGCATGTTCCACGTGGAACCGGGCGATCTGGGTCAATTCCTGCAGCGCCGCCGGAGTTTCGGTGGCGGTGATGAAGATTTGTGCTGGGCCATTGAGCAGGCGCTCCAGTACCCGCGCCTGGTGGGTGCGATCCAGCTCCGAAGCCAGATCATCCAGCGCGATCACCGGCCATTCGCCACGCTGTTCGGCATAGTCTTCGGCCTGCGCGAGCAGGCAGGCCAATGCCGTCAGCTTGGCCTGGCCCCGGGACAGCGCATCGCGACCTGGAATGCTCTGGAAATCCACACTCCAGTCCGCCCGGTGCGGGCCGACCGAGGTGTAGCCGGCCTGACGGTCGCGCTCGCGAGCCAGAAGCAGGGCATCGGCCAGCGGAAGTTCATGCCGCCGCCATCCAGGACTCAGTTCCAGTCCCTGGATGGCGAGTTGCGGTGCCAGGCTGGCGGCCAAGGCCACAGTGCGTTGCTGCAGACGCTCCAGGTAGTGCTGGCGGTGGCTGGTCAGTGGTTCTCCAGCCTCGGCCAGCTCGTGATCCCAGGTATCGAGCATCCGCGACGGCCCGCCCTGCTTGAGCAGGGCATTGCGCTGCTTCAGCGCCCGGGAGTAGCGGCGCCACAAGGACAGAAAGTCCGGTTCCACGTGGAACAAGCCCCAATCGAGGAAGCGGCGGCGAGGTTCCCCACCACCACTGACCAATGCATGGCTCCCAGGCTCGAACGTCACCACGGCCAGCGCTGCGCAGAGATTGCCCAGTTGCGCGACATCTTCGCCGTCCAATCGCCCCTTCCAGTCCTGGCCACTGTGGCGCAGGCCAGCCTTTCGGCGGTGGGGCGGGTGATCGGCACGCTGTTCGTCCCATTCCACGAAGATTTCCAACGCTTCCTGGCCCTGGCGCACCAATCCATCGCGCACCCGGCCACGGAAGCTGCGTCCATAGGCCATCAGATGCAGGGCTTCCAGCACGCTGGTCTTGCCGGCACCGTTGTCGCCGGTCAGCAGGTTCAATCCCGGCTGGGGCGACAGGTCCACCGCACTGAAGCGACGCAGTTGGTGCAGGGCGAGGCGGCGGATAAGCATGGGGCGCGAAAGACCATCCGCACGAGGCGGTACCGGGGCAGGGAATCCATCAGCTTACTGCATCGGTCAAGCAGGACGCGCTGCGCCAGCTGCAACGCGGAGCAGAGAGCTCTGCGCGCCAGGCAATCGCACGTTCCACGTGGCACCACGGCATCCGCTTGACCGCTTACAGGCCTGGACCTGGCCAGAATCCCTTCAATTCTGCTGAGGGCGGCAGGGCATCGACCCTCAGATTTCAACGATTTAAGGGCCTTTGTACAGCCATGAGTGCGCGCTTCGGCGGGGGGCGTTCGGATGACCCGGCGGATTCCTTCAAATCTGCGATCCAGTGTCCTGGAGGGTTCCACAGATTTCAAAGAATTCAGCCCCTTCGTTTCACGCTGTCCACAGCGGGTCTGTATGACTTATACACAAGGTATGGGCAATCTGTGGATAAAAAAGGCCTTTTCCCTGCCGCCTAAAACTATCCACAGGTTCCCCCCCAGCCTGAGGGGCCTCTATACAGGGGGTTTCAGCCGTATAAATTTGTTTTAAATCATGCAGATAGCTGGTTTTTCCACGAGATCTGGCCCTACCATCACCACCATGCTTTAGATTTATACCCAGATTTAGAAGCTAGGCTCGGCCCGTTCTGCCCCGAATCAGCCCTGTGGACAGACGCGTTTGCAGAAGCAGCGGAGATCGCAGCATCAGTGGTGCCTCGCTTCGCCAATCCAGTCAGATCTGGCCGAATACACCCACGTTGAGAATCCAGGTACTGGCGTTTCCGATCGAATGTGATGCGTCAGCGAGCATTGGCCGCAATCGCGCTGGTCCCAACACCCGCCGTGAATCGTACTGAAGGCAGAGCGCTAGAAGGGGACCAGCGATGAGGGGGACGTCCCTGCAAACGGATGCTGCTCAACACCCCGACCCAATGCTCCACGTGGAACAAAAAAAAACGCCCGGGAAGATCCCGGGCGTCGTTCGGTTCCACGTGGAACCGCGCTGCTGTCAGAGGCGCAGCGGCATGACCACGTGACGCGACTTCTCGCTGCTGGATTCACGCACCAGCGCGGAGGAGTTGGAGTCGCGCAGCTGGATGATGACTTCCTCGTCGCGCAGCGCAGACAGCGCATCCAGCAGGTAGTTCACATTGAAGCCAATGGCCAGATCGCTGACCGTGGTGTCGGCCTCGATCTCTTCCTGGGCTTCTTCCTGCTCCGGGTTATGCGCACTGATCTTCAGGTTGCCCGGCGAGACTTCCACGCGGATGCCGCGGTACTTCTCGTTGGACAGGATCGCGGCACGCTGCAGCGAGGCACGCAGGGCTTCGCGATCCACCTTCACTTCACGGTCGGCACCGATCGGAATCACTGCTTCGTAATCCGGGAAGCGACCGTCGATCAGCTTCGAGGTGAAGGTGACATCGTCGCGCTTCACGCGGACATGGCTGCGGCCGACTTCCAGCTCGATCTCGCGATCGCCGCTTTCCAGCAGGCGCTGCAGCTCGGTCACGCCCTTGCGCGGCACGATGATCTGGCGCTTGGAACCGCTGGGCTTGGCCAGGTCGGTTTCGCACAGGGCCAGGCGATGGCCGTCGGTGGCAACAGTGCGCAGGGCATCGCCGCGCAGATCGAACAGCAGGCCGTTGAGGTAGTAGCGCACGTCCTGCTGGGCCATCGCGAACGCGGTGCGTTCGATCAGTTCCTTCAGGGTCGCTTCGCCGATGGCCACGCGCTCAGTGGCTTCCACTTCGTCCACCGACGGGAAGTCGTTGGAAGGCAGGGTGGCCAGGGTGAAGCGGCTGCGGCCGGCCTGCACGGTGATCTTGTCACCGGTCTGCGAGACGGTGATCCGGCTGCCGTCGGGCAGGGCGCGGATGATCTCGAACAGCTTGCGGGCGGGAATGGTGGTTTCGCCGTCCTGGGCGTCTTCAACCGCGATCCGCGACACCATCTCCACTTCCAGGTCGGTACCGGTCAGCGACAGCTGGCCGTTCTGCACCTGGACCAGGAAATTGGCCAGAACCGGAAGGGTCTGGCGGCGTTCGACCACGTTGACGACCTGTGCCAACGGCTTGAGAAAGGCTTCGCGCTGCAGTGTGAAACGCATGTGGTTCCGTGCCCCTATGCTTTAAAAAATGTGGAATAAATCAAAAGCTTGGTGGTGCTGGTAGAGACAGAATCGCTGGAAAACAACGCTAAGTCTTTGTAAATAAAAGAATTTCAGACCTCGAAACCCTCTGTATTACCGACCCCCAGGGGGTGGGGAAAGTTGTGGATAAATTCAGCGCGATTTCAAACGCCATTTTTATCCACAACGTGTCCCGCGCTTGCTACCGGATTCTGCACCGTTTTGTGCGATGACGCCTCATCGGCATCCGTGCATCATTCGCTCAGCTTCCGGATCAGCTTGTCCCAGTCCTCGCGGAGCTTGCCGTCGGTTTCCATCAGGGTGCGGATCTGGCGGCAGGCATGCAGCACCGTGGTGTGATCGCGACCGGCAAAGGCGTCGCCGATCTCGGGCAGGCTGTGCTCGGTCAGTTCCTTGGTCAGGGCCATGGCGACCTGGCGGGGGCGGGCCAGCGAGCGGGTCCGACGCTTCGACAGCAGATCCTTGATCTGCAGGCCGTAGTAGTCGGCAACGGTTTTCTGGATGTTGGGAATGCTGATCGCCTGCTGCTGGGCGCGCAGCAGATCGCGCAGGGTTTCCTGGGCGAATTCGGTGGTGATCGCGCGGCCGGTGAAATTGGCGCGGGCGGTCAGCGTATTGAGCGCGCCCTCGAGGTCGCGCACGTTGGAGCGCATCTTCTTGGCGATCAGGAACGCAACATCATCGGGAATCTCGGCACCGCGCTCGCGCGCCTTGGCCAGCACGATCGCGGCGCGGGTCTCGAAGTCCGGCGGTTCGATCGCGACCGACAGGCCCCAGGCAAGCCGCGACTTCAGGCGCGCTTCCAGGCCCTCGACTTCGCGCGGATAGCGGTCACAGGTCAGGATGATCTGCTGCTTGCCATCGAACAACGCGTTGAAGGTGTGGAAGAACTCTTCCTGGGTGCGGTCCTTGCCGGCGAAGAACTGGATGTCATCGATCAACAGCGCGTCCACCTGCTGGAACTGGCGCTTGAACTGATCCATGGTCTTTTCCTGCAGGGCCCGGATCATCGCGCTGAAGAACTGTTCCGAACGCAGGTACAGCACCTTCGCGCCCGGATTGGCCTGGCGCATGGCGTTGCCGGCGGCGAACATCAGGTGGGTCTTGCCCAGGCCAGTGCCTCCGTACAGCAGCAGCGGGTTGTGCGCGCGGTCGCCCGGCTTCTGCGCCGCCTGGAACGCGGCGGCCAGGCCCAGCTGATTGCTGCGGCCTTCAACGAAGTTGGCGAACGTGTAGTGATTGTCCAGGTTGCCGGCAAACGGCACCTGCGGTTCGCTGGACACATGCGCCGATGGCGTGGAAACCGGCGCGTTCTGCGCCTCCACAGGGCGCGGGCGCGAGCCGATTTCAAGGAAAACGTCGCTGAAACCGGCGAAATGCGCCAGCAGTTCGCGGATCCGGGCCAGATACAGCTCGCGGACCTGGTCGACGATGAAGGCATTCGGTGCATACAGCACCAGGCTGTCCACGCGCAGATCGGCCTGCAGCGGCTTCAACCAGGTATGAACGTCTTCCGGCGGGAACTCCGCTTCGAGGCGCTCGAGACTACGGGACCAAGCATCCATCAGCAATAATCGTCCGGTGGCCGGGGCATGGACGCGACAAGGCGCCCAAACACAGGCCGGAAAGGGGGGAAATGGATGGCTCAGACTACCACCGAGCGCCCGCCTTCGGAATGCTTGTCCCCTACTTATTCACAAAAACATCCACAGCTATTGCACAGCCCAGTGAATTCGCGTAGCTGCCAGGGGTTGACTTGGGCCGGGGTACCTCTCTAGAATTTCCGGTTCTTTCCGTCCCATTCATACGAGAGGCCCCCAATGGCCACGAAGCGCACCTACCAGCCCAGCAACCTCAAGCGTAAGCGCGACCACGGCTTCCGTGCCCGTATGAAGACCGCTGACGGCCGCAAGATCCTGTCGCGTCGCCGCGCCAAGGGCCGCAAAGTCCTGAGCGCCTGATTGCCATGCCGCACAGCGCGGCAGACGCAATCCCTTCGACAGTGAATACTGCAGACCCGCGCAAGCGATTCCCTCGCTCTGCGCGGGTTCGCACGCGTGCCGAATATTCAACGGTCTTCAACGGCGCCCGCCGTGTGTCCGATCCGCTGATGACCCTGCACTGGCTGCCGGCTGACCGGCCGGCCAGGCTGGGTCTGGCGGTTTCCCGCAAGGTTGATCCGAACGCCGTCGGGCGTAACCGGATCAAGCGCGTCCTGCGCGACATCCTGCGTCAGACACGTACCGACATCCAGCCAGGCGACTTTGTCGTCGTGGCTCGTAGTGCTGCGCGTTCCGCCAGCAACGACGAGATCCGCCAGGCCTTCCTGCGCCTGCTGCGTCGCCTGCGTGCATTGCCCACGCCGGGCGTGGACGGCACAATGCCGCCGCCTGATGGCATCGCAACTCCCTCTTTGACCGAGCCGGCATCGCGTCCCGGCCCCGCCGAGCCTGTCCGCTGATGAACCAGACCCGCGTATTCCTCATTTTTGCCTGGCTGATGGTGGCCGTGCTGCTGTGGATGGAGTGGAGCCGTGAAAAGGCTGCTCCGACCCCGGCACCGACGACCACGTCGGCCCCGGCCGCCGCACAGAGTGTTCCGGGCGCGACCCCGGGCGCCATCCCCAGTGCCCAGGTGCCGGGCGCCCCGGGCCAGGCTGCCGTGCAGGCCCAGGCCAGCGCCACCCCGGCCAGCCAGCGCGTGACCGTCACCACCGACGTGCTGCGCCTGGTGCTCGACGGCGGCCGCGTGCTGGACGCCGAGCTGCTGCAGTTCCCGCAGACCAAGGACGAAGGCAGCCCGCCGGTCCGCCTGCTGACCGAAGACCCCGCGCACCCGTACAGCGCGATCAGCGGCTGGGCCAGCGAAGACAAGAACACCCCGGTGCCGGGTGCCGACGGCTTCAAGCTGGTCGGCGACACCAAGGACTTCGTGCTGGCCAAGGGCCAGAACGAGCTGCAGATCCCGTTCGTGTGGACCGCCGACAACGGCGTGACCATCAAGCGCACCCTGACCGTCTCGCGCAACGAGTACGCCGTGCGCTTCAAGGACGAAGTCAGCAACGCTGGCGCCGCCCCGTGGAACGGCTACGTCTACCGCACCCTGGACCGCACCCCGACCATCCTGTCGCGGAGCATGACCAACCCGGATTCGTTCAGTTTCAACGGTGCCACCTGGTACGACAACGACAAGAAGTACCAGCGCCGTGCGTTCAAGGACTACCTGGAAGACGGCACGCTGAACCAGAACATCACCGGCGGCTGGCTGGCGATGCTGCAGCACCACTTCTTCACCGCCTGGATCCCGCAGAAGGACCAGACCGCGCACTACGTGCTGTCGCAGGTGGCCGGTCGTGACCTGATCGAAGCGCGTGGCCCCGCCTTCACCGTGGCCCCGGGCCAGTCCACCAGCACCGAAGCCCGCCTGTGGGTCGGCCCGAAGCTGGTCAACCTGATCGCCAAGGAAGACGTGCCGGGCCTGGACCGCGTGGTCGACTACAGCCGCTTCTCGATGATGGCGGTGATCGGCCAGGGCCTGTTCTGGGTGCTGAACCAGGTGCACAAGCTGGTCGGCAACTGGGGCTGGGCGATTGTCGGCCTGGTGGTGCTGCTGAAGCTGGTGCTGTACCCGCTGTCGGCCGTGCAGTACAAGAGCGGCGCCAAGATGCGTCGCTTCCAGCCGCGCATCGCGCAGTTGAAGGAACGCTACGGCGATGACCGCCAGAAGTTCCAGACCGCGATGATGGAGCTGTACAAGAAGGAAAAGATCAATCCGATGGGCGGCTGCCTGCCGATCCTCATCCAGATGCCGATCTTCTTCGCCCTGTACTGGGTGCTGGTCGAGTCGGTCGAACTGCGCCAGGCGCCGTGGCTGGGCTGGATCCAGGACCTGACCGCACGCGACCCGTACTTCATCCTGCCGGTGATCAACGTGGCGGTGATGTGGTTCACCCAGAAGCTCACCCCGGCGCCGGGCATGGACCCGATGCAGCAGAAGATGATGCAGTTCATGCCGCTGGTGTTCGGCGTCATGATGGCCTTCATGCCGTCCGGCCTGGTCCTGTACTGGGTGGTCAACGGCGGCCTGGGCCTGCTGCAGCAGTGGTGGATGACCAAGCGCCATGGCGGCGAGCCGGTCCCGGCCACCACCGCCCCGGCTCCGGTCAAGAAGAAATAATCCCGACCGACCCGCAAAAGCCCGCCGCAAGGCGGGCTTTTCGCATGCGGCGTTAGAATTCCCCGGACACCGTTCCTCCCACTTCCGAGTCCGCCATGCCGCGTGCGTCGTCGTTCCGCCTGTTCCTGCCTTCGCTTCTGCTCACCCTGGTCGTTGCCGGCTGTGGTGACAAGGACGCGAAGGCACCGGCGACCACCGTCACCCAGCCCAGCGCGCAGGCGGCTGCTGCTGCCGATCCGGCCGCTGCACCGTTGCTGGCTGCGTTGCAGAAGCAGCTCGACGGCTACCGCCGGATCATCGTGCTGCTGGCCGACGAGGAACAGCAGTCGGCCGCCGACCGTGGTACCTCCACGCGCGTGGGCCAGCAGCTGTTCCACGATGGGCTGGAACAGCGCACGGCGATCGCCGCACAGTTCGATACGCTGCTGCGTGGTTCCAGCCCCCAGCGCTTCGCCACCCTCGGCACCGTGCTGGACTACATCGAGTCGGCGCCGGAACTGTTCGACGCCGACCGCCTGGCTTTCCGCGAAGTGCTGCGCGATCTGCATGAGCGCGTCGGCACCGACTCTTCGCTGCCGGCGGTGAAGCTGCACCAGCGCATCGGCGAGGACCTGGAAGCGCTCGATGAGATCGAACGCAACTACAACCAGGAACTGACCCGCATCTTCAGCCGCTTCGAACGCACCCGTGCCATCGAGCTCAAGCGCGAGAAGTGGGAGGACTACATCGCCCACCTGCACAAGGACTACAACCGCGAAGCGATCCTGCGCGACTACGGCGTGATCGAGCCGTACCCGATGTCGATGAAGGACAGTGACCGCGAGATCTTCGGCCGCGACCTGCCGGCCAAGACCGTGGTGCTGACCTTCGACGATGGCCCGCACAAGGCCTATACCGATGAAGTGGTGGCCATCCTCAAGCGCTACGACGTGCCGGGCGTGTTCTTCGAAGTGGGCCGCAACCTGGGCAAGGTGGAAGCCGATGGCAAGGTCAGTCTCGGCCCGATGGCGAAGATCAGTCGCAATCTGATGGAGGAGGGCTATGCGGTGGGCAACCACAGCCTGACCCACGCCCAGCTCTCGCGCACCACCGGTGATGCGCTGCGCCAGCAGGTGCTGGACACCGACACGCTGCTGAAGGATGTCGACAGCAAGCGTGCACCGCTGTTCCGCTTCCCCTATGGCGCGCGCAACGCCGAAGGCCTGCAGCTGCTCAACGAGGCCGGGCTGAAATCGATCATGTGGAACATCGACTCGATGGACTGGGCCGACCCGGTCCCGGAGTCGATCGTGCAGCGCGTGCTCGACCAGGTGAACAAGGAACAGCGCGGCATCATCCTGTTCCACGACATCCACGATCGTGCGGTGAAGGCGCTGCCGCAGATCCTCGACCGCCTGATTGCCGATGGCTACCAGTTCGCAGGCTGGAACGGCCGCGACTTCACCGTTGCCCGCGCGCGCAAGGGCGACACCGGTGCCGCCACCGTCACCACTGGCTACGAGAAGTCGTGGGCGATCGTGGTCGGCATCGACAACTACGCCAAGTGGCCGAAGCTGGAATACGCCAGCCATGACGCGCAGGCGGTGGCCGACACGCTGACCGGGCAGTTTGGTTTCCCGTCCTCGCAGGTGATCGTGCTGAAGAACGAGCAGGCCACCCGCAACAACATCCTGGCCGCCTTCCACGACCGCCTGGCCGATGACCGCACCGGAAAGAACGACCGCGTGTTCGTGTTCTTCGCCGGCCATGGTGCCACCCGCCAGCTCGCCTCCGGACGCGACCTTGGCTACATCATTCCGGTCGATTCGGACCCGAAGGAATTTGCCACCGACGCCATTGCGATGACCGACATCCAGAACATCGCCGAGAGCATGCAGGCCAAGCACGTGATGTTCGTGATGGATGCCTGCTACAGCGGCCTGGGCCTGACCCGTGGCGGCCCGGCGTCGTCGTCGTTCCTGCGCGAGAACGCACGCCGCAGCGCACGCCAGATGCTGACAGCCGGCGGCGCCGACCAGCAGGTCGCCGACGCCGGTCCCAATGGCCATTCGGTGTTTACGTGGGTGCTGCTGCAGGCGCTGGCCGGCAAGGGCGACCTCAACGGCGATGGCCTGATCACGGGTACCGAACTGGCCGCCTACGTGGCGCCCGCCGTCTCGGCCGTTTCGCACCAGACGCCGGCCTTCGGCAGCCTGCCCGGTTCGCAGGGCGGGGAGTTCGTGTTCCAGGTGCCGGACAGCCAGGAGTTCCTCAATGCCGATACGCGCCAGCTGACCGCCGATGCGATCGCACTGAACAACAAGGTCGAAGCCGCCAGCGAAGCCAAGGGCAGCCAGGCGCCGGTGACGGTGGCCGACCTGCAGGGTGGCAAGGCCAAGCTTGTGGTGCCCACTGCCGGCCCGGCGTCGGATCGCCAGCGCGCGCAGCAGGCCAATGACCGTGGCCTGCAGCTGTACCGCGAAAAGCAGTACGACGAGGCGGTGGCGCAGTTCACCGAGGCGCTGAAGCTGCGCCCGGACTTCGCCCAGGCTGCCAACAACCTCGGATTCGTCTACTACCGCCAGCAGCGTTACGCTGAAGCCGCACGCTGGCTGGAGAACACGCTGAAGATCGACCCCTCGCGTGCCGTGGCCTATCTCAACCTGGGCGACGCCTACTTCAACGCGGGCGACAGGGCCAAGGCGAAGCAGGCCTACACCACCTACCTGGCGCTGCAGCCGCAGGGCAGCGGTGCTGCACAGGCGCGCGCGCAGCTGGAGAAACTCTGAGCGATGGACGATACCTTTCGCACTGACACCATCGTCGCCATCGCCAGCGCACCCGGTGCCGGTGGCGTCGGCCTGCTGCGCCTGTCCGGCCCGCGCGCTGCGGCCATCGCCAACGCGCTGGGTGCGCCCGCGCTGCGCCCGCGCCATGCGCACTACGCACGCCTGCGCGATGCCGACGATGAGGTGATCGACGATGGCATCGTGCTGTGGTTCCCGGCGCCGAACAGCTTCACCGGCGAAGAGGTGGTGGAACTGCAGGGCCATGGCAGTCCGGTGCTGCTGCAGCAACTGGTTGCGCGCTGCATCGCGCTGGGCGCGCGCCAGGCACGGCCGGGCGAGTTCAGCGAACGCGCGTTCCTCAACGGCAAGCTCGACCTGGCCCAGGCCGAGGCCATCGCCGACCTGATCGCCGCCGGCGACAACCGCGCCGCACGCGCCGCTCGCCGTTCGCTGGATGGCGTGTTCTCACGGCGCATCGACGCCGTGGCCGAGCAGCTGGTGCTGCTTCGCATCCATGTGGAAGCGGCCATCGACTTTGCCGACGAACCGCTGGATACGCTCGGTGGTGCGCAGGTGCGCCTCGGGCTGGAACAGGCGCGCAGCGATCTGGCCCTGCTGCGCCGCGACGCCGAACGTGGCCGTCGCCTGCGCGATGGCCTGCACGCGGTGCTTATCGGTCCGCCCAATGCAGGCAAGAGCTCACTGCTGAACGCGCTGGCCGGCAGCGAACGCGCCATCGTCACCGATATCGCGGGCACCACCCGCGACACCCTGCGCGAGACCATCCGCCTGGATGGCCTGGAACTGACCCTGGTCGACACCGCGGGACTGCGCGACGGCGGCGACGCCATCGAACGTGAAGGCATGCGCCGCGCCCACGTGGAAATCGAGCGCACCGACCTCGCGCTGATCGTGCTGGACGCGTGCGATCCGGCGGCCGGTGAGGCTGCGCTGGGGCAGGCCGTGGCGGCGGTGCCGCACAAGGTCTACATCCACAACAAGTCGGACCTGCTGGATACGTTGCCCGCGCTGGATGACCCGGACCGTGTGTTCGTTTCGGCCGCCACCGGCGCCGGGCTGGACGACCTGCACGCGCGCCTGCGCAGCATCGCCTCGGCCGGGGCAGGGGAGCAGGTGGATGGCGAGTTCTCCGCGCGCACCCGCCACGTGGATGCGATCGAACGCGCACAGGAACACGCACAGCGCGCCGATGGCGAGCTTGCGCACGAACACCTGGAACTGGCCGCCGAAGAACTGCGGCTGGCACATGACGCGCTGGGCGAGATCACCGGCCAGATGAGTGCCGATGATCTGCTGGGCAGGATCTTCTCCAGCTTCTGCATCGGGAAGTAAGCCTTGGTAGTGCCGGCCGCTGGCCGGCATCCCAGCCAAACGAGCTGCTCGGGATCAGATCTCCGAAGGGGCTCTGACACCGTCATCGATCAACCGCGCGGCTCACGCTCGGGTAGGTGCCAACCCTCGCTCAGGTAGGTGCCAACCTTGGTTGGCACAGTGCGTCCGGGGCCATGGACGCCGGCTGGCAGAGCGCCGACCAAGGTCGGCGACTACCGAATCCATGGGGTCCCCCACCTGTCACATTCCCGCCGCATACTGACGCCCATCACATACCGCTTGGGGAAGTCGCAGTGAAGTCGTGGGGTTGTGCGTTGCTGTTGTCGCTGGCCGTGGCACCATCGGTGGCCATGAGTGCTGAATCCTCCACCCCGGCCGCACCCAAGGTGTCGGTCTACGGCCATCGCGGGGCAAGCGCACTGTTGCCCGAGCACACCCTGGCGGCCTATGCACAGGCCATCGCCGATGGCGCCGACTACATCGAACCGGACCTGGTGATGACCAGGGACGGGGTGATGGTGGCCCGCCACGAGAACGAGATCGGCGGTACCACCGACGTCGCCTCGCATCCGGAGTTCGCCAGCCGCCGCACCAGCAAGGTGATCGACGGTCAGAAGGTCGACGGCTGGTTCACCGAAGACTTCACCCTGGCAGAGCTGAAGACCCTGTACGCCCGTGAGCGCCTGCCGGAACTGCGCAGCACCGCCTACGACGGCCAGTTCCGTATCGCCAGCCTGGACGAGATCCTGGCCTTCCTGGTGCAGCAGGCCGGGCGCGCCAACCGTGGCATCGGCCTGGTCCCGGAGATCAAGCACCCGACCTACTTCCAGTCCATCGGCCTGCCGATGGAAGACAAGCTGCTGGCCGCACTGCGTGGCAATGCCTATACCAACGTTGGCCCGGTCACCATCCAGTCGTTCGAGACCGCCAATCTGCGCTACCTGCGCGGCAAGATTCCGCGCGGCAGCAACATCCGCCTGCTGCAGCTGCTGTGGAAGGGCGACACCCAGCCAGCCGACATCGCCAAAGCCGGTGGCAAGCTGACCTACGCGCAGATGATGACCCCGGCCAGCTTGAAGGACATCGCCAGCTACGCCGACAGCATCGGCCCGGAACTGCGTTCGATCATTCCGCTGGATGACAAGGGCGCGCTGGGCACGCCGACCACGCTGGTGCGCGATGCGCATGCGGCTGGCCTGATGGTGATTCCGTACACCTTCCGCCCGGAGAACCATTTCCAGGCCAGCAACCTGCGCAAGGGCGCCGACAACGCGCGCAATGCCGAGGGCTCGATTGCCGAGATGCGTGCCTATCTGGCCACCGGCATCGATGCGTTCTTCACCGATGACCCGGCGCTGGGCCGGCAGGCGGTGGATGGAATGGGCGCGGCGGGCAACGCGGCGGACTGACCGGCGTCAATGCGGCCGGGCATGGCCCGGCGCTACCCGGGGGGCCGGTGTGCTCTGGCAGGTGCCAACCTCGGTTGGCACACAACAACCGCGCCGACCAAGGTCGGCCACTACCGGGTCATGAGGTTGCCGGCCAGCGGGCGGCACTACCGTCACCTCAACTGCGCGGGTCGTCCGGGCGGCGGAACGGGATCACCACGTAGTCCTGGCCTTCGCGCGGCTGCCACAGCACCGGCACGCGCTGCGGAGATGGCGGCTCCAGCTCGTCGTCGGCCAGCGGCTCGACCTCGTCCTCTTCGTCTTCCCAGCTGTAGCGTTGGCGCGGCGGCAGCGGGTCGGCGTTGCGGAACAGCAGCGCGGCGATGATGCCGGCGAAGGCGCCGCCCATGTGTGACTGCCAGGACACGCCGTCGGCGTGCGGCAGGATGGTCATCAGCATGCCGCCGTAGAACAGCATGCCGATCAGGCCGGTGGCAATCGCTGCACGGTCGCGGCGCAGCAGGCCCAGGCTGGCCAGCAGGAACATCAGGCCATGGGTCACGCCGCTGGCGCCCAGGTGCACGCTGCCCGGATTGCCCAGCATCCACGCGCCGATGCCCGAGCCCAGCCACAGCAGGGGCAGGGCGCGCACGGTGGCTTTCGGGTAGACGCTGCCGGCCAGCGTGCCGAGGATCAGGATCGCGATGCTGTTGGCGACGATGTGCTCGACCGAGGCATGCAGCATCGGGCCGCCGATCAGGCCAAGCAGGCCCTTGGCTTCCAGCGGCGCGACCGCCCACGGTCGCCAGTCGAACGTGCCCTGCAGGGCGAACACGGCCACCAGGGCCAGCACGGCGGCCAGGCTGACATTGAACGCCCGCAGGATGCGCGAGCGGTCATTGCGGGGGGCCGGCACGTCGCCGGTGGGCAGGGGCGCGTTGTTGTCCATACCTCAGCAATGGCGGTGACTGGCACGAAACCAAGGCCACCGCTGCGGGAGAGTGGAATCGGCCGGTGGGACAATCCCACCGGCCGCGCCGTTCAACGGTCAGGCTCAGGCCTGGCCTTCGCCTTCCTTCGGCGGGTACTTCAGGCTCAGCACCACGGTGGCGGCGATGATCACTGCGACCACGCCCAGCGACACCGGGGTCGGGATCTTGAACAGGTCGATGATCATCATCTTGATGCCGATGAAGCCCAGCACCAGCGCCAGACCGTACGGCAGCAGGTGGAAGCGGTCGGCCATGCCGGCCAGCAGGAAGAACATCGCACGCAGGCCCAGCACCGCGAACACGTTGGAGGTGAGCACGATGAACGGGTCGGTGGTGATTGCGAAGATTGCCGGGATGCTGTCCACCGCGAAGATCACGTCGGTGACCGCGATCAGGATCAGCACCGCGAACAGCGGGGTGAACCAGCGCACGCCGTCGCGCTTCACGCTCAACGCGTTGCCGGCGTAATCCGGCAGCAGGCGCAGGTGCTTGCGCATCCAGCGCAGCGCCGGGTTGGTTTCCAGATCAGGCTCCTGGCCAGCGGCGAACCACATCTTCCAGCCGGTGAAGAGCAGGAAGGCGCCGAACACGTAGAGCAGCCAATGGAACTGGCTGATCAGCACGCTGCCAGCGAAGATCATGATCGTACGCAGCACGATCGCACCCAGGATGCCGATGATCAGCACCTTCTGGCGCTGTTCCTCGGGCACCGCGAAGTAGCTCATGATCATCAGGAAGACAAAGATGTTGTCGACCGCCAGCGCCTTCTCGACCAGGTAGCCGGTCAGGAACTCGAGGCCGACCTTGTTGGCCACCACCTGGCCCGCGGTCTCATTCAGGTAGTACCAGAGGCCCGCATTGAACAGCAGGGCCAGCGCGACCCAGCCGATGGACCACCACAGGGCCTCCTTGAAGGTGACCTTGTGCGGTCCACCATGGCGCATCAACACGAGGTCGACCAGCAGGGCGATGACCACCACCGCTGCGAAGCCGCCCCACAACCACACGTTACCGATCGTCTGCATTGGGAATGTCCGTTGGAAAGATGAATGCCAGGCCGGACGGCGAGGATCTGCAACGGAGGATCGGGAGGGGGATCCAGGGACAGAGCTTCGCCAGTACGGCGAAGGTCTCGCTCGCAGTTCCAGTCGGCTGGAACTGCCGTTGCACCGGAGCCTGCGGGCTCGAAATGACGGCGACAACGTCTGGGAGCTACTCCCCTTCTGGCGCCGATTCTGCCGTCTGGCCGGGCCGCCGTCAAATGGGCGGCGGCGGGGTCGGATCCCCGCAGGGGCTCCGACCCCTCGTCGTCGCCATACCGGGGTCAGAGCCCCTTCGGGGATCTGACCCCGGTGCCCGGTTTACAATAGGTGGATGAATACCCCCCTTCCGATTGTCCGCCTCAAGAATGCGTGGCGTTCCAGCCACCCGTGGATCTTCCAGAAACTGGTCGAGAAGCCGACCGTCCGGCCCAAGCCCGGTTCCATCGTCGACGTGGTCGGCATCGATGGCGAGTTCATTGGCCGCGGGTTCTACAACGGGCACTCGCGCATTGCCGTGCGCATCCTCGAAACCGACCAGAACGTACCGGTCGATGCCGGCTGGTTCTCGCGCAAGATCGCCCAGGCGGTGTCGCTGCGCCGTGAGGTGCTGAAGCTGGACGCGGTGTCCGACGCCTGGCGCGTGGTGCACAGCGAAGGCGACGGCCTGTCCGGGCTGGTGGTCGACCGCTACGGCGACCTGGTGGTGGTCGAGTTCTTCGCCGCCGGCATGTTCCGCCATCGCGAGTGGATCTATGACGCCCTGCGCGAGCAGTTCCCGGGTTGCCGCTTCCACAGCTTCGCCGACGAGCACGTGCAGAAGCAGGAAAGTTTCGACTTCCACGGCAACACCACCACCGAAGCGTCGGTGATCACCGAGTACGGCATCAAGTTCCGCGCCGACCCGGCCGGTGCGCACAAGACCGGCTTCTTCGCCGACCAGCGTGAGAACCGCGAGTGGCTGAGCCAGCAGGTGGAAGGCAAGAGCGTGCTGGACCTGTGCTGCAACACCGGCGGTTTCGCCGTGTATGCGGCTGCGCGTGGTGCTTCGGAAGTGGTCGGCATCGACATCGATGAAGACGTCATCCAGATCGCCAAGGGCAATTCGCGCCTGAACAATGTGCGTCCGAAGTTCGTCCAGTCCGACATCTTCCCGTGGCTGCGTGATGCCGCCAACCGCGGCGAGCAGTACGACGTGGTGATCCTGGATCCGGCGAAGATGACCCGCGACCGCGACCAGGTGATCACCGCGCTGAAGAAGTACCTGGACATGAACAAGCTGGCGCTGGGCGTGGTCAAGCCCGGTGGCCTGTTCGCCACCTTCTCCTGCACCGGCCTGGTGGCCGAGGACCAGTTCCTCGACATGCTGCGCCGCGCGGCCTATTTCTCCGGCCGCACGATCCAGATCCTGAAGGTGGCCGGCGCTGGTCCGGACCATCCGTTCATGGCCCACGTGCAGGAATCGCGTTACCTGAAGGCCGTGTTCTGCCGCGTGGTGGATTGATCCAAGGCTTCGGTGTTGCCGGTCGCTGGCCGGCAGCACCTCACGGTTGTGCGCTGGCCTGCGGGGGCGGTGGCTGAAGTTGCTGCAGCAGGCCGTTGATCACCCGGGCCCGGCCGCGCACGTGGTAGCCCAGGGTGGTCAGGCCGATGCCGGCGATGACAAGCAGCAGCAGTGACCAGGCGATCGCCATGCCGATGACGTGCAACACGTCCATGCGCAGCCAATGGGCATGCAGCCACGCCTGGCTGCGCGCCGAATAGGGAACCTTGGCTTTGGCTTCAAGGCGCGCACGGATGACATCGGGCACCGCGATACCGATGTCCTCGCCGCGGGCGATGGCCAGGCCGGTGTCGTTCAAGGGGGTGCTGGTCCTTGCAAGCGAGTGCTGCGCCTGCAGGTAACCCTGCCATTGCGGGCTCAGCGCGGTGAATCCGGGGCTGTCGATGAGCTTGCCAAGCTGCGTGCTGTCGAGCTTCGTGCCATCGCCGACGTCGGCCCGGCTGAAGTCGGGACTGACGATTCCGTTGCCAGCCATCAGGACGACCAGCATGGAGCCGCCGATCACGAACGAGAAGGTGAAGTGGCGTACACCGCGATTGAGCAGCACCCTGCGCAGGCCGAACCCCATCCAGACCAGCATGCCGCCAGCGAAGCACAGGCTGGCAGACAGCAGCAGGGCGATTGTGGACGGGTCATTGCCGTAGCCGGCCGGAACGTGCGCCGAGGGCGGGCTGCCGGTCAGGCCCTGCAGGAAGATCATGGACAACAGCGCAGCGGCCGGCAGCACCGCGAAACAGGCCAGGCCCACGGTGCGTGCGAACGAACCCCGGCGATACAGCGCGCGCAGGCCGGAAACCGCTTCGACCCGCTGCTGCAGCTCTGCTGGCACCTTCAGTGGATCGGGCCGGGACGTGATCATGCGGGTTCTCCGGAAGCACGAAGCAGCTGCTGCAGGGCCTGTTTCAGCTGGTCCTGGGCCTGTGCCGCACGCGCGACCATCTGCGGGCTGGCGTTGTCGCTGTTCTGCAGCGCCTGGATGGTCTGGCGCCAGATCGGCACAAGGATCTGCACGGTCTCGCAGTAGCGGTCGAGCAGTTCAATGGCGTGGTTGCGTGCCAGCTGCACCTGGATGCGGCTGATCGAGTGGCTGGCCAGCAGCGCGGTCAGATTGGCCACGCGCCGCTGCAGGCGTTCCACGGGGCGGTCCAGCACCAGCGGATCGTCCACGGCGCCATTGTCCGCTGGCAGTTCCTGCAGGAACTGCACCCCCGCATCGATGTAGATCTGCAGGCGTGCACCCTGCGCATCATGCTCATCGAGTTGCGCATTCAAGCGGTCGACGCTGCTGCGCACCGCTGCGGCCTGGTGCTCGACCTCGGACAGCACGTCGCCGTTGCCGCCCAGCGCGATGCGCCGGCGAAGCCGCCGCTCGATATCGGCGCCGGTGAACCGATCCCACCAGCTGGCACGTTCCAGCAGAGCATTGGGGTCGTGTTCGGCAAGGCGGCTGACCAGACCGGCCAATGCTCTGGCCAGCGCGTGGGCGCTGCCATCCTGCCAGGCAGGCTCCGCGCTGGCGTTGGCCAGTTCGGCGGGGCCATAGCGACCGATGTCGATGCGCCCGGCGAACAGGACCGGTAGTACGTCGCGCTTGAGCTGTTCGACGCTGAGCGGCGCACCCTCAGGTGCAGGGTGAGCGGTAGGAAGGGGGGGGCGGGGCGGAATGGGACATCGGAATTCCGTTTCAGGGGCGACGCAGCCGGTGGGTTGCCGTCATCGATAGCGGCTGCCGCCGAGTGTAATGGAGTGCGCAGGGTCACCCGGCACTACCGGAGGTTGCCGACACAGCGCTATGGTCGGGTTCTTCTCCTTGCCGGTGAGCGTCCATGCCATCGCTGTGTCGCCTGTCTCTGTTGCTTACCCTGACGCTGTGCGCGCCGTTGTCTGCCCATGCCATCGAGTTCAGCGCGCAGGAACTGGCCCGCGCCAAGGCACTGCAGCAGCGCCTGGTCACCCTCGACAGCCATCTGGATACGCCGGCCAATTTCGGCCGTACCGGTTTCGACATCGAACAGCGTCATGACCGCAACGCGCTTTCGCAGGTCGATTACCCGCGCATGGTCGAAGGCGCGCTGGACGGCGGTTTCTGGGCGATCTACACCGACCAGGGCGACCGCACCGCCGCCGCCCATCTTGCCGAACGCGACCACGGCCTGCAGCGCCTGATGGAAATCCGCGAAATGCTGGCCGCCAATCCCGAGCGCTTCGCACTGGCGCTGAGCGCCGATGATGCCACGCGGATCAAGGCCGCCGGCAAGCGCGTGGTCTACATCAGCATGGAAAACGCCAGCCCGCTGGTGGACGATCCCAGCCTGCTCTCCTTCTACCACCGTGCCGGCCTGCGCCTGCTCAGCACCGTGCACTTCGCCAACAACGAGTTCGCCGATTCGGCCACCGACCCCAAGGGCGCGGAATGGAAAGGCCTGAGCCCGGCCGGCAAGGAGCTGGTGCGGCAGGCGGTGAAACTGGGCATCGTGATCGACCAGTCGCATGCATCGGACGCGGTGTTCGATGACCTGGTGGCGATGATGCCGGTGCCGTTCGTGCTCTCGCACAGCTCGGCCAAGGCCGTCTACGACCACCCGCGCAACCTGGATGATGCGCGGTTGCGCAAGCTGGCCAAGGCCGGTGGCGTGATCCAGGTGAACGCCTATGGCGGCTACCTGATCGACACTGCCAAGACGCCCGAGCGCAAGCAGGCCGAGGAAGCGCTGAGCAAGCAGCTGGGCGGCTGGGAAGGCATGGGCATCGAGCAGGGTGTTGCCCTGCTGGAAGCCGAGCAGGCGCTGGACCACGAGCACCCGGTGCGCCACGCCAGCCTGGACGACTTCTTCGCCCACTTCGAGCACATCCTCAAGGTGGTCGGCCCGGAACATGTGGGCATCGGCCTGGACTGGGATGGCGGCGGTGGCCTGAGTGACCTGCCCGATGTCAGCCAGCTGCCGAAGATCACCGCGTGGCTGCTGCGCAAGGGTTACACCGAGCAGCAGATCGCCGG
This sequence comes from Stenotrophomonas sp. YJH_SMC_79, assembly GCF_059367995.1. Lineage (NCBI taxonomy): Bacteria > Pseudomonadati > Pseudomonadota > Gammaproteobacteria > Lysobacterales > Lysobacteraceae > Stenotrophomonas > Stenotrophomonas sp. YJH_SMC_79. Next base: position 399,377 of record NZ_JCAFRK010000005.1, read on the forward strand.
CATCTGGGGCGGCAACCTGTTGCGGGTGATGCGCAAGGCGCAGGATTACGCCGCAAAGCAGGGCGGTTGACCGCCCTGCGGTCGTGCCGGCCTCTGGCCGGCATTGCCCGTATCAACAGAATGCAAGTTGCCGGCCAGCGGCCGGCACCACCGATGAACCGGTTATTTCGCGATCAACGCGTGGCGGCGGCTGTACAGGAAGTACAGCACCAGGCCGACCACGTTCCACAGCAGGAAGTACAGCTGGGTGCTGTGCGGCAGGCTGAGGAACAGGTAGATGCAGCCCAGCGCGGCCAGCGGGCCGACCACGAAGGCCAGCGGCGTGCGGAACGTGCGCTCGCGGTTCGGCTCGCGCAGGCGCAGCACCACCAGGCAGATGCCCACGGCAGTGAACGCGGCCAGGGTACCGGCATTGGCCAGCGCCGCGATCTCGTCCAGGCGCGCCACACCGGCCAGCGCCGACACCACCACCGCGGTGAACAGCGTGGTCGCCACTGGCGTGCCGGTGCGTGCGTTGACCTTGGACAGGCCACGCGGCAGCAGGCCGTCGCGGCTCATCACGAAGAAGATGCGGCTCTGCCCGTACAGGAAGGCCAGCAGCACCGTCGGCAGGGCGATGATCGCGATCACGCCGATCACCATCGCCGCGGTCGGATGGCCCAGCTGGCGCATGATCAGGGCCAGCGGCTCAGCGCTGTGGCCGAACACGGCGTAGCTCATCGCACCCACGGCGGCCAGCGCCACCAGCACGTAGACGATGGTGCAGCCGATCATCGAACCGATGATGCCGATCGACAGGTCGCGGCCCGGGTTCTTGGTTTCCTCGGCGGCGGTGGAGATCGCATCGAAGCCGTAGAAGGCGAAGAAGATGATCGCCGCTGCCGCCATCACGCCGTGCTCGACGCCGTCAGGGCCCATCGACTTGGCGAAGCCATACGGCATGAACGGCTGCAGGTTGTTGCTGTCGAAGGCGGGCAGGGCCACGGCCACGAAGATGGCCAGCGCGATCAGCTTGAACACCACCAGGATGGCGTTGAGGGTGGCGCTTTCCTTGGTGCCGGCCATCAGCATGCCTGCCACCAGCCAGGTGATGATGATCGCCGGCAGGTTGATCATGCCGCCTTCCACGTGCGGGCCGGCGGCAAGCCAGGCCGGCAGGTGCACGTTCCAGCCGAACTGGGTGTGGACCCATTCGAGGAAGCCGACGAAGTAGCCGGACCAGCCCACCGCCACCGTACTCACCACCAGCGAGTACTCCAGGATCAGGCTCCAGCCCACCACCCAGGCGAATACTTCGCCCAGCGCACTGTAGCTGTAAGTGTAGGCACTGCCGGCGGCCGGCATCATCGTCGACAGCTCGGCGTAGGACAGTGCCGCGCAGGCGCAGACCGCACCGGCAATGGCGAAGGAGATCAGTACGGCCGGGCCGGCCAGGTTGGCACCGACGCCGATCAGTGTGTAGATGCCGGTACCGACGATGGCGCCAATACCCAGCGCGATCAGGTGCGGCCAGCTGAGCGTCGGGATCAGACGCCTGCCGGCTTCGTGGACGGTGACGGAATCTAGGGACTTGCGCCGGAACAGGGACATGCAGGCCTCGGAAGGGGTGACTAAGAACGACAAGTTCCCGAGTGTGACCGAACGCAGCGCAGCATTGCCACTGACGGGGGTCATGCATGGCGGGGCGCGCGCTGCCCCCCGGCCAGGCTGCCGGAATCGGCACAAACGCTGGCAGGATTCGAAATGATTCGATCCCTCAAGGCGAGCCCGGAGGCGATTGAAGTACGAGAGCAGGGGCCAGATCGATGCTGACCCGCTGCGGATCGACCACCGGCGCCGCACCTTGGGTTCTCAACTGGGCCACCAGCACTTCGAAGCCATGCGCGCGGCCGAACGCGTGCTCGTCCAGGGTCAACGGCAGCAGCTGCAGGAAGTCGAATCGTCCCGATGGCAATTGCTGGGGTCCCGGAAAATGCAATGACGGCACGAAGACGGCCGCCTGCAGCATGCTCCCTGCGTGATCCACCGGCCCCCCCAGCTTCAGCCGGTCCCATGGCGTCAACGGATTGCCGGGCATGCGTGAGTGGCACAGCAGCAGGTGGTACGCGGTGAACCAGCGCAAGGTGGTCAGCGCCCACGTCGCTTCTTCCTGCGTCTCAAGCATCAGTTCGATGCCCCACCCCGAATCTCCATCTTCGTGCCGCCCTTCCCAGGGGTTGGACAGGCCGGTGCTGACATAGATCCAGTGCCGTCGATCACCGTGCGGAGGGCACGCATTGACGCCGACATGCAGCCAGCGCGGGTCGATCTGCTCCTGCTTGAAGACGTTGCGCAGCAGATCCATGTCGAGGGGGTAGATCCCCGGTCCGGTATCGCCGAACAACCGCCGGTACAGCGTCTCCTCCCGATACTCCCAGCTGCGCTCCAGCAGGGTGTCGTCGTCGATGGTGCTCACTCAGCCACCCTGCCGGGCCAGCGACAGCCGTCTTCCTGCCAGGCGTCGGGGTCGTCGTGGAAGGTGGTGCGACGGCCATCACGAGCGCGTTCGTAGCTCAGATCCAGCACCAGCGCGCCCTGCGTGCTCAGCAGGTAGCGGCCGTTGAGGCGCCCGTCGATGCGTTCTTCCCAGACGCTGTCGAACTGGTACGGGCGATCTTCGGCCAGCACCGTGGTCTCCATCGAGATCCGGTGCAGGGGCAGGCGCTCGCGCTGCCCGGCGTAGCGCACATCGGCCCGGCCGTCCTCCAGCCAGCGCCATTCCAGGTGGATGCTGTCATTGCGACCGCCGCTCAGGCAGCGATGGTCCTGCACGGTGGTGCCAGAGGCGGTGCCGGCGAGCAGGAGTGCGACCGCGGCTGCCAGCCAGGCCTTCATCCGTTCAACCCCAACCGGATGCCGAATCCCACCAGGAACAGGCCGGCCACCCGGCGCAGCGCATCGCTGATGCGCGGATGCTGGATCAACCGGCGGCGGGCCAGGTTGCCCACGCCGATCAGCATCGAGCAGTACGCAATGCTGACCACCAGGATGATCCCGGCCAGCGCCGCGAAGGTGGCAATGCCCTGGTGTGCCTTGGGATCGATGAACAGCGGCAGGAAGGCCATGTAGAACAGGATCGCCTTCGGATTGAGCAGGCTGACCAGGATTGCCTGCTGGAAATAGCGGCCCGGCTGCATGCGGATCGGGCCAGCATCACCGCCCTCGTGCTTCGGCGTACGCAGCAGGCTGATGCCCACCCACACCAGGTAGGCCGCACCCAGGTACTGCACGGCGTGGAACACCAGCGGGTTGGCTTTCAGCAGCGCAGCCACGCCGGCCAGCGCCAGCCACATCAGGATCTGGTCACCGACCAGCAGGCCGGCCAGTGCCGTGTAGCCACCGCGCACGCCGCCTCGGCCGGTGGCGGTCAGCAGGGTGAAGGTGCCGGGACCGGGCAGGGCGAGAAACACCAACACGGCGACCAGAAAGGTCCACAGGTCCTGGATGCCCATCCACGGCATGGCGGTGTTCTCTCTTACGGGGGGCCGCCATTGTCGGCCAGCACCGGGGCGGGCGACAGGGGGCCGGCGAGTCCATCGGGCATGCCAGACAGCAGCGGTTGCAGGTGCTGGCGCAGCTGCGCGTGCAGCTGCCGCACCGCCGGCGAGAACTGCTTGCGATGCGGGCACACCAGCTGCAGTGGAATGTGGCTGCCGACGCCGTCGAGCAGCAGCTGCAGGCGCCCGGCCAGCACGTCTTCGCGCAGGTCCAGCCAGGATTTGTAGGTGATGCCTTCGCCGGCCACGGCCCAGCGTCGCACCACGTCGGCGTCGTCGCAGACCAGCGGGCCGCGCACCGGGATCACGGTGCGGCGCCCGTCGACCTCGAATGACCAGCGATCGTAGGCGCGGCCACTGAGCTGATAGACCAGGCAATCGTGCTCGCGCAGTTCGTCCAGGCGCACCGGCGTGCCCCGTCGCCGCAGGTAATCGGGCGAGGCCGCGAGCACACGACGGTTGCCTTCGAGCAGGGGCAGGGCCACGTAGTTGGCGTCGTCGAAGTGGCCGATGCGGATCGCCACATCGACCGGATCGCGGAACACGTCGGCCACTTCGTCGGACAGCCGCAGGTGCAGGCGCAGCCGTGGATGGGCGGCTCGGAACGCAGTCAGCCACGGCAGCAGCAGGTTGCGACCGAAGTCCGACGGCGCCGACAGCTGCAGCGTGCCATGCAGTTCGGCGTCCTCGCCCTGCACGCGGGCCCGCCCTTCGCGCAGGGTAGCCAGCACCTCCTGCGCATACGGCAGGTACAGCGCGCCCTCGCCGGTCATGCGCAGGCTGCGGGTGGTACGCACGAACAGGCGCAGGTCCAGCTCGCGTTCCAGCCGCGCCACGGCAGCAGCGACCTGGCCGGGTAACAGATCGGCCTCGCGGGCCGCCTGCGAGAAGCTGCCCAGTGCGGCCGTGCGGACGAACAACTGCAGGTCATCGAAGCGGATCATCTTCATTGCCGGAGTGAAAGTGCTGCCCGATTCTGCGCCTTTCTGAGCGACCGTGCGCGGCGCAACCTGTGCACTCCTTCCCCACTGGACCGCTGCCATGCGCGCCATTGCCTACACCCACGCCGGCCTGCCGATCGACGACACCCGGGCCCTGATCGATATCGAACTGGAACTGCCGCAGCCCGGCCCACGCGACCTGCGGGTGGCGGTGCGCGCGGTGGCGGTGAACCCGGTCGACACCAAGGTCCGCCGCGGCGTGGCCACCGATGGCCCGCGCGTGCTGGGCTGGGACGCGGTCGGCATCGTCGACGCCGTGGGTAGCGAAGTGACCCTGTTCCAGCCCGGCGATGCGGTCTACTACGCCGGCGTGATCGACCGGCCGGGCAGCAATGCCGAATACCAGCTGGTGGACGAGCGCAGCGTCGGCCGCAAGCCGGCCAGCCTTGACGATGCGGCTGCCGCCGCGCTGCCGCTGACCGCGATCACCGCCTGGGAGCTGCTGTTCGACCGCCTGCGTATTCCCGAAGGCGGTGGCGAGGGCCAGACCCTGCTGGTGATCGGGGCCGCCGGTGGCGTCGGCTCGATCCTGGTGCAGCTGGCGCGGAAGCTGACGAAACTGACGGTGATCGGCACCGCATCGCGCCCGGACACCCAGGACTGGGTGTATGCGATGGGCGCGCACCACGTGATCGACCACAGCCAGCCGCTGGCCGAAGGCCTGGCACGGCTGGGCATCAGCGAGGTGCAGCATGTGGCCAGCCTGACCCATTCCGACCAGCACTACGCGCAGATCGTCGAGCTGCTGGCGCCGCAGGGCCAGTTCGGCCTGATCGACGATCCGGGCCAGGTGGATGTGATGGCGCTCAAGCGCAAGGCGCTGTCGCTGCACTGGGAATCGATGTTCACCCGCCCGCTGTACAAGACCGCGGACATGCAGCGCCAGCACGACCTGCTGGGCCGGGTGGCCGAGCTGATCGACGCCGGCGTGCTGCAGACCACCCTGGGCGAGCACTTCGGGCGCATCGACGCGGCCAACCTGCGGCGCGCGCATGCGCTGCTGGAGAGCCACCGCGCCAAGGGCAAGATCGTGCTGGAAGGCTGGTAAGGCCAGGTCGTTTCCGCGCCCTTGGGGTCAGATCCCTTTCCCAAAGGGATCTGACCCCTGCTTCAGGCCACGCCGTTGTCGACGTGGTCGGCGAAACCCGGCTGCTGGCGCAAGCGCTCGAACCAGGCCTCTACGTGTGCCAGTGCGGGCCTGCGCCCCGGTGTGCTGCGCCAGCGTTGGGTCGACAGGCCAAGCACGATGTCGGCGAGGGTGAAGGTGCTGCCCGCCGCGTAGGCATCGGTGGCGGAAAGCTGTGCATCAAGCACACCCATCAGCCGGTTCCACTGCGCCAGGCTGGCCTCGGCGCGGGCATCGTCCGGGTAGTCCGGATGCTGGCGCACGCGCGCCATGAACACGTGCCGCCAGGCGCTGTTGAGGTCGCTGGCCTGCCAGTCCATCCACTGCTCGACCCGGGCGCGGCCTTGCGCCGTACCGGGCAGCAGGTCATCACGGCCAGCGCGTACGGCCAGGTAGCGGCAGATGCTGTTGGACTCCCACAGCACGAAGTCGCCATCACGCAGCACCGGCACCTGCCGGTTGGGGTTCAGTGCGGCCAGCAGGTCCGCCGGTGGCGCAGGCTCATGGTGCAGGGGCAGATCCAGCCCTGCGCACAGCCACAGCACCTTGCGCACATTGATGGAGGTGGGCTTTCCGTAAAGAGAGAGCATGGTTCCGGCGCAGCAGCTGAGACTCTGCCAGCCTACACTTGCCCCATGCAAACCGAATATCTGCTCATTGGCGGCCTTCTATTGGCCGTGCTCATCCTGCAGCTTGTGGCCCTGCTGCGCCGCCCGCCGCACGACCGCCTGGAACAGGCGGTGCGTGAGGAGGCGCGCGCCGGGCGCAGCGAGCTGCGCGAACAGCTCGATGGCTTCGCCCGCGCGCTGACCGATCTGTCCACCCGCACCGACCAGCGCCTGGACCTGCTGCGCGAAGCACTGGGCGAAGATGCCCGCAAGGCGCGCGCCGAAGCGGCCGAGAGCCAGCAGCGGGGCGCGGCGTTGATGGGACAGCGGCTGCAGGAACTGCGCAGCCAGCTGGAGACCTTCGGCCAGCAGCAGGAAGCGCGCATCCATGCGTTTGGCCAGCAGCTGCAGGAGCTCACCGGGCGTACCGATACCCAGCTCGGCGCGCTGCGCCAGACCCTGGTGGACGATGCACGCAAGGGCCGCGAGGAGGGCGCGCAGTCGCAGCAGCGGCTGACCGAAAGCCTTGGCCTGCGCCTGCAGGAACTGACGCAGCGCAACGAGCAGCGCATCGCCGAGATGCGCACGACGCTGGAAGAACAGCTGCGCGCGCTGCAGAGCGACAATGCGCAGAAGCTGGAACAGATGCGCGTGACGGTGGATGAAAAGCTGCAGTCCACTCTGGAAACACGTCTGGGCCAGTCCTTCAAGTTGGTCTCGGAGCGTCTGGAACAGGTGCAGCGTGGCCTCGGCGAGATGCAGCAGCTGGCCACCGGCGTGGGTGACCTCAAGCGCGTGCTGACCAACGTCAAGACGCGCGGCAGCTGGGGTGAAGTACAGCTGGAGAACATCCTCGAGCAGACCCTGATCCAGGAGCAGTACGCGCGCGGGGTGAAGGTACGCCCGGATAGTGGCGAGATGGTCGATATCGCCGTGCGCCTGCCGGGCCGCAGCAGCGATGACACGCCGGTGTGGCTGCCGATCGACTCCAAGTTCCCGCGCGAAGACTACGAGCGCCTGCTGGACGCGCAGGAACAGGGCGACGCCGAACTGGTACGCGTGCAGGGTACGCAGCTGGAACGTGCGGTGAAGGTGCAGGCCAAGTCGATCTGCGAGAAGTACATCGTGCCGCCGCACACCACCGACTTCGCGGTGATGTTCCTGCCCACCGAAGGCCTGTATGCCGAGGTGATCCGGCGCCCCGGCCTGGTCGATCTGCTGCAGCGTGACCACCGCGTGGTGGTCGCTGGGCCAACCACGATCACCGCCCTGCTCAACAGCCTGCAGATGGGTTTCCGCACACTGGCCATCGAGAAGCGGTCCAGCGAGGTGTGGAGCCTGCTGGGTGCGGTGAAGACCGAGTTCGGCAAGTTTGGCGATGTGCTGGACAACGTGAAGGCCAAGCTGGACCAGGCCAGCAAGCAGATCGACCAGACCGGGGTGCGCACCCGCGCGATCGCCCGCAAGCTGAGGGATGTCGAGTCGCTGCCGGTTGAGCAGAGCCGCCAGTTGCTGCCGGACGCGCTGCCAGCAGAGGAAGGCAGTGACGGCGACGAGGCCTGAGCCACGCTGACACGCCGCCTGCATCGCCGATGCGTATGCTGGCGGCCTGTCCTCCTGGATCAGGTACCACCATGCGCCTGCGCCTCTGCACCAGTCTCATCCTGACCGTGCTGCTTGCCGCCTGCAGCAGCGCACCACCGGCTGCCGACACGGCGCCGGCCGCAGCCACCAGCCCCGAAGCGGCCGAAGCCTACCGCGAAGCACGTGACGTCGACTGCCAGGCCGCGGGCGGCACCCTGCAGCGGCTGGGCCGGCTGCAGCGCGTGCAGTGCGTGATTCCGTATGCCGACGCCGGCAAGACCTGCAGCCGCAAAAGCGACTGCACGGGCCAGTGCCTTGCCAGCGGCGAAGTGGCGGCTGGCAGTGCCGCCACCGGTACCTGCCAGCGCGACGTGCGCCAGAATTTCGGCTGCCGCCAGCGCATTGATGACGGCAAGGCACAGGGCACGATCTGCGTGGATTGATCGTCGTGCCGACATCGCGCGGCGCTATGCTGGTGGGCCATTCCCCGCCGTAGCCGGAGCCCCGCGTGAGCACCCCGATCCAGGACATTTCCCTCACCACCATCGACGGCCAGCCGTCCTCGCTTGCCGATTACCAGGGCAAAGTACTGCTGCTGGTCAACGTCGCCTCCAAGTGCGGCCTGACCCCGCAGTACGAAGGCCTGCAGGCGCTGTATGCGGAAAAGCACGCGCAAGGCCTGGAAGTGCTGGGCTTCCCCGCCAACAACTTCCTCGGCCAGGAGCCGGGCAGCGAAGCGGAGATCCAGCAGTTCTGCCAGCTCACCTACGATGTCAGCTTCCCGATGTTCTCCAAGATCAGCGTGGCCGGCGACGACACCCACCCGCTGTACCAGCAGCTGACCGCCGCGCAGCCGCAGTCGATCGGCGAAGGCCCGCTGCGCGAGCGCCTGGCCAGCAAGGACATTCCGATCCATGCCGCGCCGGCAGTGCTGTGGAACTTCGAGAAGTTCCTGGTCGGCCGCGACGGCAAGGTCATCGCCCGCTTCGCCCCGGACGTGGCGGCTGATGATGCGCGCCTGCGCGAGGCCATCGAGGCCGCACTGGCGGCCTGAGGAAAGCGTGCCAACCGAGGTTGGCACCTGCCGGAAAAGAAAAACCCCGCCGAGGCGGGGCTTTTCATGCGTCGCTGAAAGGGCTCAGTGGGTCCACTGCGGCATCGGCATCGCATCGACCGGAATCGGCGAGTTGGCATCGTCGTGGCCACGCTCGCGCTTGCTGCGCAGATCGTTCTCGATCTGGTAGTTGCGACGCTGCATCCACGCATCGCGCACCAGCGAGTACTCGTCCACCGCGGTGTCGCGCAGGTCGTCGATCGCCAGCAGCTGCGCGCGGGTATCGACCAGCTGCAGGCCCTGCAGGCCGATGCGGATCTTGTCCTCTTCGATGCGGCGGATCGGCGACAGCGGGATGTCGCCGGCCAGGCCGAACACGTCGCGTACGGTACGCGGGCCGAAGAACGGCAGTTCCACGTAGCGCGAACGACGCCAGCCCCAGGCACCCAGGGTCTGGCCGAAGTCTTCATTGCGGCGCGGCACCATCGCCTTGCTGGCCGGATCGAACAGGCCGCCGATGCCCAGCGTGCTGTTTATCAGGAAGCGGCCGAGGCTGTCCCATGCATCGGCACCGCGGCCCTGCAGCAGCTGGTTGGTGATGGTCACCGGCGCGCGCAGGTTGCTGAAGAAGTTGCTGACGCCGGTGCGGGCGAAGCGCGGCACCACGTGGGTGTAGGCGGTGGCCAGCGGACGTGCGACGCCGCGGTCGACCGCATTGTTGAACTTGTGCACCTTGCGGTTGAACGGTTCCCACGGGTCGTAGGCCGCCGCGTTGGTGGTGTTGCCGGCACCGCCATAGAGGGCATCGAAGTCGTCATCGCCACCGGGTGCGGTGGCCGCTGCGGTCTTCGCTGCACTGCTGTCGCCGCTGTCGGTCGGCGTAGCCGGCGACGATGCGGCAGCCGCCGGCGGATTGACCACGGATGCAACCGGTGCAGCGTCAGCCGTGCCGGCATCGGTGGCCGCGGCGGCGGGCGAGGTGGTGGTACTGGCCGGAACCAGGGTGCTGGCCGCGGGTGCATCGCTGCGCGCGGGCTTGCCGGCACAGGCAGTGAGGGCGGTGGCCAGGACGATCAGGGGGAGGGTGCGCACGACGTTCATGTCAGCTCGCAGCAGAAGTAGCGTTGAAATCCAGGTTGGGCGACAGCCGATAGGCCGCGCTCAGTTCGTTGTAGCCAGCCGGCGCGCCGGTGATCACCAGCGGATGGCCGGCCTTGCGGGCACGTACTGCCAGCTCGGCCAGCAGGGCCAGGCCGGCGCTGTCCACGCGCTCGACCTCACCCAGCTCCAGCCGTGCCAGCTTTGCCGGCAGGGCCTGCAGCTGCGGCCACAGCGCGATCACTGCGGCGCGGTCGAGCACCCCGCGCAGGCGCAGGGTGTCGCCTTCCAGCAGCGCCAGTGCGTTACTTGCCATTGCCCGCGGGCCCGGCCTGCATGCTGCCGCTGTGCAGTTCGCTGGCCACCTGCTTGATGCCCTTCTGGCGCAGCGGGGTATCGAACTGGTTGCGGAAGGTCTGCACGTAGGAGATGCCTTCGATGTTGACGTCGAAGATCTTCCACTGGCCGTTCACGTTGCGCATCCAGTACTCGACCGGGGTCGGCTCGCTGCCGGCACGTACCAGCTCGGTGCTCACGCGCACGCCGCGGTTGCCCGGCAGCGGGCTTTCACCCTTCAGGCGGAAGCTCGGCTTGCCCTGGATGTTGAGCAGGGTCGAACCGTAGCGCTGCATCAGGCTGTCGGCCATGGCATCGGCGAACAGCTTGATGTCGGCATCCGAGGCGCCGCGGGCATGCGGGCCCAGCACCAGGCGTGCCGCATAGTCGCGGTCGAAGGTGCGGTTCAGTTCGCTGTCGATGTAGCTGCGCAGGCTGGCCGGGTTGCTGCCGAACTCGCTCCTGCGCTGCTGCAGGGTGGTGAGGATGCGCGTGCTGGCATCGATCACCACCTTGCCGGCCTGGCCCTGCGTCGCGGCAGCGGCGGGAGCGGCGGCCTGGGCCTGGGCGAGGAACGGAGTGGCTGCCAGCAGCGCCGAGGCGAGCAGGGCCGGGATCAGTTTCATCTTCATGGTTGCGGTTCCGTTGCAGGCGCCTGCGCGCCATCGTTGGGCTTCTGAGCAGCGCCGCCACCGGCGCCGCCACTGAACATGTACTTGCCGACCAGCTGGATCAGGTCAACCGCCGGCTGGGTGAAGACAATTTCGTCGCCGGCCTTCAGCACGTCCGGATCACCGCCCGGCTGCAGTCCGATATAGCTCTCGCCGAGCAAACCACTGGTGAAGATGCCGGCCGAGGTGTCCGCCGGCAGGTCCTTGACCTTGCTGTCCATGCGCAGGGTCACGATCGATTCGAACTTCACCGGGTCCAGGTCGATGGAGGCGACCTGGCCGACGGTGACGCCGCCGATCTTCACCGGCGCCTGCTTGCGCAGCTGGCCGACCTGGGAGAAGCGCGCCTTCAGCTCGTAGCCCTGGCTGCCCCAGCTCCAGCGCTGGTTGGTCGAGGCCACGGCCAGCACCATCAGCGAGGCCAGGGCCAGCAGCAGAAAAGCGCCGACGGAGAATTCGAGTCTGGGACCGCGGATGGCCATGTGGATTACCTGATCGAGTCGTGGTGGCCGCGCGCGCCTGCGCACCGCCGGTGGAGGGGTTAGGTGAACAACATTGCCGACAGAACGAAGTTGAACATCAGCACCAGCAGCGAGGCGTTGACCACCGCACGGGTGGTCGCCACCGAGGTGCCCTCGATGGTCGGCTCGGCATGGAAGCCAACGTAGGCGGCAACCAGCGCGGCGGTGCCGCCGAAGATCGCCGACTTCAGCATCGCCACGCCGAAGTCATCCCAGAAATCGACGCTGTTGCGCAGCGCCGACCAGAACACGCCATTGTCCAGGCCCAGCACGTGCACGGCCTCGAAGTAGCTGGCACTGATCGCCAGCGAGCAGAAGATGCCGGTCAGCAGCGGCACGGTCAGCACCGCCGCCCAGAAGCGCGGTGCCACGGCTTTGGCCACCGGGTCGATGGCCATCAGCTCCAGCGCCTTGATCTGGTCGGTGGCGCGCATCAGGCCCAGCTCGGCGGCGATCGAACTGCCGGCGCGACCGATGAACAGCAGTGCGGTCAGCACCGGCGCCAGCTCGCGGTACAGCGACAGGCCGAGCAGGGTCGACAGCGCGTCGGCGGCACCGAAGGTGGTCAGCGTGCGGTAGCCCTGCAGGGTCAGCACCAGGCCGACGAAGGCGCCACCGACGGCGATGATCGGCAGCGAGCGCGCGCCGATCTTGTAGATCTCGCGGGTCAGTTCGGCCAGGAAATCACGGGTCGGCAGCGAACCGCGCAGCACGGTCAGCGAGAACAGGCCGGCGCGGCCCAGCGAGCGGGTGGCTTGGACGAACGGCATCAGGCAACCCTCGCGCGTGGCGCGGCATCGAACGGAATCGGACCATCGGGCTGGCCATGCAGGAACTGCCGCAGCAGCGGATCCTGGCTGGACTGCAGTGCCTCGGGCGTGCCCTGGAACACGATGCCACCATTGGCGATGGCGATGACCTGGTCGCAGATCGGCAGGGTCTCGTGCACGTGGTGGCTGACGATGATGCTGGTCAGGCCCAGGCTGTGGTTGAGGCGCTGGATCAGGCTCATGATCACCCCGGAGGCGATCGGGTCCAGCCCGGTCAGCGGCTCGTCGTAGATCATCAGCGGCGGATCCAGCGCCAGCGCACGGGCCAGCGCCACGCGGCGCGCCATGCCGCCGGACAGTTCGCGCGGCCAGGCATCGGCGGCGGCCAGCAGGCCCACCGCATGCAGCTTCATCTCCACCAGCCGGCGCAGCACGGCGGCCGGCAGGCGGGTATGCGTACGCAGCGGCAGTGCGACGTTTTCGGCCACGGTGAGGTCGGTCAGCAGGCCATTGCCCTGCAGCAGCACGCCCACGCTCTTGCGCATCTCCAGCAGCGCGCTGCTGTCGTGCGGGATCGGCTTGCCGAACAGGGTGACGTCGCCGGCGACCGGTCGCAGCTCGCCGGTCAGTGCCGCCAGCAGGGTCGACTTGCCGCTGCCGGACGGGCCGAGCACGGCGGTGATGCTGCCCTGCGGCACCTGCAGCGACACGTCGCGCAGGATCGTGCGTCCGCTCCGGTCGATGCGGACGTTGGACAACTGCACCAGACTGGAGGTGGAAGCCGACATGGGCACCATTAACGTTTTTTAGACATCGAAGGATCGGGCCAGCCGGCTGAACATAAGCAGACTGGACGGTCCAGTATTGTTGCACGGCAGGGCTTGGCGCAGGCCGGGACAATCGGCCGGCAGCCCGGAACAATCCGTACCGTCGATGGGCCAACCATTGAATACTGCCTGCCGTCCTGCACACTGTGCATGATGAGTGACCCAGGCAGCGATTTCCGCCTCTACCATTCCAACTCCCTGGACGTGCTGGCCGCGCTGCTGGCGCGCAACGTGCGTGCGCCGGTAACGGGCCAGCCGCTGCTGGCGCCGGAAGTGGTGCTGATCCCGCAGGTGGCGATGCGCCGCTGGCTGCAAGCGACACTGGCCGCCGAATTCGGCGTCGCTGCCAACCTCGAATTCCTCACCCCGGGCGAGTTCGTGGCGCGCGCGCTGAAGGCCAATGTCAGCGGTGAGCAGGACGATCTGGACGCGGCTGGCCTGCACTGGAAGCTGTACCAGGCACTGCGCGACCCGGCGTTGCTGGCGCAGCCACCGATGCGCGCGCTGCAGTCCTATCTTGCCGGCGGTGACGCATTGAAGCCGTGGGCGCTGGCCGGCGAGCTGGCCTCGGTATTCGAGAAGTACCAGGCATGGCGCCGTGACTGGCTGCTGCGCTGGGCAGCCGGTGCCGATCCGGCCGATCCGCAGGCGATCCTGTGGCGCACCATCACCCGCGGCCACGACTACCGCGCGCGTCGCATCCAGGAGTATCTGGACCGTTTTGAAGGCGCCGGCCAGCCGCTGCCGCGGGGGCTGCCGCCGCGCATGTCTGCGTTCGCGACGCTCAACATTTCGCCCGATGTGCTGCGGGTGATGGCCACCCAGGCGCGGGTGGGCGAACTGCACTTCTACATGCCCACCCCGGTGCAGTCGTACTGGGGCGACCTGCAGACGCTGGCCGAGCGCCTGCGCAGCGGCGCGCCCGATCCCTTCGGTGAAGCGGCCGGCGAGAACCGCCTGCTGGAAGCCTGGGGCGCGGCCGGGCGCGATTTCATGGCGGTGCTGGGCAGCTATGAGGTGGTGCACCCGGCCGGCGAGATCGCCGCCTATTCCGATCCGGAGGAGGACACCCGGCCGACCCTGGACGAAGGTGGCCTGTCCGACAGCCTGCTGCATCGCCTGCAGCGCGATCTGTTCCACCGCCGCGCGCTGCCCTCGGGCGAGCTGCGCGGGGCTCTGCGCAGCGACGATCCCAGCCTGCAGGTGCATGCCTGCCATACCCGCCTGCGCGAGCTGCAGGTGCTGCACGACCAGCTGCGCAGCCTGCTGCAGGACCCGCGCTTCGACCCGCCGTTGCAGGCGCGCGAGGTCGCGGTGCTGGCGCCGGATATCGATCCCTATGTGCCCTACCTGGAGGCGGTATTCGGTGGCCGGGGAGGCGACGAGGAGCACATTCCGTATGCGCTGGCCGACAGCAGCCCTCTGGCCGGCGAGCCGTTGGCCGATGTGTTCGTGCACCTGCTGGGCCTGCCGGTCTCGCGTTTCGGCCTGAACGAAGTGCTGGACCTGCTGGCCAGCGCGCCGCTGGCCGAAGCGGCCGGCCTGGAAGCGGTGGACTTCGACCGCCTGCACGGCTGGCTGCAACAGGCCGGCGCGCGCTGGGGGCTGGATGCGAAGCATCGCGACCAGCATCAGGCGCCAGCCGACGATGCCTATACCTGGCAGTTCGCACTGGATCGCTTGGTACTCGGCCATGCCACCGGCAGCGAGGCCGACCTGGCCGGCGTGGCGCCGTGGATCGAACTGGAAGGTGGCGCGTTGGACGCCTTGGACCGGCTGCTGCGCCTGCTGCGCGTGCTGGCGGTGTATCAGCGGCGCCTCGGCGAGCTGCTGCCCCCCGCGCAGTGGCGGCAGCGCCTGCTGTCGCTGCTGGATGCACTGCTGCCAACCGCTCCCAGCTCGCCAAACAGCCAGCGTGCCCTTGAGCGCCTGCGCAAGCTGCTCAACCAGTTCGCTGAAGACGCGGCCAAGGCCGGTTTCGTGGACGGCGTGCCCCCGGAGGTGGTGCGCGCGCACTTCGCTGGCGCGCTGGGCGAGGCCGATACGCGTGCGCCGTTGCTGACCGGTGGCATCAGCTTCGGCCGCATGGTACCGATGCGCCTGCTGCCATTCCGGGTGATCTGCGTGCTGGGCCTGAATGATGGTGACTTCCCGCGCCGTGACCCGGCCGCTGGCCTGAACCAGCTGACCGCCGAGCTGGATACGCCGCGCCGCCGCCCGGGCGACCGCTCCACCCGCGAGGACGATCGCTTCCTGTTCCTGCAGCTGTTCGCCGCCGCGCAGGAGGTGTTCTATCTCAGCTATCTCGGCGCTGATCCGCGCGATGGCAGCGTGCGTGAGCCGTCAGTGCTGGTCAGCGAACTGATCGATGCTGCTGCCGCGTATCACCTCGATCCGGCTGCGGCGGTCCGTGACTTCATCGTCCGTCATGCCTTGCAGCCGTTCTCGCCAGCCGCGTTTGGTGATGGCGACCCGCGTCGCTTCAGCTATCGCCGCCAGTGGCATCCGGCCGCCGGTCGCCTCACCGGCCGCCGCGGTGGCCTGCAGCCGTGGTTCGACGCACCGTTGCCGCCGCCGGCCGACGATGCGGTGGAAGACGAGGTCGCGCTCGATACCCTGCGCCGCTTCCTGTGCGACCCGGCCGGGCAGTTTCTCGCACAGTCGCTGGGCCTGCGCCTGGCCGACGAGGTCGAGGAGGTGGATGACCTGGAACCGCTGGTGCTGTCTTCGCGGGGGCCGGAAAAGCGCAGCGTGCAGGCCGCGGTGGTGCGCGCCACGCTCAGCGGCGATACCGAGCCGTTGTACCCGCGGCTGCGCGCGCGCGGCCTGCTGCCCTCGGGTCCATTGGGCGAGCGTCAGTTCGAGGTGGAGCAGTTGAAGACGCGTCCGTATGCCAGTGCGCTGCTGGGCTGGGTGCAGGGCGAACCGCTGGAGAGCCGTCGCTACGAAGTGGACATCGACGGTGTGCGCCTGCATGGCCGCGTGGCCGATCGGCATCCCGAAGGGCTGGTGCGCCTGCGTGCCGGCACGCTCAATGGCAATGCAGTGATCCGCCAGGGCCTGGACTGGCTGCTGGCCAACGCCGCCGGCGACGCATTGCCGCTGGTGCAGTTCCACGATGGCGGTGACGCCGGTCCCGGCCCGCATGTGCTGCCGGCGCTGAGTGTTCCCGCTGCGCGCGCGGCACTGCGTGCGCTGCTGCAGCTGCGCCAACGCGGCCTGCGCGAGCCGCTGCGCTTCGCCCCGTATACCGGTTGGGTGCTATACAACGCACCGACAGAAAAACAGCGAAGCGAAGGCTGGAAGCAGTGGCACGGCAGCGACCGCACCTGGGGTGAATCCAGCAGCGACGCCTGGCAACTGCTGCTGCGCGGTGCCGACCCGTTCGCTACCGATGCCAGCTATGCCGACCTGCTGCGCAACAGCCAGGTGGTCTTCAGTGCGGTGCGCGAAGGCCGCACTCTTGGCACCGAAGCGCGCCAGGAGGGCAACGCATGAACACCGCCATCGCCGAAGACGGCATCGAATCCCTCAGCCGCGATCCCTATCTGGCGCTGCCGCTGGAGGGCATCCGGCTGATCGAAGCCAGCGCCGGCACCGGCAAGACCTTCACCCTGGCCACGTTGTTCACCCGCCTGGTGGTGGAGCAGGGCCTGCGCATCGGCCAGATCCTGGCGGTGACCTTCACCGATGCCGCCACCCAGGAACTGCGCAAGCGCATCCGCGAGCGGCTGGCGCTGGCCGCGCGCCTGGTCGATCTGGAACCGGCCGAGGGCGAAGCACCGGACGTGCGATTGACCCGCGACGTGCTGCAGCGCCATCTGCACGGCGGCTCCGAGAACTCCACCGCACTGAAGCGCCGCCTGCAGGTGGCCGCCGACGAGATCGACCTGGCGTCCATCTTCACCATCCACGGCTTCTGCACCCGCGTGCTGCGCGAGCATGCGCTGGAAAGCGGCCACACCTTTGATCCGCCGGAACTGCTGGGTAGCGATCGTGAACTGCTGGAGGAGCTCGCGGCCGATCTGTGGCGCGTGCATGCCAACGACCCGGCCACGCTGGAGCCGCTGACCTGGCTGTGGTCCAACCCGGACGCGCTGGCCGCCGATCTGCGCGCGCTGCTGGGCACGCCGCCGCTGCACCCGTTGCCACGGCCGGTGGCGCTGGCCGATCCACACCCGGCATTGCAGAGCGCGGCGGAAGCCCTGTCCGCAAGCGTGCGCGAGCATGGCGAGCAGTTCTTCATCGACCTCTGCGATGCAGTCGACAACAAGTGGCTCAACGGCGTGTCGTACAAGCTTGGCTGGCTGCACCCACTGGGCCGGCAGCTGCTGGGTTGGGCCGGGCGCGGCGACCCGCGCGAGCTGCTGGCCAGCGATCGCCTGCCGGCACTGCTGCCGGAGGTGCTGGCCGACAAGACCAACAAGAAGTTCCCGGATCGCACGCCGTCGTCGCCGCTACAGGCGCCGTTGGCGCGCTATGTCGCGCTGCTGGCTGAACGCGATGCTTGGTTGCGTGCCACAGCGCTGAATTTCCTGCACGCGCTTCGCGCCGAAGCCGCGCAGCGCCTGCAGGCGCTGAAGCGCACGCGCCGGGTGCAGACCTACGACGATCTGATCGATGGCGTAGCGCTCGCCCTGGAAGGCCCGCAGCGGCTGACGCTGGTCAAGCAGCTGCGCGCGCAGTACCGAATCGCGCTGGTCGATGAGTTCCAGGATACCGACGACCGCCAGTGGGGCATCTTCCACACCGTGTTCGGCGATTCGCCGGAGGTGCGCGAGCTGGGCCTGGCGCCGGCGCTGTTCCTGATCGGCGACCCCAAGCAGGCGATCTACGGTTTCCGCGGCGGTGATATCCACACCTACCTGAAGGCCAAGCAGGTGGCGCAGCAGGCGCCGGTGCTGGACCAGAACTTCCGCTCGCGACCGTCTGTGCTGCGCGCGTTGCAGGCGCTGTACGACAACGGTGGCGAAGACGCCTTCCTCGAACGCGACATCCGGTTCGAGCCGGTGCGTTCCGGTGGCGTGCGTACCGACGAGGACTACCAGCGCGACGGCCATGCCGCCGCGGCGCTCACCCTGCGCGTGCTGCGCAGTGGCGGCGACAAGGCGATGAGCGCCGATGCCTCGCGTGATGCGGCGACCCAGGCCTGCGTGGCCGCGATTCACCAGATCCTGGTCGAGGCGCGTGCGGGCAATGCCATGTTGCGTGGGCGACCGGTGCAGCCCGGTGATATCGCGGTGCTGGTGCGCTCGCATCGCGAGGCCACCCTGGTACAGCGCGCGTTGGCTGCGGTCGGTATCCCGGCGGTGGCGGCCGGCAAGCAGAGCCTGTTCGCCACTGCTGAAGCGCGCGATCTTCGCGCGCTGATGCTGGCGCTGCTGCAACCGGCCGACGAAGGCCGCCTGCGTGCGGTGCTGGCCACCGTGCTGCTTGGCCAGCGCGCAAGCGCGATCGCGGCGATGGAGCGCGAGGGCGACCTGCAACGCGGGTTCCAGGCGCAGCTGCTGCACTGGCGGGAGCGCTGGCAGCGCGGCGGACCGTTCGCAGTGATTGCCGATGTCTGTGCCGCACAGGGTGAACGCTTGCTGGCGCTGATCGATGGCGAGCGCCGCCTGACCAACTACCTGCAGCTGGGCGAACTGCTGCAGGAAGCTTCGGCGCAGGCGCTGGGCATGCACGGGCTGCTGGACTGGCTGCAGGGGCAGATGGCCAGCGCCGACCAGGATGACGAGCAGCAGCTGCTGCGCCTGGAATCGGATGCGCGCCGCGTGCAGATCATCACCCTGCACAAGAGCAAGGGCCTGGAGTATCCACTGGTGTTCCTGCCGTTTGTCGGCATCGACGGCGGCGCACCGAACACCGCCTCGCACTGCATCGTGCACGTCGGCGGCCAGCGCCAGCTGCACTGGAAGCTGGACAAGGACGAGGCCTGGGAAGCGGCCAGCACGCAGCGTGAGCGCGAGCAGCGCGCCGAGGATGCTCGCCTGCTTTATGTAGGACTGACCCGTGCCGAGCATGCGCTGTGGATCGCAGTGGGTGATCTGGCCGGGCTCGGCAGGACGCGTCTGGCGCCGCTGCTGGGTGACCTGCAGGCGCTGCGCGCGCACGCCGATGTGCACATCGATGACAGTGAGGCACCAGCCGCGCTGCCGCAGCTGGCGGCTGAAGTGGAAGGTGACCTTCCGGCAGTGCGTGCTCTGACCCGGCGCGTGCCGCACGACTGGTGGGTGTACAGCTTCACCCAGTTGGCCCACGCCGATGCCGGTGCGGGCAGCGATATCGAAGCGGCGGCCACCGAGCTGCCGGCACCGGCCGCCGACGAACCGGCCGGCCCGGAGCTGCCGCTGGAACCGGCGCTGCCGGAACCCGCCGCAGCCGTCGAAGACAGCGTGCCGATCGATCCGCGTTTCATGGGCAGCCGTTTCGGCAATGTGCTGCATGAGGCGATGGAGAACGTCGACTTCGCCGCATGGGCGGATTGGCAGCCGGGCCGGGAAGCGCCCGAGGGGCAGGCCGAGGTGCTGCGCAAGGCGCTGCACGACGAAGGTTATGCCGATGTCGATCTGGACGATGGCGTGGCGGTGCTGGTGCCATTGGTTGGCCACACGCTTACCGTACCGCTGCCCGAAGGCGGCGCCCTGTACAGCCTGGCCGAAGGCGAGCGCCGCGCGGAAATCGACTTCCACTTCGCCATCGAACCGACCACGGTGCCGGCGCTGCTGCAGGTGCTGCACGCGCACGGCGTTTCCAGCGCGCGCCGGGGCTTCGGCCAGCGCCGCCGCCTGGAAGGGCTGATGACCGGCATGATCGACCTGACCTACGTGCGTGATGGCCGCTGGTACGTGCTCGACTACAAATCCAACCGCCTGCCCGGTTACAGCCCGGACCTGCTGGCCATTGCCATGCGCCATAGCGAGTACGACCTGCAGGCGCTGATCTACACCGTGGCGCTGCATCGCTGGCTGCGCTTCCGCCTGGGTGTGGCCTACGACTACGAGCGCGACATGGGTGGTATCCGCTACCTGTTCTGCCGCGGCCTGGATGCTGCCGGCAACGGCGTGCATGTGGACCGCTTCCCGCTGGCGCTGGTGGATGCACTCGATGCGCTGTTCGCTGGTGGCGAACAGGCCCAGGCCGAGCTGGCCGCACGTGCGCGTGGAGCCAGCGCATGAGCCTGCTGAAGGAACTGCACCAGAAGGGCCAGCTGCGTACCCTCGATCACGCGTTGGCGACCAGCCTGCAGCGGCTGCGCGACGACACCCCGGACAGCGTGGCGCTGGGGGCCGCGTTGGCCTCGCTGGCGGTGTCGCAGGGCCACGCCGCGTTCGATCCGGCACAACCGCAGCGGTTGCTGGAAGGCGTGCCCGAGTGGCCTGCCGCGCAGGACTGGTTGGCACAGTTGCGTGCATCACCGTGGGTGGCGACGCCGGAGCAGGCCGAAGCAATCGCCGAGGACGCGCCGCTGGTGCTGGAGAACGGCCTGCTCTACCTGCGCCGCTATCGCGAGTACGAACGGCAGTTGGCCGCCGGGCTGCAGCGCATCGGCCGGTATCCGCTGCCGGCACCGGACATGGCCGCGCTGGCACCGTTGTTCGCGCAGCTGTTCCCGCAGGCATCGGGCACTGAAGATCACCAGGCACGCGCCGCCGGCGTGACCCTGCGCCATCCGCTGGCACTGGTCACCGGCGGCCCAGGCACCGGCAAGACCACCACCATCGCGCGCCTGTTGCTGCTGCTGGCCGCACAGGCCCGGCACGCTGGCCAGCCGCTGCCCGAGGTGGCGCTGGCCGCGCCTACCGGGCGCGCCGCCGAGCGCATGGCCGAGAGCCTTCGCGTCGCCGTGCAACGCCTGCAGGAACAAGGACTGGACCCGACGCTGTGCGCGGCATTGCCCAGTACCGGCACCACCCTGCATCGCCTGCTTGGCGTGATTCCCGATTCGCCGCGCTTCCGCCACCACGCCGACAACCCGCTGCCGGTGGATGTGGTGGTGGTGGACGAAGCGTCGATGATCGATCTGCCGCTGATGGCCAAGCTGGTCGATGCGATCGCCAGCGGTACCCGGCTGATCCTGCTCGGCGATCCCGATCAGCTGCCGTCGGTCGAGGCTGGTGATGTGCTCAGCGCGATCCTGCGTGCCAGCGGCGATGGCATCGGTACCCGCGCCGACGACGCGCAGGCGCTGCATGGCCTGTTGGCACCGGCCACGCTGCAGCCACAGGCGGCACCACGCGCCTTCGCTGGCCGCCGGGTGCAGTTGCAGCGGGGTTACCGGCAGAGCGATGCGCTGGACCTGGCACCGCTGGCGCATGCCGTGCGCGAAGGCGACGGCAGTACCGCATTGCAGCTGCTGCGCGGTGGGTCGCTGGCTGGCGTGCATTTCCACGAAGGCGAAGCCGATCCACTGCGTGGCGAGCGCGAGCACCTGCTGGGCCACTGGCGCGCGCTGGCCGGCGCGGTCGATCCAGTGCTTGCCCTGCAGCAGGCTGGGCGCCTGCGCGTGCTGACCGCGTTGCGCGAAGGCCCGCAGGGTGCGCGCGGGCTCAACAGCCGCATCGAACAGCTGCTGGCCGGCAACACCCCGGGCTACTTCCAGGGCCGCCTGCTGCTGGTCACCGAGAACAGCTACCGGCACCGCCTGTTCAACGGCGATATCGGCATCTGCCTGCGCGATGGCAGCGGCGCGATGGTGGCCTGGTTCCCCGGCGACACCGTCGACCAGCCGCGCGCCTTCCACCCGGCCGCGCTACCTGCGCATGAAAGCGCCTTTGCGATGACCGTGCACAAGGCACAGGGCTCGGAGTTCGATGAAGTGTGGCTGCAGCTGCCACGCCAGGACAGCCGCGTGCTGTCGCGCGAACTGGTCTATACCGGCCTGACCCGCGCCCGCCAGGTGCTGCATGTGGCGGGCAGCGCAGAGGTGCTGCAGGCCGCGTTGAAACGCCACGCCAGCCGGTTGGGTGGCCTGGCCTGGCGGCTGGGTGCGGAAGCGGTGGCCGAACAACCAGTGCGCATCGAACAGCCCACGGTGCAGGGCCAGTTGTTCTGAATCGGGGTCGGATCCCGTTCCCATCGGGAACGGGCTCTGGCCCCTTCACCTGATCGCCAGGCAGAAGCAGTCGAGCATGGCTCGACTCTACAAAAGCGTACTTCGATCATTCCGACGTTCATCCACGCATGGCGTGGATCTACCGTGTCGACCAAGGTCGACACCTACCAGAGCAGAACGCCGTGCCGACAGATCGCAGGAAACTGTCGAAGGCGGGGTGGGTCCGGTTGCGGGGGCGTGAGCCGCATGGATGCGGCGACCGAGCTTACAGGGATGTACTTGCAGCGTCCCCCGCAACCGGACCCATCCCGCCAACCCGCGGATAGCACGCATTTGACGTTGCCGTTGTCGTTGATTCGGCAGGTGCAGGGCGCAGCCCTGCCGCCACACCTATTCCGCGATCAGTACCAGCCCATCCGGGAACACGATCGCGGCTTCATCGGCACTCACGTCAAAGAAGCCCACGCCGTGCTTCTCGGCCAGGTCCTGCACGAGGCCATGCGCACGTTCGGCTACCGAATAGGAAAACGCGCCGTAGATCACCTGCTGGCCGATGCTGTACTCGGTCACCTCGGCACGGTCGTCATCATCGTTGCTCAACGGCCCGTTCAACGGCGGGAATTCCTGCGCCATCTCCGCGAACCACGCCTGCAGCGCCGGGCTGCTGACTGCCGGGTCGTCGTACTCGTGGCGCTCGTTCCACTGCGCCTGCTTCTCGAACCAGGCGATGAAGGCCGCCGCTTCGCGTGGTGCAGCGCTGGCCTCGAACACCATCATGTCGTAACTCATTGAACCGTCCTGTGCATGGCGGGGTCTGTGGCTGCACAGGGTATCGCGCTACGGCTGTGCGGCCGCACTCATCGCCAACCCCGGCGCCAACGCCTTCGCCTCCGGGAACAACGCGAAGCGCAGGCCGATCAGGCCCATCAGCGCCTCGTCGCGGGCCTTGCAGGCGCTCACGCTGCCGACCCGGCCCAGCGAGGTATCCAGCCGCTCGCGCAGCGCCTCGGCCGCCACAATCGGCTTGCGTGCGGTGATCTGCCGGCGGTAGTGCGCCGCGATTTCCTCCAGGATGTGCTCGACCGCCTCGCGGCTGCGCTCGGGCAGTTCCAGCCTGGCGCGGCGCAGCTGCAGGATGTTCAGGCCAATGCGCGCTTCATTGAGCATGTCCACCGAAGCGATGTCGCTGCCCTCCGGCGTCGCCGCCAGGCGCGGTGCGAGCAGGCCCAGCAGGTCGAGCATGCGTGCGGCGAAGCGCTGCCGGTCCTGCTGGCCACGACCTTCGGCGGCTTCGGCCAGCGTGGTCCAGCCCTGCCGCACCAGCCGGCGCGCGGTCCACTCGGCACCCACCGAACGGAACAGGCGCGTCATCACCACCGCAAAGCCAATGCCGATGAACATCGCGATCGACGAATTGAGGAAGGTCTGGATATTGGCGCTGTAGGTGTTCTGCAGGCTCAACAGTGCGGCCAGGTTCACCGTCAGCGGCAGCGCGAACAGCGCGCTCTTGGGGTGGTGCAGCATCAGCCCCAGCGGCAGGAACGCCACCGCCAACACCAGTGCCAGCAGGCCGAAGTCGTGCACCGCCGGGAACACGCCGAACAGGTACACGCCGGCCACCACCGAGGCGACCATCGCCCACACCAGGAACGACACCATGCTCGGTGCCGGATCGTCCTGTGCGGCGAAGAACGCGGCGGTCACCGCGGCCATCATCGCGCCGTTGCCACCGCCTTCCCAACCCAGCGCGATCCACAGCACGCAGTAGCTCATCAGTGCCACGCCGGCACTGAGCGCGGAGAACAGCGCCATGCCGTAGTCGACGTGCTTGTCGGCAGCCACGCGCTCGGTGCGGATGCGGTAGTGCGCGCGGTCCAGCGGCGCGGTGCCATGGTCGATCGCGTGCTGCAGGGTGCGGCAGTCCTGCCACAGGTCGACCAGTTCCTCCAGGCGCAGCAGCAGGCTGGCCAGCTGCAGGTGCTGCAGGTCGCGATCCACCTGCGGCTTCAGTGCGCTGATGCGCGCGCGCAGGCGGGCGTACTCGCTGGCGTTGGTCGGGCCATCCAGCCAGTCATGGATATCGTCGACCAGTGCCGGCAGCCCTTCGGGCAGGGCCTGGCCGTCGCTGCGCAGCGCACTCAGGCGATCGGCAATCGAGGACAGCACCGGCAACAGCAGCAGCATGCGCTCGCGCAGGCGCTCCATCGACACCGCCGAACCGGCATGGCGCGGATCATCGCGGCGCAGGAACTCGATCAGCGCCTCGAACTGCACCAGGTCGGCGGCGAGCCGGTTGCGCGGCGCATGCGCGCGGCCACGTTCAAGGATCTGCCGGCACCACTGCGCGGCGTCCTCCATCCAGTTGCCGATGCGGGCGCGCAGCATCGGGCGTACCGAGGCCGGGAACAGCAGCGAAGCAAACAGCACGGCCACCACCGTGCCGAGGATGATCTCCTCGCTGCGTGCCACCACCGTGTCGAAGATGGTTTCCGGCGAGGTTACCGCCGGGAAGCCGATGAAGGCGGTGGTGTAGCCGGCCAGCAGGAACGCGTAGCCGCGCGGCCCGCGGTTGAGCAGGGCCATGAACAGGCAGCCGGCCAGCCAGATCGACATCGCCGCGCTCAGCACCAGCGGCGTTTCCACCAGCGCCGGCAGCACCAGCAGGGTGGCCAGGCCGGCCACCAGGGTGCCAACGATGCGGTACACGCCCTTGGCCCGGGTTGGGCCCAGCAGCGGCTGGCTGACGATGTACACCGTGCCCATCGCCCAGTACGGGCGCGACAGGTTGCCGGCCATGGCGATGTACAGCGCGGCCACCGCGGCCAGGTAGGTCTTGATCGAGAACAGCCAGGCCTGGCGGTCGGTCAGCGCGTTCATGGCTTACTTCGCTGCGGTCGGGGTGCCGGTCGCGGCGGCGCTGGTCTGCCAGCCGCCACCCAGCACCAGGAACAGGTGGATCTGGTCGCGCGAGACCTGCGCTTCGGCGGCGGCCAGGGTGGCGTCGCTGGTGGCCAGGCTGCGGTCGGCATCCAGGCTCGACAGGTACGGCGTGCGGCCGCCCTGATACAGCCGGCGGTTCTGCTCGGCGGCCAGCGCGGCCTGCTCCTGCGCGATGCGCAGCGACTGCAGCCGGCGCAGGTCCTGCGCATAGCGGTCCAGCGCGGTCTGGGTCTCACGCAGCGCCTGCAGCACGGTGTGGTCGAACTCGGCCAAGGCGGCGTCGGCACCGGCTTCGGCGGCGTGGATGCGTGCGTGCGTGCCGGACGACGGCAGCGTCCACGAGATCAGCGGACCGATCGACCACTGCTGGGTCATCGGCGTGCCGAAGTCCTCCAGCAGGCCGGCAGCACCGAGCGAGGCTCCCAGGCGGATGTCCGGGTACAGCTCAGCGGTGGCCACACCAATCCGAGCCGTGGCCGAGGCCAGCTTGCGCTCGGCCTGGCGCACGTCCGGGCGACGCTGCAGCAGCGCCCGGCCATCGCCGACCGGCAACGGCTGCGCCAGGCGGGGGGCGTGTGCACAGTCGATCACGCCGGCTGGCAACTGGCCCGGGGTCTGGCCCAGCAGCGCGGCCAGCGAATACGCTGCTGCAGAACGCTGCGCATGCAGCGGCGGCAGTGCAGCTTCCAGCAGTGCCACCTGGGCATTGGCGCGGGCCAGTTCCGGTGGCGTACCGCGACCGGCCGCAATCAGGCGCTCGGTGACCGTGCGGCTGCGCTGCTGCAGCTGCAGCGAATGCTCGGCCACGTGCAGTTCGTGGTTGGCGTGGCAGATTTCCAGGTAGCTGTCGGCCACCTGCGCGACCACGCTGACCTGGGCCAGGTCGCGCGCCGCAGCGACCGACTGCTCGTCGGCACGCGCTGCTTC
Organism: Stenotrophomonas sp. YJH_SMC_79; assembly: GCF_059367995.1. NCBI lineage: Bacteria > Pseudomonadati > Pseudomonadota > Gammaproteobacteria > Lysobacterales > Lysobacteraceae > Stenotrophomonas > Stenotrophomonas sp. YJH_SMC_79. Next base: position 425,428 of record NZ_JCAFRK010000005.1, read on the forward strand.
GGCGCCGCGCTTGAGCTTGCCGAACAGGTCGAACTGGTAGCTGACCGCGAACTTGCCATCGGCCAGGTTGATCACCGGCAACTCGTGCTCCTGCAGGAACGATTCGGCCGACAGCTGCGCGCGGCTGACGCCGGCCTCGGCCTCGTACTCGAAGCCACCGGCGTCCAGCGCCTGTTCGTACACGGCTGCAGCGCGACGCAGGTGCGCGTCGGCGGCCTTCAGTTCCACGTTGTCGCGCAGCGCCTGGGTGATCAGGCCGTCCAGTACCGGGTCGTTGTACAGCGACCACCAGCGGTCGGGCAGCGCCTGGTTGGCGGCCACCTGCGGGTTCTGCGTATCGATGAAGGCCGCATTGGCCTCCGGGCGCTTGAACGCCGACCCTTCCGGCAGCGCGTAGTCGGGGCCGACGGTCCTGCATGCGGCCAGGCTGGCCAGCGCGACGATCAGGCCAAGACGGGGCAGGGCAGCGTTCACAGGCCCGCCTGTGTCGGCGCGGTGCCGGCCTTGTCGTTGTGCGGATGGCGGCCGGTGTCCACGGTCACCGTGGCGGTGCGACCGGCGATCAGTTCCACGCCCTTGGGCACCTCGTCGATGGCAATGCGCACCGGAATGCGCTGCGCCAGCCGCACCCAGTCAAAGGCCGGGGTCACGTTTGGCAGCAAGGTACTGCCGTTGCTGCGGTAGCGGTCCTCGATGCCGGCGGCGATGCTCTCGACATGGCCGCGCAGCGGGGCCGACTCGCCCATCAGGCGGATGTCCACGCTCTGTCCCGGGGCCACGCCGCGCAGGCGGGTTTCCTCGAAGTAGCCATCGATGCGGAACGAGCCGGTATCCAGCAGCGCCAGCACCGGCTTGCCGGCCACCACGTAGTCGCCTACGCGCATGGTGCGGTCGTTGACCCGGCCGTCGGCCGGTGCGCGCACCTCGGTGCGGCCCAGGTTGAGCTCGGCCAGGTCGACCGCCGCCTGTGCGGTGGCCAGCGCGGCCTGTGCGGCCTGCAGCTTGGCGCGGCGCACTTCGGCGTCCTCGGCGGCGACCAGGTCCTGCAGGCTGCGGTCACGGCCGATCTCGCGGCGCAGCTGTGCCACCGAGGCCTGGCGCTCGCCCAGGCTGGCGCGGGCCTGCTCCAGCGCGATGCGGTAGCGGGCGCGGTCGACCACGAACAGCAGGTCGCCCTTCTTCACCGCCTGGTTGTCGGCCACCTGCACCGTTTCCACCAGCCCGGACACGTCCGGCGCCACCTGCACCACGTCGGCGCCAACATGCGCATCGCGGGTCCACGGCTCATCCATGTAATAGACCCACAGCTGGCGCAGCACCAGCAGGGCGACGATCACCGCCGCGCTGGTCAGCAGTATGGGAAGGGTCTTCTTCACGATCTTGTTCACGATTGCATCCAACGCAGGAGGTGGAACAGCAGGCCAAGCACGATCCCGTACAGCGCCAGGTTGAACAGTGGCGGGTGCCAGATATGGCGATAGGCACCGGCACGCTGCAGCAGCGCGTGCAGGCCGCTGTTGACCAGATAGGCCAACAACATCAACCCGAGCAGGGTCGGGACAAACACTCCGTGGAGACTGAATTCACCAGGCATCGGTAGGGGCGGGGGCGAGGAGGGGGAGGGGAGGGACAACAGAACAACGGCAACGGGCAAAAGCCGCTGGCGTGTGCACGGCAGCGGCGGTGTTCGGGGGCAGCGGTCTTACGTGATGCGGTCGGCGGCCTCGGCCAGCAGGCGCCATGCCTTCAGCACGGCGTGCAGTTCATCCATGGAAAGCTCGCCGAACACGTCCTGGCGCAGGCCGATCAATTGATCTTCCAGCTCGCTGACCAGCGCATGGCCTGCGTCGGTCAGCCATAGCAGGTTGGCGCGGCGGTCGCTGGCGTCGCTCTCGCGGCGGACCAGGTCGCTGGCGCACAGCTTGTCCAGCAGGCGCACCAGGGAAGGGCCTTCCATGCCCAGCTGCTGGGCCAGCGCCACCTGGCGGATGCCACCGCCGGAGCGGCCGATCATCAGCAGGGGCATGGTGCAGGCGGTGGAGATGCCGTAGCTGCCGAGCCGGCTGTCGGCCAGGCGCTGCCACTGCCGCCCTGCGTACAGCAGGCCGGAGCTGAGCTGCATCTGCAGCACGGTGCGCTCGTCGAGGGGTCGGTCCATAAGAGATAGATAGGATACTACTAATTTCATTCCTATCAATAGGTTTTTATGAATGGGTGGGGTGTAGTGAGGAAAGCGTTGCGCCTGTTGGCTATCGGTTGGGGTGGCGGAGGGCCGGACGGGGCAGGGCACGCTGCAAGTACGTCCATGTAAGCTCGATCGGCGCATCCATGCGCCTCACGGCCCTGTCCCGCCCGGCCCTCCGCCACCCACCCCACATCCCCCGAGCGCGGTGGGTTGGCTCTTAGAAGCAAGAGCAGAAGCAGTGCGGACCAACGGTCCGCACCCACCAAGGCAGAAGAGACCACAGCAGCGGCGCGCTGCTTCCGAAGCCATGAACCCCCGCTTTTGACCCCGCTTTCGGGCGGTCCGGCCGCGCCCGCGGGAAACCGTCAGGGAGGGGGAGAGGGGGCTGCGCAGGACCGTTGGCGCCATGGACGGCGCCATCGAGCCCCCAGGGGTGAGGGCGCTTTGCTTGCGAGGCATGCCTCGCAAGCGACCGAACGCACAGCCGCCAGCGGCTGGGCCGGACCCCGGAGGGGGGTTCACGGCGTGTCCTGCGCAGCCCCCTCTCCCCCTCCAAACCGATAGCAACGAGGCGCCGCAAGAACCCCCCGATGAACCGTCCCAACAGGACGACCCACCCCCCGGTCGGGTACGATGCTCGCCCCCCGTTCGGGACGCTGTACGCAATGAGCAAGAACAACGAAAAGGCCGCCCCGCAGGGCGACGTGACCCAGGACCAGGCCGAGGATGCCGTGCGCACCCTGCTGCGCTGGGCCGGTGAGGACCCGTCCCGTGAAGGCCTGCTGGATACCCCCCGCCGTGTCGCCGAAGCCTATGGCGACTGGTTCAGCGGCTACCGCGATGACCCGCGCGCCTACATGGAGCGGACCTTCGAGGAAGTGGCCGGCTATGACGAACTGATCGTCCTGCGCGACATCGAGTACGAAAGCCACTGCGAACACCACATGGCGCCGATCATCGGCCGCGTGCACGTCGGCTACCTGCCGGCCGGCAAGGTGGTGGGCATCAGCAAGCTGGCCCGCGTCGTCGAAGCCTATGCCCGCCGTTTCCAGGTGCAGGAGAAGATGACCGCGCAGATCGCCCAGTGCATCCAGGATGTGCTGCAGCCGATCGGCGTCGGCGTGGTCGTCGAAGGCGCCCACGAATGCATGACCACCCGCGGCATCCACAAGCGCGGCGTCAGCATGGTCACCTCCAAGATGCTGGGCAGCTTCCGCGACGACGCGCGTACCCGCGCCGAGTTCCTGCGCTTCATCGAAGTGGGCGGCAAGCGCTGAGCCGCTTGCCCGCACCCCGCCGGCCCCTGGTGGCCGGCATGCCCACGGCTGCCTGCGCGGCCGCCGTGGGCGGCTGCTCGTCCCCGCCAGCCCTCATGACTCCTTTCGCTGCATGAAGCACCGCGAACGCATCTCCCGTTACCGCCATCTGCGCGAACAGCCCCAGTGGAAGCTGCTCGCCGCCGACCACGCTCCGGAAATCATCGGCCTGCTGCAGGGCCTGCTGATGGACGGCGAGCGCACGTTGCCTTCGTCGGTGCTCAACGAGCGCCTGCAGCGTGCGCTGGACCAGCTCAACGGCGACGAACTGTCGCGCGACCTGCCGCGTACCGCGCAGGCCTACATCGCGCACTGGTTGGCCCAGGGCTGGCTGGAACGCCGTCTGCCCGATGGTGCCGACCAGGAACAGTACGAGCTGTCGACCGCGGCGCTGCAGGCCATCCGCTTCGCCGACGGCCTCGAGCAGGCCCGCGTGGCGGCCACCGAAAGCCGGCTGGCACTGGTCATCGAGCAGCTCTCGCAGCTGGCCGCGCAGACCGAGTCCGATCCGGACGCACGCCTGTCGGCACTGCGCGACGAGCGTGACCGCATCGACGCCGAGATCGCCCGCGTCGGTGCCGGCCGCGTGATAGCGCTGGATGGCAAGCGCGCGCTGGAACGTGCGCGCCAGATCATCGGCCTGGCCGACGAGCTGACCGAGGACTTCCGCCGCGTGCGTGATGACTTCGAGCAGCTCAACCGCGATTTCCGCGAACGCATCATCGACGACGAGGGCGAGCGTGGCGACGTGCTGTCGCAGCTGTTCGAAGGCGTGGACGTGATCGGCGAGAGCGATGCCGGCCGCAGCTTCCAGGCCTTCTGGCGGCTGCTCAACGACGCCGAGCAGAGTGCCCAGCTCGATGCCGCGCTGGAAGCGGTGCTGGCGCGTGGCTTTGCCCGCCGCCTGGACCGCAACGAACGCAACTTCCTGCGCGGCTTCACCAGCACCATGCTCGAACGCGGTGGCCAGGTGCACGATGTGCTGCAGAACTTCGCACGCAGCCTGCGCGGCTTCGTGCAGAGCCGTGGCTATCTTGAACAGCGCCGCCTCAACCAGCTGCTGAAGCAGGCACAGTCCGAAGCGCTGGCCCTGCGCGACGAGTTCCCCGCACAGCGTGGCATCGGCCGTGACCTGCAGCTGACCACCAGCCGCCTGCGCTCGTGGTCGCAGTGGAGGCTGCACGATCCGCGCAGCGCCCAGGTCGATGGCAACGTCGAGTACAACGACGCGGCCGCGATCAGCCTGGAAAGCGTCGGCGATCTGGTCGCTTCGTCCGAAATCGACTTCCGCACCCTGCGCCGCGACCTGCACGACCTGCTTGATGCACAGCCGCGGCTCAGCATCGCCCAGGCCCTGTCGCAGCGCGAGGCGCCGCAGGGTCTTGGCAGCGTCATCGGCTACCTGTCGCTGGGCACGCGCTTCGGCAACGTGGTCGCCGGCGAGCAGGAGCTTGCGCAATGGCGTGGTGGCGACGGCCAGATCCGTCGCGCCCGCATCCCGCTGGTTTGGTTCACCCAGGAGAGACGCCATGAGCTGGCATGAAGATCCCATCGACGCACCGCAGGCCGACGTGGCGGAAGACGCCTACGAGGCCGAGCCGGTGGCGACCGTGGCGCAGCCCCGCCGTGGCAACGACGTGTACTACCTCGGCGATACCGGTCGCCTGCCGCTGGATGCGCGCCGTGCGCTGTGCCAGCTGCTGATCGGCCCCAGCATCGACCAGCTGCGCCACGCCAAGCTGTGGCCGGCGCTGATCCGCAGCGAAGCGGCCATCCGCTCGTCGCTGGCGGACCTGTTCCTGGAACTGGTGCTCGACCGTGACAGCGGCGTGGCCTTCACCCGCCAGGCCGATACCGAAGACGTCGATGCGCCGGTGCTGCTGCGCACCTCGCCGCTGACCTTCATCGATTCGGTGCTGTTGCTGTACCTGCGCCAGCAGCTGGCCGAGGCTGACGCGCGCGGCAACCGCGCGGTGGTGGCTGACGCCGAGATGGCCGAAGCGCTGGCCATCTACGAAAAGAACCTGTCCACCGACCGCGCCGGCTTCAACCGCCGTGTCGCCTCGGCGGTGCAGAAGATGAAGGACAACCACATCCTGACCCGCCTCAGCGGCCAGGAAGACCGCCACGAAGTCTCGCCGGCGCTGAAGCTGCTGTTCTCCGCCGAAGACGTGTCCCAGCTTTCGGCGGTCTACCGCCAGCTGCGCGAAACCCCGGCCGCCGAGGCCTGAGAGACCCGATCATCGCATGGCTATCTCCAAGCACACTCCCGCCCTGTTCAACGAAGGCCTGCCGGACCCGCGCCTGCAGCAGTTCCGCATGCGCCGCCTGCAGGTGCACAACTGGGGCACCTTCAACGGCCTGACCGAAGTGCCGATCGCCGAGCGCGGTTTCCTGTTCGTCGGCCGTTCCGGCTCGGGCAAGTCGACCCTGCTCGATGCCATGTCCGCGCTGCTGACGCCGCCGGCCATCGTCGACTTCAACGCCGCCGCGCGTGAAGCCGAGCGCAGTGGCCGCGACCGCAACCTGGTGTCCTATGTGCGTGGCGCCTGGGCTGACCAGCAGGACAGCGGCACTGGCGAAATCGCCACCCAGTACCTGCGCAAGGGCGCGACCTGGACCGCACTGGTGCTGGAATACCGCGCCGGCGACGGCCGCGTGGTCAGCCTGGTGCGCCTGCTGTGGATCTCCGGCAACGGCACTTCGGCCGGTGACGTGCGCAAGCACTACATGATCGCCGAGCGTCCGTTCGACATCGCCAAGGATCTCGGCGGCTTCGACCTGGACCTGCGCAAGCTCAAGCAGAAGCTGTCCGATCTGCACCACTTCGACGCTTTCTCCGGCTACGCCGAGCGCTTCCGCGACCTGCTCGGCATCGACAACGAGATGGCGCTGCGCCTGCTGCACAAGACGCAGTCGGCGAAGAACCTGGGCGACCTCAACGTCTTCCTGCGCGACTTCATGCTCGACACGCCGAAGACCTTCGACGCCGCCGAGCGCCTGGTCAGCGACTTCGCCGAGCTTGATGGCGCGCACCAGGCGGTGGTCACTGCCCGCCGCCAGGTGGAAACCCTGCTGCCGGCACGCGCCTACTACAACGACCTGAAGGAAATGCACCGCCAGCGCGGTGACGACGAAGCACTGAAGCTCGGCGTCGACAGCTTCCGCGAAAGCCGCCGCCAGGCGCTGATCGAAGCGCGCCTGCGCGAGATGGACGTGCGTGACCGTGGCCTGCTTGGCGAAGAAGCCCAGCGCCGTGCCGCACTGGACAATCACACCGAGCGCCTGGCCGAACTGGAACTGCAGCGCCGCCAGCAGGGCGGTGAGCGCATCGAGGAACTGGAACGCGAGCAGGGCCGCGCCGAAGCCGAGCGCGACCGCCGCCAGGCCAAGCGCGAGCAGGCAAGCCTGGCCGCGCAGCAGCTGGGGGCCGAACTGCCGGACGACGCACACGGCTTCGCCGAACTGGTTGAGCGCGCACAGAACGAGCTGCAGGACCGCCAGCGCGCCTCTTCGGCGCTGGACGATGCGATCAGCGATCGCCTGGGTGGCAAGCGCGATGACGAGCGCCGCTTCGGCGAAGTCCGTGCGGAACTCGAAGCGATGCAGCGCACGCCCTCCAACATCCCGGCGCCGATGCAGAAGCTGCGCGCGCGCCTGGCCGAGGAAACCGGCATCGCCGAAGCGGCGCTGCCGTTCGTCGGCGAGCTGATCCAGGTCCGCTCGGAAGAGCAGGGCTGGCAAGGCGCCATCGAGCGTGTGCTGGGTGGCTTCGCGCTGTCACTGCTGGTCGACGACAAGCATTACAACGACGTCGCCGAGTGGGTGAACCGTACCCACCTGGGCATGCGCTTCACCTACTACCGCGTGCGCCGCAACGATGATGCATTCGCCCGTGAGCCGTCGGCGAAGTCGCTGCTGCACAAGCTGGAACTGCGCGAACACGTGTTCGAAAGCTGGCTGCGCCGCGAGCTCGGCAAGCGATTCGACTACGAGTGCGTGGATGCCAAGCAGCTGCGCAACGTCGACCGCGGCATCACCCGCGAAGGCCAGGTCAAGCATCCGGGCGACCGTTTCGAGAAGGATGACCGCAGTGCGGTGGGCGACCGCCGTCGCTGGATCCTCGGTTTCAACAACCACGACAAAGTGGGCGCCTTCGAGCGTGAAGCACAGGAGCTGGCCAAGCGCATCGCCGGCTGCGAGACCGATATCGCGCGCCTGCGCGGCCAGCGTGATCGCGACAACGAACGCCGCCTGGCCTGCCATGAGCTGGTCAGCATCAGCTGGAACGAGATCGACATCGCCGCCCCGCAGCAGCGCCTGGGCGATATCGAGGCCACCCTGCGCGATCTGCGCGAAGGCAATGCCGACCTGGCCAAGCTGGCCAAGCAGATCGACGCCGTGCGCGCCGACATCGAGCAGTCGCGCCGCACCTATGAAGACGTCCGCGTCGAGCGTGGCCAGCTGGTCAAGGAACGTGATCGCCTCGACCGCGCACGCCAGCAGAGCCGTGCGCTGGTGCTGCCGAGCCTGGCCCAGGAGCAGGAAGCCGGTCTTGCCGAGCGCCTGCAGGAGCAGGGCCCGCTCAGCCTGGAAACGCTGGAAGCGCACATGCGCCAGGTCAGCAACGCGTTGAACGAGCAGCTGTCGTCCTCGCAGCAGGACCTCAACCGCATCGAAAACCAGCTGATCGGTTGCTTCCGTCGCTTCATCCAGCAGTGGCCAGAGGAATCGGGCGACTTCACCGTCTCGGTGGCCTCGGCCGAGGACTTCCTCGCTCGCCTCGAACGGCTGGAGCGCGATGGCCTGCCGCAGCACGAAGAGCGCTTCTTCGATCTGCTGCAGAACCAGAGCAAGAACAACCTGCTGGCCCTGCAGCGCCACAGCGCCGAGGCCCGCAAGTCGATCGGCCAGCGCCTGGACGAAGTGAACGCCAGCCTGGAACAGGTGCCGTTCAACCGCGGCACGTTGCTGACCATCGAACTGAACGACCGACGCCTGCCGGAAGTCGGCGAGTTCCACCTGCAGCTGCGCGAAGTGCTGTCGCAGCAGCAGACCGAGCAGCGTGAGCTGGCCGAATCGCAATTCACTGTGCTGCGGCAGCTGGTCAACCGCCTGGGCTCGCAGGAAGGCGAGGACAAGCGCTGGCGCGAGCTGGTGCTGGACGTGCGCATGCACGTGGAGTTCATCGGCGTCGAGCTGGATGCGGAAACGCGCCAGCAGGTCGAGATCTACCGCAGCGGCGCCGGCAAGTCCGGTGGCCAGCGCCAGAAGCTGGCCACCACCTGCCTGGCGGCAGCGCTGCGCTACCAGCTCGGCGGTGCCGACAGCCAGCTGCCCAGCTACGCTGCCGTCGTGCTCGACGAAGCCTTCGACAAGGCCGACAACGAGTTCACCGCACTGGCGATGAACATCTTCGACAACTTCGGCTTCCAGATGGTGGTTGCCACCCCGCTGAAGTCGGTGATGACGCTGGAACCGTTCATCGGCGGCGCCTGCTTCGTCGAAATCAGCGGCCGCCACGACTCCGGCGTGCTGCTGATCGAGTACGACGAAGAAGGCAAGCGCCTGAAGCTGCCGGAGCGCAGCCGCCAGCAGGCCAACGAACCGGAAGAAGCCGAGGCCTGAGCGCCTCGGTCCATCTACCTGTAGAGCCGAGCCATGCTCGGCTGCTCTTCGCGGCCGGACTCAGCGTGCCAACCAAGGTTGGCACCTACCTGGTCATCAAGCTCATTCACGCACCGCGGAACGTATCCCACGCCATCCGCGCGATCAGCACCACCACCAGCCCCACGAACAGCTTGCGGATGAACGGCGTACCGCCCTTCAGCGCCAACCGCGTGCCCACCACCGAGCCGATGATGTTGGCCGCCGCCATCGGCAGCGCGAACAGCCACAGGAGGTTGCCGGTCGGCACGAAGAACGAGATCGCCGCGACGTTGGTGGCCAGGTTCACCACCTTCGATGCCGCCGAGGCGCGCAGGAAATCCAGGCCGAAGAAGCGCACGAACAGGAAGATCAGGAAGCTGCCGGTGCCCGGCCCGAAGAAGCCGTCGTAGAAGCCGATCGCCGCACCGATGGCCAGCGCGATCGCCAGCTCACGACGGCCGATGTCCTGCGGCCGGTGCAGCGCGCCGAAATCCTTCTTCCACAGCGTGTAGGCCAGCATCGCGATCAGCAGCACCAGCACCAGTGGGCGTACCGCGTCCTTGGGCAGCAGGCTTACCGCGGTGGCGCCGGCGAAGGAGAAGATGAAGGCCGTGCCTGCCGCGAACAGCACCGGCTTCCACGGGAAGCGCACGTTGCGCGCATAGCGCCAGGCGGCTGCACCGGTGCCGAACATCGAGCTGAATTTGTTGGTACCGAACAGCATTGCCGGCGTCTGCTGCGGCAGCACGGTGAACAGGCCGGGTAACTGCACCAGCCCACCGCCACCGACGGCGGCATCGACCAGGCCGGCGATGAAGGCGATCACCACCAGCCACCACAACTCAGGGGGAACCAGTTCCAGCACGGCGATCAATCGATGTGGGGGCGCGACAGCATACGCCTGTCCTGCACCGGCTGACCCGTGCCCCGCGTGGATCAATCCGCACAACCCGGCGACAATGCCTGCATGAGCCGAAAATCCACCGACCCCTGCCCCTGCGGCCTTCCCGCCGATTACGCCGCCTGCTGTGGCCGTTTCCATGCCGGTGAGGCAGCACCCGATGCCGAGCGCCTGATGCGATCGCGCTACAGCGCCTATGTGCGGGGGCTGGCGGACTACCTGCGCCAGAGCTGGCACCCGGACACCCGTCCGGCCGAGCTGGCGTTGGATGATGCGCCGGGCCAGCGTACGCACTGGCTGGGCCTGACCGTGCACGAACACACGGCCACCGGTGCCGACAGCGCCGAAGTGCGCTTCACCGCCCGCTACCGCGTGGGTGGCGGCAGCGCGGTGAAGATGACAGAGCACAGCCGCTTCCTGCGTGTCGACGGCCGCTGGTACTACCTCGACGCCGTGTGAGCCTCAGCCGCCGCGCACCGCCAGCACGCGCTGGCCGGCATGCGCGCGGACCTGGTTGCGGCCGCCGTCCTTGGCTGCATACAGCGCCTGGTCGGCAGCCTTGATCACCGCTGCTGGCCGCTCATCCACGCGGCTGTCCGCCAGGCCGATGCTCACCGTCACCTGCACCGTCTGCCCGCTCCCGCCGCGTCCGCGTTGCTGGCGTCCCGTTTCATCGTCGCGGCTGCGGGTGCTGCGGTCGCGCAGCTGCATGCGGGTGTCCTCGATGGTCTGCCGCAGCGCCTCGACCGCATCCACGCAGGCCGCTGCGGGACGATCCAGGAACACCACCGCGAACTCCTCGCCGCCATAGCGGAACGCACGGCCACCGTCGCCCACCCGCCCCAGCCGCGAGGCCACCAGGCGCAGCACATCGTCGCCGGTGTCGTGGCCGTGGGTGTCGTTGAACGATTTGAAGTGGTCCACGTCCACCATCGCGATGCTGTAGGTGCCGCGCGCCCGTTGCAGGGTCTCATTGAAGGCGCGGCGCCCCGGCAGGCCGGTCAGTTCATCGCGGAAGGCCATATGGAAGGACTCCTGCAGCATCGCGCCCAGCATCAGCAGCAAGGCCGCGCTGGCCAGCGCCGGCAGCAGCACCGGCTGCAGGAACACCCGCGGCAGCATCCACCACAGGCACAGCAGGGCCAGCAGCATTGCCGTGTGCAGCGGGCGCGGATGCCGCCAGGCCTGCCAGCCCAGCGCGGCGGTTGCCAGCAGGAACAGCAGGGCTGGCAGCTGTGCCAGCGCGTTCCAGTCGGCCGGAATCCAGCTCCAGTGGCGGTTGGACAGCAGATCGTGCATGCCCCGCGGTTGCTGCGTGGCCAGCAGCAGGAAGATCATCAGCGCGGTGCCACTGGCAACACCCCGCAGCAGCAGGTCGCGGCGGCGGCGGCCGCGCTCGGGCCACAACGCCAGGCCCGCGAACAGCAAGGGCAGCCAGGCCGAAATGGCATGGAAGCGCAGCGGTGTCAGCGTCGTGACATGGCCGTTGCGCAGATAGCCACCCACGTCCAGGTGCAGCAGGGCGAACATCACGGCCACCACCAGCATCAGGCAGAGCGTACGCACCTGGTGGTAGAGCAGCGCAAGGCCGGCGCCGAGGCAGGCCAGCAGCCAGGGCAGGATGCGTTGGGCCGGATTGGCCACGTCTTCGTTGCCCAGTGCCGCCCACAGCACCACGGCAACCAGCACGGCGGGCAGCACGAACAGGTAATGCGCAGGCTGGCGGAGCGGATGCAGGGGCAAGCAGGAATTCCAGCGCGGTGACGACGCGGCCGCAGCATTGCCGTTAGCGGCCTCTGCACCGGCTTCTTGAATGCGGGATGGTCACGCATGTGAACGCGTTGACGTCGAACCATGACGTCGCACTCACCCTGCTGCGCAGATGCTCCCCGGATGGACAGCGCAGCCACCGCCGTCGCTGCCCCGCAGCGCGATCTCGCCCGCCAGTACGCACGTGTGCGGGACCGCAGCATGCAGTTGGCGGCCCCCCTCAGCGCCGAAGACGCCATGCTGCAGAGCATGGCCGATGCCAGCCCGAGCAAATGGCACCTGGCCCACACCACCTGGTTCTTCGAACGCTTCGTGCTGGCCGGCTTCCCACCTGCACCGGCGCATGACCCTGCCTGGGACTACCTGTTCAACAGCTACTACAAGAGCCTCGGCCCGGCCCATGCGCGGCCGCAGCGCGGGCTGCTGTCACGGCCCTCGCTGCAGCAGGTGCAGGACTACCGCCGCCAGATCGATGCGCAGGTACAGTCACGGCTGGACGCGGGTGATCTCGACGATCAGGCGCTGCAGCACCTGCAGCTGGGCCTGCAGCACGAACAGCAGCACCAGGAGCTGCTGCTCACCGACATCAAGCACGCGTTCTGGTGCAATCCATTGCAGCCGGCCTACCGCGACGACCTGCCAACCGTCCCCGGCACTGCCAGTGCTCAGGGCTGGATCGAATCGCCCGAACGCATCATCACCATCGGTGCCGCAGCCTGGCCACGGCATGACGCGTTCGCCTATGACAACGAATCGCCGCCGCATCGCGTGCTGCTGCCCTCCCATGCCCTGGCCGAGCGCCCGCTCAGCAACGCCGAGTACCGCGCCTTCATCGAGGCCGGAGGCTACCGCGAGCCACGCTGGTGGCTCAGCGAAGGCTGGGCACTGCGTGAAACCGAAGACTGGCGGCACCCGCTGTACTGGGACGACAGCCTGCAGCGCGAATACACCCTGGGCGGTTGGCGCGAACTGGACCCGCATGCGCCGGTCTGCCATCTCAGCTACTTCGAGGCCGACGCCTGTGCCCGCTGGGCCGGGGCGCGCCTGCCCAGCGAGTTCGAGTGGGAGGCTGCGGCCGCGTCTCAGCCGGTGCGGGGCCACTTTGCCGATGACGATCACCTGCACCCACAGGCCGGGCAGGGCGGTGGACTGCGCCAGCTGTTCGGCGATGTATGGGAATGGACCCACAGCGCCTATGGCGCCTATCCGGGCTTCCAGCCCTTTGCCGGCAACCTCGGCGAATACAACGGCAAATTCATGTGTGGCCAATGGGTGCTGCGCGGCGGTAGCTGCGCCACGCCCCGTGGCCATGTGCGCGCCAGCTACCGCAACTTCTTCATGCCACCGGCGCGTTGGCAGTTCTCCGGCCTGCGCCTGGCCAGGGACCTCGCATGAGTACGGTGCACGACGCGCTGCAGGCATTGACCGATCTCACCCCCGGCCGCCAGCAGATCCTCACCGACGTGGTGGCCGGGTTGTCGCGCACACCGCGCCAGCTGCCGTCCAAGTACTTCTACGATGCACGTGGCTCGCGCCTGTTCGAACAGATCACCCAGACCCGCGAGTACTACCCCACGCGTACCGAGCTGGCCCTGCTTTCGCGGGTACTGCCAGACATCGCCCGCAGCGTCGGCCCGCACCTGCACGTGGTGGAACTGGGGAGTGGCAGCGGCCGCAAGACCGCGCTGCTGCTGGCCGCGCTGCGTGAACCGGTGGCCTATACACCCATCGAGATCTCGCGCGCCGCGCTGCTGTCCAGCATCGACCATCTCGCCCCGGCGCTGCCGGAGGTCGAGATGCTGCCGGTCTGTGCAGACTTCACCCGTCCCGTTGCCGTGCCCATGCCCGAACGCGAACCCGCGCGGCGGTTGCTGTTCTTCCCCGGGTCTACGCTGGGCAACTTTGAAGGTGAGGACGCGGTCGCCCTGCTGCGCGCGATGCGCCAGACCATGGGCCGTGATGGCCTGGCCCTGGTCGGCATCGACCTGCACAAGGAGCCAGCGTTGATCGAGGCGGCCTACAACGATGCACAGGGTGTCACCGCCGCCTTTACCCTCAATCTGCTGGCCCGCCTCAACCGCGAGATCGGCAGCGATTTCGATCTGGATGGCTTCCGCCATCGTGCCCGCTACAGCGTCGCGCGGCTGCGCATCGAGACCGATCTGGTCAGCCAGCGGGCACAGGACGTCCATCTGGATGGCCGCACCTTCCATTTCGAGGCCGACGAACCGATCCGCGTCGAATACAGCCACAAGTACACCGACGACAGCTTCGAAGCACTGCTGCAGCCGGCTGGCCTGCAGGTCATGCAGCGCTGGGATGCTGAAGGCCCGGCCTATGGCCTGCGCCTGTTGCGCGGCATATAGCCGCCGGCAGCCGGCGCCGCTTCAGGTTCGACGGCGACGCTGCGCCTAAGATGACCCTGCAACGGCAACACGGAGGACGCCATGCCCATTCTGACCACGCTCGGCCTGGCGGCCGCTCTTGCCTCGGCACCGACAGCGCCTGCCGTTCCTGCCGCCGGCATCGATCCGGCCTTCAGCCGCTGCCTGTCGGGCCTGCAGGCCACCGCTGCGACACAAGGCATCAGTCCCGACCGTTTCAACGAGATCACCGCCGGCCTCACACCCGACCCCAGCGTGCTCGGCCTGCTTGATGCACAGCCCGAATTCACTACGCCGATCTGGGACTACCTCGCCGCGCTGGTCGATCGCCAGCGCGTTGACGATGGGCGCGCCCTGCTGCTGCTGCACCGCGACCTGCTCGATCGGGTGTCGGCGCAGTACGGCGTCGATCCGGCCACCATCGTCTCGGTCTGGGGCGTGGAGAGCGACTACGGCCGCGTGTTCGGCAAGCGCCCGTTGTTGCAGTCACTGGCCACGCTGTCCTGCGCCGGCCGTCGCCAACCCTTCTTCCGCGGTGAACTGCTGGCCCTGCTCAAGCTGATCGACCGCGGGGACCTGCAGGCCCAGGGGCTTACCGGCTCCTGGGCCGGTGCCTTCGGGCACACGCAGTTCATGCCCAGCACCTATGCACGCATCGCCGTGGACGGTGATGGCGATGGCCGCCGCGATCTGGTCGGCAGCATTCCCGATGCGCTGGCGTCCACTGCCAACTACCTCAAGCGCGCCGGCTGGCGCAGCGGCGAGCCGTGGGGCATGGAAGTCCGCGTTCCTGCGGGCTTCAACGCCAGCCAGGCCGGCCGCACCCAGCGTCGCTCCCTGGCCGACTGGCGTGCGCAGGGCGTGACCGCGCTGGATGGCAGCGTGTTGGCTCCGGCCAACCTGCCGGCGGATGCGCGCGCCGCCCTGCTGCTGCCGGCCGGCAACAAGGGCCCGGCATTGCTGGTGTTCCGCAACTACGACGCGATCTACAGCTACAACGCCGCCGAAAGCTATGCGCTGGCGATCGCGACGCTGGCCGACCAGCTGCGTGGCGGCAACGGGTTGGCCACCGCCTGGCCGACCGATGACCCGGGCCTGGGCCGCGATGAGCGCCGCCAGCTGCAGACCCTGCTGCTGGCCCGTGGTCACGACATCGGTGCCGCCGACGGCATGATCGGTACCGCCACGCGTCGCGCGATCCAGGCCGAGCAGCAGCGCCTGGGCTGGAGCGAGGTGGACGGCCGCGCCGGCCAGCGCATCCTGCGCACGCTGCAGGAAGAGGCAGCCGCTATCGCACCCACTGGGCAGAAGGCCTTGCCGGCGGCACGTTGACCGCGACATCATCGCCGCGGTCTTGAAGGAGCGTCATCGCATGCAGTCGAATCCGGACATCAGCACCGGCCTGTATCACGGCCTGGAGGCCTGGCAGGTGCGAACCGCCAACGCCACGGCGGTCGTCAGTGTGTTTGGTGGCCAGCTGCTGTCGTTCATTCCCGATGGGCAGCCCGATCTGCTGTGGCTTTCGCCCACGCGCGCCGAGCTGCCCACGCCGATCCGCGGTGGCGTCCCGGTGTGCTGGCCGTGGTTCGGTCGCCAGGGCCAGAGCGCCGATGTACCGGCGCATGGCCTGGTGCGTACCGCGCGCTGGGAGCTTCTGCAGGCCAGCCAGCGCGATGATGGCGAGGTCGAGCTGCAGTTGGCGCCTGCGCCCAGCGCCGATCCCGGCCTGCGCCTGCAGATGCAGCTGCGCATCGGCCGCCAGCTGCGCCAGCAGCTGGTCACCGAGAACACCGGAACCTCGCCGGTGACCTTCACCCAGGCCCTGCACAGCTATTTCCGGGTGGGCGATGCCAAGCGGGTCGAGGTCGAGGGCCTTGATGGCCTGCAGTACCTGGACAAGTACGAGGACCCTGCGCAGCTGCGCCTGCAACAGGGACCGTGGTCATTGCGCGATCCACGTGATCCCGGTCGCAGCGATCGAATCTATACCGGTGCCGGCGGCCATTACGTGCTGCGTGATCCTGTCCTGCAGCGACGCATCGAGATCCGTAGTGAAGGCAGCCAGACCCTGGTTGTCTGGAATCCGGGCGCCGACGCCGCGGCGGAAATGGCCGATGTGGGTGAAGGCTGGCGTGACTATGTGTGCCTGGAAGTGGCCAACGCCGGGCCAGAGCAGATTACCCTTGTGCCAGGCGCGCGCCATCAGCTGGTGCAGACCCTGGCCAGTTCCATGCTGTAAGCGCTGGCAGCAGTTCCAGTTTGTCGATGTGGATAGCAAGGATGGAAAACATGCAGGAAGCACAGTGGTGGTATGCCAACGGCAGGCAGAGCGAAGGACCGGTGGACCTGGCCGGTTTGCGTCGCCTGCAGCAGGACGGGACGGTGACTGCACGCACGCTGCTGTGGTGCGAAGGCATGCCCTCGTGGCGGCCGTTGGCGGAACTGGAACAGGCTTCCACCCCCATCGAGGTGGCTCCGCTCCCGGATATCGACGCGGTCCCGGCGGTTGAGAGCATCGCGCCAAGTGCCGGCGACCCGTCCGATCCGTATCGTGCGCCTGCCGCTGCACCGGAGATGGCTGCGGCTGCCGGGCTGGAGGGTGAGATGGCCTTGTACGCCAGCGTGGTCGGCGGCAACTTCCCGATCTATCGCCAGCGCTGGCGGCTGGATCAGGGCATTGCCACGGGCAGTGGCACCTGGCATTGGCCGGCATTCCTGCTCGGCCTGATCTGGATGATGTACCGCAAGATGTACCGCCTGGCGGCGATGTGGGCCGGCCTGCTGCTGCTGATCAGCGTGGTGGAGACCTTGCTGGATGTGCCGGATGGCCTGTCGCTGGTCATCACCTTCGCGCTCAGCATCACCACCGGCATCTTTGGCAACAGCTGGTACCTGGCACACTGCCAGCGCCTGATTGCCCAGGCCCGTGCCGTCACCGGCGACGATGATGCACGGCTGCGCAGCGAGCTGGCCGCGCGTGGCGGCACCAGCGTGGTTGCCACACTGATCGCCATCGTCATCGCGGTGGTGCTGAGTACCGTTGGCGCCACACTGGCGGGGTAGGGCAGGTCAGCGGCCCTGACGGGGCCGCAGCACCAGCAGGCACACCGCACCGGCCACCAGGCCCCAGAACGCCGAGCCGATGCCGGCCAGCGTGACACCGGAGGCGGTGACCAGGAAGGTGACCAGTGCCGCCTCGCGGTCCCCTTCTACTGCCAGCGCACTGGCCAGGCTGTTGGCGATGGTGCCGAACAGCGCGATACCGGCCACGCAGGCCACCAGCTCCTTCGGGAAGGCGGCGAACAGTGCGGCCACGGTGGCACCGAACAGCCCGATGACAATGTAGAAGGCCCCGGCGGCCATGGCGGCGGTATAGCGCCGTGCCGGATCTTCGTGCGCATCACGGCCCATGCAGATCGCGGCGGTGATTGCCGCCAGGTTCAGCGCGTACGCACCGAACGGCGCCAGTAGTGTATTGACCACGCCGATCCAGCCGATCAGCGGCGACACCGGGGCGTCGTAGCCGGATGCCCGCATCACCGCCACGCCCGGAATGTTCTGCGAGGCCATGGTGACCACGAACAGGGGCAGGGCGATGCCGGCCACCGCAGTCCAGGACAGGGATGGGGTCACCCATTGCGGTACCGCCAGTTGCAGCTGCACCTGCTGTGCGTGCAGCAGGCCGCGGCTGGCCGCGAACGCGATGCCGACCAGCAGGGTGGCGATGACCGCATAGCGCGGGAACAGGCGGCGTCCAGCCAGCCAGGTGGCGAACATCGCCAGCGCCAGCACCAGCTGGGTGTTCATGGCCACGAACACGTCCAGACCGAAGCGCAGCAGCACCCCGGCCAGCATGCCGGCGGCCAGTGCCATCGGCACCCGCTGCATCAACCGGGCGAAGATGCCGGAGAACCCGGCCAACATGCCCAGCACCGCAGCAAGCAGGAAGGCGCCGGTCGCTTCAGAGAGCGAGGCACCGCCGGCACCGACCACCAGCATCGCCGCGCCCGGCGTCGACCACGCAGTCACCACCGGCACGCGGTAGCGCAGCGACAACCCGATGCAGGTGACGCCCATGCCCAGTCCCAATGCCCACATCCAGGAGGCGATCTGCGCCTGGCTGGCACCGACGGCCTGCGCGGCCTGGAACACGATCACTGCGGAACTGGCGAAGCCGACCAGCACGGTAATGAAGCCGGCAACGAGGGCCGGCACCGAAAGGTCGCGCCACCATGCTTGCCGCACCTGCATGTTCATTGCCGTCTCTCCTGTGTGCATCCATGCATTGATAGCGGTTGCGGCGTTGACCGCGCAACGCGCGGGCAACGCCGCAGCGATCTTCGAGCGTACGCCATGCTTGATGTCGTGGTGCTTCTGTCATCAGCATGCAAAAAAGCGCTTGACGAAATCTGCAGGATCTCTAGAATTCGCTCCCTTGCTGCAGCGCATCGCTTCTTCGGAAACGGCACGCGAACAGCGACGCCATCACCGACGAACGAGATGATCGAACGAAGGTGTTGACGGACTCGAAAAGTCCGGCATAATAGGCGGCTCGCAACGACGAAAGACCTTCGGGTACAACGACGAAGCAGCATCGGCAACAACGTCCACCCCGGTGAGACGGCCTTGAAAAAAGGTGTTGACGAAGCGGAAAAGCCGGCTATAATGGGCGGCTCGCTACGAAGGAAACTTCGCAGCACACGGGAGCGGCGCTGAGGCCACTTCCCAAGATCTTTGAAAGTATGCGCAGGTATCTTGTGAAGGCGCCTGCAGGAAGGATGATTGTCCATCTTGCAGACGTTTGATCAAGCAACTATTAATTGTTTTAAAGCAAGCGATACGTTGCCAGCATCAATCATCTGCAGCTTTA
>NZ_JCAFRK010000006.1:0-327141 GCF_059367995.1 Stenotrophomonas sp. YJH_SMC_79
CTTGCAGCCGGCGACGTCGGACGAGAAGCGCCGCCAGGCCGCGGCGCAGATCCGCCGCCAGCTGCGTCAGGAAATGGAACAGCGCCATCTGGAACTGCTGGCATCGAATCCGCCGTCGCCGGAAGAATGAGGTAGTGCCGGGCGCTGGCCGGCAACCTCGCGCGCGCTGCCAGACATCATGAGGTTGCCGGCCAGCGGCCGGCACTACCATTTCGAACTCGCCGGGCCATGCCCGGCGGATGCGGATCAACCGGTGTTCTGCACGCCCTGCGAAACACCGTTCACGCACGCCACCAGCGCACGCAGCAGATCGTCATCCTCGCGACCGCTGGCCCGCCAGCGCTGCAGCAGATCCACCTGCAGCACGCTGATCGGATCGACGTAGGGATTACGCAGGCGGATCGACAGCGCCAGCCGCGCATCGTGGTCCAGCAGTGTCTTCTGGTCCATCAATGCCAGCAGCCAGTGCCGGGTGAGTTCCAGTTCGCGCTGCACCTGCGGAAAGAAGCGCCCGTGCAGGTCGCCCGACAACAGCGAGAACTGCTCGGCGATGGTGATATCGCCCTTGGACAGCACCATCGCGATGTCATCCAGGAAGGTGCGGAAGAACGGCCAGTCACGCGCCATTTCGCGCAGGGTCTGTTCGTGGCCGGCATCAACCGCCGCCTGCAGGCCACTGCCCACGCCGTACCAGCCGGGAATCACCGCCCGCGCCTGGCTCCAGGCAAACACCCAGGGAATCGCACGGAGGTTGCCCAGCGCGGCGTCCTGGCCGAGCCGGCGCGATGGCCGCGAGCCCAGCGTCATGCGTTCGATCACGTCGATCGGCGTGGCGGTGCGGAAGTAGTCCATGAAACCGGCCTGGCCGACGAAGCCACGGTAGACCTCGCTGCTGGCCGCAGCCACCGCGTCCATCACCGGTCGCCAGTCATCCTCGCGCGGCTCGGCGGCGCGCGGGCGCAGGCTGGCGCGCAGCACCGCACCGGTGGCCTGCTCCAGCGAGCGCAGGGCCAGCGCACGGATGCCGTACTTGCGATGGATCACCTCGCCCTGCTCGGTCACCCGCAGGCGGCCATCAATGCTGCCGCGCGGCGACGCATCGACCGCGTGCGTGGTCTTGCCACCGCCACGGCTGATCGAGCCGCCACGGCCATGGAAGAAGGTCAGCCGGATGTCGGCCTCGGCCGCCACTTCCAGCAGTTCCACCTGTGCACGCTGCAGGCCCCAGCGCGAGGCCGCGATACCGCCGTCCTTGCTGCTGTCCGAATAGCCGAGCATCACCATCTGCACGTCGTCGCGTGCTTGCAGGTGCGCGCGATAGATGGGGTCGGCCAGCAGGTCACGCAGGGTCGCGGTGCCGCGCTTGAGATCATCCACCGTCTCGAACAGAGGGGCGATGTCCAGCGGCACTGCACCGCCCTCCTCTACCAGGCCGCCACGGCGTGCCAGCGCCAGCACCGCCAGCACGTCGCTGCGGTCGTGCGCCATCGAGATGATGTAGCTGCCCAGCGCATCGCTGCCATGCCGCGCACGCGCATCGGCCAGCGCGGCGAACACCGCATCCAGCCGCTGGTTGCCCTCGTCGTCGCCGTTGGGCAATGCCGTTTCACCGCTGGCATGCGGGCTCAGCAGCCGCGCACGGCCCACCGCATCCAGCGCCTGCCAGGCCTCCTCGCCGCCCAGCACGGCGGCCAGTGCGCGCGCATGCACGCTCGACTCCTGGCGCACATCCAGCCGCGCCAGATGGAAGCCGAACGTCTTCACCCGCCACAGCAGGCGCTGCACGGCAAAGCCGCCGGCATGTTCGCCGCGATTGGCGCGCAGGCTGTCGAGGATCAGCTGCAGGTCGTCGATCACTTCGGCGGGGCCAGCGTAGGCACCCTCGCCATCGTCCAGCGTCGCCTGCAGGCGTGCGCGCATGCGGTCGTTGAGCAGGCGGTACGGCATGTCGGCGTGGCGCGGGCGCGACTGCACCTGCGGCAGCAGCTGCTGGTACTGCACCACGCGCGCCTGCAGCGCATCGCTCACGCCCACCCGCTCGGTGGACTGGCTGAGCAGGCTGGCCAGCTGCAGCAGTTCCTTCTGGTAGCGCCCGAGCACCGCCTGCCGCTGCGCATCCAGCGTATTGCGGATGGTGTGGGCATCCACGTTCGGGTTGCCGTCCATGTCGCCGCCCACCCACGTACCGAAGCGCAGCAGGCGCGGCAGCGGCAGTTCTTCGCCGTAGGTATCGCGCAGCGCCTGCTGCAGCGATTCGTACAGCACCGGAATCACCCGGTACAGCACCTGCACCAGATAGAAGCCGACGTGCTCGCGCTCGTCATCCACGGTAGGCCGCACCGGCGAGGAATCGGTGGTCTGCCACGAAGCGGTCAGCGCCATGCGGAAGCGCGCAGCATCGGCGGCCGCTTCCCCCGGCGTGCGCTGGCCGTCGAGGTTGTCGACCAGGCTGGCCACCATCAGCTGCTCTTTCTCCAGCAGCGCACGGCGCACGGCTTCGGTCGGGTGCGCGGTGAACACCGGTTCGATGTCGATGCGCGGCAGCCACTGCGCCAGCTCATCCAGGCCCACGCCCTGCGCCTTCAGGTGCTGCAGCGCATCCTGCAGGCCGTCGGGCTGCGCCCCAGCGGTACCGGCGCGCTGGTAGTCACGGCGGCGGCGGATGCGATGCACGCGCTCAGCGATGTTGACCACCTGGAAGTAGGTGCTGAAGGCCCGCACCATGGTCTCGGCCTGCTGCGGCGTGCGCCCGGCCAGGCCATCGGCCAGCTCCGACAGCGGCGCCTGGTTTTCGCGGCGGGCGATGGCACGGGTGCGCACGTCTTCGACATCGTCGAGGAAGGCGGCGGAGACCTGCTCAACCAGCAGGTCGCCGACCAGTGCGCCAAGCCGGCGCACGTCATCGCGGAGCGGAAGATCGGGAGAAGCAAATTCGATGCTGCTGCGGTACTCGTTCATCGGCGACGCACAGGCCTCGGTCAACGGATCCAGGCCCCAAGCCTATCCCAGATCGGGCGTCGTGCTGCGATGCAAAAATGGTTTCATCTGGTAGTGCCGGCCGCTGGCCGGCAACCTCAGGTTGCATGGCTCCATGAGGTTGCCGGCCAGCGGCCGGCACTACCGGGTCACGTCAGCGCTTCTTCTTCGCCTTGCCCTGCTCGGCCGGGCCGATGGTCTGCTCCAGCCAGCGCTCGCTCTCAGCCAGCATGGTCATGATCGATTCGCGTGCGCGATAGGCATGCGATTCGTTCGGCAGCATCACCAGCCGCGCGGTGCCACCCAGGCCCTTCACCGCCGCGAACATGCGCTCGCTCTGCATCGGGAACGTGCCGGAGTTGTTGTCGTCCACGCCGTGGATGAAGAGGATCGGGTCCTTGATCTTGTCGGCGTAGTTGAACGGCGCCATCTTCTGGTAGACGTCCTGCGCCTGCCAGTAATTGCGTTCCTCGGCCTGGAAGCCGAACGGCGTGAGTGTGCGGTTGTAGGCGCCGCTGCGGGCGATGCCGGCCTTGAACAGGCGGGTGTGCGCCAGCAGGTTGGCGGTCATGAACGCACCGTAGGAATGGCCGCCGATGGCGATGTGATCGCGATCGGTCACGCCACGACGCACCACTTCATCCACCGCTGCCTGCGCGTTGGCCACCAGCTGTTCGATGTAGGTGTCGTTCGGCTCCTTGTCGCCCTCACCGATGATCGGCATCGACGGGCTGGCCAGAACCACATAACCCTTGGCCAGGAACGCCTGCGGGCCCCAGTAGCTGACCGCATTGAAGCGGTACGGCGAATCGGTCACCTGGCTGGCCGCAGCCGCGCTCTTGAACTCGCCCGGGTAGGCCCACATCAGCAACGGTCGCGGGCCGTCGCGCTTCGGGTCGTAGCCCGGCGGCAGCAGCAGGGTCGCGGTCAGGTCGACGCCGTCCTTGCGCTTGTAGCGGATCTGCTCCTTCTGCACGCCCTTCAGC
The DNA here is from genome assembly GCF_059367995.1 of Stenotrophomonas sp. YJH_SMC_79. Classification (NCBI taxonomy): domain Bacteria; kingdom Pseudomonadati; phylum Pseudomonadota; class Gammaproteobacteria; order Lysobacterales; family Lysobacteraceae; genus Stenotrophomonas; species Stenotrophomonas sp. YJH_SMC_79. The sequence continues at coordinate 3,963 of NZ_JCAFRK010000006.1, forward strand.
TGCGGCAGCGGATGGGCGAAATGGGTCAATGCGCGCGGCTGGGTGGCCGCATCGGCCAGCGACTGCACGTAGAAGTTGGCCGGCTCGTCCGGGCTCTCGCGGCTCAGCAGCAGCGAGCTGCCCTGGTTGTCCAGCAATGCCACCGGCAGCGAGTAGCTCGGCGCCTGCGAGTGGAACAGGCGGGTGGCCTTGCCACTGGCGATGTCGAAGCGGTCCACGAACGGACGGTCACCTTCCGGCGAAGCACCGGCACCGGCCAGATACAGGCTGCTGCCATCGGCGCTGGTCTGCAGCAGCGAGCGACCACGATCGTCGCTGGACAACTGCGGACGGCCCGGATCGGAATAGCGGTCCTGCGCGTCACGATCCCACAGCAGGCGAGGCTCGGCACCGGCGTTGTCCGGGGCGATCAGCCAGGTCTTGGTCCTGCGGGTCTTCCACCACGACTCGGTCAGCAGGGCCAGGTCACCGCGGCCCCAGCTGATGCTGGCCAGGCGGCTGCCAAGCTGGGCCAGGGTGACCGGCGGTTTGTCGAACGGGGCGGCCTGCATCAGCACCGCATCGCGCACCTTGGCCTCCCTGTTCGGGTCGCCGCCGTCCTGCGCTTCGGCCCAGACCAGGGTGGCATCGGCATCGCCGCGCCAGCGGATGTCACGCACGCCGGTCACTTCGGCGTCGTTGCCGGTCGGCAAACCTTCCACCAGCGGGCGCACGGCCACGGTGTGCACCAGCTTGCCGCTGGCACGGTCGATCACTTCAATGCGTCGCGGGAAGCTGTCCACCGGCACCACGTAGGAATACGGGCGCTGCACCGGCTGGCGCAACACGAAGCGGCCATCCGGCGACACTGCAAAGCCCATGAAGATGCCGGCCGCGCCGATCGCGCGGGTGCTGCCATCCAGGCTGACTTCCATTGGCTGGGTGGTGGCGTAGTAATCGAACTGGCGCGCGTCGGCCTCGTTCTTCAGCAGATCCTGGTAGGTACGGATCGACACCACGCCGCCGCCCTGGCTGGTCTGCTGCACGGCCGGGCCGGTCGGAATGCCGTCGGCGGCCGGGGCCGCACCGAGGTTGGCCGGGCGGGTGAACACCACCAGGCCGCGGCTGTCCGGCAGCCACTGGTAGCCGCTGCCGATCACCGTGTTCAGGCCGGCAACCAGGCGGCGGGCACTGCCACCGGCCACGTCCACCAGCCACAGTTCATTGGCGCCACTGGCGGCGTCGATCTGGTTGAAGGCCAGCCACTTCTGGTCCGGCGACCACATCACACTGGCAATCGACAGCTTGGCCGGCAGGCCGCTGATCTGCCGCTCCTTGCCGTCGGCCACGTTCATCAGCCACAGCTTCTCGCCGAAGCTGAAGCGGCTGTCGGAGAACGTGCGCGGGTTGATGCGCAGGCCGGCCAGCTTCAGTTCCGGCTGCGCCACCACCTGGATCGAAGGCAGCGACGGCATCTGCATCATCGCGGCCACGTCGCGGCGCGGCGACAGGTACAACGAGGGCGCACGGGGCGCATCCACCACCGCCTGCAGCGCGGCCGACGGCAGTTCGTAGCCGTTGACGCCCTGGGCCTGTGCGGCCGCGGGCTGCGGCGATGCCGCCCAGGCCAGCGGGGCCACCGCCAGCAGTCCCATCGACAGGACCAGGCCGGTCCAGCGCCGGTTGCGGCGCGCGTGCATGTTCATCGTTCCACCTGTGTGATGCGTGAAAACACCGACCTTAACAGGCCGTGCACGCGATCCCACCTGCCGATGGTTGGGTCATCCCGATGTCATGCCGGGGCCGCGATATAATGGGGGTTCTCCCCTGCCGAGGGGCGCTGCGACCGGATCCCATGAGGCCCGGCCAGGCTCGGTAAGGTGGCTTTGTAACAACGGCGCCCGGCTAGATGCGAGCACCCGCTCGCCCACAACCGGAGCACACGAATGAACGCTGTTGCCAAGACCTTCTCCACCGAAGGTGATTACAAGATCCGCGATATCACGCTGGCCGACTGGGGCCGCAAGGAACTGGACATCGCCGAGCACGAAATGCCGGGCCTGATGTCGATCCGCCGCAAGTACCAGGCCGAGCTGCCGCTGAAGGGCGTGCGCGTGACCGGCTCGCTGCACATGACCATCCAGACCGCGGTACTGATCGAGACCCTGAAGGACATCGGCGCCGACGTGCGCTGGGCCTCGTGCAACATCTTCTCGACCCAGGACCACGCTGCCGCGGCCATCGCCGCCACCGGCACCCCGGTGTTCGCCTGGAAGGGCGAGACCCTGGAAGAGTACTGGGACTGCACCCTGGACGCGCTGACCTTCACCCTGGCCGACGGCACCCTGACCGGCCCGGAGCTGGTGGTGGACGACGGCGGTGACGTGACCCTGCTGATCCACAAGGGCTACGAACTGGAAAACGGCAGTGACTGGGTCAACACCGCCTCGTCCTCGCACGAAGAACAGGTCATCAAGAACCTGCTCAAGCGCGTCGCCAAGGAGCGCCCGGGTTACTGGGGCCGCGTGGTCAAGGACTGGAAGGGCGTCTCTGAAGAGACCACCACCGGCGTGCACCGCCTGTACCAGCTGGCCCAGGCCGGCACCCTGCTGATCCCGGCGATCAACGTCAACGACTCGGTCACCAAGAGCAAGTTCGACAACCTGTACGGCTGCCGCGAATCGCTGGCCGATGGCCTGAAGCGCGCGATGGACGTGATGCTGGCCGGCAAGGTGGCCGTGGTCTGCGGCTACGGCGACGTCGGCAAGGGCTGCGCCGCCTCGCTGCGTGCTTACGGCGCGCGCGTGATCGTCACCGAGATCGACCCGATCTGCGCCCTGCAGGCGGCGATGGAAGGCTATGAAGTCAACACCATCGAATCGACCCTGGGCCGTGCCGACCTGTACGTCACCACCACCGGCAACAAGGACATCATCCGCATCGAGCACCTCAGCGCGATGAAGGACCAGGCCATCGTCTGCAACATCGGCCACTTCGACAACGAGATCCAGGTCGATGCGCTGGTGTCGTTCGCCGGCATCAAGCACGTCAACATCAAGCCGCAGGTGGACAAGTACATCTTCCCGAACGGCAACGCGATCTTCCTGCTGGCCGAAGGCCGCCTGGTGAACCTGGGCTGCGCCACCGGCCACCCGAGCTTCGTGATGTCCAACAGCTTCGCCAACCAGACCCTGGCACAGATCGACCTGTGGGCGAACAAGGACAGCTACGAGAAGAAGGTCTACCTGCTGCCGAAGAAGCTGGACGAGGAAGTGGCGCGCCTGCACCTGGAAAAGATCGGCGTGAAGCTGACCACCCTGAGCCAGGAACAGGCCGACTACATCGGCGTACCGGTGGAAGGCCCGTTCAAGCCGGACCACTACCGCTACTGATGCCCTGCGCGGTGCCGGCCAGCGGCCGGCACTACCAGCGTGCGCGGGGTCGGATCCCTTTCCGCAGGAAGGGGTTCTGCCCCAGCAACGGATGCACACGGAACGGGCGACTTCGGGCGCCCGTTCTGCGTTCGCGTGTGGTCATACACCACGTATCCACCCAACCCACAGTAGATCCACGCCATGCGTGGATGTTCCCCACCAGTGCGGGGACAACAGCCTCGGTCAAGGCAAGGCCTTCACCCCGCGCTACGATGCGCCCATGACCCCGGCCATCAACCTCCTCAAGCGCGAGAAGATCGCCCACACCGTGCGCAGCTACGTGCACGACGCCCACGCCGAATCGTATGGCGGTGAAGCCGTCGACAAGCTCGGCCTCGATCCGGCCCAGGTGTTCAAGACCCTGCTGGTCAGCACCGAAACTCATGAATTGCTCGTTGCAATCGTGCCGGTGGCCGGCCAGCTGGACCTGAAGGCATTGGCCGAAGCGGCCGGCTGCAAGAAGTGCGAGATGGCTGCTGCTGACGCCGCACAGCGCGCGACCGGTTATCTGGTCGGTGGCATCAGCCCGCTCGGGCAGAAGAAGCGCCTGCGCACCTTCCTGGACGCCAGCGCGCAGGCATTGCCCAACCTGCATGTCAGCGCCGGACGCCGTGGCCTGGAAGTGGAACTGGCACCCACCGATCTGCTGCGGCTGACCGCCGGCCACTACGCCGCGATCGGCAAGGCACGTTGATGCGCTGGCCGTGGTCCGCAACGCCGTCGCCCCGGCTTGAGGATGCACAGGCCGATGTGCTGCTGCAGGACCTGTTGTCGCGCGACGCAACGCGCATTACCGATGCCGCACGCACCGTCGCCCAACTGTTCACTCCCGCATCCCTGGAGGCGTTGAGCGCGCATGTGGATACGATTGAACGCAGCTGCCAGGGCGTCGCCCTTGGCGGCATGCTGATCAGCAATCAGGCTCACCTCAAGGCGGCCCTGCAACGGCTGCGCTACTGGCAGGCGCGCGAAGGCTGCCTGTGCGCCTTGTATCCAACCTATGTGTTCTTCAGCCCCGAGCCGCTGCTGGAACAAGGTCACGTGCAGCTGCGTGCACGGGGCGAAGCGGAGGACGGCTGGGGCGAATGCTACCGGCTGACGTGCACCTGCTGCGCGCAACCATGGAGTGCGACCGAGCGCGAGTACCACTACCGTTGGTGGGAGTGGAAGGCCGAGCCCGCCCTGCAGACGCCTTAGTTGAGCTTGAACGTGACCGTTCCGCGTATCAGGCTCATGTTTGGCGCCTTGCCCGCCGCTTCACGCTCATAACGCCAGTCACGCGCGTGCTTGAGCGCCGCCGCATCGAGCAGTGGGTACCCACTGGATCGGGACAGGATGATCGCCTGGGCCTTGCCCTGTGCATCCAGCAGCAGCATCAGCTCGACGCCACCCTGCTGGGCCTCGCGCATGGCGGCCGCAGGATACGTCGGGACAGACGAAAGTCGCCGCTGGTGCCAGCCTCCTTCCCGGGCAATCAACGGCGTGCTGGAAGAGAGTGGGCAACGCGCAGGCATCTGCAGGTCGAAGCCCGCAGCCCCTTGCGACGGCCGGGTGGTGGCTGGCGCACCGCAGGCGATCGCCGACACGCTCTGGAGCAACGACTGCTGACGCGAAAGCGCAGCTGCGTCATCCGCTTCCACATGGAACGTGCAGCGCCCCGACGTTGCTTGCGCCTGCAGTGAACCCACGCCCGCGTCGCGGATCAGCGTCACGTCGGACAGGGCCCCACAGGCGGCGCCTGCATCGTACTTTGCTGCCGAGCTTTCACTTGCGGCCAGCAGGCCTGCGGCGACCCATGCAAACGGCATCCAGCTGCGAACATTCATCCCTGTGCTCCCTGCGTTGATTCACCGCCATGGTAGCGCCCCGCTGCAATCCGCCCTGTTCAGATGCCGACTGTACGACCACAGCGTGGGCTCACGGCCGCCAGTTGGCGTTATTCTCCCAGAACTCCACCGAACGCCGGTAGGCCTCCCGGTCCAGCGGCACACCGGAACCGCCCTCCTCCACGCCCAGCGCATTGCGCATCATGGTGATCGGCGCCATCGGCACCTCTTCCGGCTCGGCGGTGTAGATGCAGCCGACGATGCCCCAGTCGGCCTCGATCGGTGAACCTTCCCTGGCCAGCTGTTCGGCGCTGTACAGGATCACCACCAGGTAGTTCGCACGCGGCGATTCCACGCCTTCGAACCAACGCACCAGCACCGGCAGCTCTTCACGATTGCGCGCCTCGTAGCCGCTGCGCAGCAGGTGGCGGTTGGCATCGGTAATCGGCACCGTCAGGCAGCGTGTGCTGGTCCAGTTCTCGTAGACGAACAGCTTGCAGAATGGCGCGTAGCCCTCGAGCACCTTCATCGGCGCGTGTGCGTTGAGGTGGGCTTCAAACTGCTCGGCAGTGCAGTCCTGGATGGTGTTGCCGCGCGGCACGCGCGGGAACAGGCGGGGACGGGCGAATTCGGTGAGGACGATGGACATGGCATGCCGCGTACGGAAACAGGCACTCAGGGTAGCGCCCGCAGGGCTTGAAGTCTGCTTCACATCGACCAGCCACCCTGCTGGCACATCCCCTGGAGAACCCTGCATGCGCCGCTTCCGCCACGCCCTGCTGTCTTCGCTCCTTGCCGCTCTGCCCCTGCCCGCTCTGGGCGCGCCTTCACCGCCTGATGCATCGCCACGCGTCCTGTTGGTGGTCAGCAGCGAAGGACGTGATCAGGGCAAGTCCCGTCCGGGCTTCGAGATGGACGAGTTCGCCCAGGCCTGGCTGATCCTCAGGCAGAACGGATTCGAGATCGACGTGGCGAGCCCCAAAGGGGGCGCTGTCGAAGCAGACAAGTACAACCCCGATGAGGCCTTCAATGCCGCTGTCATTGCCGATTCGCAGGCCATGGCCAAGCTGGCGGCAACCCTGCCCACCGCGCAGCTGCGCGCGAACGACTATGAGGGCGTACTGGTGATTGGCGGCAAGGGCGCGATGTTCGATCTTCCCGCCGATCCCGCGCTGCGCGACACGATTGCCGCCATATGGGAATCGGGCGGGCTGGTGGCGGCGGTCTGCCATGGTCCGGCGGCGCTGGCAGGGGTACGCCTGGCCGATGGACGCTCTCTGGTGGACGGCCGCGCCATGACCGGCTTCACGGAAGAGGAAGAGTCGTTGTTCGGCAAGCGCTGGGCGAAGGAGTTCACCTTCCAGCTTGAACCGCGCATGCGGGAGCTGGGCGCACACTGGCAGGAGGCACCGCTGATGATGCCCAAGGTCGTAGTCGATGGACGCCTGCTGACCGGTCAGAACCCGTTCTCGACCGCTGCACTGGCTGACGCCTTCGTGCGCGCCAGCGGGCGTGTGCCACTGGCACGCCAGGCATGGCGCGATGAACGCAGCATGGCGCTGGTGGAGCAGCACCTGCAGCAGCGCGATGGGCGGGCGGCGCGAATACTGGCACAGCGCCCGTCCGACCATCACGTCGAGCTGATCGGCATGCTGGGCTTCTACCAGCTGAAAGCGGCAAAGGACGCCACTGCAACCACCGACGCGCTGGCCATCATGCAGCTGGCCAGCCCGCATATGGACGAGCCAAGGCTGCAGGTCGCGATGGCAGAAGCACACTGGCGCCTGGGCCGGACCGATCTGGCCCGTTCGCAGGTACTGGCTGTGCTGGAAAAGCAGCCCGGTCTGGACGAAGCTAGCGCTCTCCTGGCCCGCATGCAGCCCTGACCATGGACGCCGAGCGCCTGCGCCTGCAGTTGATTGAAGACAACCTGCCGTTGGCATCGACCATCGTCGACATGCTGCAGTCGCACGGCCATCTGGTCGATTTTGCCGCCGACGGCCAGGCTGGCCTGCGTCTGGCGCTGGCGTCACCGCCGGATGTACTGCTGCTGGATATCGGGCTGCCCGGCATCGACGGCGTCACCATCTGCCAGAGACTGCGTGAATGCAGCGACCGGCACATCCCCGTCCTGATGCTGACCGCACGCGACGCGATTGGTGACAAGTTGCAGGGCTTCGCGGCCGGCGCAGACGACTATCTGGTCAAGCCGTTCGATGACGCGGAGCTGCTTGCCCGCTGCCTCGCCCTCGCCCGTCGCCACCGCGCTGGCCAGGCGAACCTGCTGCAGGTGGGCCCGCTGAGCATCGATCGCCGCAGCGGCCAGGCATCGCGTGCGGGCACGCCGCTGGAGTTGCCACAGGTGGCGCAACGCATCCTGCTCATTCTGGCCGAGGCGTGGCCACGCACCGTCACCCGCAGCGAGCTGGTGCAGCGGTTGTGGGGCGATGAAGCGCCGCCCTCCGATCCACTGCGCTCGCATCTCTACCTGCTGCGCCAGGCGCTGGACAAGCCGTTCGAAGGCGAGATGCTGCGCACCGTTCACGGCGTCGGCTTCCGCTTGGAGGCAGCGCCATGAAAGCACGCCCGGTCCAGCACCTGCGCCGCCGCCTCGCCGTCGCCTTTACTGCGTTCGCCCTGCTCATCGCCACGGTGTTCGGGCTGTACTCGCTGGTTTTCATGTATGCCGTCGAGGACAGCCTGTTCAATGCCCAGCTGGCGCGCGAAGCTCAGGCACAGCTTGCCCACCATGCGCGCGATGGTCGCTGGCGCACGCCGGCCGAAGCCGCCGTCCAGCTGCATACCTCACCGTCGACATTTCCCGCCGACCTGCACCGGGTGTTCGCCGATGAACCCTGGCGCTCGGAATTCGCTGGCGATGACGGGCGCCATTACCATCTCTTGCGGCTCACGCCAGCGGCATCGGCCCCACCGGCGTGGCTGGTGTCTGAAGTCAGCAGCCAACTGGTGGTACGGCCGATCCGCGACAACGTGGTGATGCTGCTTGCCGGCACTGCGCTGGTGATGGTGCTGTTGGCGATCCTGCTCGGCAGGTGGCTGGCCCATCGCGTCACACGCCGGCTGTATGCGCTGGTCGAAGAGGTCGAGATACTGCAGCCGATGACCGGCCACGGCACGGAACTTGCCGCACGCTTCGATGGCGACGAGATCGGCGTGCTGGCACGTGCGCTGGACGGACTGTCGGCACGGGTCGCCGCCTTCGTCGCGCGCGAGCATGCGTTCACCCGTGATGCCAGCCATGAACTGCGCACTCCGCTGACCGTCATCTCCAGCGCGGCGGGCCAACTGCTCGGCGAACCCGGGTTGTCGGAGCGCGGCCGGCAGCACGTGCAGCACATCCGCCTGTCTGCACTGCAGCTGCAACGGGCTGTGACCGCGCTGCTGGCCCTGGCGCGCGAGGAACCCGCAGGTCACTGCGCCGGGCCGGTCAGGCTGGTTCCGCTGCTGGAACGTGTGATTGTCGAACAGTCGCCCTTGCTGGCGTCGCGGCCGGTGCAGGTACAGCTTGTGGTACCCGACGACGCCACGCTGCGTGCTCCCGAGGCGGCGCTGCACGTGGTACTGGCCAACCTGATCGGCAATGCCTTCGCACACACCGCCCATGGGCAGGTGCTGATCGCGTTGGACGCAGGACACCTGCTGGTGCATAACACCACAGACACCACACCATCGCTGGGCAATTGGCCCGAACCACGCCCGTTCGACAAGCGCGCGGGAAGCAGGGGCAGCGGATTGGGCCTGGAAATCATGCGGCGGCTGTGCAGTCACTATGGTCTGCACCTGGACATCCGGGTCGAACGCGATGGTGTCAGTGCACGCCTGCGCGGCCAGGCCAGCGGCCCATGAGGCGCCTGCTGCGCGCACTGCTGGCGGCCCTGCCGGTGCTGCCCTTGGCCTTCGTGGCGGCGCTGCTCTGGCCCCTGCGCGGAGCACCGCTGCCGGAGGCGGGCAACAGCCGCGTGATCGTCAACGTACGGGTCGTGGACGTGCACAACGGCATTGCCGGCGAGCCGACCCGCGTCACGCTGCGCAACGGCATCATCACCGCCATCGGCAATGATGTACACGACACGGCGCTGCCCGTGTTCGATGCCGGTGGCCGCTGGCTGGTGCCCGGCTTCTGGGACATGCATACCCATGCACTGCAGTTATCGCCGCAGCTGCAGTTCCCGCTGATGCTGGCCAACGGCATCACCGGCACCCGCGACATGATGGACTGCCCGCAGACCACCGATCCGCTGATCGCCTGCGTGGCCGACAAGCGCCGCTGGACCGCACAGGCCATTGCCGGGCAGCAGGTTGCACCGCGCTTCGTGCAGATCGCCAGTTTCTACTTCGAAGATCCGTCACTCGCGCCGGATGCCGCGGCTGCGCGTGCACGCACGTACAGCGCACGCGGTGTCGACGCGCTGAAGGTCTACAACCGGCTGCGTGCGGATACCTACCAGCGGCTGGCCACCGAGGCGCAGCAGCTGCGCCGTCCGCTGGTCGGCCACCTGCCCAGGGCCGTGCCTCTGGAAGACGCGATGCAGGCGGGCCAGCGCAGCTTCGAACACGCCCATCTGTTCGTGCGGCATTGCTTCGAAAACGCAGCCGCCTGGCGTGGCGGCGCGCTCGACGGCGAAGACCCGACCAAACTGGCCGAACGTATGGTGGCCAGTCACCAGCCCGCGCTCTGCAACAAGGCGTTCGGTTTGATGCAGGCCAGCGGTGCCGCGTTCGTACCGACCCATGTCACCCGCGAAGAGGACGCGCGCGCACGCGACCCCGCCTTCGCCGACGACCCGCGCCTGGCCTATCTGGATCCGCTCTCACGCTGGGCGTGGCGTGATGACCTGCAGGCCACCGTGGCGCGCTACCCCGGCCCGCGCGGTGAAACTGCATTGAAGGCCTATTTTGAGCATGGCCTGGTGCTCACCGGCGCCGCGCATCGCGCAGGCGTCCCCGTGCTGGTCGGTACCGATACCGGGTTGGGCGGCTTCCGCTACCACGATGAACTGCAATGGCTGCGGCACGCCGGCATGAGCCGGGCCGACGTACTGCGTGCGGCCACGCTGCAGGCCGCGCGTCATCTGCAGCTGCAGGCATCACATGGCAGCGTCGAGGTTGGCAAGGCCGCCGATCTGGTGCTCCTCGATGGCGACCCGCTGCAGGACACCGCAAACACCCGTCGCATCCACGCGGTGCTGCTGGCCGGCCACCTGTACGATCGCCCGCGGCTGGATGCCCTGCTGGCGTATGCGCGTTCACAGGCACGCTCACCAGCGGTGATGGCGCGCCTGCTGTGGGGCTTCCTCACCAGCCCGGTCAGCGCCGAGCTGTAGCCGCAGCTACAACGCCATGCGCTCGCGCAGTTCGCGCGCCTGCCGCCGCGACACGTCCACTTCACTGCCGTCGTCCAGCGTCAGATCGTAGCCATCGGCAATACTTGGCGTTACGCCACGAATGCGGCGCAGGTTGACCAGCGTATTGCGGTTGGCGCGGAAGAACAGCTCTGCCGGCAGGCGTGCTTCCAGCGCACTCAGGCTGCGGGTCAGCAGGGCATTCTGGTCGCGGAACCACAGCCGCGTGTAGTTGCCATCCACCACCAGCCGGCGGATCTCGGACACCGCCACGAACCAGCAGCGTTCGCCCTCGCGCACGAACACCTGGTCCTGCGCAGCCAGCGTGCTGCGCGAATCCGATGCTCCGGCCGAAACCACTTCGCGCTGACGTGCCCGCTCCAGCGCCTCCAGCAGCCGCGGCGCTTCCACCGGCTTCACCAGATAGTCCAGCGCATTTGCCTGGAAGGCGCGCACGGCATAGGTGTCGTAGGCGGTGACGAATACCACCGCCGGCACCGTCTCCAGGCCGTCCAGCACATCGAAACCACTGCCGGAAGGCATCTGCACGTCCAGCAGCACCAGGTCCGGCGCCAGCGTGGCGATCGCCTCGCGTGCGGCGGGCACGTCGTCGGCTTCGCCCACGCACTGCACCCAGGGCAGCGCCGACAGCAGCGTGCGAAGCTCCTGGCGCGCCAGCCGTGCGTCATCGACGATCAGTACACGAAGTACGCCACTCATTGCGGAATCTCCAGCAGGGCCTGCATGCGATCGCCGACCGGCTGCAGGTTGAAACGCCCGCGCGAACCGAGCTGCGCACGCAGATAGGCCAGGCCGACGCCATGCCCGTAGGTGGGCTCGCCGGCGCTGCCCAGCGGGTTGTCCACCTGCAGGCGCAACACGTGGTCGTCCAACGTGGCCCGGATCTCTATCCCGCCACCGCCGGGGCGACTGGCTATGCCATGCTTGATCGCATTTTCCACCAGCAGCTGCAGTGCCATCGCCGGCAATTGTGCCTGCAGTGCGCCGGCATCGATGTGCTGGTTTACCTGCAGGCGCTGCTCGAAGTGGATCGCCTCGATGGTCAGGTAATCGTCCACTACCGCCAGTTCCTCGGCCAGCGTGACCTGCTCGCTGCGGTTGTGCGCCAGCGCCTGGCGCAGCGTGCGCGACAGGCGGGTGACCATGTCGCGCGCACGCTCGGGATCTTCCAGGATCAGCGCGCGCAGGTTGTTCAGCGCATTGAACATGAAATGCGGGTTGAGCCGTGCGCGAAGAGCATCGCGCTCCAACGTGCTGCGCTCGGCCTCGGCGCGCAGGCGGGCCAGCTCACTGTGGCGGGCCCGGCGCAAACCGTGCAGGCCTGCCCACAGGCCCGTCCACATCAGCAGGAACAGTGCGGTGTTCATCCAGTACACCAGCAACGACGACCACTGGTAATCCGCGTGGCCGCCAGGCAGCTGCACCCAGCCCAGCGCCAGTGCCGGCAGCAGCAGCGCGGCAGTCACCGCCTGCGCGACGCTGGCGCCGAGCACCACACCGGCAGCCAGTTTCAACACCAGGCTTCCCAGGCTGCCCTCCCACCAGTGCTGGCGTAGTGCAACCGCGCGCAGCGTGCCGCTGCACAACCACAGGCAGGCGGCCACGCTGACGGTGATCAGCACGATGCCGCTGAACACCACGCCGCCACCGATCCGCATCCCGACCCACAGCCCGTACATCGCATAGCCAGCCCATGCCAGTGCATTGAGCGTCCAGAAGCGGCGGGATGACGTGGTGGCGTCCATGCGGGCTCTCGGCGATGGCAGGAGGGCGGACAGCGGTCAGGGATGCGCGGCGAGGAAACGCTGCACCTGTTCCTGCAACCAGCGCGGATCATCCCACATCAGGAAGTGGAATCCCTGCGCGCTCATCTCGATCTGCACGTCCTGCAGTTTCGCGTACTGGGCCTGGAACACCGCGCGGGTGCTTTCCTCGGTGCCACCCATCGGCTGGTAACCGGCCCAGCTGCCCAGCACCAGCGTCGGCACGCTGATCGAGGCGATGCTGTTACGCAGGTCGGTGGTCATCACCGCGTGCATGGCGTCAGCCGTGGTCTGGCGGTCGCTGGCTTCGCCCCAGCGACCCAGTTCGGCCTGGCGCTGCGGATCGCGGGTCATGCCTGGCAGGCCGGCCTTCAGCTGCGCTTGCCACTGCGCGGCATCGGCGGCGAGCATGCCCTTGCGCAGCTGGTCGGCCATCGGCCGCACGCTGTCTGCGGTGGCGTTCGGGTCACGCGCCGCCGGCAGGAACGGCAATGCATCAACCACCACCAGCGCGCTGACCGCCTTCGGCTCGGCCTGTGCCATCTGCAGGCCCAGCAGGCCGCCGAGGCTGTGGCCGACCACCACCACCGGGCCCAGCTGCTGGTCATGCAGGTAGGCCAGCAACTGGCCGCGCATCGCCGGCAGGAATCCAGCCGGGCGCGGATCGGCAGGAGCCGCGCCGGCAAAGCCCGGCAGCTGCACCAGATGGCACTGCACGTCCTTCAGCGCCAGGCACGTCTCGCGCCAGACCTCGGCACTGCTGTTGAGGCCGGGGATCAGCAGCAGCGGGCGGCCCTTGCCGACCACCTCGACCTGCACCTTGCCGGTGCCGGTGCCGGTGGCGGCCGTCGCATGGGCCGAACCGGAGCCCAGCACGGCCATCGCCATGCCGATCATCGCCAGCCGGGCCAGCGCCTTCATTGCGTACCAGAGTGCCAGGAAGATCTTCATCGTCTGCTCCTTCATCGGGTGGATGTTGCCGGGATGGGAGCAGCGTGGGCCGGGCCGAGGCATACAGGTTGCGATTTCGGAGCAGCGGCCGCACGGTGGGGCGAACGGTCGCAGGCGCCGGACGGCATTTGCTCACGCGCCATTCGCACATCCATCTTGATGAAGCGATATACTTACTCAAACCCGCCGCCGCCCCGCGCCATGACCGCCATCAGCTTCGAGTTCTATCCGCCCAAGACCGACGAACAGCGCAGCCAGCTGGACCGTGCCGCGGCCAAGCTGAAGGACTACGCCCCCGAATACGTGTCGTGTACCTTCGGCGCCGGTGGCTCGACCCTGAGCTATACCTCCGAGACCGTGCGCCACCTCAACCAGCACCACGGGTTCGACGCCGCACCGCACCTGTCCTGCGTCGGCGGCACCCGCCAGGAGATCCGCGAACTGCTCAAGCTGTACCGTGCCATCGGCTGCCGTCGCCTGGTCGCACTGCGCGGTGACCTGCCCTCGGGCATGGGCTTCCCCGGCGACATGCGCTATGCCGCCGAGCTGATCGACTTCATCCGCGCCGAGCACGGTGATGCGTTCCACATCGAAGTGGGTGCGTATCCGGAAACGCATCCGCAGGCGACCGATGCGCTGGCCGACCTGAAGCACTTCAAGGCGAAGATCGACGCCGGTGCCGATGCGGCGATCACCCAGTACTTCTTCAACCCGGATGCCTACTTCCACTTCGTCGATGAAGTGCGCCGGCTCGGCGTGCAGGTACCGATCACGCCCGGCATCATGCCGATCGCCAACTTCAGCCAGCTGCGCCGCTTCTCCGAACAGTGTGGTGCGGAAATTCCGCGCTGGATCGGCCGCAAGATGCAGGCCTACGGCGATGACGCCGAGTCGGTGCGTGCATTCGGCACCGAAGTGGTAGCCAGGCTGTGCCAGCGCCTGATCGAAGGCGGCGCGCCCGGCCTGCACTTCTACACCTTGAACCTGGCCAGGCCGACCACTTCAGTGCTGAAACTGCTGCGAGGCTGAAAGCACGCCATGCGGACCTGATCAGCGCTACCCTTCGCTGATGATCCGCCTTTCCCTCCTGCTGGTGCTGTTGCCGCTGTGCGCGATGGCCCACGTTGCCCACGCGCAGTCCACGCGCCTGAACCGTTGCACCGATGCGCAGGGCCAGAGTGTCTACACCGACCGTCCCTGTGACAGCGTGGGCGCACGGTCACGGCTGCCGCCGCCCGCCCCTACCGGCAACACCGCACCGCGCGACACGCTGGGTGCACGCTGCCCACGCCGGCTGAGCGAGCTCGTGGATGCATTGCGCAACGGCATCCTCGGCAACGACGTCAATCGGCTGTCTTCACTGTACCTGTGGGGTGCGGTGTCCGACGCGGGCGCGCAGCGCATTCTCGGCCAGCTGGAATCGCTGGCGCGGCGGCCGCTGGTGGACGTGGTGCCGGTCTATTCCAGGCAGGACCAGGTCGCAGTGCCGGAGGAGGGTCAGAGCCCTGCTGCGCAGGAATCCGACCCTGAGCCGCCGGCCGTGCGGCATCCGGTCGGCCTGCGCCTGGAGCAGACGTTGCCGGGCAGCGTGGCGCGCGCCTCGACGGTGCTGGGATTGCGGCGGCAGTACGGGTGCTTCTGGATCACGTTGTGATCGCGAGCATCCATCCACGCATGGCGTGGATCTACTGCCTCCATCCCACACGGTAGCGCCGGGCCATGCCCGGCGAGCGAAGCAGCTTTACGCCGGCCACAACCCACGAATGGCGGCGATGCCCTGCCCGCCGTGGCGGCGCGCTTCGATGATGTGGCCGCGGCCCATGCCGCCCAGGGCGTAGATCGGCAGCGATACCTGCGCTCGCAGTTCGGCAAAGGCATCCCAGCCCAGCGGCGAGGCATCGGGATGGCTGGCGGTGGCCTGCACCGGGCCAAGCACCGCGAAGTCGCAGCCCAGCTGTTGTGCGGCCTGCAGCTGCTGCAGGTCGTGGCAGGATGCGGCCACCAGCTGGCCTTCGGGAAGTGGACGCTGCGACAGTTCCTGCAACTGCTCGCTGCCCAGGTGTACGCCCACGCCCAACGCACGCGCCAGTTCGATATCGCGATTGAGCAGCCATTGCACGCCGCTGCGGCGATGCGCACGCACGGCCTGCTCGACCATCGCCTGCCGCTGCGGATGCGCCGGCGGCAGGCGCAGCTGGATACGCTGCTGGCCACCTGCTACCGCACGCTGCAGCTGCTCATGCCACTGCTGTACGCCGCCGTCATCATCGGCCGGCGCCGGGGTGATCAGGTAGCGGTCGGGCTGGCGCAGGGCGGCCACCACCGGCAGATCGGCCGGCGGCATCGAATAGCGGCCCAGCTTGTCCGGCGCCACCCAGGTGATCGCCTGGCCCTCGCGCCCGCGTGGCGTGCCCTTCCAGCTGCGTACATGGCGCACTTCCAGGGTCAGGTGCTTGTCCGGGTAGCGCTGCGGCACGTCCATCAGCCACTCGCCGATATCGGCCTCGATGCCCAGCTCTTCGCGCAGTTCGCGCACCAGCGCCTGTTCGGAGGTCTCGCCGGATTCGCGCTTGCCGCCCGGGAACTCCCACAGGCCGGCCATGTCGCGGTTCTCGGTTCGGCGGTTGAGCAGCACGCGGCCACGGGCGTCGGTGATGACGGCGGCCACGACATGGATCGATCGGGTGGGGGAAGGCATGGGGGAAGCATGCCCAGAACAGGGCGGCCCGCGCAATCGCGGATCTGGCCAGGATCATGCACCACAAAAGAAGAGCCCCGCTTTCGCGGGGCTCTTCGGGATCAGCTCAGCTGGCCGTGGCAGTGCTTGTACTTCTTGCCACTTCCGCACGGGCACGGATCATTGCGGCCGATCTTCGGCTCGTCGCGCTGCAGCTGCGCCACGCCCTGCTGGGCGGCCTGCACCTGTGCGGCTTCCTCGTCGGCGCTGTAGCCACCCACGTCCTGGTGCTGGAACTGCGACTGGCGCAGGCGGGCTTCCACCTGCTGGCGCTCGGCCGCTTCCAGCGCCTGCACTTCCTCGTCGCTGCGCACGCGCACGCGCGACAGCAGGGTCACCACTTCGCGCTTGACGTTCTCCAGCATGTCCGAGAACAGCTCGAAGGCTTCCTTCTTGTACTCCTGCTTCGGCTGCTTCTGCGCGTAACCACGCAGGTAGATGCCCTGGCGCAGGTAGTCCATGCGCGCCAGGTGTTCCTTCCAGCTCTGGTCCAGCACGGTCAGCATCACGTGCTTCTCCAGCGCGCGCATGGTCTCTTCGCCCACGCCGGCTTCCTTCTCGGCGAAGTGCTGGTTCACGCGTTCCTGCACCTTGGCGGCAATTGCTTCGGCGTCCAGTTCCTCGTGTTCCTTGACCAGGCCGGTCAGCGACATCTGCAGGCCGAAGTCCGACTCCAGGGTCGCCTCCAGGCCACGCAGGTCCCACTGCTCGTCGATCGAGTTCGGCGGCACGAAGCGGGCCACCACATCGAAGATCACGTCGTCGCGGATGCCGTCGACGTTGCCCTTCACCGACTCGGCGTCCAGCAGCTCGTCGCGCTGGGCGTAGATCACCTTGCGCTGGTCGTTGTTGACGTCGTCGAAGTCCAGCAGGTTCTTGCGGATGTCGAAGTTGTGGGCCTCGACCTTGCGCTGCGCCTTCTCGATCTGGCGGCTGACCAGGCGGTCCTCGATGACGTCGTCTTCCTTCATGCCCATCATGCGCATGGCCTTCTGCACCCAGTCGGAGGCGAAGATGCGCATCAGGTTGTCTTCCAGCGACAGGTAGAAGCGGGACGAACCCGGGTCACCCTGGCGGCCCGAACGGCCACGCAGCTGGTTGTCGATACGGCGCGATTCGTGGCGCTCGGTGCCGACGATGTGCAGGCCGCCGGCAGCCTTCACCGCATCGTGGCGCTTCTGCCATTCGGCCTTGACCGCGGCCTTCTGCTCATCGGTCGCGTCCTCGCCCAGGGCGTGGATCTCGGCTTCCAGCGAACCGCCCAGCACGATGTCGGTACCGCGACCGGCCATGTTGGTGGCGATGGTCACGGCGGCCGGACGGCCGGCATTGGCGACGATGGTCGCTTCGCGGTCATGCTGCTTGGCGTTGAGCACTTCGTGCTTCACGCCGGCCTTGCTCAGGTGCTCGGACAGCATTTCCGAAGTTTCGATCGAGGTGGTACCCACCAGCACCGGCTGGCCGCGCTTGGCGCACTCTTCGATGTCGGCCAGCACCGCATTGAACTTGCCCTTGCGGTTGAGGAACACCTGGTCCGGGCTGTCCTTGCGGATGGTCGGGCGGTTGGTCGGGATCACCACCACTTCCAGGCCGTAGATGCTCTGGAATTCGAACGCTTCGGTATCGGCCGTACCGGTCATGCCGGACAGCTTCTTGTACATGCGGAACAGGTTCTGGAAGGTGATGCTGGCCAGCGTCTGGTTCTCGCGCTGGACCGGCACGCCTTCCTTCGCTTCCACCGCCTGGTGCAGGCCGTCGGACCAGCGGCGGCCGGCCAGGGTACGGCCGGTGAATTCGTCGACGATGACCACTTCGCCATCGCGCACGATGTAGTCCACGTCACGCTGGTAGATGGCGTGCGCACGCAGCGCGGCATTGAGGTGGTGCACGACGGTCAGGTTCTGTGCCGCGTACAGGCCTTCGGTCTCGCCATCGAGGATGCCGGCTTCGACCAGCAGCTGCTCGGCGTGCTCCATGCCCGCTTCGGACAGGTGCACCTGCTTGCCCTTCTCGTCGACCCAGAAGTCGCCTTCGCCGTCTTCCACTTCCTGCTTGACCAGGTTCGGCACGACGCGGTTGACGCGGATGTACAGCTCCGGGGAATCATCGGCCGGGCCGGAGATGATCAGCGGGGTACGCGCTTCGTCGATCAGGATGGAGTCGACTTCGTCGACGATGGCGTAGTGCAGGCCGCGCTGGTAGCGGTCGGCCTTGGACAGCGCCATGTTGTCGCGCAGGTAATCGAAACCGAATTCGTTGTTGGTGCCGTAGGTGATGTCGGCGGCGTAGGCTTCGCGCTTGTCGCTGTGCGGCATGCCCGGGTAGACCACGCCCACGCTCAGGCCCAGCCAGTTGTACAGCTTGCCCATCTGCGCGGCGTCGCGGCGGGCCAGGTAGTCGTTCACGGTGACCACGTGCACGCCCTTGCCTTCCAGCGCGTTGAGGTACACCGGCAGGGTCGCCACCAGGGTCTTGCCTTCACCGGTGCGCATTTCTGCGATCTTGCCCAGGTGAAGCACCATGCCGCCGATCAGCTGCACGTCGTAGTGGCGCATGCCCAGCACGCGGCGGCCGGCTTCGCGGCAGACCGCGAAGGCTTCCGGCAGCACCTTGTCCAGGGCTTCACCGTCAGCGATGCGCTGCTTGAACTCCGGCGTCTTGGCCTGAAGCTGCTCGTCGGAAAGCTTCTCGATCTCCGGCTCCAGCGCATTGATCTTGGCGACGATGCGGTTGAGCTGGCGCAGCTGTCGTTCGTTACGACTGCCAAATACGCGGGTAAGCAGGCTGTTGATCATTGAAGGAACCGGGTTGGATGGACACGACGCCCGGCCTCCCCCTTGGGATCCGTCCGCCGCAAACGAAACAGGGCGCCTGGCGCCCTGTCGATGGCAACACCCATTGTAGCTTGGGACGGGCGGCTGAGGTTTCAAGCGCCGATCCGGTCGCGATCGCCCCGGATTCGGCAAAGAAACACGAATGCGGGGTCGGATCCCTTTCGCCATGGCGAAAGGGCTCTGCCCCCTGCCCTCGACACCAGCCCTCAACCAGATCAGGTCAGAGCCCTTCCGCGGCGCGGAAGGAGTCCGACCCGGGATTCAGCCGCGGCTGATGCGCCCGACCGGCGTGTTGCCGCCGTCGCCGAGGAACTTGCGCGGGTTGACCACGTTGCCGTTCTCCCACACCTCGAAGTGCACGTGGGCGCCGGTCGAACGGCCGGTGGAACCGGCCTTGGCCACTTCCTGGCCCGCACGGACCAGGTCGCCGACCTTCACCACCAGGCGCGAATTGTGCGCGTAGCGGGTGACGTAGCCGTTACCGTGGTCGACGTCGACCACGTTGCCGTAGCCGCCCTTCACGCCGGAGAAGCTGACCACGCCTTCGGCCACGGCCATCACCGGGTCACCGACCCTGGCGTGGAAGTCCATGCCCTTGTGGGTGGCGGCACCGCGGCCGAACGGGTCGGCACGGGTGCCGAAACCGGAGGTCACGTAGCTGTTGCGGATCGGCATGCGCGAGGGCACGGCGTTCTGCTGCAGCTGGTGGTCGAACATCAGCGATTCCATCACCGACAGCTGGCGGCCTGAAGCAGCGAAGCGCTGCTCCAGCACCTGTAAGTCGGCGTTGACGTCCTTGACTGGGATGTCGCTGGTCGGGCCGCCGGCATCGCCATCACCGAGGCCAGGGGTCTCGTTGAAGTCGAATTCGCCGTCTTCCAGCTTGCCCATCTGGGTCAGCCGTTCGCCAAGGGCGTTCAGGCGGGTGGCCTGCGCCTGCAGCTCGCCGAGGCGGGCCGCCAGTGCGTTGACCTGGGTCTGCGCATCGCGCTTGACCTTGGCCAGTTCCGCATCCTGGCGCTCGACCTTGGCCTGCAGCCGGGAATCATTCAGCGCGCTGGCGCCAATGCCGCCAGCAAGGCCGATAATGCAGCCTACCCCGAGTACGCTGCCCAGCAGGGCACGGGGGCGGTCCTCGAAATAGAACCGCAAACGCGCGATCGGCGACGACTTGGCCTGTCCTTCACGCGTTTTGATTACGATCTTTTTGAATGCCATCAGTGAGTTTTCATGTCTGAGCCGAAATCCAGCGTTCGCCCCGCGTCAGTGCCGAAACCGGCGCTGGATGCGGTGATGGCGGACAAAAGCGGGAACCCGCTGCGGCGTGCCTTGTGGCTCGACGCGCTGGACCGTCAGTTGCGCCCCCAGTTGCCGCCACCTCTGCGCAGCCGTTGCCGGCTGGCCAATGTGGACGGGGAACACCTCGTTTTTCTCGTCGAATCCCCGGTCTGGCATGCCAAGTTGCGGCTTGCCGAAGCCCAGTTGCTCGACGCGGCCCGTTCCATCGGGCTGAAGGCCACCAGGGTGACCATCAAGACTGCGTCTCCCACTCCCACGCGCTCCCCAGCGCTCGACAACCGGAATGGACCCCACGCAGTTTCAGCCGCCACGCACAAAGGGCTACGCGACGCCTTGGCTTGCCTGCAGGACGTTCCTTCGAAGCCGAAGAAGCGGTCCTGACGACAACGGAGCATCCGGCTCCGCTCCCCGTCGCACGTGTCACCACGGCGTGAAACATTTCGGGGGCCGGGTCGCATCCTAGCTGCCATCCGGGGGCCTGTCGTTAGATTGTTGTTAAAACCGCGTTAAATTCAGGCTTCCGATCCAACAGGTTCACAAAACCGTGACCTCAAACCGGCCTTGACGCGCGTCAAGCATGCTGAATGCGATGCGCGTTGCGGAAACGACAACGCCGCCCTTTCAGGCGGCGCTTTTGTCTTTAAATTCAACGATCTACAGAAATCAGGCGTACGCCGGGGTGGCGTATTCGACCGGATCTGGCGTGGCCGGCGAGTCGAAGCTGACCCATTCCCAGGCGGTGGCGTCGGCCATCAGTGCGCGTACCAGCTTGTTGTTGAGCGCGTGGCCGGACTTGAAGCCCTCGTAGGCGCCCAGCACCTGGCCACCGGCCAGATAGAGGTCGCCGATCGCGTCGAGGATCTTGTGGCGCACGAATTCGTCGGCGTAGCGCAGGCCGTCTTCGTTGAGCACGCGGAACTCGTCCAGCACGATGGCGTTGTCCATCGAACCGCCCAGGCCGAGGTTGCGCTCGCGCATGTATTCCAGGTCGCGCATGAAGCCAAAGGTACGCGCGCGGGAGATTTCCTTGGTGTAGGCCAGCGTCGAGAACTCGATTTCCTGGCGCGACTGCTTGGCCGGGATCATCGGGTGGTCGAACTGGATGGTGAAGCCCAGCTTGTAGCCCTCATAGGGGGTGAAGCGGGCCACCTTGTCGCCCTCGGTCACTTCCACGGTCTTCAGCACGCGGATGAAGCGCTTGGGCGCATCCTGCTCCACGATGCCCGCCGACTGCAGCAGGAACACGAACGGGCCGGCCGAACCGTCCATGATCGGCAGCTCGGCCGAGGACAGTTCGACGATGATGTTGTCAACGCCCAGGCCGGCCAGCGCCGACATCAGGTGTTCGACGGTCTGGATCTTGGCGTCGTTGCAGGTCAGGCCGGTGCACAGGGTCACTTCGGTGACCAGCTCGGCCTTGGCCGGCACTTCCACGACTGGGTCCAGGTCCACGCGGCGGAACACGATGCCATGGTTGACCGGTGCCGGGCGCAGGGTCATGTAGACCTTGTCACCGCTGTGCAGGCCAACGCCGGTGGCGCGGATCGTGTTCTTGAGGGTGCGTTGCTGGATCATGGGGGATGGACCGGAAGTGACACATTAGATTAACACGCACGGTCCCCTACCCCGGCTGAAAGGCAGGCAGGACACACCGGCGCGCCAATGGGACGCACATGAAGCAGGGCGGCCGGGCCCATCCTGGCCCGGCGCCCGCGTTTTCAGGACATGGTGGCGCACCCCGGGGAGGACAACCCCGGGAAGCCCCGCTTAGTCCGCCTGGCGGCGCAGGAACGCCGGGATGTCCAGGTAATCGTTGGGCAGTTCAGCTGCCGCCGGAGCCGAAGCGGCCGGAGCCGACGGCGCAGAAGCGGAAGCGGTATCGCTGCTGGCACGACGCAGGCCCAGGCCCATGCCGCCCACGGCCTTGGACACGGCGTCGCCGCCGTTGTCGAAGTCGCCGAACTCCGGCTGGCCGGTGGTGGCGTTGCGGACCAGCTTGATCGGCGCACGCTCGCCCGGACGCT
Organism: Stenotrophomonas sp. YJH_SMC_79; assembly: GCF_059367995.1. Classification (NCBI taxonomy): domain Bacteria; kingdom Pseudomonadati; phylum Pseudomonadota; class Gammaproteobacteria; order Lysobacterales; family Lysobacteraceae; genus Stenotrophomonas; species Stenotrophomonas sp. YJH_SMC_79. The sequence continues at coordinate 26,194 of NZ_JCAFRK010000006.1, forward strand.
GGGTCTTGCTGGCCGACACGCGGTTCAGGCCGGTGGCAACCACGGTCACGCGCACTTCGTCCTGCATGTCCGGGTCGAGCACGGTGCCGACCACCACGGTGGCGTCTTCCGAAGCGAAGCCGTCGATGGTGCGGCCGATCTCGTCGAACTCGGCCATGGTGAAGTCCGCACCGGCGGTGATGTTGACCAGGATGCCGTTGGCACCGGCCAGGTTCACGTCGTCCAGCAGCGGGTTCTGGATGGCCGATTCGGCAGCGGCCTGGGCGCGGTCATCGCCACGGGCGGTGCCGGTACCCATCATTGCCAGGCCCATTTCGGACATGACTGTGCGCACGTCGGCGAAGTCGACGTTGATCAGGCCCGGACGCACGATCAGGTCGGCGATGCCCTGCACGGCGCCCTGCAGCACGTCGTTGGCGGCACGGAAGGCCTGGATCATCGTCGCATTGCGGCCCAGCACGGTGATCAGCTTCTCGTTCGGAATGGTGATCAGCGAGTCGCAGTGCTGGCTCAGTTCCTCGATGCCCTTCAGCGCCACCTGCATGCGGCGACGGCCTTCGAACGGGAACGGCTTGGTGACCACGGCCACGGTCAGGATGCCCATTTCCTTGGCCAGCTGCGCCACCACCGGTGCAGCGCCGGTGCCGGTGCCACCGCCCATGCCGGCGGTGATGAACACCATGTCCGCGCCCTGCAGGGCGTCCATGATGCGCTCACGGTCTTCCAGCGCGGCCTGGCGGCCGACTTCCGGGTTCGCGCCTGCGCCCAGGCCCTTGGTCACGTTGGTACCCAGCTGCAGCTGCAGCTTGGCACCGCAATTCTTGATGGCCTGCGAGTCGGTGTTGGCGGTGATGAATTCCACGCCATCCACTGCCGAGTTGACCATGTGCGCCACGGCATTGCCGCCGCCGCCGCCCACGCCAACCACCTTGATCACCGCATTGGGTGCCATCTTTTCGATCAGTTCAAAATGCGCCATGTCCGTGTCCTCGTTGTATCCGCTTTGGCTGGCATGGGCATTCGGGCGTCCTGCCGTCCTGCTGCATGCCGACGTTGCGGCTGTGTGGGTTGTGTGTTGCCGGTGTTGCGTTGTGATGCGGGTACTGCGGGTACTGCGACCGGGCCAGGCCCGGCATTACGGGTTCCGCGTCAGAACTCGCCGCGGAACCAGGTCTTGAGTTTCTTGAACATGCTTCCGGCGCGCCCGGTCGGCAGCGACGGCCGCCGCGGGTGCTCGATCTGGCTGCCCATCAGCAGCAGGCCCACGCCGGTGGCGTGCACCGGGTTGCCCACTACTTCGCCCAGCCCGGTGACGTGCTGCGGAATGCCCACGCGCACCGGCATCTGCAGCATTTCCTCGGCCAGCTCGACCACGCCTTCCATCTTCGAAGCGCCACCGGTCAGCACCATGCCGGCGCGCACCAGTTCCTCGAAGCCGGAGCGGCGCAGTTCGGCCTGCACCATCTCGAAGATCTCCTCGTAACGGCCCTGCACCGCCTGCGCCAGCGAATGGCGCGGCATGCGGCGCGGCGGGCGGTCGCCCACCGACGGCACCTGGATGCTTTCCTCGGCGGTGGCCAGCTGGGCCAGGGCGCAGGCGTAGCGCACCTTGATCTGCTCGGCTTCCGGGGTCGGCGTGCGCAGCATGTGCGCGATGTCGTTGGTCACGTGGTCGCCCGCGATCGGCAGCGAGGCGGTGTGGCAGATCGCGCCCTGCACGAACACCGCGATATCGGTGGTGCCGGCGCCCATGTCGACCAGCACCACGCCCAGCTCGCGTTCGTCAGCGGTCAGCACCGCCACGCTGGAGGCCAGCGAGGACAGCACCAGGTCGTCCACCTGCAGGCCGCAACGCTGCACGCACTTGCTGATGTTGGCTGCAGCCGACTGCGCGCACACCACCAGGTGGGCGTGCACTTCCAGGCGCACGCCGGTCATGCCGACCGGGTTGCGGATGCCTTCCTGCGAATCGTCCAGCACGTACTCGCGCGGGATCGCGTGCAGGATCTTCTGGTCGGCCGGGATCGCCACCGCCTTGGCCGCATCGAGCACGCGATCCAGGTCGCCCCAGGTCACTTCCCCGTCGCGGATTGGCACGATGCCCGGCGAGTTCTTGCACTGCACGTGGTTGCCGGAAATGGAGGCGTACACCGAGCGGATCTCGCAGCCGGCCATCAGCTCGGCTTCTTCCACCGCGCGCTGGATCGACTGCACGGTCGATTCGATGTCCACCACCACGCCGCGCTTCAAACCGCGCGACTCGTGCGAGCCGATGCCGATCACTTCGATCGGATTGCCAGGCGAATACTCGCCCACCAGCGCCACCACCTTGGAGGTGCCGATGTCCAGGCCAACGATCAGCGATTTGTCACCCTTGCGATTCATGTCCTTTCCTGCGTCCTGCTGGCCGGGGTCGCCGGCGTTTTCGCCGGCGTGGCCGGGGTACCCCAGCTCAGCGTGAAACCATTGGTGTAACGGAGGTCGGCGCGCTCGATCGGCGCGTCCTGGCGGTTCAGCTGCGGAAGTACCTTGACGAAGCGCTGCATGCGCGAGCGCGCGTCGTCACGGCCCACCACCACTTCGGTGCCGTTGCTCAGCACCAGCGACCAGCTGCCGCGTGCATCCATCGTCACCCGGCGTACATCGACGCCAGCCGGTGCGAACAATGCACGCGAGTCGCTGTACAGCTTCATCACTTCTTCGGTCTGGCTGTCCGGGCCGTCCAGTTCGGGCAGCGCCAGGTCGGCCAGCTTCTTCGGCGTGGGGAACAGCTTGCCCTGCTCGGAGACCAGGCGGTCGTTGCCCCAGCGCGCGAACGGCTTGTGCTCGACCAGGGTCACTTCCAGCACGTCCGGCCACTGCTTGCGCACCTGCGCGCTTTCCACCCAGGGCAGCTGTTCCAGTGCGTCCTGCGCGTCCTGCAGCTTGACCGCGAAGAAGCCCGCGTGCGCATACGGCAGCAGCACCTGCTGCAGCTGCTCGGCCGGCACCCGCTTGAACTCACCATGCACGCGCAGCTTCGCCAGCGGCCAGCGCTCGGCGCCGACCCAGCCATTGACCACCGCCACGACCGGCAGTGCAACCACCGACAGCGCCAACAGCCAGACGAAGATGCGCAGCACCGCGTTCATGCGTGCGGGGCCTCCAGGGTCTGTTCCAGCACACGCCACACCAGCTCTTCGAAGCTGATGCCGGCCTGGCCGGCCGCCTTGGGTACCAGCGAATGGCTGGTCATGCCCGGTGCGGTGTTCACTTCCAGCAGGAAGAATCGGCCGCTCCTGCGATCACGCATGACATCCACGCGGCCCCAGCCACGGCAACCGGCGGCACGGAACGCGGCCAGCGCGATGCGCCGGATTTCTTCTTCGTCGTCACCGTCCAGGCCCGGGCACAGGTACTGGGTGTCTTCGGCAATGTACTTGGCGTTGTAGTCGTACCACTGGCCCTTGGGCACGATGCGGATCGACGGCAGCGCAACGTCGCCGAGGATGGCCACGGTCAGTTCGTCGCCGACCACCATCTGCTCCATCAGCAGCTGGCCGTCGTAGCGCGCGGCCAGCGCCACCGCCTCGTCGAGGCCGGCGTCATCGGTGACCCGGCTGATGCCCACGCTGGAGCCTTCGTTGGCCGGCTTCACCACCACCGGCAGGCCCAGTTCGGCCGCCAGCGCATGTACGTTCGAAGCGTCGACCTTCCGGTACTGCGGGGTCGGCAGGCCCAGCGACAGCCACACCTGCTTGGTGCGGATCTTGTCCATGCTCAGCGCCGAGCCCAGCACGTCCGAGCCGGTGTACGGCACGCCGAAGGCGTCCATCAGGCCCTGCACGATGCCGTCCTCACCACCACCGTTGTGGCCGTGCAGGATGTTGAACACGCGATCGATGCCACCGGCGGCCAGCGCCTTGGCCAGCGCCGGAATGCCATCCACCGCGAACGCATCGACGCCGCGCGACTGCAGGGCTGCCAGCACGTTGCGGCCCGAATCCAGCGACACTTCGCGTTCGCTGGAACTGCCGCCGAGCAGCACGGCGACGCGGCCGAACCCGGCCGGGTCGGTCACGCGCAGCGGCGGGAAGGTCAGCGTGCTCACGCCTCGCCCTCCCCCTTGAAGCCTTCCACTGCGATATGGGTGGCCACGGCGCCGATGTCGCCCGCCCCCATCATCAGCAGCAGGTCACCGTCCTGCAGCACATCCGGCAGCACGCTGGCCAGTTCGGCAGCCTTGCCCACCACCACCGGCTCGCTACGGCCACGCGCACGGATGGCGCGGGCCAGTGCATGCGAGTCGGCACCGGCAATCGGTTCCTCACCGGCCGGGTAGACCTCGCTCAGCACCAGCGCATCGACGCTGGACAGCACGGCGGCAAACTTGTCGAACTGGTCGCGGGTACGGCTGTAGCGGTGCGGCTGGAAGGCCACCACCAGGCGCTTGTCGGCCCAGCCACCACGGGCGGCGGCGAACACTGCTTCCAGCTCGCTCGGGTGATGACCATAGTCATCGATGATGCGGACCTTGGCACCACTGGCGGTGGTCACCTCGCCCAGATCGTTGAAGCGACGGCCGACACCGGCAAATGCTTCCAGCGCGCGTGCGATGGCGTCAGGGGCCACGCCCAGCTGCCAGCCCACTGCGGCGGCGGCCAGTGCGTTCAGCACGTTGTGCTTGCCCGGCAGTGCTAGTACCACTTCCTGGCTGGTGCCCTGCGGCAGGCGCAGGGTGAAGCGCATGCGCGAACCTTCCTGCACCACGTTCTCGGCCCGCACGTCGGCCTGCGGGCTCATGCCGTAGCTCATCACGTGGCGCGGGGTCTTGGCAGCCAGCGCAGCCACTTCCGGGTCGTCGATGCACAGCACCGCCAGGCCGTAGAACGGCAGGCGCTGCAGGAACTCGGCGAACGCCGCCTGCACGCGGGCAAAATCGTTGCCGTAGTTCTCCAGATGATCGGCGTCGATGTTGGTGATGATCGACATCAACGGGTTCAGGCGCAGGAAGCTGCCATCGCTTTCGTCAGCCTCGGCCACCAGCCACTGGCCACCACCCAGCTTGGCGTTGGCACCGGCGGCCAGCAGCTGGCCGCCGATCACGAAGGTCGGGTCCAGGCCGCCTTCGCTCAGCACGGCGGCGGTCAGGCTGGTGGTGGTGGTCTTGCCATGGGTGCCGGCCACCGCAATGCCGCGGCGGAAGCGCATCAGTTCGGCCAGCATCGCCGCACGCGGCATGATCGGAATGCGCTGGCTGCGCGCTTCCATCAGCTCCGGGTTGTCTTCGCGGATGGCGCTGGAGACCACCACGCAGTCGGTGCCCAGCACGTTGGCCGCCGAGTGGCCGCGCATGATGCGCGCACCCAGGCTGGCCAGCCGGCGGGTCGCGCCGTTGTCGGCGTTGTCCGAACCGGACACTTCATAGCCCAGCGTCAGCATCACTTCGGCGATACCGCTCATGCCGGTGCCGCCGATGCCGACGAAATGCACGCGCGGGAACGCGCGCACCAGGTCGTTGGTGTCGTGCAGGCGACGGATCATGCGCGGCCTCGCGCAGGGCAGGCGCGGTGGCATGCCTTCTTCATACAGCTTCCTCGAGAATGATATCGGCGATGCGCTCGGCGGCATCGACCTTAGCCAGGGCACGCGCGGCTTGCGCCATCTGCATGCGGCGGGCGGGATTTTCGGACAGATCGCGCAGCAGTGCGGCAATGCCGTCGGCCAGCGTTCCGTCCTGCTTCAGCAAAACCGCCGCGCCGCGCTCAACCAGATACTCCGCATTGCGGGTCTGGTGATCGTCGACGGCAGCGGGGAATGGCACCAGCACGCTGCCGACACCGACCGCGCACAGCTCGGCCAGGGTCGACGCACCGGCACGGCACACCACCAGATCGGCCCAGGCGAACGCCTCGGCCATGTCGGCGATGAACGGGGTGATCTCCGCCTGCACGCCGGCCTTGGCATACGCCTCGACCGCTTCGGCGTGCAGTTTTTCGCCGCTCTGGTGGCGCACCTGCACCGGCACTGCAGCGCCCAGCGCAACGATGGCCTGCGGCACGCCGGTGTTGAGCGCGCGTGCGCCCTGGCTGCCACCGACCACCAGCACCCGCAGCGGGCCGTGGCGGTCGGCGAAGCGCTGTTCCGGCGGTGCGATGGCGGCGATCTCCGCACGCACCGGATTGCCGACGAACTCCTCGCGCGCGGCGAAGGTGCCCGGGAACCCGGTCAGCAGGCGGCGCGCATAGCGCGACAGGATGCGATTGGTCAGGCCCGGTGCGCGGTTCTGCTCATGCACGATCAGCGGCAGGCCATGCAGGCGCGTGGCCATGCCACCCGGGCCGGAGGCGAATCCACCGAAGGCCACGACCGCACGCGGCTGGCGCTTGCGGATGATCATGCCGGCCGCACGCAGCGCGCGCATCAGTCGCCACGGCGCAGCCAGCAACGCCAGCTTGCCCTTGCCGCGCAGGCCGGTGATGGCCAGCGTGTCGATCGCGATGTCGTGCTGCGGCACCAGGCGGGTTTCCATCGCACCTTCGGCGCCCATCCAGGTCACCGGCACGCCACGCTCGCGCAGCACGCGGGCCACGGCCAGGCCGGGGAAGATATGACCGCCGGTACCACCGGCCAGGATCATCACCGGGCGTGCAGTGTCATGGGCTGCGCTCATGACAGCCTCCCGAAGGTCGGTTCGATGCGCGACTGCAGGCGGCTGGTGCCACGCGCAGCGTTCGGCGCAGTGGCAGCCACCGGCTCGGCGCTCATCGGTACGCTGGCGGCCACCGGCGCGGCCGGCTCGTCGCTCGACTCGGCAGCAACGTCTTCGGCGCCACCGATACGCACGGCCTGGCGGCGCTCGGCGCGCTTGAGTTCATAGGACACGCGCAGCAGCAGGCCCATCGCCACGCAGGTCATCAGCACCGACGAACCGCCGGAGGAGATCAGCGGCAGCGTCAGGCCCTTGGTCGGCAGGATGCCCAGGTTGACGCCGATCGAGACGAAGGTCTGCATGCTGATCCACAGGCCGATGCCGAAAGCGATGTAGCCGGAGAAGTGGCGCTTCATTTCCACGCAGCGCATGCCCAGCCAGAAGGTGCGGCCGACCAGCAGCGCGTACAGGGCCACGATCACGCAGGTGCCCAGGAAGCCGAACTCCTCGGCGGTCACCGAGAAGATGAAGTCGGTGTGCGCTTCGGGCAGGTAGTACAGCTTCTGCACCGAATTGCCCAGGCCGACACCGGTCCACTCGCCACGGCCCACCGCCATCAGCGCGTTGGACAGCTGGTAGCCGTCGCCCTGCTGGTCGGCCCACGGGTCCAGGAACGAGGTGATGCGGCGCATGCGGTACGGCTCGATGATCGCCAGCGCGCTCATGCCGACCAGGCCGATGATCACCGGCATCGACATGCGCGGCATGTTCACCCCGCCCAGCACCAGCATGCCGGCGGTGATCGCCAGCAGCAGGGTGGACGAACCGAAGTCCGGCTGCAGCAGCAGCAGCACCACCAGCGCACCGGCCACGCCCAGCGGCTTGAGCATCGCCGGCCAGGTCGCGTTGACCTCGTCGCGGAAACGCACCAGGTAGCTGGACAGCCACACGATGTAGAGCACCTTTACCGCTTCGACCGTCTGGAACTTGGAGATGCCCAGGTTGATCCAGCGGCGCGCGCCGTTGACGGTGCTGCCCAGGCCCGGCGTGAACACCGCCAGCAGCAGCACGAAGCAGCCCAGCAGCAGCATCTGGTTGTACTGCTCGATCGACTTCAGCTCGGTGCGCGCGGCAATCACCGCCAGCACGATGCCGACCGCCAGGAAGATCAGGTGGCGGTTGAGGTAGTAGAACGGACTGCTCATCAGTGCGATCGAGCTGGACGCCACCATCACCACGCCCACGCCGGTGAGCGCGATGATCGCGCCCAGCAGCCACTTGTCGTAGCTGCCTTCGATGGCTTCAAGGCGTGTTGCCTGGCGGGACAGGTCGTTCATCTCAGCGCACCTTCAACGTGGCCAGGCCGATCAGCACGAGCACGACGGAGATGATCCAGAAGCGCACGATCACGCGCGGCTCGGGCCAGCCCTTCAGTTCGAAATGGTGGTGGATCGGCGCCATGCGGAACACGCGCTTGCCGGTCAGCTTGAACGAGGCGACCTGGATCATCACCGACAGCGTTTCGATGACGAACACGCCGCCCATGATCACCAGCACCAGTTCCTGGCGGGTGATCACCGCGATCGTGCCCAGCACCGCGCCCAGCGCCAGCGCACCGATGTCGCCCATGAACACCATGGCCGGATAGGTGTTGAACCACAGGAAGCCGAGGCCCGCGCCGGCGATGGCCGCACAGATGATGACCAGCTCGCCGGCGCCCGGAATCTGCGGGATCTGCAGGTAGTTGGCGAACACCACGTTGCCCGAGGCGTAAGCGAACACACCCAGCGCGCAGGCCACCAGCACGGTCGGCATGATCGCCAGGCCGTCCAGGCCGTCGGTCAGGTTCACCGCGTTGGAGAAGCCGACGATCCAGAAGTAGGCGATGGCCACGAAACCGATGCCGGCCAGCGGCAGCGCGATCGACTTGAACATCGGGATGTAGAAGGTCAGCGCGGCCGGCACGTCGGCCGTGTAGAACAGGAACAGGCCCGCGGCCAGGCCGAAGATCGACTGCAGCAGGTACTTCCAGCGCGACTTCAGGCCGTTCGGGTCGCGGCGGACGATCTTGATCCAGTCGTCATACCAGCCGATGGCGCCGAAGCACAGCATCACCGCCAGCACCAGCCACACGTAGCGGTTGCGCAGGTCGGCCCACATCAGCACCGACAGGGTGATGGTGAGCAGGATCAGCGAACCGCCCATGGTCGGCGTACCGGCCTTGGAGAAATGGGTCTGCGGGCCGTCCTTGCGGATCGGCTGGCCGCCCTTGAACTGGGCAAGCTTGCGGATCATCGCCGGGCCGAGCCACAGCGACAGGAACAGGGCCGTCAGCGCGGCAAGGATGGCGCGGAACGTCTGGTAGTTGAACAGCCCGAACAGGCTCTCCAACTGCTGCAACCATCGAGCCAGTTCATACAACATGCGGGGATTCCTCTCCTTGCGCCAGCAGCGCTTTGACGATCAGGTCCATGGCACTGCCACGGGAACCCTTGACCAGGCAGCGCACACCAGCGTGCAACTCATCCTGCAGCGCCTGTGACAGCGCACCATGGGTAGCGAAATGGCGACCGCCTTCGCCGAAGGCGGCCGCAGCGGCGGCACTGAGCGGACCCAGCGCATACAGCCGCTTCAGGCCGGCAGCACGTGCGCGGATGCCGGCCTGCGCATGCAGCGCTTCGGCGTCCGGGCCCAGTTCGCGCATGTCGCCCAGCACCAGCCAGCCCTCTTCCGGCGCTGCGGCCAGGGCGTCGATGGCCGCCGCCAGCGAGCCGGGATTGGCGTTGTAGCTGTCATCCACCAGCACCGCGCCGTTGCGCAGCTGATGGGCGATCTGGCGGCCCGGCACCGGCTGCGCTTCGGCCAGGCCGGCAGCGATCAGCGCCAGGTCGACGCCCGCGGCCAGCGCCAGGCTGGCTGCGGCCAGCGCATTGCTGACGTTGTGGCGACCCGGCAGGCCGAGCACCACGCGTGCTTCGCCGGCTGGCGAAACCAGGGTGAACTGGGTGCCCTGCGCGCCGGCGCGGATGTCGCGCGCGGTCACGTCGGCGGTATGTTCCAGGCCGTAGCGCAGCACGCGGCAACGCGGCGGGGTGCCGACGAAATGCTGTTCGAACCAGCGGCCGTAGGCATCGTCGACATTGATCACCGCCACGCCATCGGCCGGCAACGCGGCATAGATCGCGCCCTTGGTCACTGCCACGCCGAGCAGGCTACCCATGCGTTCCAGGTGTGCCGGGGCGATGTTGTTGACCAGCGCATAGCGCGGGCGGGCGATATCGGTCAGGTAGGCAATGTCACCGGGCTTGCCGGCGCCCATCTCGTAGACGGCGTAGTCGGCATCTTCCGGCGCATCGATCACCGCCAGCGGCAGGCCGATTTCGTTGTTGCGGTTGCCCGGGTTGGCGTAGACCACCTTGTGCGCGTGCCGTGCCACCTGCTGCAGGATCGACAGCAGCAGGCTCTTCACGCTGGTCTTGCCGTTGCTGCCGGTGATCGCAAACACCTCGGTGCCGCGGTCGCGCTGCATGCCGGTGGCGACCTTCGCCAGCGCCAGTTCGCTGTCAGCCACCAGCACCTGCGGCAGTTCGATCGGCAGCAGGCGCTCGACCAGCAGCGCACTGGCACCGCGCGCCAGCGCATCTGCGGCGAAATCATGGCCATCGAAACGCTCGCCACGCAGCGCCACATACAGGCTGCCCGGGCCGAGGCTGCGGGTGTCATTGCTGACCGCATCGATGGCCACGTCATCGCCGTGGATCTCGCCGCCGGCCCAGTGTGCGATCAGCGAAAGCAGGGTGCGCTTCATGCGGCGCCCTCCCCAGCCTGGGCCGCTAGAACACCGGCCTTGGCTGCCAGTGCAGCGGCAGCCACTTCGGTGTCGTCGAAGTCATGGCGCACGCCGTTCACTTCCTGGTACGGCTCGTGGCCCTTGCCAGCGATCAGGATGATGTCGCCGGCAGCGGCACGCTTCACCGCCAGGCCGATCGCACGCGCGCGGCTGCGCTGCACGGTCACGGCGGAGGCATCGGTGAAGCCGGCCAGGATGTCGGCCACGATCACATCGCCATCCTCGCCACGCGGGTTGTCGTCGGTGACGATGACCTGGTTGGCCAGACGCTCGGCGATGGCGGCCATCTGCGGGCGCTTGCCGGTATCACGTTCGCCACCGCAGCCGAACACGCAGAACAGCGTGCCCTGCAGATGGCCGTGCAGGCTGTCCAGCGCCTGTTCCAGCGCGTCCGGGGTGTGTGCGTAGTCGACCACCACGGTCGGCAGGCCGTCTTCGCCACCGAGGCGGTTCATGCGGCCACGGATCGGCTGCAGCGCCGACAGCACCTCGGCGATGCGCGGCAGCGGCTGGCCCTGCGCATGCAGGGTGCCGGCCACGGCCAGCAGGTTGTCCACGTTGAAGCGGCCCAGCAGCGGCGACTGCACCGCCGCGCGCTGGCCGTCGATGACCAGGTCGAACGCAATACCACGGCCGTCCAGCTGCAGCGCTTCGGCGCGCACACTGGCATCGGTGGCACCGCGCGAGCTCAGGCCGATCGGCTGCACGCCCGCCGGCAGGCCGGCGAACAGCTGGCGGCCGAAGGCGTCGTCAAGATTGATCACCGCGGACTTCAGGCCCGGACGATGGAACAGCCGCGCCTTGGCCGCGCCGTAGCTGGCCATGTCACCGTGGTAGTCCAGATGGTCGCGGGTGAGATTGGTGAACACCGCCACGTCGTAGTGCACGGCATCCACACGGCCCTGGTCCAGCGCGTGCGAGCTGACTTCCATCGCCACCGCGCGCGCACCGGCGTCGCGCAGCTGCGCCAGCAGCGCATGCATCTGCAGCACCAGCGGCGTGGTGAAACCGGTCGGTTCAACCGCACCATAAAGTCCGGCGCCCAACGTGCCGATACTGCCACTGGGCGTTCCGAGCAGGTGCCAGGCCTGGGCCAGCAGCTGCACGGTGGAGGTCTTGCCGTTGGTACCGGTGACACCGACCATCGCCATCGCCCGCGACGGTGCGCCATGGAACTGGTCGGCCATCGCACCCATGCGCGCGCGCAGGCCCGGCACGGCGATCGCATCGGTCGGGGCCGGCAGCTCGGCAGGTGCCGGCGGTTCGAACAGGATGACGCCGGCGCCGGCCGCACGGGCCTGCTCGACAAACCCCAGGCCATGCGCGCCGAAACCGGCAATGGCGACGAAGGCATTGCCGGGGCGCACGGCGCGGCTGTCCAGCACCAGGCCGGTCAGAACGGGGTCGTGCCCTGCAAGAGCGACGTCCGGAAGCAACTGCGAAAGCAACATCGAAGGACTCATTGCGTGCCTCCCGTAGCGGGCGGCGTCTGGGCGTGCGCGCTGGGCAGCGCAGCATCGAATTCAGCGGCGGCATCGGCCGGCAGCGCGGCCTCGGCCGGGGGCGCGGGCAGGATCGAGGCCGAGTGGCCGACCTTGCCGGACTGTTGTGCGGCCAGCCACGACTGCAGGTCGTCCAGCGGCACGTCCATCAGGCGCAGGGTGCCTTCCATCACGTTGTGGTAGACCGGCGCCGACACCAGGCCGCCGTAGAACTTGCCGGCCTGCGGGTCGTTGATGACGATGACGGTGGCGAAGCGCGGGTTGGTGGCCGGCACTACGCCGGCGAACAGCGCGTTGTAATGGCCGCGCTCGTAACCGCCGGGGCCGGTCTTGCGCGCGGTACCGGTCTTGCCGGCCACGCGGTAACCCAGCACCGCTGCCTGCTTGGCGCCGCCCTGGGTCACCACCGTTTCCATCATCGCCACCACCTGCCTGGCGACGCTCTCATCGATGATCTGATGCGCTTCGTTGCGCTGGCCTTTGACGAAGGTCGGCGCGATCAGCTTGCCGCCATTGGCTAGCGCCGAGTAGGCGGTGGCGATCTGCAGCGGCGTCACGTTCAGGCCGTAGCCGTAGGACATGGTGGTCTTGGTGGCGCCGTCCCAGTTGGCCGGGCGCCGCACCACGCCACCGGATTCACCCGGGAAGCCGCTATGCGGCACCGAGCCGTAGCCGAAGCGGCGCACCCCATCGTAGAACACCTGGTCCGGCATCTTTGCCGCAACCTTGGCCGCGCCGATGTTGGAACTGCGGGTGATCACACCGGTCACGTTCAACACGCCGTTGTTGCGCGGCACGTCGCGGATGGTGAAGCGGGCCACCTGCATGTAGCCCGGGTTGGTGTCGATGATGGTGTCCTTGGTCACCGCACCGGCCTGCAGCGCGGTAGCGATGGTCAACGGCTTCATCGTCGAACCCGGCTCGACCAGATCGGTCACCGCACGGTTGCGGCGCGCATCGGGCAGCGCGCCGGTCAGCGAATTCGGGTTGTAGGTCGGCAGGTTGACCATGGCCAGGATCTCGCCGGTGGTCACGTCCATGATCACCATCGAACCGCCGGCCGCCTTGTTGGCCACCAGCGCGTTGCGCAGTTCCTTGAACGCCAGGTACTGGATGCGGCGGTCGATGCTGAGGGTCAGGTCCTTGCCCGGTTCGGCGGCGCGCAGCAGATCGCTTTCGACGGTTTCGCCCTTGCGGTTGCGGATCACCCGCTTGGCACCGGCCTTGCCGCGCAGCCATTCGTCGAACGCCAGTTCCAGGCCTTCCTGGCCACGGTCGTCGATGTTGGTGAAGCCCAGCACGTGCGCCATCGCCTCACCCTGCGGGTAGAAGCGGCGGAACTCGCGCTGCGCGGCCACGCCCGGAATCTTCAGCGCGACCACCTTCTCTGCCTCGTCCGGATTGATCCGGCGACGCAGGTACATGAATTCCTTGTCCGACTTCTGCGACAGGCGGCTGCTCAGCTCGTCCACCGACATGCCGACCGCCTGGGCCAGCTCCGGGATGCGCTCGGGCGAACGCAGCAGGTCCTGCGGGTTGACCCAGATCGAGGCGACCGGCGTGGACACCGCCAGCGGTTCGCCGTTGCGGTCGGTGATCATGCCGCGCGAGGTCTTGATCGGCAGTTCGCGCAGGTAACGGGCCTCGCCCTGGCGCTGGTAGAAATCGCTGTTGATGATCTGCACGTAGGCGGCGCGACCGACCAGCGACACCGAGCACAGGCCAAGCGCCAGCGCGACCCAGCGCAGGCGCTGGCGCAGGTTGAAGGCGTTGCGCGGGCGGTTGCGGCCGGTCTTGCTCATGGCCGCACCACCACGATGTCGGCAGCCTCGGGGAACTTCATGCCGAGCTTTTCGCGGGCGATGCGATCGACACGGTTGGCTTCGGCCAGGGTCGCCTGCTCGAGCTGCAGGCGGCCGAATTCGAGGTTGATGTCATCGCGCTTGCGCTCGGCGCGCGACAGCTCGATGAACGTCTGCCGGTGACGGTGACGCACGAACACGACGCCGATCGCCGAGGCCACGGTGGAGGCCAACAGGATGATCAGCAGCAGCCGGCTCATGCATCGGCCTCCCGCTTCTGGGCCACGCGCAGCACGGCGCTGCGGGCGCGCGGGTTGGCCGCCAGCTCTTCGTCGGTGGCCTTGATGGCGCCACCGATCAGGTCCAGCGTCGGCACGAACGCGACCGCCTCGGGCAGGCGGCGGTTGGCCGGCGGCGCCTTGGCCAGGCGGTTCATGTACTGCTTGACGATGCGGTCTTCCAGCGAATGGAAGCTGATCACCGCCAGCCGGCCACCGGGCTTGAGCCGCTCTACCGCCGCGTCGAGCCCGGCTTCCAGATCGGCCAGCTCGCGGTTGATGTGGATGCGGATGGCCTGGAAGCTGCGCGTGGCCGGGTGGATCTTGTCCTTTCCACGCGGCATCACCGAGGCGATCAGCTCGGCCAGTTCGGCGGTGCGGGTGAACGGCTGCTTCTCGCGGCGGGCCACGATGGCACGGGCGATGCGGCGGCTCTGGCGCTCTTCGCCATAGGTCCACAGCACATCGGCGATCTCGCGGTCTTCGGCGCGGTTGATCCACTGCGCGGCGCTTTCACCGCTGTCCGGGTCCATGCGCATGTCCAGCGGGCCGTCCTTGCCGAAGCTGAAACCCCGCTCGGCCACGTCCAGCTGCGGCGAAGACACGCCCAGGTCGAACAGCACGCCGTCCAGGCCTTCAGCCGTCGCATCCCACTGCAGCAGCTGGGCGAAGCTGCCACGGAAGATGGACACGCGCGGGTCCGGCGCGAAATCGCGCTCGGCAACGGCGATGGCTTCCGGATCCTTGTCCATGACCAGCAGGCGCCCCTCGGGACCGAGCTGGGTGAGCACGCCACGTGCATGACCGCCACGACCGAACGTGCCATCCAGATAACGTCCGTTTTCGATCACCCTCAGGCCTTCAATGACCTGGGTGTACAGGACCGGCAGGTGCACCGCCGGCGACTGCGACACCGGAAGGTGACCGGCCTGCGCTTCTGGGCGCATCCGGGCACCCCGGCTCACAACTTCAGGTCGAGCAACCCATCACCCAGATCCTCGTCAGACAACGTCTGCTGGATCAGGGCCCGATGCGCCTGCTCGCTCCACAATTCGAACTTGTCGCCCATACCGAGCAATACCGCCTTCTTTTCAATGCCCACCGCACCGCGGTGGCTGGCGGGGATGCTGATGCGACCGTTGCCGTCCAGTTCCAGATGGGCGGCCGAGCCGACCAGCTTCTGCTGCAACAGGCGCACGACGCGCTGGGTGTTGGGCTTGGACATGACGTCGTCGCGGACCCGCTCCCATTCCGACTCTGCATACAGCCACAGGCAGCCGGCTTCGAACGGGTTGTAGGTCAATACGAGACGGTTGTTGCTGGCGCGCGCGACGAGGTCGCGGTAAGCGGTGGGAACCGCCATGCGCCCTTTATCGTCAACTGTGATGGCCGTCTCGCCCTGGAACACGACGCGTGCACCTATCCTTCGCCCGGTGAAACATTGAACCACGAAAACCCACAAAACACCCGGATTTCCCTCTGATGCCCACCTTAGCAGCGGCCGAAGGGTTGTCAACAACTTTTCAGCGGGGAAATCGCCAGCCGCATCAATGGCTTGCAACAACCTTTAGAGAATTGTTCAAGGCTTATCCACAAGTTGCTGATCCGTCTCAATTTTTGAGATTGAACGGAAGTTCAGGGCTGTAGACAGGGCGTGAAACATCGCCCGCGCATTCATCCGGAACCGGCCGGAAACACCGCCGGACTGCGCAAACCATGCACAATGAGGCCATGTGCCTGCTCGCTCTTGGCTGGATGCACCACCCGCGCTGGCGGCTGGTGATGACCGGCAACCGTGATGAGTTCCACGCCCGCCCGACGGCGGCGCTGGCCCCCTGGCAAGATGAGACCTCCGTCATCGGGGGACGCGACCTGCGCTCCGGCGGTGGCTGGGCCGGTGTCGGTACCGGCGGCCGCATGGCCGTGGTCACCAATGTCCGCGATCCGCTGGCCGCACAGACCGGCCCGTCCCGGGGGGCGCTGGTGGCCGACTTCCTGCGCGGCCGCGACCCGGCCGCCGTGCATATCGACCGGCTGGCGACCGTGGCGGGCGCGTATGCGCCCTTCAACCTGCTGCTGGCCGACGGCCACAGCCTGGAGTTCCTGGGCAACCACCCCGCCGAGCGGCAGAGCCTGGGCCCCGGCGTGCATGGCATGTCCAACGGCGCACTGGACGCGCCGTGGCCGAAGACCCGGCGGCTGATGGCTGCCCTTGAAACCTGGCTGCAGGAAGATGGGGTCAGATCCCTTTCGCAAAGCGAAAGGGATCTGACCCCAGACCTGACCCCGCTCTGGAACGCCCTCGCCGACGAACATCGCCCCGCCGATAGCGACCTGCCCGACACCGGCATCGGCCTGGAACGCGAGCGCTGGCTGAGCCCGGCCTTCATCCGCGGCGACGACTACGGCACCCGCGCCAGCACCGTGCTGTTGATCGACGCCGATGGCCACGGCGAAATCCACGAGCGCCGCTTTGGCCCGCAGGGCGCAGCCAACGGACAGAGCCACGTCATTTTCTGACCCGGTCATGCTGGCCGCTGCCCGGAATCCCTTTCCAGCGGGGTAGTGCCGGCCGCTGGCCGGCAACTTCCGGATCTTCGGGCAAGCCACGCAGCGGCCGGCACTACCCGCTCCAGGACTGCCAACGGCGTCATTCAGCTTCCCGACGCAGCGCCTTTCCGCCCGCACCACAGGGCCTGCGCTGCTGCGGCCACCCCACTGTGCCCTTTTTGCGTCTGGCACTGTGTCTATAAATGCCGCCCCCAACCTCCCAAAGTGGTCGTGCCCGGCACCAGGCCGCGCGATCCACATCTACATGGAGGCCCCATGCGCCGCACCCTCATCCTGCTCGCCACCCACCTGCTCACCCTCGGCCTGGGCTTCGGCCTGGGCATCTATCTGCTGCCGATCCTGATCGCCCCCGATGACCCGCCGATCACGCAGGTGCAGGCCGCGATGAACGACGCCACCTACCACACCACCTTCCGCCGTGACCTCAAAGGCAGCGACGCGGTGCACTGGGCCGACGGCAAGGTCAGCGTCAGCGCACGCCAGGTCGCGTTCGACGGAAAGATGGGACCGGGGCCGGACTACAAGGTCTACCTGGTCCGCGACTTCGTCGACAACAAGGCCGATTTCCTGAAGATCAAGGCGCAGGCCCAGCGCATCGGCGAGGTGAAGACCTTCAACCGTTTCCTGGTGGACGTGCCTGAAAGCGTCAACGTGGACGACTACAGCACCGTCGTGGTGTGGTGCGAACGCTTCGAGCAGTTCATTTCCGCCGGGCAGTACCGCACGCCGGGCTGAGGCCGGACATCATCCCGGTAGTGCCGGCCGCTGGCCGGCAACAGCACGATGCGTCTGCTGGTGAGGAGGTTGCCGGCCAGCGGCCGGCACTACCGATGCGCGGTTCATGCATATGGAAGAAGGAGGCGGAGCCGGCCGATAAGCCGGGTTCTGTCGTGGACAGTCATTCCTCTAGGCGTTACGTCACCGCAACGCTCAAGCAACCTACCCGGATCCAACGCGGGCCGCGCCAAAGGATCCCTATTTGGTCTTGCTCCAGGTGGGGTTTGCCGTGCCGGTCTGTTGCCAGACTCGCGGTGCGCTCTTACCGCACCATTTCACCCTTACCGGCCTTCCGAAGAAGACGTAGGCGGTATCTTTCTGTTGCACTTTCCGTCGGCTTGCGCCGCCCAGGCGTTACCTGGCACCTTGCCCTATGGAGCCCGGACTTTCCTCGGCACCCCCGAAGGGATGACGCGACTGTCTGGCCGGCTCCGCCAGCGCACATTCTAGCCTACGCACGCCCGTCCTGCCGTGCTGATCGCGGCGTCCGGTTCATCCATCCACGCAGGGCGTGGATCTACTGGAGGTCTAACCCATCCACGCATGGCGTGGATCTACCGATTCCGCCGCTTTGGTGGGTGCGGACCTTGGTCCGCACGATCCATCAACTGCCGTACAACGCCTTGCGCGGTGCGCCGGTCAGCTCGGCCGCCAGCTTGGCCGCGGTCGACGGCGGCAGGTGTTCGCTCAGCTTGGCATACACACGGCGGCCATGCGCCAGCTGCGCTTGCTCATCGTCGCCGGCGCCCTGCACCATCACCACAAACTCGCCCTTGCGCTGGTTCTCGTCGGCTTCCACCTTGGCCAGCAGGCCGGCCAGGTCGCCATCGAGCACGGTCTCGAACAGCTTGGTCAGTTCGCGCGCCAGTACTGCCGGGCGCTCGCCGCCGAAGATCGCCGCCATGTCCGCCAGCGACTCGGCGATGCGATGCGAGGATTCATAGAACACCATCGTGCGTACTTCACCGGCCAGCGCCTGCAGACGGTCGCGGCGGCCGCTGGCCTTGGCCGGCAGGAAACCCTCGAAGCTGAAGCGGTCACTGGGCAGGCCGGCCACGCTCAACGCGGCGATGGCGGCACAGGCGCCAGGAATCGGGCTGACCTTGATGCCGGCCGCGCGCGCGGCACGCACCAGGCGGAAACCGGGGTCACTGACCAGCGGGGTGCCGGCATCGCTGACCAGCGCCAGCGATTCGCCAGCCTGCAGGCGCGACACCAGGCGCTGCGCCAAGGCCTCTTCGTTGTGTTCATGCAGGGCCACCAGCGGTTGCTGGATGCCGAAATGCGACAACAGCTGACCGCTGCGGCGGGTGTCCTCGGCACAGATGGCCGCCACCGACCGCAGCACCTCCTGCGCGCGCGGGCTCAGATCGGCCAGGTTGCCGATCGGGGTGGCGACGACGTACAGGGTTGGGACACTCATTTCAGCGGTACTCACGGGGCAAGGGTAGAATCGTAGCGTGTACCCGGCCAAGGCCGCTGCCCTCATCGCATGGACCCGATCATGAACAAGCCCGCCGCACGGATCTCCGCCCTGTCGTTGTCGCTGATGCTGCTGGCCGGCTGTGCCACCACCAGCCTGACCAGCGCGCCCGAATCGCCGGCGCAGAGCCAGGCGCTGGCGCTGATCGAACAGGGCAAGCCGCGCGATGCCGCGCTGCAACTGGAAGGCCTGGCCGCCACCCTGCGCGGTGGTGCCCGCAGCAATGCGCTGGCCGACGCGGCCTGGGCTTGGCACCTGGCCGGCGACAGTGCCCGCGCGCGCAGCCTGCTCGGCCAGCTCACCGCCCGCCAGCTGTCCGGCCCCAGCCTGCAGCGCTACCAGCTGACCGGCGCCGAGCTGGCACTGGCCGACAAGCAGCCGGCGCAGGCCCTGGCCCTGCTGAAGGAACATGGCGACAACGTCTTCCCCGCGCTGCGCACGCGCTGGTACGTGGCCCGCGCCAACGCGCTGCAGGGCACCGGCGACGCGTTCGGCGCCGCCACCGAGCGCGCCCGCGCCCATGCCAGCCTGACCGGCAGTGCGCGCAGCGAGAACCAGGCCGCCATCTCCGGCCTGCTCGGTACCCTCGACGACGCCACCCTGCGCAGCCGTGCCGCCGCCCTGCCGGCCAACGACCCGCTGTACAACTTCGCTGGCCGTGCGCTGATCGCACGCGGCCTGCCGTTGCCGCGTCCGTTCGACCGCGATGGCGCCGCCCAGTTCGATACCAGCAAGCGCCCGCCGGCGATGAGCGACGGTTACCGGCCGCCGGCCAAGCTGGCCGTGCTGCTGCCGCTCAGCGGCCGCCTGGCCACCGCCGCACAGCCGGTGCGCGATGGCCTGCTGAGTGCCTACTACGGTGAAAGCCGCCGCCGCCCGGACATCAACTTCTTCGACACCGCCGGCACCCCGGCCGGCGCCCTGGCCGCCTACGACAAGGCCGTTGCCTCCGGTGCCGACTTCGTGGTCGGCCCGCTGGGCCGCGACGAAGTGGACGCAGTGTATGGCCGCCAGCAGCTGCAGGTGCCGGTGCTGGCCCTGAACCGCGGCAAGGATGCACCGCCGGCCGGCAGCGCCGGTTTCTCGCTGGCGCCGGAAGACGACGGCATCGTCGCCGCCGAATACCTGCGTGGCCGCGAGCGTGGCAAGGCGCTGGTGATCAACAGCGCCGACGACACCGGCCGCCGTGCTGCCGCCGCCTTCGCCCAGCGCTTTGCCCAGCGTGGTGGCCAGGTGGTGGCCTCGATCGGCGTCAGCGATGCGGTGGGCGACGTTGGCGCACAGGTGCGCAATGCCGGCCAGGTCGATGCCGTGTTCCTGGCCGTGCGCGCGCCGCAGGCGCGCCTGCTGGCGCCGCAGCTGGCGCTGGCCGGTGCCGGTGGCGCGACCCGCGTCGGCACCTCGCAGCTGACTGTCGGCAGCGGCAAGATGGAAGAAGACGTGGCGCTGGATGGCATCGTCTACCCGAACGAAGCCTGGAACGTGCGCAGCGTGTCCGGCCTGCCGTCGGCCAGCCAGGTTGCCAGCGCGCTGCCCAGCGCCCGCGGTGCGGCCGGTCGCCTGTTCGCCTTCGGCGCCGATGCCTGGAAGATCACCGCCTACCTGGACAAGCTGTCGAATGAAGGCGGCCTGGACGGCGCTACCGGCACCCTGTTCCTGGACAGCAACGGCAACATCCTGCGCCAGCCGGCATGGTCCACCTTCAATGGCGGCCGGCCGATGCCGATCGTCGGTGGTCGCTGAGCGCAGCCAACGTGGCTCGGCGGTGGAAGTCGCCGCCGAGCAGCATCTGCAACAGGCCGGCCTGCAGCCACGCGCGCGCAACGTGCGCTACCGTGGCGGCGAACTGGACCTGGTGATGGATGACGCTGGCACCGTGGTGTTCGTGGAAGTGCGCTATCGCGCACGTTCTGACTTCGGCGGTGGCGCCGCTTCGGTGGATGCACGCAAACGCCGGCGCTTGGCGCATGCCGCACAGTTGTACCTGCAGGACAATCCCGCTCTGGCCGATGCACCCTGCCGTTTTGACGTGGTTGACGCCACGGGCGAGCCGCCGCAGCTGCGGTGGCTGCGTGATGCGTTCCGGCTGGATGATTGCTGATGGATACCGTCCGCTCTGGTAGAGGCCGACCTTGGTCGGCGCTTCTGTGCCAACCAAGGTTGGCACCTACCAGAGCGCGGCCTGGCCGGCACGACCACGGTGCGTGACTGATGCCGTCGATCATCACCCATGCCGCCGTACCGCTGGCGCTGTGGTGCGCGGCGGATCGCGGCCGCATCCCGCCGCGCCTGCTGGTTGCCGGCGTGATCGCCGCCATGCTTCCCGATGCCGATGTGCTGGCGTTCGCCCTGCACATTCCCTATGCCGATGCGTTCGGCCATCGTGGGGCCAGCCATTCGCTGCTGTTTGCCTGCGTGCTGGCGGCGATGGCGGCGGTGTTGGCGTTCTTTGCTGGTCGCCGACCTTGGTCGGCACCACACAGCTCCGGTAGTCGCCGACCTTGGTCGGCGGTTTCGTGCCAACCAAGGTTGGCACCCACCAGGGCGCGGCCAACGGTGGCATCTACCGTGCAAGCCGCTGTATTCGTCTTCATCTGCGCGGCCAGCCACCCGCTGCTGGATGCGATGACCTCCGGCGGCCTCGGCGTTGCCCTCGCCTGGCCGTGGAGCGAACAACGCTTCTTCGCGCCGTGGCGACCGATCCGCGTTTCACCGTTTGCCGCGCAGTTCTTCAGCGCACGTGGCCTCGCCACGCTGTTGTCCGAACTGCGCTGGGTCTGGCTGCCGCTGGCCGGCGCCGTTGTCGCCTGGAAACTGATCCAACCCGCTCCCGTTGCCCCACGAGATCCGTCATGAGTACTGCCCTGCCCGCTGCCCTGGTTGCCGAACTGTCCGCCCTGCTGGGCGCGGAGGGCTGGCGCATGGATGACGGCGCGCTGGAGGCGAACGCGCAGGACAACTCATGGCGCCACCAACGCCCCGCCGCTGTTGCGTTGCCCGCCGATATCGAACAGGTGCAGGCACTGGTCCGCGCCTGCCGTGCACACCACGTAGCGCTGGTTGCACGCGGCGCAGGCACCGGTACCACCGGCGCGGCCGTGCCGTTGCCGGGCAGCATCGTGCTGTCGTTCACCCGCATGGACCGCATCGTGGAGATCCGTGCCGGCGACCGCTGCGCCGTGGTGCAGCCCGGCGTGTTGAACGGCGCCCTGCAGCAGGCGCTGGCTCCACACGGCCTGTTCTGGGCGCCGGACCCGTCCAGCGCCGAAGCCTGCAGCATCGGCGGCAACCTGGCCTGCAACGCTGGCGGCCCGCGCGCGGTGAAGTACGGCACCAGCCGCGACAACGTGCTGGGCCTGGTGGCGGTCACCGGCACCGGCGAGGTGATCCGCTGCGGCGGCGCCTACACCAAGGACGCCACCGGCTACGACCTGACCCACCTGCTGGTGGGCAGCGAAGGCACGCTGGCGTTGATCGTGGAAGCCACGTTGAAGCTGACCCCGCTGCCGGTCAGCCAGGCCGGGCTGCGCGTGCTGTACCGCGATGCCGATGCGGCCGCTGCGGCGGTATCGCGCCTGATGTCGCAGCCGGTGGTGCCCACGCGCCTGGAATTCATGGATGCACGCAGCCTGGAACTGCTGCGGCTCAATGGTGCCGAAGTGCCGCAGGCCGGCGCCATGCTGCTGGTCGAAGCCGATGGTGACCACGACACCCTGCCCTACCTGCTGCAGGCACTGGCCACCGCCGCTGAAGGCGACGGCATGATCGAACTGGATGTGGCGATGGAAGGCCGCGCACGTGACCAGCTGTGGGCCGCACGCAAGGCGCTCTCACCTGCACTGCGCAGCGTGGCCCCGGGCAAGATCAATGAGGATGTAGTTGTACCGGTGTCGCGCATTCCCGATCTGGTGGCCGGCGTGCAGGCACTGGCCCGCGACTACACGCTCACCATCGTCACCTTCGGCCATGCCGGCAACGGCAACCTGCACGTCAACATCCTCTACCACCCGGATGACGCCGACGAGAACGCACGTGCGCATGCCGCGCTGCCGAAGATCTTCGAACTGACCCTGGCGCTGGGCGGCACGCTGTCCGGTGAACATGGCATCGGCCTGGCCAAGCGCGATTTCATGGCCCGCGCCTTCACCCCGGCCACGCTGGCCACCATGCGCGCGATCAAGGCCGCGCTGGATCCGGATGGCATCCTCAACCCTGGCAAGGTGTTGCCGCCGGTGTGATGCCCGCCGGGCATGGCCCGGCGCTACCAAAACGTGCACCTGTAGAGCCGAGCCCACGCTCGGCTGCTCTCCATTCAGATCACGGTGCACCGAGCTTCGCGCGGTGAGCCGAGCATAGGCTCGGCTCTGCGGAAGCCCGTGCCGTCACGTTTACCAGGCCATGCGCACACCCAGCTGGCCGCCCACGTTGCGGTAGCCGTGGTCACCACGCTGCACGGTCATGCCACCCCACGCGCCCCAGCGCTGGCCAAGCTGCAGCTCGGCACCGGCCTGCATTTCATAGCGGTTGCGCGGCACATCAGCGGCCACCGTGTTTCTGTTGAACTGCACCGTGTGGGTGCCGCTGCCGCGCAGCCAGTTCACACCCAGGTAGGGCTGCATGCGATTGCCCGCCGCCGTGCCATGGCCGAATACACGCACGCCCACGCGACCGTTCAGGCCACCGGCATCGGCACGGTCGACCACGGTGCCGTTCTGTTCCACATGGCGATCGGCGCGGTAATCGGTGTAGGACACCCGCGCCTGCGGCTGCAGATACAGCTGGCCCATCGCCCCCTGCCAAACAGTGAAGGTATAGCCACCTTCCAGCGACGTGCGGATCGTGCGTGAGTCATAGGTTTCGCGCTCCAGGCCGATGCCCTGCACGCGGTTGTCGAAGCGGGCATGCTGCAGGCTGGCATCCATGTACGCGCCATGCGTTCCTTCCGCATCCTGCATCCAGGTGGCATATGCACCCACCGCTGTACCACGTACGCGGCCATTGGCCGTGTAGCCGGTCAGATCCGATGCAACGCGATTGTCGGCACGCCCACTGCCCAGCATCACCCCGAACGCTGCATTGCCCCGCCGCAGCAGATCGCTGCCGATCTGCAGTACCGAGGTGCTGCCGTCCACCGACAGCTGCCCGCCCACGGCGGTGAAATCGGCTGCACTGCGGCCCACACGCGCCCATGCAGTGCGCCCTTCCTGCATCGATACCGCGCCCACACGTTCGTGCAGGCCGTGGTCGAACATGGTTACCGCCGCCCGCTGGTTGGCCAGGTACGCACCGGCTTCCGGGCGCAACATCGGCGGCGGCCGGATCGGATCAACCGTGCCGCCACCCTCTCCCTCGCCGCCACCCTCTCCCTCGCCGCCGCCATCACCCGGGTCGGGGCCCGGGCCCGGGCCACCCGAGCAGCCGGCGGCAAACGGATCTTCCGCGCAGTGATCGAACCACTGCGAACGCAGATACCAGGCACCATCACCTGGATTGGCCAGCCCGCCTTGGAACAGGAAGTATTCATGGGCGCCACCGACCGCACGCCTGGCCAGCGTGTAGCTGGCCAGCGATGCGCCGTCCACCTCGATCAGGCGGATGCCATCGACCGTCTCCGCGCCCACGCCCCCGATGTTGCGCACTGCAATCTGCGCATCGCCCGAGGCATCGCCGCGCACGTGCAGCCGATCCATGGCCGAGCTGTCATCACCCAGCGCACCGTTGAACAGGAACGTGGCACCCTCGGTGTGCAGATCACCGTCCACGGTGAGCGTGTTGAAGCGTCCGCTGCCATCGGACAGCACCAGCGCGCTGTCGCGCACCTGCAGTTCGCCCACGGTGGCATCACCGGTCAGCGTCCATTGGCTGCCGTCGTCCAGCGCCACGGTCTGCACTCGATCCGAAGCGCCCTGCCACAGCGAGGCGTCGGCCAGGCGCACATGCACCTGCGATTGCGGCATCAACCCAGCATCGACATCCTCCGGGGTGGTCACTATGTCGCCCAGCAGCTGCGCACCGCCTTCCAGCGCCACATCGAAGCGACCTGCCACGGCCGCATCCAGCGCCAGCGCAATGCCGTTGCCACCGGATACCACTGCACCATTGCCCAGCGTCAGGCCCGGATCACGCGTGCTGCGCACCCACACACCGCCGTGCTGCGTGCCGATCAGCGAGCCACCGTCGATGGTCAGGCGACCGCGATCGTTGATCACTGCAGCCCATGACCCTTCGCCCTCGGTGCGAATGTGCGAACCGGTCAACGTCATTTCGCCAATGCCGCCGATCAGCACACCATGTGCCTCCCGGCCTTCGGTAAGGATGATGCTGTCATCAAGGTGGATGCCGCCACCCTGGTGGGCGATGGCGCCTATCGCACCTGCACCAGAAGTATGAACTTTGGTCGCAGTCGCGTTGATGGCCGGATCAGCGCCGGAGGCG
Source organism: Stenotrophomonas sp. YJH_SMC_79 (assembly GCF_059367995.1). Classification (NCBI taxonomy): domain Bacteria; kingdom Pseudomonadati; phylum Pseudomonadota; class Gammaproteobacteria; order Lysobacterales; family Lysobacteraceae; genus Stenotrophomonas; species Stenotrophomonas sp. YJH_SMC_79. The sequence goes on from NZ_JCAFRK010000006.1 coordinate 51,523, forward strand.
GCGAAGTTAGCGTACAACCCGTAACTCCTCTCTCCGGACGTGGTCACTTTCAAAGTGTCCAGATCCACCACACCTCTTCGCACATCGATACCGGCAGCCCGATCACCCTCGCTGATGACAGCACTGCGTGCCATGGTCAGCGTCGAATCGGAGACCATCATGACGGTACCCGTCGAATTGCCATTGCTGTGGAAGCTGGAGTCCGCCACAGTCACTGCATTGCCGCGACCACTGATGTTAAGCGCGTTGCCGCTGGCCTTCACGCTGCTTCCCGCAAGCTCAAGCTCGTTGCCATCGCCCAGCCAGATGCCCGACTCGCCTTCAATTGCAACGCCGGTCAGGATCATGTTCGCCCCGGTGGCCGCCACCGCCCGGTTGCCCCGCCCCATCGCCAAGATCGAGCCACCGGTCATCGCGATGTCACCTCCACCGCCGAGGCCGACCGATGACGCACCTTCCATGCGGATGTTCACATCCTGCAGCGTGGCCTGGCTGCCGGTGTGTGCCTCAACGCCTATGCCGGTGCCCTTGTTGATTACATCGGTAGCCGCCAGACGCAGTTCGCCGCCCGTCGTCGCCAATGCCGTGGTGGCAGCAAGACCGGTGGTGACCAGGGCCGAACCAGTCAGCTCGATACGGCTGCCAGCACCTTCGGCCCGGACTGCGGATGCACCATCGCTGGCGCTCACCTTGACCACACCCAGCGGCACGATGCTGCCGCCATTGAACGCATGGAAGGCATGATTGCCCCTTCCGGTTGTGCTGTATTCACCCGCTGACGGCGTTTGTGCGTCTCCATCAGCGATGATCTGCTGTGCGTGCGCACTGAAGGGAATGCCAACGGTGAGGGCGGCCGTCAGTGCGAGGGGCAGCGCCGTGTGTCGAATTTGACGGTATCGCATGTGCCAGTGTCCATTTATTGAGACCGGCATGGTGAATGTCGCGTTCAACACCAGCCATGCAATTAATTGCAACGTCTGATAAGACAATCCGCTGTTTACACGACGTTTATTCTCGTTAACAAGCTTCTTGATTGTGTCATCACTCGCCCATGCCACGCAGATTGCTGCGCCGAACCTGCTTTCTCGCGGCCCCGGGGGAAATACGTTCATTCTCTAGCGATGTCGAAGCCTGATGTCACTTCCCGAGGTGTGCAGGCCGTACATCCAGATGCACAATGGCAAGCGCCGTGACGACCAGAATGCTGGAAATCAAAGGTGCCGCCTGCCCCAACATTGCCGCCATCCAGGCCATGCGCCGGTTCAATCCACCTGAGTCGGAACGCTCCCCCCCCCGTGCCGTTCTGCTCCACACGCAGGAGGGCAAACCTATCCTCATGGGAGAGTTGCAACTGACCCGTTTCACCCCGCCATACATTCGGGTTCAGTCGCTTCGATGTCGTGTGGCTCCAGATGGACGCCACACATGTTTGCGAACAAGGCCGTGCCGCACCATCGAACGCATTGCAGATCGCTCACGGAGCGCCCATGCCGCGGGGCTGAACAGTTGCCCATGAACGTGACTCCAACAAGCCCGCTTTGCAACTAATTGCATGGGAAGCGAGCAGGTCGAACACGACACTTGACGTCGAACTGGACACCGCGCTTGTACGCCACCTGCCTGAATCGGGCTTAGAAGTGTCCACCCGCTTTCCCAGCCTGAGGTCGCACCATGAACCGTCATCCGCGTTCCGCCTTTTCGCTCAACCCGCTCGCCTGCAGCCTCGCCGCGGTGCTTGCCAGCACCGGCCTTGCCCCCCTTGCCTGGGCCGGTGATCTCGATAACCAGACCGCCGAAGTGATTGCTGGCGATCCCGTGGAAGCCTGGAATCTGCAGAATGATTCGGTGTTGACCGTCAACGGCGGCGAGACCCACCAGATCGATGCATATGGCTCGACCGCGACCCTCAACAATGCGCAGGTCACTTACGCTGGCTCCTCTGCCGGGAACGCGATCAGGCTGGGCAGTTTCTCCTCACTGCGCGCCACTGACAGCCTGATCCAAGGCAGGATCAGTATCGCGGGCGGCAGTCGACTGGACCTGACCGGAAGCACGGTACTCGTGACGCAAGCATCCATGCTCCCCTCGGCGACGGCATCATGGGGTGTCGATATTTCGCCTGGAAGTGCCGGCGCGCAGGACCCATCCAGTGCCCGCATCGACTCGACCTTCATCCAGGTGGACGATGCCCCCGACTTCACACGCGACCACCTCAGCGGACTGGGCGTGCGCGTGAGTCGCGGCGAGATGGACATCATCAACGGCTCACGCATCGTCGCCGCCAATGTGGGCGCCATGCTGTGGGGTGAGCGTGGCAACGTGGGCCCAGTACGGCTGAACATCGACAACTCCACGTTGCAGTCCGGCCGCGGTGCAGCGATTCGCGTGATGCCACTGTATGACAACAGCTACGACATCACCGTAGCCAATGGATCGCAGCTGCTCGGCGGCGATGGCAACCTGCTGCTGGTCGAGTACTTCCTCAACTCTGTCTCAACTGACCGCACCGACGTGCGTTTCACCGTGGACGATTCCCGCCTCATCGGCAACGTCACCTTCGACCCCACCACCGTCACCAACGGCAGGCTGGACCTGATCCTGCGCAACAAGGCGCAGATCGACGGCCGCTTCTTCAACGTCACCACGGCCAGCATCGATGGCGACAGCGCCTGGCTGATGACTGGCGACAGCAACGTCGGCCAGCTCACCCTGGGCGCCACCGGCACTGTGGCCCTGGGTGATGGCAGCACCTTCAATACGCTCAGCGTGGACAGCTTCACCGGCAACGGCGGCACGCTGGGCTTCAACACCCAGCTGGGCGATGACAGCTCGGCCACCGACAAGCTGATCATCACCGGCGATGCCAATGGCCAGGCCAACGTGCGCGTGACCAACGCGGGCGGCGCCGGTGCGCAGACCAGCAAGGGCATCGAACTGATCCGCATCGGCGGCGCGTCCAACGCGCAGTTCGATCTGCAGGGCCGTGCCGTAGGCGGGCAGTACGAGTACTTCCTGTTCAAGGATGCGACCGACGGTGGCTGGCACCTGCGTTCGCAGCTGGCCACCGCGCCGGACCCGTGCCTGGCCGACCCGACCCTACCGCAGTGCCGGCCGATTGTCGATCCGGTGGACCCGGTGGATCCGATCACCCCCATTCCAGTACTGCGCCCTGAAACCGGCGCCTACCTGGCCAACCAGTTCGCCCTGGACCAGTTGCTGCGCGACGGCTGGCGCGAACGCCAGGGCGGCAGCCGTGCCGACGATGGCGTGCGCGGCTGGGCACGCGTGGATGGCACCCAGAGCAAGCTGTCGGCCGTGGAAGACCAGCTGGACCTGCGCGTGGACCGCTCGCGCCTGCAGCTGGGTGCGGATCTGGGCGTGTTCGATGAAGGCCACGGCCGCGTGGGTGTGATGGGCACCGTGGCGCAATCCAGTGCTACATCGCGTTCGCTGCTGACCGGTTACAGCGCCAAGGGCAAGGTGAAAGGCGGCGCGCTGGGCGTGTACGGCAGCTGGAGCAGCGATGCACTGTACGTGGATGCCAGCGTGCAGCGCGGGCAGTTCCGCAACCGCGTGCAGGGCGAAGGTCTGGCCGAGGAACGCTACGATTCGGACATCTGGCAATCCTCGCTGGAAGCGGGTTACCGCTTCGGCATCGGCCAGATCGGCAGCACCGCGCTCAGCCTGCAGCCGGAACTGCAGCTGATCCATACCGACGCCAGCACCGATCGCCACACCGAGGCCACCGGCACCGTGGTGCGCAGCCTGGGCGACAGTGGACTGTCCGGTCGCGTGGGCCTGCGTCTGCAGGGCGAAGGCCGCAGCGCCGCCGGTGCGTCGGTCAGCCCGTACGTGGTGGCCAACTGGTACCGCGATGGCGCCAGTGACGGCATGGCCTTCGACGAAGAAGCGCTGAAGGCCAGCGTGCCGCGCAACCGCTATGAGCTGAATGCCGGTGCGCGGGTCAACTTCCGTTCGGGGCTGAGTGCCTGGGGCGGACTGGGCGTGATGCGCGGCGACCATGGCTACCGCGAAGCAACGGCCAATGTGAGCGTTGCCTACACCTGGTGAGGTGACGCGCGGGAACCTGCGGGGCTGGGCCCGTGCTCGGCTGCGCGTAGTCGAGCAGGGCTCGACGCGAAAGGTGACGCTTTTGGCCCGGCGTTGTGCATGCCGCATCACGCGATGCATGTGATTGAGAAATTCAGTGTTTCGCGTTTTGAAACTCTTCTGATTGGATTCACCAGCGCTCCATGCAAATCATGGGTCGCCACCGACAACGGGTGGCACGGGCTTGCAATCCCGTAGGACTACCGTGTTGTTTACGCTTGTCAGCCGGCGTCGCGCTTTCCTTGTTGCGCGGCGTCGGCTGGCAATCCGTCCGTGCGTCTTTGGCGGGCGGTGCGTGGGGGCCTTGCGCCCGCCGGCCACTACGGTTGTCCCCGGTATTGCAACCATGCATCGTCCGCCACCCTCGCGCCCGCGCGGCGGTGGCCCTTGCACCATGCACGAGGATGCCGCCATGACCGCGTCGCACTACCCCTATCTGTTCGCCACCCTGGGCGAGGCCGCCCACCAGCTGCCCGATGAGATCGCCCGCGCCCTGGAAACCACACTGAGCGCCACGCAGCCGGCGCAAGCACCTGCTGGGATCACCCTGCTGGGCTGCCTGCGGCAGATCCGCCACGTGGAAGCCGCCGATGGACAACCGTGGCCGGACACAGCGCGTCCGCAGGGCCAGCAGATGGCCTTGGCCCGCATCGATCGCGCCAACGCGGGACTGACCTTCCTGCTGGAGCTGCTGCACGCCAGCGAACGCGTGCGCGTGGACGGCAGCGACGACCAGCAGCTGGGCGACGATGCCCACGAAGGGCTGCTGCTGGCCTGCCGTGGGCTGGCCGAATACGTGGGTGTGCAGCTGCCTGCCGCTTGAAGGCCAGGCGCTGCGCGCACCCGGCCTGCCCCGCCGCGAACCGCAGCGCCGGCGTGGCCACGGCCAGCAGGCCAGGCCTGCGCTTGCACGGGCGTGTCGTGCCCGGCACTCTGTGTGCGGGCCCCGATCTGCAGGGTTGTGCCATGGCGTCACCCACCGACTCCGTGCTTGCCACCCTGCGGCACCTGCAACGACGGGTCCTGTTTGGCGGCGGCGCAGTGCTGACCGTGCTGCTGCTGGCTGCCGGCGCTGCGGCCCTGTGGCTGCGGCTGGAAACCGTGCACCAGGAAGAACGTGACGCCCTGCGCCGTGGGCTGCAGACCATGGACCGCTACATCGGCGAACGCCGACGCGCCTACGTCGCCAGCCTGAACACCAACGCCACCCTGTGGGCCACGCAGCAGCCGCTGCTGGCGGCCCGTGGCATGCCCCTTGCCGAACGCCTGGCGGCCCAGCGGGGCCAGGTACAGGTGCTGGCGCCCGGCGCGCTGTCGGTTCCCTGGCTGGCGGTGTCGCCACCGCAGCCCCGCCTTGCCCCGCAGACCCAGGCTGCTTTCCTGGGCATGGTGGAAACCTATTCGGCCTACATGGCCGCCACGGTAGCGGCGCAGGATTCGCCCACCTCGCTTATCTCCTACACCTACGAACCGGAAGGGCAGCTGTTCGCGGTGGCCGGGCTGCAGGACGAAACCCAGCTGCTGCGCGCCATGGGCATGCAGACCCGCGAACAGGCCCTGGCCGCACTGCGCCGTACCGCCGATGAAGGCTGGCAGGGCGCGGGAACAGGGACCGACATCGCTCTGCCCAGCGGGCACCTGCGTGTGTACTACGGGCGCAGTCCATTTACCGGACAGGACGCGCTGGTGACCCAGATGCGCCTGCGCAGCGAAGGCACGCCCTTTGCCCACCGCCTCACGTTCGAGCCGCTGGATGCCCTGCACGAACGGCTGACCGAGGCGGCTGCCGGGACATGGCAGGTGGTGGACCGGCAGGGCCGCGAAGTACTGCATGCCACGGCCACAGAGGCACCACCGGCCCCCCAACCGTTGAACGGCAACCACCGCTTCGAGGTATCAGCGCCGCTGCGCGGTGTGGACTGGGTGCTGGTACGGCCCTACCACTGGGCCGATGTCTGGGCCACGCAACGGGCCTACCTGCTGGCGGGCGTGCTGATGCTGGCGGTGCTGCTGGGCGCGCTGTGGGTGGTGCTGCTGCGGGTGGACCGGCGCGTGTTGCGGCCGGCGCTGGAACAGGCCGCACGCGTGCATGAAAGCGAGGCGTTGAGCCGCACCCTGATCGAAACCTCGCCGGTGGGCCTGTGCCTGCTGGACCAGCAGAGCGGGCAGCTGATCCTGCACAACCAGGCACTGGAACAGCTGGCCGGTGGCACGGCGCCCGGTCTGGCATCCGTGGTGCAGCGGCTGGTGCAGGATGTGGGCGCGCCAGAGCCCGGCCAACCCTTCGCGGTTGCCGCCGCCGATGGCACCACCCCGCCGCGCTTCCTGCGCGCCATCGTGGCTCCTTCGCGCTACCAGCGGCGAGCGATCTGGGTGTGCGCGGTGACCGATGTGACCGCACAGGAAGAAACCCGGCAACGGCTGCTGGACGCCCGCCATGCGGCAGAAGCGGCCGACCAGGCCAAGAGCGCCTTCGTGGCGATGATCAGCCATGAAATCCGCACGCCCCTGAGCGGCGTGCTGGGCCATCTGGAACTGCTGGCACGGCAGCCCATGTCGGCGTCGGCACAGACGCACACGGCACGCGCGCGCAGCGCCGCCGGGGTGCTGCAGGGGCTGGTGGACGATACCCTGGACCTGTCGCGCATGGAGGCCGGCCTGATGCAGCTGCAGCCGGTGGCGTTTGATCCACGCGCGCTGCTGCAGCAGACCGCCACGCTGTTCGGGCCGCAGGCCGCCGACAAAGGCCTGCAGCTGGTGGTACAGGCAGGCGATGCGATGGCACCGGCCTATACAGCCGACGCACGCCGGCTCGCGCAGATTCTGCACAACTTCGTCGGCAACGCAGTGAAGTTCACCACTGCGGGAACGATCACGATCCGCGTGGATGCCCGTGTTCGACCCGAAGGAACCGAACACCTGTACTTCGAGGTCTGCGACACCGGGCCTGGCATCGCTGCCGAAGACCAGGCCACGCTGTTCTCACCCTTCGTGCAGGCCCATGCCGGCCGCGAACAGGGAGGCAGCGGGCTGGGCCTGGCGCTGTGCCGGCGCTTTGCCGAACTGATGGGTGGCACGGTGGGCGTGCACAGCACACCTGGGGCGGGCAGCCGCTTCCACGTGGACGTTCCTGTAGAACGTGCCACTGTCGTGGATGCGGATGTGCCCGGTGGGGATACTGCTGCAAGCAGGCCACCGCCGGGCGGCCATGCTCTGCTGGTGGATGACAGCGTGATCAGCCGCGATGTGACGCTGGCGCAGCTGCAGGCGCTGGGCTGGCAGGTGACCACCGCCGCAGACGGCAATGAGGCGTGGGAGCGCTGGTGCCAGGGCCGATTCGACATCGTCCTGACCGACCTGAACATGCCGCGCATGGATGGCCATGCGCTTGCTCGCAGGCTGCGCGCGGACAACGCCCGCGTGCCCATCGTGGCACTGACCGCCAGTGCGTTGCCCAACGACGCAGAGCGGGTACGGGCGGCCGGCATGACCCAGCTGCTGTTGAAGCCGCTGGACCTGGGCGCACTGCAGCGCGTGCTGCATTCCCTTGAACCGGATCCGGCCACGGCGGCGGCAGCTGCACCGCTGATGAGCGAGGCAGTACAGGCGCAGATGCGCGCAGCGTTCCTGAAAACGGCACGCACGGATCTGGCTGCACTGCGCCGGGCGCTGGAAGCGGGCGATGGCACGGCGATGATCGATCTGCTGCACAGCTTCAGCGGCGCACTGGTCTTCCTGGGGCAGGCGCAGGCCGCGCAGCGTTGCCAGCAGGCCGAGCAGGCACTACGCACCTGCGGTACCGCCGATGCGGCGGCAATGGCATGCGTTGCCGAGGCCATCGCACTGACCACGGCCAGCGTGGACGCGATTGAGGCCCTGCGCTGACACTGGCCTCAGTCGTAGGCGGCGGTGACCACGATCTCGGTCGAAATGTTGCCGGCATTGATCCCGCTGGTGGTGGTGATGTAATAGCCCGCACGCAGCGCGAAGCTGGCAGTTGCACCGGTGACGGCCACGGGGATATCGGCATCACCTTTCTTCAGATAGGTGTTGCCGCTGGTACCGGACAAAAGCGCGATGGATACCCCGGTGGCGGGTGTGGCGGTGGCGGTATTCTTCCAGCGCTGCGCATCACCGTCGGCAGCCGTACCGTCGAACGACAGGCGTGCGCGCGAAACACCCACGCAACCGGTGAAGTTGAGCGCGCCGGTCTTCAGCTTGCTGGGCGTGGCCGCGGTCATCTCATCCGCCTTCACCGGGTCCAGGGTGATGGCCGGCGCGGCCAGCGTGCAGGTGCCGGGCAGCACCCGCCCGCTGATGGTCAGGGTGGCGGTATCGGCAAAGGCCGCAGCGGGGGTCAGCAGCAACAGTGCAAGCAGGGCGTGTTTCATTCGGGCTCCAGTCATCGGGGGGTGGCCGCTTGGCCATCGTGGTCGGTGGGTTCGGCGTGCAGTTGCCGGGCATTGACCTGCAGCGCGGCGGGCAGCGGCGGGTGCGGCAGGCACTGCGCCTGGGTCCACGACAGGCCGTAGGCGTCGGGGGCGTCCAGCAGCTGGTAATCGAGGCGGCAGCGCGCGGGGCCTTCCGGGTCGACAATCAGCGCACCGGCCTCCTGCGCACCGCGCAACTGGATGACGCTGCCCTGCCCCACGGCACCGCGCGGCTGGCCGGCGTCATCGACGATGCGCGCGGCGAAAGGCAAGGGCTGGCCCAGCGCATCGGTGGCATCGATGAACAGCGTGCGTTCGCGGCGCACCTCGAACGCAACACGCACGATGCCGCCCGCGGTGGGCGCAATGCGGTGCGAGGTCTGCAGCACGTCCACATCCAGCGGCAGGCCTGCCGGGTCCAGGTCGATCTGGTTCCATCGGTACGGCGTGATGTGCGGCAGCAGCGCATAGCCGTTGCGGCCAACACGCACGCTGTGGCCGGCGCCGATACGCGCGCCTTCGGCGCCCTTGGCCTGCACCAGCGCGAAGCCATTGCCCAGCGGCGGGCCGAAGTTCACCCCGCCCCGGTGCAGCACCACGCTGCCGCTGGCACCCAGGGTCTGGCTGCGCTGGCCTGCGGCATGGCTGTAGCCGGCGTTGAAGTGTCCATGTGCGCCCTGGTGCCCCACATAGGCGCTCTGGTTGCGGACGCCATCACTGCCGTGGCCGGCCGACAGGCTGTAGTGGGTGTTGCGCTGTGCGCCCAGCGTGCCATTCAACGACAGCTGGGCCTGGTCCGTGCGTGGTGAATGGCTCAGCTGGGTACTCAGGCGCGGCGATTGCGGTGCAGTACCCAGTGGCACGCTGACATTCAAGGCATAGCGCGTGTCCTGGTCGCCGCGTTCGGAACGGTAGCGCTGCACCGACACGCCCACATTCGCACGCCGCCAGGATGTCTGCAGCGCCAGCTGCACGTCGTTGCGGCGCTGTCCGCTGTCCCAGTAGGCCACGTGGCCACCGCTCAACTGCAGCGAGGTGCGTTCGCCCAGCCGCTGGGAGAGATTCATCTGGTAGCGCTGGCGCGTGCGCCCGGTATCGACCCACGCGTCATCCGCCCGCGTAGCGGTGTCGTTCAAGGTGCGGAACCCGCGCGTGCTGAAGCGGTAGGCGGCCAGGCCGACATGGGTGCCGCTGCTGGCCAGGTAGCGTTGGTAATTCAGCCGGTAGCTGTTGCCGTGCACCTGCTCGCCCGTGCCAGGCCGCGCACGCGAGTGGGTGATGTCCGCGCCGAACGCACCCACTGGCGTATTCACCGCCGCGCCCAGCAGGGCGGCCTGATAGTGCTGCGCCACTTGGGCGCCGCCCAGCAGCGTCAGGTGATTGCTGATGCCATGGGCGTAGGTGCCTTCGGCGAACGGCAGCCTGCGCAGGCGCGCGCCGTCATCACGCAGGTGGCCGGCGGTGGCGCTGAAGCGCGATGAACCGGCGCGCAGTGCCTGCGGAACCGCTGAAAAGTTGACCGTGTAGCGCTGGCTGCGGCCATCGGCTTCGGTGACGGTCACCTGCAGATCGCCGCCGAAGCTGGTGGGATACAGATCGTCAATGACGAACGGGCCCGGAGCCACCGTGCTTTCGTGGATGACGGTGCCGTTCTGGCGGATGCTGACGACTGCGTTGCCTTCGGCGATGCCCTGCACGACCGGTGCGAAGCCGCGCAGCGAATCGGGCAGCATGCGTTCGTCGGTGGCCACGCGCACGCCGGTGAAGCGCAGGCTTTCAAACAGTTCGCCCCCGGTGCTGCCCTGGCCGAGCAGCAGCTGGCTGTTCCAGCCGGGAAGATCACGCTGCAGGTCGCTGCCCAGGGTGCGGGAACGTAGTCCAGCGGCGCCCTGGGTGATGGAGGCGCGGTGGCGCAGCCGCCAATGGCCCAGATTGACGCCTGCACGCAGGCCCAGATGGCCATGCTGCCGCCCCTGGCTGCTGTAGTGGTTGGCGGCGTAATCGACAAAGGCCGCGCTGACACCCGCATCGCGGTGCGCTGCGGGTACATGCCCGCGCGGCAGGCGCTCCTGCGCCGCCTGCGGCACGGTCAGGCGCAGCTGCAGGGTGCTGCTGTCGAAGGTGACCGTGGCACCCGGCACGCGGGTGGGCAGGTCCACGCAGGGGCCCTGCTCTTCGGCACCCGCTTCAAGATACCGAGCGCCCAGGCCCAGCAGCGGCAGCAGCGATGCAGGCAGGCAGGCCTGCGCATTGAGTGGGTCATCGCCTGCAATGAAGGCAATGTCGGCCTGCTGCAGGAATGCATCATTGAGCAGCACGTCCACGGCGTATTCGCCAGCCACGACGGGATTGCCCTGCGCGTACCGCGAGACATCGATGGCACTGCCGCCCAGCAGGAAGCCGTCACTGAACTCCACATCCGCGACCGGGGCCGCGTGGGTGGGAGTGAGTGCAAGCGAAGCTGCGATGGCCGATGCAAGGCGCACCATGCACGGGAGACGGGGCTTGGAGGAAATCATGGGTCTGCAGGAGCACGGCAGGGAGCGTCCGGAGGCGGAAGTCTAGGAAGGCGCCCGGCGGCCGACCATGCAAGAAGTTGCAGAAGCAGCGCTCCCACCACGGCAGGGCGCACGACCCAGCGCCCAATCCCTCAATTGCAATTAGTTGCATTCCCGCTGGAGGCAGCCGAACGGAAACTTGCGCATCGTTGCGGTCGGGTATCGGCCCGGCGTGCATCGAGTTCCATTCATCCATCGAGAAAACAAAATGAAAATCACGCATTCCGTGCTGCTGGCTGGCCTGGTCGCCGCCGCTGCATCGCCGTCGGCAATGGCTGAAAAGCTGGAGATCACCGGCGAACTGATGACCTCCACCTGCGCAGTGCAGTCCACCGGCGGCACCGTGACCGTACCCATGGGCAAGGTCGACCTGGTGTCGGTCAACGCCAATACCCGTGCGGGCCAGAAGAACTTCAGCATCCAGCTGGACTGCACCGGTTCGGGTGCAGCGCAGGAAGTCGGTGTGCGCTTCGGCGGCACCCCGCACGGCAGCACCGGCAACCTGGCACTGACCGCAGCATCGGCGGCCACCAATGTGGGTGTCGCGCTGTATGACGCCGTGGGCAACCACCAGAAGATCGGCGATGACCCGACCTATACCGTCACCATCCCGGCCGGCGGCAGCAGCCAGCTGGATTACAGCGCCTGGTATGCATCGCCGGCGCAGAACGCCACGGCCGGTACCGCCAATGCATCCGGCGATTTCGTGGTGATCTACAAGTAAGGCCACCGGCGGGAAGCCCGTGCACAACGGCTTCCCGCCCTCTTCCAGGAATGCCCATGAATCGTCGCGCCACCGCGTGGCTGGTCGCACCGCTGGCCGCCGCGCTTTCTTTTTCCACCGCTGCGGCAGTAACGCTGCAAGGTACCCGCATCGTCCACGATGCCGGCAAAGGCCGGGATGTCACGGTGAAGGCCACCAATGTCGGCACGTCACCTGCACTGACCCAGGTCTGGATCGATGCCGGCGACAGCCATGCACGGCCTGAAGACGTGCGTACGCCCTTCCGGCTGACGCCGGCCGAGCCACGTCTGCTTCAGGCGCAGCAAAGCCAGGCCTACCGCATCACCCATGCGCCGCGCCCCTCGGATCCGGCGCTGCCTTCGAGCCGTGAGTCGGTCTTCTATTTCAATCTGCTGGATGTGCCACCCAAGCCTGTCGGCAGCGACGGCAGCAACCTGCTGCAGTTTGCCGTGCGCACCCGCGTGAAGCTGTTCCACCGGCCCGCGGGCCTGCCGGGCCGGCCCGACGAGGCCGCCGCGCAGTTGCAGTGGCGCCTGCAGGCGGGCGCGCTGCACGCCTACAATCCGACGGCTTACCACGTGACGCTGGGCAAGGTGACCCTGGCCGATGGCCGCACGCTGGACGCAGACATGGTCGCGCCCGGCGCCGTGCTGCAACTGCCGATGCCTGCGGGCGATCCTGCCCCGGCGACCCTGTCGTTCCAATGGCTGGACGACTACGGCACCGCACGCGATGCGCAGGCAACCATCGTTCACTGAAGCATGATGCGGCCGGGAACCTGTGGGTTTCCCGGCCTTTTCATGTGTCAGCGGTAGTCCGCGGTCAACACGCCCTGCACCGTCAGCTCACCCGGGGTAAGCGTGCCGGTGGTGCGCAGGTAGCGCGCTTCCAGCGGAATCCGGTTGGTTCCGGCCTCGGAGACCCCGTGATCCCATTGCTGCCCAACCGTGATGGGCGTGCCGCCCCGGCGCAGCTGCACACGTACGCCACCGGAAGTACTGCCGGGTGCGGGCAGCAGCCCCGTCGTGCGGTTACCGGGCTGGTTCACATCGGTCACGGTCAGCTTGACCGGCGTGCCGGCGAAGGGGCAGTTCATCAGCACATCGAAGGGCTTGGCACCGGCAGTGCTGCCGCCACCCTGCAGTTCATCGGCAGAAACCGGATCGAGCGTGACGCTGGTATCGGACAGCGTGCAGGTAGGACCCTGCACGTTGACGCCCAACTGCAGGCGCTGACGCAGCTGGCTGCCCGGTTGCTGACGGACCGTATGGGTGAATGATCCAAGATCGGTGGAGGCGACCCCGCGCACAGGCCCGCCCGGGGAATAAAGTACGATGTTCAAGCGCAGCTGCATGTTCGGCCCCGGCACCCACATTCTGAAGGAACTGGGTACATGGGCGGAGATGAATGTCGTGAAGCCCACGCCTTCCTCATCCGGACTGTCCATTGGGCCATAGACATCGAGCTCCATCGTGACAAGCGGTGCACCGGGTGAGCCGACGAAGGCATAGGCTGGCGCCCCACCGATGTGCCGGACGTACTGAAGCCCGGCGAACTGTGGCACGGTGTCCAGATCGATGTCGCCATTGCAGCGCCCCAGTTCCACATAGGCAGCACCCCATGCAGTTGCCAGCCGCACATCCGGCACGTCGGTGTACTGGACGTCGAATACGCGATCCAGCAACCCATCGGGCACCTGCACCGGACATGCGATGGCCATGGAGGGAACAGCCAGCGAAAGCAGCACAGGCCACATGGGCCAAGGGGCGGAATGAGGGCGGCCCATGGAAGAACTCCGACGTATCGTAGCGTTCCAGACTAGGGGCGCAGCAGCCCGCTTCCCATGCAATAACTTGCAGATTTGCGGGAAAAAGCCTCCCGCATGGCCGGAGGGCTCACCCGCCCATGGCGTGGCCCTAACGGGTGAAGTGCTGGTAGCCGCCGTGGCTGGCTTCGCCATCCACCTGCACGCCCTGCCCTTCGGTAATGCGGCCGATGCGGGTGAGCGGAATCTCCAGCGATTCGGCCAAGTAGTGCAGCGCGTCGCGCTGGCTGGCGGCGGCGGTGAAGCACAGTTCGTAATCATCGCCGCCGCGCAGTGCGCAGTCGCGGACGTCGTCACGGCCCAGCAGTTCGCGCAGCGCGTGCGAGATGGGCAGCAGGTCGGCATCGACCTCTGCAGCGACGCTGCTGCGCGCGGCGATGTGGCCCAGGTCGGCCAGCAGGCCGTCGGACACATCCACCGCCGCATGGGCGAAGGCACGCAGGCGCAGGCCCAGGGTCACCCGCGGCGTAGGCCGCAGCAGGCGCTGGCGCAGGCTTTCGTAATCGGCAAGCAGGGTGGCGGTGGCCACGTTCAATGCGCCCTGCTGCCACAGGCGCAGTGCACCGGCGGCATCGCCCAGGGTGCCACTGACCCAGATATCGTCACCCACCTGCGCGCGGTCGCGGCGCAACGCCTGGCCACGGCCGACCTGGCCCATCGCGGTGACGGTCAGCGATAGCGGGCCACGCGTGGTATCGCCACCGATCAGCGCGATGTCGTGCTGGTCGGCCAGGGCGAAGAAGCCATCGGCGAAGGCATCGATCCAGTCTTCGGATGCTTCCGGCAATGACAGCGCCAGCGTGCACCACGCCGGGCGCGCGCCCATCGCGGCCAGATCGGAAAGATTGACCGCCAGGGTCTTCCAGCCGATGTCGAAGGCCGGGGTTTCAGCTGGGAAATGCACGCCGCTGTTGAGCGTGTCGGCGGTGACCACCAGCTGTTCGTTCGCACGCGGCTGCAGCAGCGCGGCGTCATCGCCGATGCCGAGCAGGATGTCGTCGCGCTCGGTGGTACGGGCGCGGATACGGTCGATGAGGGCGAATTCGGCCAGGGACATGGGGGCGTTCTGCTTTCATGTAGAGCCGAGCCATGCTCGGCTGCAGTTCGATCACGCGCCGCACTGCCGGACGCAACCGTGCGCTGCACGGTGAGCCGAGCATGGCTCGGCTCTACAGGAATCGGGTCAGTGACCCGATTCGACCTTGCGCCATTCCACGGCGGCACGATCCAGCACGCCGTTGACGTAGGTGTGGCCATGTTCGGAACCGAAACGCTTGGCCGATTCGATGGCTTCGTTGATGACCACGCGGTACGGCACGTCCAGGCGGTAATGCAGCTCGTAGCCGGCCAGGCGCAGCACCGCGCGTTCGATCGCGTCCACTTCTTCGATGCCACGGTCCAGATACGGGCCGAGCGCTTCGTCGATGTCGCGACGGTTGTCGAGCACGCCGTGCAACAGCGCCTCGAAGTACGCCAGGTCGGCGATTTCGCGGGCCTGCTCGTGGGCGAACTGGGCGATCAGCGACTGTGCGTTGCCGCCGGAGATCTGCCAGGCGTAGATGGCCTGCACGGCACGACGGCGGGCGCGCGAGCGCAGCACCGGATCGACGCCATCGCGGCGGACGGGTTTACCGGAGGGCTTGCCCTGGGTGTTCTTGTTCATGGCAGCTGCTCCAGAAGATTGACCATTTCCAATGCGGCGAGTGCGACTTCCTCGCCCTTGTTGCCGTGGCTGCCGCCTGCGCGGGCCTCGGCGTCTTCAACACGTTCCACCGCCAGCACGCCGTTCAGCACCGGCACGCCGAAGTCCAGCTGCACGCGCATCAGGCCTTCGGCGCAGCGGTCGGCCACGTGTTCGTAGTGGCGGGTATCGCCACGGATCACGCAGCCCAGTGTGAGGATGGCGGCATGTTCGTGGGCGGCGGCCAGGCGCGCGGCGACCAGCGGCAGTTCCCAGGCACCCGGCACGCGGATCACGTCGATGTTGGCTTCGGTGATGCCATTGCCGGCCAGGCTCTGGCGGGCGCCAGCGACCAGCGTATCGGTGATGCGGGCGTTCCAGCGGCTGGCCAGGATGGCGAAGCGCGCCGACTCGGGAGTGCGAAGATCGCCTTCGTAGTGGCTCATATGCGGCTTGGGGGACTCGATAAGGGGGTAATTCTAGCGTGGATGGGCCCCGGCGGTGATCGGCGGGGCCCAGGGCGTGCCGACCAAGGGTCGGCACCCACCGTTGGCGGAGGTGTGGTAGTGCCGGCCGCTGGCCGGCAATCCCGGGGATGCGGTTGCCGGCCAGCGGCCGGCACTACCCATTACAGGGTCACCGTCTCCACCACTTCCAGGCCATAGCCGGCCAGGCCGATCTGGCGGCGCGGGGTGCCCAGCACCCGCAGCTTGCCCAGGCCCAGGTCCGACAGGATCTGCGCGCCTGCGCCGTTGCGGCGCCACTGGCTCACATCCTTGTCCTTGCCCGGCACCACCGGCGCCGGCTGCTGGCGCAGGCGGGCCAGCAGAGACTCACCGTCGCGCGGGGCCTGCAGCACCACCATCACGCCGGCGCCTTCGGCATCGATTGCGCGCAGGGCATCGGTGGCGGCCACGCCGAAGTCGTCACGGCGCCAGTGCAGCAGGTCTGCCAGTGGGTTTTCCACCTGCACGCGCACCAGGGTCGGGGTTTCCGCATCCGGGGTGCCGCGGACCAGGGCGAAATGCAGGTCGTGGGCGATGCGGTCGCGGTAGGTGACCAGCTTGAACGGGCCGAATTCGGTGTCGATCTCGCGCTCGTCCACGCGTTCAACGGTTTTTTCGGTGGCCAGGCGGTAGGCGATCAGATCGGCGATGGAGCCCATCTTCAGGCCGTGCTCGCGGGCGAACACTTCCAGCTCCGGGCGGCGCGCCATGCTGCCATCCGGGTTCAGGATCTCCACCAGCACGCCGGCCGGTTCCAGCCCGGCCAGCATGGCCATGTCCACGGCGGCTTCAGTGTGGCCGGCGCGGGTCAGCACGCCGCCCGGCTGGGCAATCAGCGGGAAGATGTGGCCCGGCTGGTGCAGGTCCGACGGCTTGGCATTGGGTTTCACCGCGGTGCGGATGGTGTGGGCGCGGTCATGCGCCGAAATGCCGGTGGTGACGCCCTCGGCGGCCTCGATGCTGACCGTGAAGTTGGTCTGGAACTGGGCGGTATTGGCCTGCACCATCGGCGCCAGGCCGAGATCGGCGGCGCGGGTACGGTTCAGCGGCAGGCACACCAGGCCACGGCCATGGGTGACCATGAAATTGATGTCACTGGCCTTGACCAGCTCGGCGGCCATGATCAGGTCGCCTTCGTTCTCGCGGTCCTCGTCATCGACGATGACCACCATGCGGCCCTGGCGGATGTCTTCCAGGATTTCCGGAATCGGGGCGAAATTCATGCGACATCTCCCTGTGGGTGCTGACCGTTGGTCGGCACACTGATCAGCCGCTCCACATAACGGGCGACCAGATCGATTTCAAGGTTGACCGCGCTGCCCACGCCGGTGGCGGAGAACGCAGTGTTGGCGACGGTGTGCGGAATGAGGGCGACTTCGAAGCCTTCATCGTCCACTTCGTTGACGGTGAGGCTGACGCCATCCACGCAGATCGAGCCCTTCCTGGCGATGTAGCGGCGCAGCGAGGCTGGTGCGGCGAAACGCCAGCGCTGGGCGCGCGCATCTTCGTGGATGGACAGCACCTGGCCGAGGCCGTCGACGTGGCCGCTGACCAGATGACCGCCAAGGCGGTCGGTCGGGCGCATGGCGCGCTCCAGGTTGATGACCGCGCCCTCGCCCAGCTGGCCCAGCGTGGTCAGGCCCAGGGTCTCGGTGGAGGCATCGGCCTGGAAGCTGCTGGCGTCGAATGCGATGACGGTGAGGCAGACGCCGTTGATGGCGATGCTCTCGCCCATCTGCACGTTGTCGAACGGCAGATTCCCGACGTTGAAGGTGAAGCGGACATCGCCGCCGATGGGTTCGCGTGCGGCCAGACGGCCGACGCCTTCGATGATTCCAGTAAACAAGTAACGTTCTCCGCGGAATGTGAGCGAAAAACGCCGCAAGGCAAACAGGCGCACACAGGGCATGAGCCCTGTGGCACCGTCTTCTTTCATCCGGACTATGACCGTCGGCTCCGGCATTGGACCGGATCTGCTGACCCCCGGCCGTGGGCCGGGGCGCTCGCGGGCTCGTGCTTGCGCACCTACCGCCGGTGGGGAATTGCACCCCGCCCTGAAGACGTTTGTGTACCGGCGAACCGGCGTGGCCAGTGTACCAGCCCGGGCTGAACGGGGTCGGATGCCACAGCTGTGACGGCCGTCGCTCGCAATTTGTAAAACTTTCATTAAAATTCTGCCCCGGACGACATGAGGTCGCCACGGGCAGCCCACTGGGCAGGCCCGCCAAAGGACTGAAACTCACAGGAATTCCCATGCGCAAGATGCTGATCGTGGCCGCCCTGCTGGCCGCCGCCCCGTTCTCGGCTTCGGCCGACGCCCTGAGCTACACCTACGTTGAAGGCGGCTGGACGCAGGTCAAGGTTGACGACAACGCACTGGACGACCCCAAGGTCGACGGCGGCTACCTGCGTGGCTCGGTGGCCATCGCCGAACAGGTCTACGTGTTCGGTGGCTGGTCGCGCACCAGCAAGACCCGCCATTACGGCGAAGATTCGCTGAAGCTGGAGCTGAACCAGCCGGAGCTGGGCATTGGCTACCACATGCCGTGGAGCGACCGCGTGGACTTCACCGCCGATGCCGCCTGGGTGCGCCAGAACGCCGAATCGACCCTGCGCTATGACGGCGTGCGTTACCACGGCAAGGACCACACCAATCTGGGCCGCATCACCATGGGTATCCGCGGCAAGCCGTCGCGCATGACCGAAGCCTGGGCCAAGGCCGGCTACATGGATGGCGGCAACAACTTCAAGGGCACTTGGGTCGGCACCGTCGGCGGCCAGGTCAACTTCACCCGGACCTGGGGCCTGGTGGGCGAGATCTCCGGCTACCGCGACGTCACCCAGTACTCGGTCGGCGTGCGCGCCAGCTTCTGATCCAACGATCGCTCCTCGTCGTGCGATCGAACGGGCCCCGCAAGGGGCCCGTTTTTTTGGCCGGAGTAAACCGCCATGTGACCTCGGGCCGCCATCGAAAGTACCGCTGGATGCGCTAGGCTTGCGCGCCTCTGGAACAGGAAAACACCGTCATGAAGACCTTCACCCGTACCCTGCTGGCCAGCGCCCTGCTGTGCGCCCCGCTGATGGCCGGCGCTGCATCGGCCCAACTGACCCCCGAGCAGGCCTTCGACCTGTACGCGCGTACCCTGCTGGAAGACGACGCTGCTGCTACCCGCACGCTCAACGACGCGCTGAAACCCGCCTTTGAAGGCCAGGACGCGGTGACACCGACCCCGGGCGCGCTGGCCAAGGCATTGGCCGAACCCTGGCAGACCGTACTTGCCAGCACCGGTGCCCAGGCCGACGCAGCGGCCACCGAAGCGCTGTATGCCAAGGCGCTGCGTGATTCGAAGTGCCGCGCGACCAAGAGCGTGATCGAAGACAACGAATACGTTGAAGACCAGAAGCTGGCGCGCATCAGTTTCAGCTGCCAGGTGCCCGACCTGGGCAAGGTGCGCCCGCTGTTCGCCGCCAGCCTGGCCGCCGATGCCAGCCCGGCCGCGCGCAAGCAGTTCACCGATGCCTACACCCAGGCACTGCAGAGTGGCGCGCGCGTGCCGGTCAGCGGCACCTTCACCCTGTACCCGGCCAAGGACAACGGCTACTGGTACAGCGGAAACTTCGATGACCTGGTGGGCATCGTGGCCGGCGCGCTGGCACCGTTCGAAGACTGGATGCAGGACGCGCAGGCGGCCAACGCGCCGAAGGTAACCGGCGTACCGGGCTGCGACCTGTTGCTGCAGCAGCACCGCAGCTGCGTGGCGAAGATCGCACCGGACCAGATCGGCGGCGTGGACGCGATGGCCGAGGAACTGAAGGCCAAGGCCCAGGTGAAGTCGGCCGACGAGATGACGCAGGAGTGCAAGGCGCTGCGCCCGATCGCCGAGATGATGTGGACCGACGCGTGCGCGTAAGCTGACGCGATGGCAACGTCAGCGATGCACATCGCTGACGGCAACGGCATCGACATCTGCAATAAATTGCATGGACCGCCAAGAGCAGGGGCAGCAGTCTTTCCGCCCCTGCCTTGATGGTGCCACCATGCGCCGCTACGCCCTGTGCTTTCTCATTGTTCTGGCCATGCCCCTGCGCCTGGCAGCAGCGCGGGAGCCGACGCCCGAGCAGACGTTCGATCTCCTGATCAAGGCAATGTACGAGAACGACACCGGCGCCGTGCAGGCGCTGGGCGGGCCGCCAGCCGATGCGGACACCGACACGTTCACGCTGCCAGGCCTGTTGGTCACACGCCTGGAGAGCCTCAAGCGGAACACCGGCCCAGACGCTGCCGACGCTTCGGCACACCAGACCTGGGCGTCAGACGTTGTGGCCGGCTCCCGATGCAGGGCCGAGCGCAGCGAGATCTGGCACGACGTGATTGCCGGCACGCGGGTGGCCGATGTCCACTTCACCTGCCGCGTGGGTGACGTGGAGCGCCTCCGCCCCTTGTCTGATGCCGCCCTGTTCGGCGGAACCGATCAAGGCCAGGAACGACTCTGGAAGGCGTACATGACGATATTGCGCGATGGCCCCTACCGCACCATCAGCGGCTCCACCCGGCTTGTATCTTCTGCAGTCGATCACGGCTGGCAAAGCGCACAGGATGGATACCGGGGTGAACGACTGCGTTACGGCCGCATCGAACGCGATGTGGGAGAGGTGCTGATTGAAGCGCTGATCATGCAACTTCGTGACCAGTCCAACGAGACCATGCGCACCGCCATCATGCACGCCACCGGCCTGGACGAATGCGACAACCTTGTCGATCGGCATCGTCGCTGCATGGCCCGCATCGCGCCGCAGGAACTGGCCGGCGCCCACGAACTGGCCCGGGCAC
The DNA here is from genome assembly GCF_059367995.1 of Stenotrophomonas sp. YJH_SMC_79. Taxonomy (NCBI): domain Bacteria; kingdom Pseudomonadati; phylum Pseudomonadota; class Gammaproteobacteria; order Lysobacterales; family Lysobacteraceae; genus Stenotrophomonas; species Stenotrophomonas sp. YJH_SMC_79. The sequence goes on from NZ_JCAFRK010000006.1 coordinate 72,209, forward strand.
TGAGCACAAAGCACAAGGAGGTTTCCGAGACCGAGCTGGTACAGCAGTGCATAGCCCTTCGCCCCAGAGTGGAGGCATTGTGGAACCGGGATTGCAGATGAGCAGCCCCCGGCATCTGTCACCTGACAGGCTTTCGGATGTTCTGCATGGCAGCCGGAGTTGAATCGTTGCATGCTCTGCTGCGGTCCACGCGCGGACCCGTTCGTGCGGCCGCGTCATTTCCTGATACTGACGTTGACACCCCTGGCCCCCGGACTTCACGCTCAACTGGCATCCGCAACCGACCCTGCCTCGGAAAAGATCGTGATCGCCAACGTCCGGCTGCTCTCGCCATGGACGAGGACCAGCTTGTCGACTACCGCAACATCCCCGTCGCATCCTTCGTGCACCGGCAGCTCGAGCGCCGTCAGCACCAATAGAAGGCAAATGCGAGATTCACTCCCACCGCGGCGCGATGTCGGAGCCGCCATCGAAGCGTGGCTCTTCAGAGTGCCCGTTCAGTCCCTGCATTGTGAAGAGGCACCGGAAGGGTGGCAATGATGATTTCAAGGGCAACGGCTCGCTGGACGACAACACGGATGCAGGTCGCATCACTTATCCTGAGCGTCATATCTTGCGGTGCTTCGGGCGCATCATTGTCACCCGAACAGGAGTACACCCTCCAAGCACACGTGCTCCTGCAGGATGATGCCGAAGCCCGGCAGGTGCTCAGGACGCAGCATGGACACGCCGAGCCCTCCCAGGCCATCGACTGGCAGCCCATCATCGAAGATGTGCCTGCATGGCTTTCGCGCCAAGCCTTCCCCACGCCTGCAGTGACTACTACCGTGACCTTTGCGGAAGCATTGGCCGCCCGCCTCACCAGGGTTCGCTGTACTGCGCTGGACTTCACCCCATTGGGATCACCGGAAATCGGCCTGTACCGTCTGGTGTGCCAGCTTCCGGACATCGAGCCGCTGCGGAGCGACTATCTGGCGATGCATGCGGCCCCGGACAGTGAGCGGCTGGCGCGCGTCGATGCATTCTTCCTGCGCTGGGCGTCGCTGCTTCGCAATGCGCCGGACGTGGCGCGCTGCACTCCGGTGATCAGCAGGTACCAGGCGCGGTCCGGATCTGAACACGCCCAGCGCGCGCAGCAGTTGTACCAGACCATTCTGGGGCGACTGCTTCCATTCGATTCGTGGTTGGATGCACCTCTGTCGGAAGGCGCCGAAGAGACCTGCGATCCCTGATGGCTTCCGCCGGGCATGGCCCGGCACGACCGGATTCGACTACCGGCGCAGCAGCAACCGCAGGTCATCCCCCACCTGGCGCTGGTCGACCACGCGCAGGCGGCGCTGCTGGTCCATCGCCTCGATGCCAAGGCCGGCCAGCAGCGGACGACTGCTGTCGCCCAGCAGCGTGGGCGCCTGATACAGCAGCAGTTCGTCCACCCAGCCGCCGCGCAGCAGCGCGCCCGCCAGGGTGGCGCCGGCTTCGGTATGCACTTCGTTGATGCCACGCTCGGCCAGCAGCGCCAGCACCGCGCCCAGGTCCAGCCGCCCATCAATGCAGGGCACGCTGGCGAATTCGGCGTCGGCCGCATCCGGGGCGCTCACCGCTGCATCGTGCAGGTACAGCGTCGGTGCCCCGCCCTCGCGCACGCGGCTGCATTCAAGCGAACGCAGGCGCGAATCGAGCACGACGCGCAGCGGCGGCATCACCTCGGTGTCGGCCAGGCGCACGGTCAGCATCGGGTCGTCGGCCAGCACGGTATCGGCGCCGGTCAGGATCGCGCCCGCACGCGCGCGCCAATGCTGCACATCTTCGCGCGCGGCTGGACCGGTGATCCACTTGGAGCTGCCATCGGCCATCGCGGTACGGCCATCGAGGCTGGCGGCCAGCTTCACCCGCAGCCACGGGCGGTTGCGCTCCACACGCGACAGGAAGCCCTTGTTGATCTCGCGCGCCTGTGTCGCCATCAGTCCTTCGGCGACCTCGATGCCGGCGTTGCGCAGCAGATCGAAGCCGCCGCCATCGACCTTCGGGAACGGATCGCGCATCGCGGCAACCACGCGCGACACGCCCGCCTCGATCAGTGCCAGCGCACACGGTGGCGTGCGACCGTAGTGTGCGCAGGGTTCCAGCGTGACATAGGCGGTGGCACCGCGGGCCTCGTTGCCGGCCTCGCGCAGCGCGAACACTTCGGCGTGCGGTCCACCGGCACGCTGGTGCCAGCCCTGCCCGACCACACGTTCGCCATGGGCGATGACACAGCCGACCATCGGGTTCGGGCGGGTGGTGTAGGCAGCACGCTCGGCCAGGCGCAGCGCGTTGGCCATGTGCAGGTGGTCGAGGACGGAGAACGGGGTGCTCATGCGGCCATGGTAACGCCGCCGGTGTTGATCCATGCCATCAGTGCCAACCAAGGTTGGCACCCACCAGGGCAGAGGTGGTCAGCCCTTCTTCTTCTTGGTCAGGGCAATCACGTCGCCCAGCAGCTGCAGCTGTTCGGTACTGGACGGCAGGTCGCGTTCCAGCTTCTCGATCTCCTCGCGGAAATCGGCAACGTCCTCGAAGCTGCGGTACACCGATGCGAAGCGCACATAGCCCACATGATCGAGCTTGCGCAGTTCGTTCATCACGAACTCGCCGACCTTGATCGAGGGCACTTCGCGCTCGCCGCTGATGCGCAGCTGGTGAACCACCGCGCGCACCGCTGCTTCGATCTTGTCTTCGGCCACCGCACGCTTCTGCAGCGCGCGGTCGAAGCCAGCGCGGACCTTGCGCTGGTCGAACGCCTCGCGGGTGCCATCGCTCTTGACGATGGCCGGCAGCTTCAATTCAACCGTTTCCATGGTGCTGAAGCGCTCGCCGCAAGCCTCGCACTCACGCCGACGACGGATCGTCGCGCCGTCTTCAGAGACGCGCGAGTCGATGACCCGGGTATCGGCATGTTGGCAGAAGGGGCAATGCATGGAACGCCTGGCTCAGGGGGCAACCTAATTGCCATGGTCATGGCAGCGTCGCAAAGGTACCTGAGAAAGGCCCCCGCAGCAAATGCTGTCTGCGCGGAAGTGCCTGCATTTCAGCCGAACAGAGCCCTCAGCGCGGCCAGGGCTGTGCGCTCAACCGGGTGCCGGCGGCGCCGCGGCCGCGCGTGCCCAACGCAACCACACCAGATGCCCTGCCATCACCAGCAACGGCGGGCCAAGCCCGAGGAAGCCCAGCGTCGTTATCTCACCATGCTTGAAGGTGAAATACAGCGTGGCGGCGACCACGCCCAGCGCGGCGAGGGTCCCCAGCAGCAGCCCAATCCAAGCGACAAGCGGGGATTGGCGCAGACCATCGCGGCCGCGCCACAGGAAGAGCCCGGTCAGCCACATCCATGACAACAGACCGAGAAGTCCGGCCAACGACCACAGCGCGATCACCGTAGACTCGTTGCCGGCCAGGTACTTGCCGTCCACCACGTATATCAGGCCCAGCACCGCCACGGTGCCTCCTGCCGCCGCGGTGGGCAGGCCTACCAGCAGGCCTGCTATCCCCATCCATCGTTTGTGCTGCTGCTCATCCATGCGTTCCATTCCCTTTGATTGGCCGCGTCAGGCGCGGCGCTTGAGCCACACCAGCATGGCGGCCGGTACCAGCATCGACGGCCCCAGCAGCAATAGTTCCAACGCGGCGCCCCCCTGCTGGAAGCCGAACCATGCGGTCATCCAGAGAACCGGCAGCGCGGCCAGCCCACCGGCCAGCAGCAGCCACCACCAGATCGCGCGCACCTGCAGGCCGGCCCGGCCCTGCAGCAGGTAGCCGGCGCTGATCCACAGCCAGGCCAGGCAACCCGCCACGCCGGCCAGGCCCCACAGCAGTGGCACCAGATCGGGGGAGCGGTTGCCGCCGAAGGATTGCAGGCCAACAACCAAGAACATCACCGCGACCGCGCCGCCCATCGCCAGGCTGGGCAGGCCGAGCAGTACCGCCAACGCGGCGTACAGGTATTTGAGGCGACGCTCATCCATGAGCGGTTACTCCGATACCCGTGCTCGCACGGGCGGCACATCCACGGCATCGGCACGCGCACGCAGGAGCATCAGCATGCCGGTGGGCACCAGCAGCGACGGCCCAGCGAAGAGACCGCTCACCACCGCCGGGCCCAGCCCGGAGAAGGTATATATCGCCAATCCCAGCAACGGCAGGCCCGCCAGCACGCCCATGCCCAGCAACCACCACCAGCGTGGCGAGGCCGTGCGCAGGCCCTGCAGTCCATCACGCAACCAGATGACGCTGAGCGCGGCCCAGGCCACCAGGCCGGCAAGCGCGGCCGTTCCCCAGACACACATGACGGCAGCGAACCACAGCTTGTCAGCATCCAGCGAGACCAGGCCGATCACCCCCATGACCAGGGCGATGCAGGCGCCGACGCCGCCCATGAAAAGGCTGGGCAGGCCGAACAGCACGGCCAGCACGGCGTACACATATTTGAGGCGGCGCTCATCCATGCGCGAACACTCCGGTGCTGGGGTCAGAGCCCTTCCCTGCGGGAAGGGATCCGACCCCTGTTTCGATCAGCCGTAGACCGGGTACTTGCGGCACTGCGCGCTGACGGCGTCGCGCACGCGGGCGATGACAGCGTCGTCGTTCGGTGCATCAAGCACGTCGGCGATCCAGTTGGCCAGGTTCACGCAGTCCTGTTCGACGTAGCCACGGGTGGTCACCGCCGGGGTGCCCAGGCGCAGGCCCGAGGTCACGAACGGCGAACGCGGGTCGTTCGGCACCGAGTTCTTGTTGACGGTGATGTGGGCCTTGCCCAGCGCGGCCTCCGCGTCCTTGCCGGACACGTCCTTGCCGATCATGTCGACCAGCATCAGGTGATTCTGGGTGCCGCCGGAGACGATCTTGTAGCCGCGCGCGATCAGCGTGTTGGCCATCGCCTGGGCGTTCTTCACCACCTGCTGCTGGTAGGCCTTGAAGCCCGGTTCCAGTGCTTCCTTGAAGGCCACGGCCTTGCCGGCGATGACGTGCATCAGCGGACCGCCCTGGATGCCCGGGAACACGATCGACTGCAGCTTCTTGACCAGGTCTTCGTCGGCGCCCTTGGCGACGATGATGCCGCCACGCGGGCCGCGCAGGGTCTTGTGGGTGGTCGAGGTGACCACATGCGCGTGCTCCAGCGGGCTCGGGTAGACGCCAGCGGCGACCAGGCCAGCAACGTGGGCCATGTCGACGAACAGGTACGCACCGACCTTGTCAGCGATTGCGCGGAAGCGCGCCCAGTCGATCACCTGGGAGTAGGCCGAGAAGCCAGCCACGACCATCTTCGGCTTGTGCTCCAGGGCCAGGCGCTCGACTTCGTCGTAATCGATCAGGCCCTGGTCGTTCACACCGTACTGCACGGCGTTGAACAGCTTGCCCGAGGCGTTCACCTTGGCGCCGTGGGTGAGGTGGCCGCCGTGGGCCAGGCTCATGCCGAGGATGGTGTCACCCGGCTGCAGCAGGGCGAAGTACACGGCCTGATTGGCCTGCGAGCCGCTGTGCGGCTGCACGTTGGCATAGTCCGCACCGAACAGCTGCTTCAGGCGGTCGATCGCCAGCTGCTCGGCGATGTCAACGTATTCGCAGCCGCCGTAGTAGCGCTTGCCCGGGTAGCCTTCGGCGTACTTGTTGGTCAGCTGGCTGCCCTGGGCTTCCATCACCGCCGGGCTGGTGTAGTTCTCGCTGGCGATCAGCTCGACGTGGTCTTCCTGGCGCTGGGTCTCAGCGGCGATGGCCTTGGCCAGTTCGGGATCGTAGGATTCGATGCGGACGTCACGCGGGAACATCGGGTACTCCAGCAGGCAGGGAAAAGGGGTACGACTCAGCCCCCGATTGTAGCCCCGCACCGGCCCGCTGGGGCCGAAACAGACGGGGCCGGCATCCCCGAAGGAATCCGGCCCCGTATGGTTTCGATTGGCGTTGCGGGGTCAGCGCCCGCTGAGCACGTACTGGGCGATCACGCCGGTAGCGATGGCCACCAGCAGCATGTTGCCGCGGTCATCGCGGATCCAGTGGTGCCCGTACGGCGGACGGCGCAGGTGGTAGCGCGGGTAGTCATTCACCACGTAGACCGGGCCACGGTAGTAATCGCGGTAGGGCGAACCGACCCGCCAACCGTAGCCGCCATAGCGCGGCGGCGGCGGTGCCGGGCGATAGACCACGCGCGGCGGTGCCGGGCGGTAGTAGCGGTCATGGTCGCGGTGCCACTCACGGCGGTCCTGGCGGTAGTCGCGCCGGGCCTCGCGGCGGTCGCGCTCCCAGTCACGGCGATCCTGGCGCCACTCACGGCGGTCCTCCCGCCATTCGCGGCGGTCACGGTGGTCGTTGTCGGCGAATGCCGGGGCCACGGCGCCCAGCGCCAGCACAGAGGCCACGGCGCCGGCCATTACTCGATTGATGCGCATGTCAGACCTCTGCTCGGGTGGGTGGTGAACCCATATTGCGCACCCGATCTGAACCGTTTCCGGCTGGAAACGCTTCCCGCTGCAGGACTGTGACGAAGTATTCAGGCCACGGCCAGCCCGGGGGCCCCTCCCGGGCGCGGCCCGGAACCGGTTCCGGCTATAATTGGCGGTATTCCATTCCAGTCTGTGCCCGCTGCCGTAACGGGATGTTCCCGTGACGGGTCGGGCGCAGGGCCGCGCCTACGGAGACCGCATGTCCTCGCAATACATCTACACCATGAACCGCGTGTCCAAGGTGGTCCCGCCCAAGCGGCAGATCATCAAGGACATCTCGCTGTCCTTCTTCCCGGGCGCGAAGATCGGCCTGCTGGGCCTGAACGGCGCCGGCAAGTCCACCGTGCTGAAGATCATGGCCGGCGTGGACACCGATTTCGAGGGCGAAGCCCGCCCGCAGCCGGGCATCAAGGTCGGCTACCTGGCACAGGAACCGGAGCTGGACCCGACCAAGACCGTGCGTGAAGCGGTCGAGGAAGGCGTGGGCGAAGTGCTGCAGGCACAGGCCGCGCTGGACGCGGTGTACCTGGCCTACGCCGAGGAAGGCGCCGACTTCGACGCGCTGGCCAAGGAACAGGAGCGCCTGGAGGCGATCCTCGCCGCCGGCGATGCACACACGCTGGAAAACCAGCTGGATGTGGCCGCCGATGCGCTGCGCCTGCCGCCGTGGGATGCCGTGGTCGGCAAGCTGTCCGGTGGTGAAAAGCGCCGCGTGGCCCTGTGCCGCCTGCTGCTGCAGAAGCCGGACATGCTGCTGCTCGACGAACCGACCAACCACCTCGACGCCGAGTCGGTGGAATGGCTGGAACAGTTCCTGGCGCGCTACACCGGCACCGTGGTGGCCGTTACCCACGATCGCTACTTCCTGGACAACGCCGCCGAGTGGATCCTGGAACTGGACCGCGGCCGCGGCATTCCGTGGAAGGGCAACTACACCGACTGGCTGACCCAGAAGGACGAGCGCCTGAAGCAGGAAGACAACCAGGAAAAGGCTCGCCAGAAGGCGATCCAGAAGGAACTGGAGTGGTCGCGCCAGAACGCCAAGGGCGGCCGCACCAAGGGCAAGGCCCGTCTGGCCCGCCTGGAAGAGCTGCAGTCGGTCGATTACCAGAAGCGCAACGAGACCAACGAAATCTTCATCCCGCCGGGCGAGCGCCTGGGCAATGCGGTGATGGAGTTCAAGAATGTCTCCAAGAAGTTCGGCGACCGCCTGCTGTTCGACAACCTGAGCTTCCTGGTGCCGGCCGGCGCCATCGTCGGCATCATCGGCCCGAACGGTGCCGGCAAGTCGACCCTGTTCAAGATGATCACCGGCCAGGAAAAGCCGGATACCGGCGAGATCGTGGTCGGCCCGACCGTGAAGCTGTCCTACGTGGACCAGAGCCGCGACGCGCTGGAAGGCAACCACAACGTCTTCCAGGAAATCGCTGGCGGCCTGGACATCCTCAACATCAACGGCATCGAGATCCAGTCGCGCGCCTACATCGGCCGCTTCAACTTCAAGGGCCAGGACCAGCAGAAGATGGTCGGTTCGCTGTCCGGTGGTGAGCGCGGCCGCCTGCACATGGCCAAGACCCTGCTGCAGGGTGGCAACGTGCTGCTGCTCGACGAACCGTCCAACGACCTGGACATCGAAACCCTGCGTGCGCTGGAAGATGCGCTGCTGGAGTTCCCGGGCAACACCTTCGTCATTTCGCATGACCGCTGGTTCCTGGATCGCATCGCGACCCACATCCTGGCCTTCGAAGGTGATTCGCACGTGGAGTTCTTCCAGGGCAACTACCGCGAATACGAAGAGGACAAGCGCCGCCGCATGGGCGACGACGCTGCGCCGAAGCGCCTGCGCTTCAAGGCGCTGAAATAAGAAAGAAAGAAAGAACGGCCGCGCTCTGCGCGGCCGTTCTGCATTCTGGTAGGTCACCACCGTTGGTGGTGACGGAAGGCGTACCGACCAACGGTCGGTACCCACCATCAACGGTCGGTACCCACGACCAACGGGTTGAGATTTCCCCATGTCCCTGTTCGAGCGCCTGTTCCAGCTGCAGCAGCACGGCACCACCGTGCGCACCGAGCTGCTGGCCGGTGTCACCACCTTCCTGACGATGTCCTACATCGTCTTCGTCAACCCGGAAATCCTGGGGACCACGGGCATGGATGCCGGTGCGGTGTTCGTTGCCACCTGCCTGGCCGCTGCGCTGGGTTCGGCAGTGATGGCACTGGCGGCCAATTTCCCGGTGGGCATGGCGCCGGGCATGGGCCTGAACGCGTTCTTCGCCTTTACGGTGGTGGGCGCGGCCGGCCTGCCGTGGCAGCAGGCGCTGGGTGCGGTGTTCATTTCCGGCCTGGTGTTCCTGGTGCTGTCGCTGACCGGTGTGCGCGCATGGCTGGTGTCGGGCATTCCCTCATCGCTGCGCTCGGCCATCGTGGCCGGTATCGGCCTGTTCCTGGCGATCATCGCGCTGCAGAAGTCCGGCGTGATCATCGGCAATGAAGACACGCTGGTGGCACTGGGCCCGTTGAACACGGCACCGCCGCTGCTGGCCCTGGCCGGTTTCCTGCTGATCGCGGTGCTGGAAGCACGGCGCATCCGTGGTGCGATCCTGATCGGCATCCTGGCTGTGACCGGCGCGGGCTGGGCGCTGGGCGACGTGCAGTACCAGGGCCTGGTCTCGCTGCCGCCGAGCCTTGCACCCACCTTCCTGCAGCTGGACCTGCCGGGCCTGCTGCACCATGACGGCGGCGCGCCGCTGGCGGTGCTGCTGCAGGTGGTGCTGGTGTTCGTGCTGGTGGAAGTGTTCGATGCCACCGGCACCCTGTATGGCGTGGTCGGCCGCGCCGGCCTGCTGAAGCTGCCGGGCGCGCAGAAGCGCTTCGGCCGTGCGTTGCTGGCCGATAGCACCGCGATTGTTGCAGGCTCGATGCTGGGCACCAGCAGTACCACCGCCTTTGCCGAAAGCGCTTCGGGCGTGCAGGTGGGCGGCCGCACCGGCCTGACCGCGCTGGTGGTGTCGGCGCTGTTCCTGGCCGCGCTGCTGTTCTCGCCGCTGGCAGCGATGGTGCCCAGCTATGCCACCGCGCCGGCGCTGCTGTTCGTGGCCGGCCTGATGCTGCGCGAACTGGTGGAAGTGGACTGGAGCGACCTGACCGAATCGGTGCCGGCGGCGCTGTGTGCGCTGGCGATGCCATTCACCTACTCGATTGCCAACGGCCTGGCGTTCGGCTTCATCGCCTATGCCGCGCTGAAGGCCGGTACCGGGCGCTGGCGCGAAGTGCATCCGGCGGTGTGGCTGGTGGCGGTGCTGTTTACCCTGCGCTACGCGTTGGAGTGATGCCTGGCTGAGGGTCAGAGCCCATTGCTGCGCAATGGGATCCGATCCCATCGGTAGTGCCGGGCCATGCCCGGCGGATAGCACGCTCAGCGCTTGGGCTGCAGGCGGCCGTCGGCGGCGAAACGCCATCGTCCTTCGGCCCAGCCACGACCGAACAGCGCCAGCATCTGCGAGTAATAGGCCGGTGCGTCAGCACGCTGCTGCTCCGTACTGGGCAGACTGGCCAACAATGCATCGGCACGCTCCGCTTCGCCCTGCGCGATCAGATACGGCAGCAGTGCAGCGCGGAATCCGTAGTTGCCTTCACCCTGCCCCTGGCCACTGCGGGTGTCGATCTTCTCCCACATCGGTGCACCACTGCGCAGGCGCTGCAGCGGCCCGGACAGGGCCGCCAGCTGCGCACGGAACAACGGATCGCGCGGTGCGGTCATGCCTGCCCAGGTGTAGCAGCGGATGGCATCGTAGCTGCCGACCGCGCCACGCACCGGATCGACGACGAAGCGATCGCCTTTCCACGCCGCCCAGTCCGGTGCGAACCCGTGTGGGCTGGTCTGCTGCAACAGCTGCACGCTGTTGCGCGCCAGCGCCTGCCACGGCCCGCTACGATCCTCCACTGCAAAGCGGCGCAGCAGCGGCAGTGGCAGATAGCTGGGGTTGACCCGCGTGGCGTCCCCTTCGGTGAATCCCTGTGGGCCCGGCAGCAACATCGGGCCGAGCCCGGGCAGGTCCACGATCTCGCGTGCCCGCACCTGCGCGAGCATGCCCTCGGCGATGGCCTTCAACGCGGGACGCCGCCACAGCCGCGCGCCTTCCAGCAGCGCGTAGGCCAGCCAGAGATCGGAGTCCGAGGCCGGGTTGCCGTCCAGTACCCGCCAGCTTCCCTTGTCATCCCGCCCCCACAACCAGGCGGGCAGATGCTGGCGCATGTCGCCACCGGCGAGGTTGTCCTGGGTCCAGCCCAGGATGCGGTCGAACAGCGCCTGGTCGTTGTCGGCCAGGGCGAAGAACAACGCATAGGACTGGCCTTCGGAAGTGCTGCGCTGATCGTCCTGGCTGCGATCGATCATGCGTCCGTCGCGGCTCAGGCTGCTGTCGACCAGTACCTGCCAGGCCGGCCAGCGCGCTGCGGGCGCGGCCTGCGCGTGGCGCCAGCCAAGCAGCGGCAGCGTGGCGGCCGCCTGCAGCAGGCGCCGTCGCTGCAGGTCAGCGGAACTCGCCATATGGCACCAGTGGCGATACGGGCAACGGCAGGTTTCCCTGCCAGGGCTTGAAGGTGTAGCGCAGGTAGAGCTGGAACGAGTTTGGTGAGAAATCGCGGCTGCGCTGCAGGGTGCCGGCGGCGCCAAGCACGAAGTGGTCGCCCAGGCGGCGCTCGACCGCGCCGTACAGACGGTAGCCGGTGCCGGTGCTCCGGCTGTCGCCGGTATACAGGCCGGCCTCGTCCAGCCGCAGTGGGCCATACTGCGGCTCCAGCTGCTCGATCACGCGATCGATCAAGGCCTGGTCGGGGAAGCGGCTGATCGAGGACGTGCGCGCGCTGGACACGCTGACCGAGCCATCCACGCGCACCGACCACACGTCGTTGCGCCAGGCGAAGCTGACCGGCAGGCTCAGCGACGCATAGCGCTGAGGACTGTAGTAACCGCCCTGGCCCAGCGAGTAGCCGCCCAGGTCCTTCTGGTAGCGCCAGTACATCGCGGTAGTGCCCACGTCCAGCCGCATGTCGGGGCGCTGGATCAGCTTGTGATACCAGCCCACCATCGCGCGTGCGCGGGTGTTGTCGGCCACGTTGTGGCCGGTCAGCCGATGCCAGCTCCAGTTCGACCACACCCCATCACGGCCGCCCTGGTCGTAGCCGAGGCTGAAGGTCACGCCGTTGGCGGTGACGCCGCCCCAGCTGATGCCACTGCGCGGATCAACCGCGCCGGCCTGCGACAGCAGCGAATTGGTCATCGGCCGCCGCGACACCGTGGCGCCCCAGCCGAAGCGCCCGAGGTCGCCATTGAGGGTGACACCGCCGAGCCAGTTGCCGACCACGTAGTTGGATGGGGTGTGGCCGATATCCAGGTTCCAGCGGTCGTCCAGGGTGCGCCAGCCGACGGCGAAGCCAGCGCCGGAGGTGCGCCGCTGATGGACGAAACGGGTGCACCCTGGTGCGCGCAGGCGGCTGTTGTCGGCCTGCAGCAGATCCAGGTCGCAGCTGCCGAAATCCTCGTCGTAGGCGCCGTTCCCGTCGGTCTGGAAGCGGCCGGCGTCGAAGCTCACCTGTTCGATGCGCGCCCAGCCCAGGCCACCGGCAAACGGTGCGTCGAGATGCGCGATGCGGGTATCACGCGACAGCCGCGAGATGCCGGGTGTGCCGTCGCTGCGGCGGCCCGTATCCTGCATCACCGTCAGGGTGGGGTTCTCCTGCTGGTACAGGGTTTCCACGTCGCTGCGCAGGCTGCGCCGCAACCAGTCGTCGCCTGCGGTCTCGCGGCTGGCCAGGGTCAGCGCGCGGTTGTCGCGCGGCGTGGCCTGGCTGGAAGCCAACAGGCCGTTGTCGGCCATCGCCTGCGCGTACATGTCCAGCGCCTGCTGTGGATCATCGCGGCGCACCAGTCGTGCCGCGTCACGCCAGGACTGTGCATCGGGCCCGGCCTTGCGCGCCAGCAGCGCGCGCAGGATCGCCAGGGCCTTCGTGTCCTCGCGCAGGTCGGTCCAGATGGTGGCGAGCTGGCGCTGCTGGCCGATCCCGGCATCGTCCACTGCCGGCGGTGCGTCGTGCATCTGGCGGCGTGCGCTGGCCAGATCGCCGGTGCCGATCCAGGCCTGTACCTGGCCCAGCTGCGCATCCACATTGTCCGGCTGTGCAACAAGCACGCGCTGGTAGTAGTGCAGTGCCTGCGCATGATCGCCGCGCAGGCGCGCCCACTCGGCCATCAGCAGATCATTGTCGGTGCTGGACGGTTGCTGCTGCAGCAGCGCGATGGCTTCGGCCTCCCTGCCCTGCGCACGCAGATCCCACAGATGATCGACCAGCTGCTGCCGCTGCAGGCGCGCCGACAGCGCGCGGATGTCGTCGTCCCACTGCGCCTGCGGCAGCCCATCGAGCACCGCCAGCGCCTGCGGCAGCCGATCGGATCCCGACAGATAGAGCGCCTGCGCGTAGCGCGCCTCGGCACTGTCGTTGTGCGTGGCCATGTCGGCCACCACCACGTCGGCCTCCTCCTGCCGGCCGGCGGCGCGCAGCTCGTTGCCGAGCGCATAGGCCAGCCATGCATCGCCTGGCAGTTCGCCGCGCAGCTGCTGTCCCAGCGTGATCGCGGTGCTTGCATCACCGGCAGCCAACGCCTGCTCGCGGCGTTCACGCAGTCGACTGATCTGCAGCTGGCGCAGGTCTTCGGCATACAACCTGCGCTGGGCGGCAGGCAACGCGTTGATGAAGGCTTCCAACCGCTGCGGGTCGGTGCGGCCGTAGAGCTGCACCAGCTTGCGGATCACGTTGGCGTCGTTGGGCGCCACCCGACGGGCAACCTGCAACTGGCGTTCGGCTGCAGCGTCATCGCCGCGGGCCACGGCCACGTCGACCAGGCCCAGTGCAGCAGTGACGTCGCGGGGCTGCTGGCGACGCGCCTGCGCATACAGTCGCTCGGCCTCGTCCAGCCGGCCGGCCGCCAGCGCCGCATCGGCCTGGTCCAGCTGCAGCCAGTAGCGGGTGCTGGCAATCAGGTCACGCCATTTGTCGTTGCTGTCACCGGCCGGGGTGGCCTGGACCGCACGCTGGAAATAGTTGATGGCCTGCTCGCGGCGGCCCTGTCGCATCAGCGCCATGCCCAGCCCACCCAGCAGGTCGGGCTCGCGCGGATAGCCGCGCAGCGCCTGCAGGAAAGCGCGCTCGGCTTCTTCATTGCGGCCGGCATCGAGCAACTGCTGGCCGCGCAGGCCGGCGCGCCACGCCGGGTCGCTGACCCGCTTGTGCTGGTCGGTGTAGCGCTCGCGCACCAACGCGATGTCGGCAAACGTCGGGTTGCGGGTGATGAAGTCCTGCAGCCTGCGCACGCTGCGGTCATCGGCCGGCTGATCCTTCAGGTAGGCCCACTCGGCATCCGCCGCCATGCCGCGGGCTTCCGGATTGCGCCCCATGCGCTGCAGCGCGGCCAGCGCCTCGGCATCGCGGCCGGCAGCGAACAGCATCTGCGACAGCGCCTGCAGCAATGGCACATTGCCCGGATAACTGCGGTCCAGTTCGCTCAGCGCGCGGATCGCCTGTGCACGCCCATCCGCCTGGGCGCCGCGCAGGCGCCAGTACTCCAGGCCCAGCTGCAGGCCGGGCGGATCATCGTTGAACAGGCGCCGGTAGATCGCCAGTGCTTCGGCGCTGCGACCACCGGCAGCGAACAGACGCGCCTGCTGCAGATCCTGCTGCAGGTCACCGCGATAAGCCTGCCAGAGGCGCTCGCCGGCGGCCAGTTCACGGGTACCCGTGCCGATCTCGCGCAGGCGCTTCAGGGTCGCCTCGGCATCCTGCAGCTTCTGCTGCGACAGCTGCACTTCCAGGATCGCCACCAGCGTGCCGCGATCATCCGGTGCCAGCATGCGCAGCCGCGCCAGCGCGTCTTCGATCAGGCTCTGGCGGCCGGTGGCCTCGCCAATGCGCACCTGCTGCAGCAGCCACTGGCGCTGCTCGGCGACGGTTCCGCCCGGTGTATCGGGCAAGGCCTGCGCCGCGCAGGGCCCGGCACCGGCCAGTCCCAACAGGACCAGGCCGGAAGCGGTGATCAGCGGATGCCGCGTACGTATCATCAGTGCCCCGGGTCCAGGCGCTTGGCCGCGACCCAGCGCAGCGTGCGCCACAGCAGGAAGGCGACCATCAGCACCACCACCGTGGCCAGCACCGCCAGCAGCGCCGGGTGATCGGCCAGGTGGTACCACAGCAGCAGCCACCACGGCAGCGCGCCAACGTAGTAGTGATCGCCGACGAACTGGCTGTGAATGCCCGAGGTACGCAGGATCGCCACCGAACCGGCAATGGCTTCGCGCTTGCCGGTATCGCTGAGCGCATCGTCGAGCAGGCCGTAGTCGGCGGCATTGCTGGCGGCCAGCGAAACGATGCTGCGCTGCGCATGCTTCGGCGACTGCATGCCGATGATCGCGGCAAACGGTGCCTGCGCGCTCACTGCCACTTCGGTCACCGCCGGGTCGCCATCGCGGCTGCCACGGCGGGCCTGTTCCATCGCCTGCTGCGGCGACGGCGACTGGCCGTTGAGTAGACGCGTGCGCTGGTCGTCGATCAGCAGCGACAGCTGCTGGCTGCCGCGCAGCTCGGCCGGCAGGGCGCCCAGCATCAGCAGGTCCGCATCCAGCGCGCTGGCCTGCTTCCAGTCATTGGACAGGCGCAGGCCATAGGCCGGGTAGCCACTCTGCACGCCCAGCCCACCGATGAGGTTCAACAGCAGGCTGACCTGTGCTTCGCTGGCGCTGGAGGGCACCAGCACGACGGTCTCGGACAGATCGGCCATGCGGGTGAAGGGGAAACCACTGAGCGCGAATGCGGACAGGTCCGGCAGGCCCATGTAGTGATGGAAGCCGGAGAAGTCGATGGTCGAGTCTTCTTCGATCGCTGCCTGCAGGTTGGGCGGCAGCACGGTCTGGCAGTGGTCGCGTTGCGCACTGCCCATCACGCTGGCGAAGTTGAAATCGAACCGCAGCTGGTTGCGGTCGCCCAGTTTGAGCGCCGGAATCAGCAGACGCCCGTCGTCGGCACCGGCATCGCCGGCCAGCACCGGCAGGCGGATTTCCTCCAGGCCCTGCTTGCCGTTGCGACGCACCAGCGGGAAGCTGGAGATGAACTGATCGTTGATCGCCACGCCCAGCCGCGATTCATCGCTGCCGAACGGCGGCGTGTAGCGGTAGCGCAGGTTCAGCGGAATGCCCTGGTTGCGCCAGATGAACAGATCCGGCGGCAGGTTGAGGTTGACCGTGATCGGCTGCGGCGACACGCCGTTGGCGTGCAGCTGCTGCGGGTAATCGAGCAGTTCGGCCAAGCGGACGGCGCGGTCGGTACGCACCCAGTTCGGTGCGTCGTACGGCTTGCGTGGGGCCAGCGGCTTGATCTCGTCGACGCTGACCTGGCGGCCACGGAACAGCACGTTGCCTGCAGCCATCGCGGCCACTGCCTTCTGCAGGTCGTCATCGTTGCGGCCCAGCACCAGCAGCAGCTTGCGCTGCGGGTCTTCCGGCAGCGACATCAGTTCGATCACCGGGCCCTTGACCGGGGCATGGTTGGCGATCACTGGCGGGAACCTGCCGTTGACCGCCAGCACCACCGCGTGGCCCTTGTCCGGCAGCGTGCCGAAGCTGACCGGGAAGCGCGCCTGGCGCCACCAGCCGGACAGGCTGCCGAAGTACGAGGACATCACCGCCGCCGCACGCTGCTGCGCCAGGCTCGGTGCGGCAGCGAACACCACCGGCAGTTCCAGCCGTGCGGTATCGCGCGGATCGAAGAACGGCAGCGGGAAGTTGGCCAGGTCGTCCTGCATCGCCAGCGGCTGGCCGCCCAGGCGCAGCGTGCTGTTGCTGGACAGGTTGACCCACAGCGAGCTGTGCGTCGGCTCTTCGCAGATGTCGGTGTAGTGGCCGACGAACTCCAGCCGGACCTGGTTGAAATCGGCGATCAGGCGCGCGTCCAGCGGCAGCTTGGCCTGCACCGGGCGGCCCAGCTGGTCGTTGCTGATCGGCACCACGCCCATCATCGCGTCGTTGAGGTAGACCCGCAGGTGCGACAGGGTCGGCAACAGCGACGGTGACGGCGTGAAGCTCAGATCCAGCTCGGCATCGCGGACCAGGCGGTCACGGCGGACCTGGAACTCGAAGGTGGTGGCGTTGCGCACCCCCGACAACAGCGTGTCCTGGCGACGCCCCAGCTGCGCGAAGGTGTTCTGCCGCTGCCAGGGCCAGGCGCTGCCCGTCCAGGTCTGCGCCAGCGCGGGCTCGGCACCGGCGGCGGGAGGGGTGGCTGGCGCGGCCGGCACGCTCGGCACCGGCGGCGCGGCAGGCGCTGTGGTAGGAGGGGCGACCGGTGCCGGAGCAGGCGCGCCGTTGCCTGACGCCACGGGCAGGGCCAGCAGGGGCAGCAGCAGCCAGCGCAGAGAGGACGGAAGGGTCATGGACGAAGCCCTGGATCAGCGGCTGGGTCAGCCGGGTGGGAAGGAAGCGGACGTTGCGGAGCAAAACTGGCCAGCCATCGCAGCAGGCGACGGTTCCAGTGTGCCGGGCGGTCAAGGTCGAACGGTGCGAAATCACCCATCCGCCGATAGCCGCGCCAGCCCAGGACCAGCACGCTCCACAGGCTGCGCGGCAGGCTCTTGGGTTGGTAACCGGCGTGCCAGTCGAGCCAGGCATCGGCGCGGGCAAACGTGCACTGGGCGAACTCCACGCGCTGGCGTTCGTCCTCGAACAGCAGCAGCAGGCCCAGTCGCTGGCCGACGGTGCGCTGCACCCGCGCCGGGAACGCGAATTCGCGGCGGCCCCGCCCCAGCAGCACCTGCACGCGCTGGCCCTCGGCCAGCTGTGCGTCTTCGCCGAGTTCAACGCCTACGCCATCGTTGGAATAGTCCTGCAGCACGCCGCGCAGGCGGCGGCCATCAGGCACCTGCAGCGCCATCGGCAGGTGGGTGGTGACGCGATGCGTGCGCCGCACCTGCTGTACTTCTGCGGCCACCGCCAGCGCACCGCCGATGATCAGCAGGTTGTACAGCACCCACAGCGAGCTGACGACCACCGTGCCGCGTTCATCGAGCGGCCCGTGCATGAAGCGCCACACGGCAAAGCACAGGCCAAGCACGTTCAGCAGCGCCAGCACCAGGTAGGGCTGCGCCACGCGCCAGTCGAATCGGTCGCCGGCCTGGGTGCCGCCCTTGTCGGTGACGTTGAATTTGCCACGGCCCGGGCTGAACAGTGCCACGGTGGTGGGACGCGCGATGTACCAGGCCAGCACCGTCTCGTACACCTCGCCCCAGAACGGCCGCCGGTACTTGCCCTGGATGCGTGCGTTGGTGAGGCTGGCGTGGGCCATGTGCGGCACCACGAACAGCAGGATGGCCAGCGCCGGCGCATAGATGATGTAGACGTGCAGCAGCAGGAACGCCAGCGGCGCGGTGAGGAACACCAGGCGTGGAATGCCGGCCAGGAAATGCAGCATCGCGTTGGCGTAGCAGAAGCGCTGGAACAGGCTCAGGCCTTTGCCCAGCAGCGGGTTGTCGATGCGGAAGATCTGCACCATGCCGCGCGCCCAGCGGATGCGCTGGTTGACGTGCGCGCCGAGGCTGTCGGTGGCCAGGCCGGCCGCCTGCGGAATGCGCAGGTAGGCCGAGTTCCAGCCCTTGCGATGCAGGCGCAGCGCGGTGTGTGCATCTTCGGTGACGGTTTCGGTGGCAAACCCGCCGATGGCATCGATGGCCTTACGCCGCAGTACTGCGCAGGAGCCGCAGAAGAACGCCGCGTTCCACAGGTCGTTGCCGTCCTGCACCAGTCCGTAGAACAGCTCGCCTTCGTTGGGGTCGCTGCGGAACACCTGCAGATTGCGTTCGAACGGATCGGCCGAGAAGAAGTGGTGCGGGGTCTGCACCAGCGCCAGTTTCGGGTCGCGCAGGAACCAGCCGCAGGTGATCTGCAGGAACGAACGCACCGGCAGGTGATCGCTGTCGAAGATGGCCACCAGCTCACCATCAATCAGAGTCAACGCATGGTTGAGGTTGCCGGCCTTGGCGTGATGGTTGTTCGAGCGGGTGATGTAGTTGACCCCGGCGCGCTCGGCGAACTCGCGGAAGTCCTCACGCTTGCCATCATCGAGGATATGGATGCGCAGCTTGTCGGCCGGCCAGTCCAGGCCCATCGCTGCGTACACGGTGTGCCGCACCAGCGCCAGGTCTTCGTTGTAGGTGGGAATCAGCACATCCACCGTCGGCCACTGGTGGATATCGGCCGGCAGCGGCGCCGGGCGGCGACGCAGCGGCCAGGCCACCTGCACGTAGCCCAGCATCAGCACCAGCCACGAATAGGTTTCCGCCGCCAGCAGCACCACGCCACAGACCAGGTCGAAGGTGCTGTTCCAGTTCAGCGTGGCGGTATAGCGCCACCACAGGTAGCGACAGGACACGGTGATCGACAGCACCACCAGCACCAGCGTCGCATAGCGCCCCTGCATGCGCCGTACCAGCAGCGCGATGACCCACAGCAGCAAGACGAACACGAACTGCGCGAGATAGGTGAACGGCTGGGTGATGCACAGCGCCGCCAGCCCCAGCGTGGCCAACCCGACCAGCAGGGTCAGCACATGCCGCGAACGTGGCGACAGGCTGCCCACCTTGCGGCCGAACCAGGCCGCCACACGGCTGTTCCAGAATTCACTGGGCGCATCGCGCATCGCGCGCAGATAGCGCAGGCGGCCGCGACCGGCCGCGCCACGCAGTTCGGCAATGCGTTCGCGACGGGCCTGAGCCAACCGTTGCCGCCTCAGCGAAGGCTGCGGTACCAACCGCACCACCGACAGCCACATGGCCTGGATCAGCAACCGCAGTGGATCGCCAGGGCGCCAGCGACGGTCGCCCTGGATCTGCGGGAAGGCGTTGCGCAGGCGCGGGGCCTGTGCCTGCCACGCTGGCCCTTCCAGGCGCAGGAATGCCCAGCCCACGCATTGCAGCAACCACAGCAGCGACCGGGTCGGCCAGGACGCATGCACGCGTTCGCGCAGGCGCCCCCAGCCCAGGTAGTAGACGCGGGCGCCCATCAGCGTGCCCCCATCGCGGCCTGGCGCCGTGCGGCCTCGGCCAGGCACCACAGCACCAGGCCATCGACATCGGCAGCGGCCAGCGAATCGGTCGCATAGCGCCCCAGTGGCTGCTTGCTGGCCAGTGCGGAGGGCACCCGCGCATCCTCGTGCAGCGGCTGCGGCACCAGCCGCGCGCCGTGCGCGTGCAGCCACAGCTGCATCAGGTCGCGCTGCACCGGAATGACCGGATCGTAGCGGTTGGCCAGCAGCAGGCGGGTGTCATCCGGCTGCCGTTGCAGGAACACATGGCTGACCGGATCGACACAGGCCAGGCGCAGCGGCAGCGTGCAGCGCGCGTGCTGGTTGACGGCCGCAGCGTGCGCCGGCAGGCGCTGCGGCAGGTCGAACAGGATCCAGTCGAACTGGGTCTCCAGCAGCGGAATGCGCTCGGCCCAGGTGGCCGGTGCCTGCTGCAGCTGCTGTTCGATGCGCATCGCGGCCTCGGCGTCGACACGACCATAAGGCAGCACCGCGAGTCCTGCTGCGACGGCGTAGGCGGCATCACGCCAGTCCGTACCGTCCAGCTGTGCGCGCGCCCAGCCGGTGTCCACGTCGACAGGCAGGCCGAGGTGCAGGCCGAGCATCTGGTCCGGGCTGCATTCGACCAGCAGCACACGCTGCCCCTGGGCATGCAGGCCCTGGCCCAGCGCGGCCAGCACCGTGGTGACGCCGGTTCCGCCATGGATGCCCTGCAGCGACAGCAAGGTGTTCATCGGCGCGGCTCCAGCTCGGCCAGCAACGGCCAGCGCGCCAGTGCCCGTGCGCGTTCCCGCTGGGCCGAGAAGTCCACATAGGGCAGCCCCGGCATGTCCAGGCTGCGGCGCAGCAGGTCGATGTCGTCCTCTTCCACGGACAGCGTGACCGGCACGGCAAGAATGTCGGCAGGCATCAGCGGGCCTCCTCCGGGTAGGGGCTCCAGGTCTGGCTGCCCTGCAGCTGCAGCCAGGGCTTGCCGGCGTACTCGATGACCTTGGCGCCTTCGTTCTCCGATACCGACGGCGTCTGCGGCAGCCCCTTCAGCAGGCTGTCCCAGTTGCGCTCGCTCGGCGGCGACTGGGCGTTCAACGCGTACACACGCGACACCAGCTCGGACACCGCCAGGTAACTGCTCGGTTCGGGGACATGACGCGGGCCGCCGGCCGCCGGTGCGCCCATGCCGATCAGCTTCACGCCCACCGGCACGTGGGTGATCGACGGGCTGGGGATCTCACGCATGCCCGGAATCTGCATGCGGTCGCCATGCAGGGCCGCGCCATGCTCGGGCACCACCACGATCATCGCGCGGCGGCCACTCTTTTCCACCGCGTCGACGAATCCGGCCATGTCGCCCAGCACCATTTCCGCACGTGCCTTGTAGTCGGCGGCGTTGGAGCGGCCATCGGCACCAACGATACGGTTGCCATCGTGCAGCGAGATCGTGTTGTAGAACAGCGCCACCTGCTGGCTGGAACCGGCCATCCTCTGCTTCCACCAGGCCATCAGCACATCGCCATCGCGGCGCAACGGCGACTTGTCGAAGGCCACCAGCGCGGTCGGAAATGCGCTGATATCCATCGGCTGCGCCTGCAGCCCGCCATACTGGTGCAGTTCACCGATGAAATCGTCGAAGTGGCCGTCATGGTTCATCGCCAGCTCGCTCTGGAAGCCCAGATGCTGCAGGTTCGAGAACAGCTGGCACTCGGCCGGCACCGGATCGAACAGCCCGGTATGCGAGGTCTGGCCACAGCTGGCGCGCAGCAGGCGGATCGCCGCCGGACCGCTGTAGGCCGTCGCCGAGTTGAAGTCGTCGAACACCACGTCCATGTGATCGAGCAGGTTGTTCTGGCGCAGCCCCACTTCATCCAGATCGCTCCATGCCAGCGAGCAGATGTTGAGGATGATGACGTCGAAGGGCGCGCCGCTGCCCGGTGCCGGGAAACTGGTCTTCAGGCTGGCCTGCTGCTGGTAGAAGCTGGCCAGCCATGCATTGAGCGTCTCGTTGTTGGCCGGCGGCAGGCCGCCACCTGGGGTGCCGCCGGCGCTGGCGGTAGCCGCGGTGGCGGTACCCTGCCCCCAGTTCCAGCCCGCCGGCACCGGTACCGCCATCACTGCCAGGCCAAGCATGCCCAGCACGCTCAGGGTGGTGATGCGCAGCCACGGCTTCAGCAGTACGTAGGCCAGCACCAGCATCGCCAGCACCGCCACCATCTGCCAGTTGATGAAGCGCTGGGCCAGCTCAAGCCAGTAGTCCGCCGAGAAGTCCAGCACGCCAGGCTGCACCAACAGGCGCCGGAACGGCGGCCACCAGGTGTCCTGGTAGTACAGGGCCACGCCTACCGGTACCGCGACGACAGTGCGCGCGATGCGTGCCCAGCGCCAGCGCAGTGGAATCAGCAGCGCGCCCAGGAACAGCAGGTTGGGCAGGATCTTCAGATCCAGCGCGCCCATCCAGGCCAGTACCACCTTGGACAGGAAATACAGGTTCCAGCCGCGCAGGTCGGCCCAGGCAAAGGGAGATGCGGGAACTGCCTGCGGACTCATGCCGCCCTCCGCGGTGCGCGCTGGCGCACACCGGCACGGCGCAGGTGGCGGGGCGGCAGCCAGCGCGCGACACGGCGGCGCAGCCCGCGCCACAGCGTACCGAGCATGGCACCGAAGGGAATCATCACCAGTGCGCAGGCGACGATCAGGGTCCAGAGTTGCTGGTCGGTAGTCATGCGCGATCTCCCAGTCGCAGCGGCCTCGGGGCGGTGAGAACCGGCGCCTCGAGCGCCGGGGCCACGGCCGGCAGGATCGCAGGGGCTTCAGGCAGTACCTCGGCCTCCGGATCGCTGCTGCGCGCATTCATCGCTGCAATGTCGTACTCGGCCAGACGCTGGTAGCCATCGAACAATTCGCGCCAGGGCAGGCGGAACAGATTGCCCAGGGCCTGCTCGACCGCATCACGCCGGCAGCCAAACAGGAACAGCCGTACCTGCCCGCGATAGACACAGGCCAGATCGCCCTGGCGGCGGATGCGCAGCTGCTGCAGGGTCTGCTCGGCACGCAGGCCGGCCACCGGCTGCAGCGCCAGCACGGCGCTTTCCACCGCGCTGCCATCCTGATCGATGCGTTCACCTGCGACCTGACGGAATCGTGCGGCGTTGACCAGGCCACTCACCGAAGGCGGTCGATGCGCACGGATCAGCGGCTCTGGATCTTCAGCCAGCTGCCCCTGCCAACGCTGACGCTGCACGGTATCCAGCAGGGTCAACAGACGCGGCAACGGGGTGTCGGCGGGCACCACCAGGCTGCAGCCGCACTGCATCAGCAGGCGCTCATCGGCATAGCGCAGGCAGGGCTGCAGCTCGCGCACCACCAGTTTCAATGCGTTGCCGCGTTCGCGGCGCAGGCGGTGCAGCAGGCGGGCCAGTGCATCCACCTGGGCATTCTCGTCGATGGCCAGCACCACGGTGGCCTCGCGCGCCTGCAGCGCGGCGGGCAGCAATCCGCCCCAGCCGTCATACAGGCGCCAGGCCGCCGATAGTGGCGGCGCACCTTCCAGTACTTCGGTCTGGGCCAGGTAGACATCGCGGTCACTGCCGCTGGCCGAACCGATCGCCGTCCCGGCGGCATCGGCCTCGGCCAGATGGCGCAGCCCTCGGCTTTCCTGCTCGACGCCGAACGCTCGCTGGGCCACCACACCATGACTGTTGGACCAGTAATGCAGCAGCAGCTGCAGGGCGCCGCGATGCGGATGCAGCTGGGCCACGCCGGCGCAGCTGCGGTTCAACGCCAGCAGACGTGGCGCAAGCGTCGCCACTTCGCCATGGCACAGCAACAGCAGCACCTGCTGCGCCTGCACGGCCCATTCCTGCAGCTGCTGGCACCAGCGCGCCAGGCGGGCATCATCCCAGCCGTCCAGCGCCGCCACCGGGAACTGCACCAGGCTGAGCCGGGTACGCGCCGAGGCGGTGCGCGGCAGATCGCCGATCAGCCCGCGCAACGCCTGCTGCATGCCGTGGTGCGAGCGCTGGAACAGGCGCAGGCGGGACGGTCCCTGGTCGGCAGGCAGCAGCGCCAGCATCGCTTCGGCCCCCCGCCCCAGCGTGACCAGCACGGCCTCGTCCAGTGCGTCGGCCGTGGCCAGCACGCCGGCACCAAGCAGGTCCGTCGGCGCGCTGCCGGCAGCCACCACCCAGTACAGGCCTCCGCTGCGCATCTCGACGAACTCGGCGGGCAATCCGGCAATGGCAAGGTGGGTCGCTGGCACGCCGGATCCTTTCATTGCCCCTCATCCGGGCGGGAAGCCCGGCAGTGGAGGCATTGCGGTGAAAAGGAGGTCATTTCCATGACGTACATCACATTCATGTTTCTGTACGGCAATGATAGCCCCGATCTTCACGTTTGCGGGATCAAGACGCAGTCAACGCCGCCCGCAGAACGGGCGACGTGAGGCTCGAAACTCAGCAATGGAAAGCGCGTACTACTCGTACTGGATCGTGAACGTCGCCTGCCCGTTGGCGGTGCCCGCACCGACGGTACCGGCCTGGGTCTGCACGTAGCGGGCCCGCAGCGGCAGGCTCATGACACTGGTACCGGTGGTGGTGGTGCCGACACTGATGGTCTGGCCGAAGCGCACTTCGCGTTCGGTGCTGCCGTCGCGCTGGACCATCTGGATGCCGATGCGGGTGGCGCTGTTGGTGGCTGCGCTCAGCTTCAGCACGCCGGGCATGTTCGAACTGTCCTGGTCGGCATCCAGGCGGATGCCGATCTTGCTCTGGTATGCGGCCACATTGCTGCCCTGGCAGTTCAGGCGGATCTCGAAGTCACGGTCGACGGCCTTGGAACCAACACCGGTAAAGGTCGTATTGGCCACGCTGCCGAAATCGACCGCGATGTTGCGGCTGCCGGCCTGCACTTCACAGGTCGGGCTGACCACGGTGGTGCCCGAGCCCCTGAAGGTCGAGGTCAGTACCGGGCGGCTGGGGCCATCCCCGTCGAAGTAATAGGTGGTGAAGCGGCCATTGGGTGCGATCACGCCCGAACCGGTCTGCGCGGCGGTCTTGATCAGCTGGATGCGGAACTGGCCACCGATCAGCGAGATGGTGGAGTTGGCGCCGAAGTTGATGGAATGCGGGTAGTAGGTCTGGATCGCGCCGGAGTCGCGGAACAGTCGGATGCCCACGCCAGAAACACCGGTCTCGTAGACGTTGGCAAAGCCGGCCACCGGCCGCTTCTGCGGCGCATTGACATACTCGCCGGTCGAGCTGCCGCCATACCAGTAGTCGCAGCGGGCGACGCTGTTCTGCTGGTTGATCGGCACGCTGATTTCCTTGATCACGCCGCCGACCGGTGTGCTGGGCAGAATGACGATCTGACCCATGTCCATCTGCACGTCCTGCGCAACGAATCCACTGACCTGGATACGGCACGCGGCGCTGGCCTGCTGAGCCAGCAGCACGCCGCCCAGCAATGCAAGGGCACTCAGCGCCTTGCGGCCACGGGAAGAGATCATCGGCATGCTGCCTCCAGCGGGATGAAGCCGGTCTTGGACGCATCAGCGCCCGCCGGAACCTGGTAATCGACGGTGCAGCGCTGGTCGGCGCCGGCGCCCCACTCCACCAGCAGGCGGCCCTGGTTCTTTTCACTGCGCACGTACAGGCGGCCGCCCTGGCTGACCATGCCCACCGGCTGGCCCTGCTCATCCTTGACCTGCGCACCGAACGGCATGGTGCGGCCATCGGTGTTGCGCACCTGGATCAGCAGCGCGTTGCCCTTGCGGGTATCGAAGCGCAGGTAGCTGATGGCACCGGCGAACGGCGCGATCGCCTGGCTGGTGCTCTCCAGTTCGACGTCGTGGGCCATGCCCTGCGGGTCGAGGGTGACGGTGTTGAGGCGGTACGGCGAGACATAAGGAACCACGGCGTAGCCGCGGCCGTCCACGCGCAGGCCCGGGGCGTTGCTGACGATGGCATCGCGTGCGCCCGGCGCTTCCACCAGCACCATCGTGTCGCCGCGCTGCGGGGTGAAAGTGAAGCCGCCCGGATGCACGACCACGCTGCCGTTGGCACCGACCGAGGCCTGGCGGAAATCACGCGAATGGCTGTAGGTGGCGTTCAACGCGGAGTAGCGGCTGCGGTACTCGACGTTGCCGACCGCGGTGGTGCCACCCTCGCGCGAGTCGGACAGGGCTGCGCCATAGCTGAAGTTGTTGTCGACGCCGGCCGAACCGGTGATGCCGACGCGGCTGTTGTCGTAGCCACCGCGGTCGCGCACGCCGAGATCGGCGCTGAACGACACCGGGTGGGTGCCACGGCCCAGCGGCACGCTCATCGACAGCAGGTACTGGGTGTCGGAACGGCCCAGCACGCCCTCTTCGGTGCGCAGCGCGGAGAAGCCATAGTTCACCGAGCGCCAGGCGTTGTTGTAGCCGACCTGGTACTGCTTGGAGGTACCGGGGCGATCGTAGAAGTCACGCACCGAACCGGTCAGGTACAGCGCGCCGCCACGACGACCCAGCGGCTGGTTCAGCGTCACCTGGAACTGGCTGCGCTGGCGGCCGCGGGTGGTCGGATCGATGCCACGCTTGTCCGAATCACGACCGTACAGCGCGTCCTGCAGGCTGTAGAAGCCTTCGGTCGAATAGCGGTAGGCGGCCAGGGTCAGGTTGGTCCCGGTCTCGCCGATCATGTTGCTGTAGCTCAGGCGCACACTGGCACCGGTGTGGTTGCCATAGTGGTCGAACGTCGTACGGGCGTGGGTGACGTCGGCGGCGAACGCGCCAACCGGCGTGGACAGGCCGACGCCGTACAGCAGCGACAGGTAGCCATCGCTCAGTGCGCTGCCGCCGTACAGGGTCAACTGGTTGCCGATGCCACGCTGATAGGTGCCCTGCACCAGCCACGGCTCATCGGCCAGCAGCTTGTTGCGCACCTGGCCGGCCGTCAGCGAGTAACGCGACACGCCTTCGCGCAGCATCTGCGGCACCGAACCGAACGGCACCTTGAATTCGCGGCGGCGGCCATCGGCCTCGATCACGCTCACTTCCAGGTCGCCGCCGTAGCCGGTCGGGTACAGGTCGTCGATGACGAAGCTGCCCGGCGATACGGTGGAGGAGTAGATCAGCTGCTGGTTCTGGCGCACTTCGATGCGCGCGTTGGTCTCGGCGATACCGCGCACGACCGGCGCGTAACCGCGCAGCGAATCGGGCAGCATGCGGTCGTCGCTGGCCAGGCTGGCACCGCGGTAACCGATCGAATCGAACAGCTCGCCGGTGGTGTAGGCCTCACCGATGGTGAGCATGCCACGCACCTGCGGGATGCCGCGCTGGGCGTAGGTCGCGATGCTTTGCCAATGGCGGCCGTCACCCTCGGACCAGGTCAGGTTCGAGTCGTGGCGGAACTGCCAGCCGCCCAGGTTGAGGCCGGCGTTGAGGCCCAGGTAGGCGCTGCGGTTGCGCTGGCCGCCATCGACACGGCTGTCGCTGTCGATGGCATTGAAGCTGTAGCCGACGAAGCCGGCATTGATGCCACGGTCCCACAGTGCCGGGTTGACGTAGCCACGCGCCTCGCGGCGCAGGAACACCTGCGGGATGCTGAGGTCGTAGCGCAGGTTGCCGCTGTCATAGACGCCATAGGCATTGGCCATGCGCTGCTGGACCGGCACGCAGCTGGTCTTGTCGGCAGGCACGGACGGATCCTGCTGCAGCAGCACGGCCTCGCTGTCCACGCCCATTTCTTCCAGCATCGGCAGCGGCAGGCAGGCGTCGACACGGCCCTGCGCATCGGCCTTGAACTGCAGGTCGCGGCGGCCCTGCCAGGCACCGTTGACGTACACGTCGACACGGTAGTTGCCGGCCACCATCGGATTGCCGTTGCTGAAGGCCGCCAGGTCGACCTGCTTGGCCTGGCCGGACAGGAAGCTGGAGTTGAACTGGGCCGATTCCGGTGCACGCGCGTTGGCCGCACCACTCTGCGCCATCAGCGCCTGTTCGCCGAGATTGGCCGGGGCAGCCAGCGCCCATCCTGGGCAGGCCACGCCAGCAACCAGCAGGCAAAGCGCCTGATGGATCGACAATGTCAATCTGTTTCCGATCACACTGACATTCCTTCAATTCGCCGCACAGCGGCGGTGGCGGGATGCGCAGGCCAGGGGCCAGCGCGGCGCGTTCAGCCCCCGGTGCTGCCGAGGCGGATGGTGTGTTCCACCCGGCCGCCGTAGTCGTTGATGGTGATGAAGCGGACCTGGTCGGTGCCCGCCGGTGCGGCGAACTCCAGGCTCTGCTTCGGCGCGACCATTGCGCCCTTGTCCTCGACGGCCTTTTCACTGCTGCCGGTCACGGCATGTACTTCGGCCAGAGTGACGTGGAAGGGGCTCGGGTTTTCCACCCGCAGACGGTCGCCCGTACGGGTCCAGCGCAGCGCTGCCGGCGCGTCGTTGGCGACGCCCTTCAGGCCCTGCGGCCGGTAGAAAAGCTTCAGGCGCGAACGGAACGCGACCTGCAGGTAATTCTGTTCGCCGCTGTCGGCGTTGTCCGGGGACGGCGGAACATCCAGCACGTTGAGCCAGAACACCGACTCACGGTCGGTCGGCAGCTGCGCGCCGGAGAAGATCAGTCGCAGCGCCTGGCTGCGGCCCGGCTCGACACGCGCGATCGGCGGCGTCAGCACGAACGGGGCATCGCTGGTATCGGCGGTCTGGTTGGCGTCGCCGCTGTCGATCCAGGCCTGCACCAGCGCCGGTGAATCGCCCACGTTGTCGACCTGCACGGTGACTTCGCGCGCCTGCGCCGGATAGATCACCCGCGTGCCATTGACCACCACGCCGGCCAGTGCGTCCTGGCAGAAGGGCAGCGTGAACGCTGCCAGCAGCAGCGCCCGGGGAAAGAGTGCTTTCATCGGAAGTACTACGCTCGAGGTATGGGGCCAGAGGCCGCGAGGCACTGGCCGGCGCGTACGCCGGCCAGTGCGGGTACGGCTACGATCAGTTGTAGATGATCGTGTACTTGACGCTGCTGGTGACGTCGCCCGGGGTGGCGGCGGCAGTGGCGTAGTACTCAGCGTAGTAGTTCAGGTCGGCCGAGCCGTCGGTGCCGACGGTGACCCACTGCGAGTTGGTCTGGGCCTGGCCAGCGCCTGCAGCCTTGATCGGCAGGACCTGGTTGTTCGAGCCCAGCAGCTGCAGCTGCACGTTGGTGGCAGCGTTGGCCGAAGCCTGGTTCAGCAGGCGGCCGGTGTTGAAGTCAACGGTCGAACCCGGCTCGAAGTAGGTCGCGACGTTGCCGGCGCTGCACTTGGTCAGGTTGATGGCGAACGGGGTACGACCGGCAACGTTACCGGCGGCGGCCAGGGTGTTCTTGGACACGGTCGGCAGGTTGACGGCGAAGTCCTTGCCGCCCGGGGTCGAGATGGTGCAGGTCTTGTCGGTCACCTTGCCGTTGAAGGTGATGGTGCCGTCGGCGGCGCTGGCGGCCAGCGGAGCGGCGGCCAGCATCAGAGCGGCAATGAGGTTGATCTTGTGCATTCGCTTTTACCTAACCCTACTGAAGAGATGGAAGTAGAGGAGGAAGCAAGGAGCACTGCCGGGCGAACAAGACCCATCCTTGCGTCTCACCTGTGGCCGGATTCGGACATACGTTCCCCTGAATCCGTGACGCAAGTATAGGCACAACTGTGATGAAAGTCTCATTATTTTTCTGAACGCCAATTCATTGACGCAGCAAATGTGACGTGTTAAGCGAAATGTTGGCCTTGCAGGTGCGGGAATTTGACGGTCGCCGGATCAGGTCGGAAACGACCTTGGATGACGCTTCGGGTGGCGCTTTCGGCATGCACGGAAACAGGCCTTTTTCAGGTCGAAATTGGCTTCTTTGATGCGCATCACTCTTTCTTGGTGATGGGCCTAGCAGATTCGGAATCGTCCTATTAAAGGCTGGTCGAAGCTGTCGCTAACTAGGACACACCGAACCAGAGAACGTGTCATGAGAACCTCCCTTCTGCTGTGCGTGGCCCTGATGTCCCTCAGTGCCGTGGCCCAGGCCAGCAGCGGCAGCATCCGCTTCAGCGGCCGCATCGTCGAACCGGGCTGCACGACCAACCTGTCCCAGGGCGAGCTGAGCCTGGCGGCCTGCCCGCCGTCGGCCAAGGGCTCGACGGTGGCTGTGACGGCGCT
Source organism: Stenotrophomonas sp. YJH_SMC_79 (assembly GCF_059367995.1). Lineage (NCBI taxonomy): Bacteria > Pseudomonadati > Pseudomonadota > Gammaproteobacteria > Lysobacterales > Lysobacteraceae > Stenotrophomonas > Stenotrophomonas sp. YJH_SMC_79. Next base: position 101,953 of record NZ_JCAFRK010000006.1, read on the forward strand.
GGCCGATGGCCAGGCCGCAACGCTGCGCGATGGCAAGCGCCAGGGGCAGAAACTGTCGGTGTCGGCCAGCGCGATGCGCGCCGGCGATATCGCCTTCTCCGAGCGCTACAGCGTGCAGGCCTCGAAGCAGCAGCCGTTGCAGGGCGCCTACCTGGTCGTGGTCGACTACCTGTAAGCAGCACTGAAGGCCGGCGGGTTATGCCGGCTGCGGCAGCTCGAAGACCTGGCGCAGGTAGGCCAGGTAACCAGGGTCGTCGCACATGCTCTTGCCCGGCGAATCGCTGAGCTTGGCCACCGGCTGGCCGTTGCAGCGGACCATCTTGATGACGATGTTGAGCGGCGTCGGACCCAGATCATTGGTCAGGTGGGTGCCGACGCCGAACGCGACCTGGCAGCGACCACGGAAGTAGTCGTACAGGCGCATGACCTTGGCGATGTCCAGGCCGTCGCTGAAGACCAGCACCTTGCTGCGCGGGTCGACCCGACGCTGCTGGAAGTGCGCCAGCATGCGGTCGCCCCAGTCGAACGGATCGCCGGAGTCATGCCGGACGCCGTCGAACAGCTTGCAGAAGTACATGTCGAAATCGCGCAGGAACGCGTCCAGGCCGACCACGTCGGACAGCGCGATACCCAGGTCGCCGCGGTACTCGCGCGCCCACGATTCCAGTGCCGCCACCTGCGAATCGCGCAGTCGTGGGCCCAGTGCCTGGAACGCCTGCAGGTACTCATGCGCCATCGTGCCGTGCGGGGTCATGCCGTACAGGCGCGCGAAGTGCACGTTGCTGGTTCCCACCAGCTGCGGGCCCAGCGCATCGCGCAGCAGCGGCAGCAGGCGCGCATGCCAGTCGCGCGAGTAGCGGCGGCGGCTGCCGTAGTCGGCGATGCGGCACTGTTCGAAACCGGGTGTATCGCGCAGCAGCGCGGCCTTGGCCTGCAGGCGGCGCTCGCCTTCGGCGAAGTCAGGCGTGGTGGTGTTGCGGAACCAGACTTCGTTGATGATCGCCAGCAGTGGCACTTCGAACAGGATGGTGTGCAGCCACGGACCGGTGATGTCCAGTTCGATCTCGCCGGGCACGGTTTTCGACGCACGCAGCTGGATGTACTTGCGGTCCAGGTGGAACAGGCCGAGGAAATCGGCGAAGTCGGGCTTCACGAAGCGCAGCCCACGCATGTAGTCCAGTTCCGCGCTGCTGAAACGCAGGCTGCACAGATGGTCGATCTCTTCGTCGATCTGGTCGATGTAGCGGGCCAGGTCGATGCCGGGGGTGCGGCACTTGAACCGGTACTGCACCTGGGCGCCGGGGTGCTGGTGCAGCACCGCCTGCATCATGGTGAACTTGTACAGGTCGGTGTCGAGCAGGGACTGGATGATAGGCATGGGGCGGATTATGCGCCCGGAGAGGTGAACCGGGGCGCCGCCAGTCGATCCACGCCATGCGTGGATGGGTGGCCCGAACGGTAAAGCCGAGCGTGGACCCGGCGCTACAGCGACCGTCGCAGCAGGCGCGGCACCAGCATCAGCGCATGGGCCCAGATCGCGCCCCATACCGCCACCCGCACCGGCAGCGAACGCTGTTTCGCTTCGAACTTCTGGAAATAGCGCCACAGGCCCTTGTGCTTGTGCCATTCAACGAAGAACGGTCGTGAGCGGCTGGAGACGCCGCGCACATGGGTGACCTGCAGGTCGTTGGCGATCGCCACCACCGCGCCAGCCTCACGTGCGCGCCGGCACAGGTCCAGGTCTTCGGCGTGCAGGCGATAGCCAGCGTCCCAGCCACCGATGCGGTCGAACAGCGCACGCGGCATCATCAGCAGCGCACCGGACAGTGCCGGCACCCGCTGCAGCGACTGCTGAGGGTCGCGCGGGACCGCCAGCTTCGAGCCTTTGCCGGGCGAACGCAGCATCAACAGGAAATCCGGATCACGACGGCGCACCGCCTCGTCGGCATGGCCATGCTCGTCCAGCTGCTCGACACCCAGCAGGCAATCACCCAACCCTTCGGCACGGCTACGCAGCTCGACCAGGGTATCGGGCTCGACCATCAGGTCCGGGTTGATGAAGGCCAGCCACGGGCTGTGCGAATCGGCCACCCCCTGGTTGTTGGCAGCGGCAAAGCCGGGATTGTCAGGATTGCCGACAAAACGCACACGGGGATCGTGGCTGGCATGCCGTTGCACGATGTCCAGCGTGCCATCCAGCGAGCCGTTGTCGATCACCCGGATCTCGGCCACGTCCTGCGCCTGGCGCAGGCGCGAGAGGCAGGCATCGATGGTGCTGCCACTCTGGTAGGTGACGACGATGGCGGCGATGGCAACATTCAAGCGGGTGGCTCCGGCGCGGAAGGAACGAACAGGTCGCCCTGTTCCTTCGGCATTATCGCCTGCCGCATGCGCTGCTGCAGATCGGCGCGCAGACCGTGCAATGGATCGTGCATCAGGAAATCGGCCAGGCGCGGCACCCAGCCAGGCCAGCGCGCAGCCAGCGCCTCGAGGTCGCCATCGCGGCTGACCGCTTCGCCCGCCCGGCTGACGAAGGCGGTCTCGCACAGCACGTTGCGCCAGCCCAGACCAGCCATGCGCAGGCTGAGGTCGACCAGGGCCGCGTTCCAGCCGGCGTAGCTGTCCACGTCCAGGCCACCGGCGCGACGGCGCGCGTTGCCACGCACCAGCACCGCATGGGTGACCGCCGATGGCAGCTCCGGGTGCAGCGCCGGCAAAGCGGCGCAGGTCTGTGCCAGCAGCGCCGCATCGTCCGGTTCCGGATTGATCTCGCCCAGCCGTGGCCACGCAGCGGTTTCGCCGGCATTGCACCACGGGGTTGCGGTCGCGATGGCGGCATCGCGGGCGAAGGCGTCCTGCAGCTGCTGCAGCCAACCGGGTGCCGGCACGCTGTCCGGCGCCAGCACGGCCACGTCCAGGCCGTCGCAGGCGCGCAGCATCTCGTCCAGGTGGGCCACCTCGCCCAACGGCCGCGCGCGGCGGGTGTACTCGGCCTGCAGTGGCGTATGCGCCAGCCAGTGTTCGACCACCGCCTGCGCACGCGGACCGGTCTGTGCGTCGTCGGCCAGCCAGACCGCGGTGCCCGGCGCGGTGCCGGCATCCAGTGCGGCCAGGCAGCGATCGAGCGCAGCATCGTCCACGCACAGCGGCAACAACACGATCGCCCCCATCCCGCCTCCGTGGTTGTCGGTGGTCACAGCCTAGCACTGGGAGGGTATCGGCCGGGTTGCACCCGGCACCCGCTTCAGGCCAGGGCCGGAGCAACAGCAACAGCCGAAGCAGAAGCTGGGTTCCTGGGGTTGGCGGGGTGGGTCCGGTTGCGGGGGACGCCGTAAACCCGTCCTTGGGGGCTTGGCAGCCGCATCCATGCGGCTGACACCCCCGCAACCGGACCCACCCCGCCTTCGACAGATTTCTGCGAGCTGCGGTAGATCCACGCCATGCGTGGATGAATCTCCATTGGAATCGAATATTTCGAATTGGAATCGAAAAGCATCCACGCATGGCGTGGATCTACCGTGTCGACCAAGGTCGACACCTACCAACAGCCGCAGGAAACTGTCGAAGGCGGGGCACTGTGGGTTTGCGGGGTGTGAGCCGCATGGATGCGGCGACCAAGCCCCCATGGATGGGTTTACGGCGTCCCCGCAAACCCACAGTGCCCCGCCATCCCTCAGAAGACCCGCTGTTGCTGTTGCTGTTGCTGTTGCTCCGGCTCTGGCTCTGGCCTCTGCGGGTGCCGGGCGCAGCCCGGCCGTAAACCCCTTACTTCTTTGCGCGCGGCTGGTTCAGCGGTTCCATCGCTCGGAAGCGCTGGCTGTACTCGTCGGTCAGCGTGCGTGCTTCCTGGCCGTTGCGCACGATGCTCGGGGTCAGCAGCACGATCACTTCCGAACGACGGCTGGTGCGCGTCTTCTGCCCGAACAGGGCGCCCACCACCGGAATTCGGCTCAGGCCGGGAATGCCGCTGCTGCCATCGGTGGCCGAATCGGTGATCAGGCCGGCCAGCATGATGGTATCGCCGCTCTGCACCGCCGCTTCGGTCGACAGCTTCTTGGTGGAGATGCGCGGGTTGCAGTTGCGCTCGGTCGGGTTGCAGTTCTCCGGAACGTCCGAGGCACTGCTCACTTCCTGCACGATATCCAGGAACACCGTGCCATCGCGGGTCACGCGCGGGCGCACCTTCAGGATCACGCCAGTGTCGATGTACTGCACCGAGCTGTAGCTGCTGGTGCCAATGCCGGTGTTCACCGTGGTGGTGTTGATCGGCACCTTGTCACCCACGTTGAGCGTGGCCTCGGCGTTGTTGCGCACGAATACCGAAGGCGTCTGCAGCAGGCGTACGTCGGTGACCTTGTCCAGCGCACTCACCACCGCCGCGCCGTTGTGCCCGGTGAACGCCCAGCCAAGGCCTTCGCCACCGGTTACGGCACCGGCGAAGCTGCTCCAGGAACCGCCAGCGGCGGCAGGCAGGGTCACGCCGCCCAGGGCGCCGGTCAGCTTCTGCCCGAGCACAGCATTGTCGAAGAACCAGTTGACGCCGTACTTCAGGTCTCCGGTCAGCGCGACTTCGGCCACCTGCGCTTCAATGTGCACCTGCAACGGCATCACATCCAGCTTCTCGATCACTTCCCGGATCGAGCGCCAGGCCTGCGGGGTCGAGCGCACCAGCAGGGTGTTGGTTTCCTCCACCGCCGACACGCCCACGCGATCGCCCTCCACTTCCAGGCTGACGCTGACGTTGCCGGACTGACGCTGCGGCAGGTTCATGCTTCCGCTGTTGCCGCTGCCGGAGCTGCTGCCCGGGGTCGAACCGAAGCTGCTGCTGTTGTTGCTGTCCATGCCGCGCTCGCCGTCGCTGCCCAGCTGCGATGGAATCGCGCCCGGTGCCAGCGATGCGGGGCTGGAACCGCCACGATTGCCGCTGCTGGCGAAGGCTTCACTGAGGCGCTCGGCCAGGTCGCGCGCCTTGATGTAGCGCAGCTCGTAGGAGAACAGGCGTGCACTGCCACCAGCGGTATCGATGCGGTCCAGCCATTGCTGGATCTGGTCCAGGTAACGCACCTGCGGGGTGATCACCAGCACCGCGTTGGCGTTTTCCAGCGGCAGGAAACGGAACATGCCGGCGCTGGGGGTCTTGCTCTCCTCGCCGAACACCTTCTCCAGATCGGCAGCGACCTGCTCGGCCTTGCCCGACTGGATCGGGAACACGCCCACCGACATGCCCGACAGCCAGTCGACATCGAAGATCTCGACGGTGCGCATGTAGTTTTCCAGCTCGGCGCGGGTGCCCCCGAGGGTGATCACATTGCGGCCGCTGTCGACGTTGACGATGGCGTTGGGCCGCGCATACGGCTCCAGCACCTTCTTCATCTCCGTGGCGGAGATGAACTGCAGCGGGATCACCCGCACTTCGAAACCACGTGCGCTGGCCGCCGGTGCGGTACTCGGCGCGACGGTGCCGGCCAGGGCCTGGTCGGCGGCGACGATGTTGTAGCGGCCACCGCTGTAGACCATGCGGGCGTTGTTCCAGCCCAGCACCATTTCCAGCAGGTTCAACGCCTGTGCCGGCGACACCGGCTTGGGCGTGGCCAGGGTGACCGTGCCCTGCACGCCCGGTGCGATCACGTAGTTCTGGCCCAGCATGTCACCAAGGATGGCCTTGACCACCGCATGCACGGACTCGCCTTCGAAGTTGAAGGTCGCCTCGCCGGTGCTGGCGCCATGCAATGCCGGTGCCGGTGCGCGTGCGGCTTCGCGGTTGATCATGGTGCCGGTACCGCGGCGGATCACGGCCTGCGGAGCCCCCTGGGCGTCACGGGCGGCATCGGCAGCGACCTCGGCTGCCTGGCCGGCCTCGGCAGTGGGCGACAGGTTGCCCTTGCGTTGCACATGCGGCGCGGACACGGTGCTGCAGCCGACCAGCAGCGCGAGGGCAAAGGACCAGGGAAGAAAACGCAGGCTCATGCATTCACTCTATCGGTTGGTGCCATCGCCCGGGGGCGGCGACGGTTGTTGCTGCTGTTGTTGCTGCAGCTGGCGGCGACGGGCCTGGATGCGTTCGCGGATGGCCTGCATCTGCGCTTCGCTGGGGCCGTTGTTGTTGGCAGGAGGTGCCGCGGCGGCGGCTGATGGCACGCTGCTGGCGGGCTGCGGCTGCGCGGTTGCGGTTGCAGCAGCCGGAGGTGGGGGTGGCATCGGCGCTGCGCCCGCCGGCGGCGGCACAACGACCGCGCCCGCCGGTGGCGCGCCATTGGCACCCCGCAGTACGGTGGGTGGCTCGCCACCCTGGCCGTTGAACACGGCCAGTTCCAGCACCTGGCTGCCACTTGGGCCGATCACCGTGGCCTGGCGCGGCGCCAGCCCCACCAGTTGCCAGCCGTCCACCGCTTCGCCATTGAGGCGCAGGCGCAGCGAACGATTCTGTTCGGTGGTGAAGGTAGCCATGCCGAAGTCGCCGGTCAGCAGTACGCCGGTCAAGCGCAGCGCGGCGCTGGCGGCAGGCTCGCTGCCACCGAGCAGGTAGGGCTTCGGCCTGCGGTCCTCGGCGAACAGCGGTCGCTCGCCGATCGCGCTGTAGCTGTCGGCGCTGGGCATGCGTTCTGCGGCCAACGGCGGCAGCACCGGCAGCGAAGGCGCCGCATCGGCATCACCGTCGGCACCGGGTAGCTGGCTGCCCAGGCCAAAACCGGTGGCCAACCAGACCGCCGCGGCCCAACCGGCCAGGGCCAGCAGGAAACCGGTACGCAGGCTGATCTGCTCAAGTTTCATCGGCCACCTCCTGTCCCTCGACCGGCGCAGCCGGTGCGGGGGCTGGCGCAGCTGAAGGCGACTGCGGCGCGGACACCGTTTCGGCGGCAGGTGTCGGGGCACTGCCATCGGCAGCAGCGCCCGGCAGCAGGTAGCCGGCCAGCTCGAACGACACATCCAGACCAAGCCCGGATTCATTCGGCGATTGCTGGAAGCGCTGCGCGATCAGGTTGAGGTTGTCGACGAACAAGCGCGGGCTGCCGGTTTCCAGGCTGTGCAGCACCGTGGCCAGCTCGGCCACGCCACAGCGCAGGCGCACCTGCATGGCCACGCGCACGAACTCGGCGTCCCGGCGGTTGTCGGTGAGCGGCGTGCGGTTGCTGATGGTGCAGCTGCGGTTGCCCGGGCTGGCCATCGCCACTGCATCCTGCAGCTTCGCGCCCAGTGCGGCGGCGGCGGCCTCGGCTGTGGCCTCACGCAGGAAGCCCGGCCGTTGCTGCAGGGCTTCGCGGGTGGCTCGCAGGCGCTGCTCGATCTGCGGCTTCTGCTGCAACTGTGCCTGCACGCGCGATTCGCGCTCACGCAGCGTCGCAACATCGGCATCGATCTCGCGCAGCGGCTGGGTGAACCACGGGTGCACCAACAGCAGATAGGCCAGGCCCAGCACTGCCAGCAGCAGTGCCAGCGCCAGCCAGCGGTCACGGCGTGCGCTTGGCATCGGCATCGGCCGCCTCCCGGTTCGGGGCTGCCGCCGGCAACGGCTGCAGTTCAGCGGTCATGGTGAAGCGATCGCGGCCGCTGGCGACACCATCGGCCTGCAGCACGCCGGTCAGATTCACTTTGCGCCACTGTGGCGCATCCTGCAGCAGCTGCACCAGCTGCGATGCCTCGCGGCTGAGCCCGATCAGCTGCAGGTTGTTGTTCTCGATGGCCAGTTTTTCCAGGTACGTTCCCTCCGGCAGGCGCCGGGTCAGTTCGTTCCAGATCTCCACCGTACCCGCGCGCTGGCCGCGCTGCTTTTCCAGGAACGCAGCACCGTCGATGAGCGCCTGCAGCTGGGCACGTTCGCTGGCCACGCCACGCGCACTGCGCGCGCTGCGCTCCACCTGGGCACGCAGTTCATCCGCTGCCGCGCGGCGGTTGTCGAGCAGCTGCAGGCCAGCCAGAACCAGCATCACCACCGAGGCCACCGCCAGCAGGAGGTTCCAGCGCCGCATCGGGTCGGCCTGCAGCTGACGCTGCACGGGCGGCAGCAGGTTCACCTGCAGGATGTTGCCCTGCGCATCAATGGCATCGACACCGGACAGTGCATCGGCCCATTGGCCCACAGCGCTGCGCCAGGCCTCAAGCTGCCGCAACGGCCAGGCCACCAGTTCCACCTGCAGCTGGCCCTCGCCCGCCGCGCCACGTTCGCGCACGTCATAGCTGACCTGGCTGGATTCGAACGGCGTCTGCCGGTCGATCTCGAAACCGACCACCGCACGCAGGCGGTCAGCCGCCGCCGCTGGCAGGCGCAGCTGCCGGCGCAGCACATCGCCGGCAGGCAGCAGCCACACCCGCGGCAGGCTGCGCAGGCGGGCTTCCAGCACGCGATCCAGTTCGGCCGGGGACAGCGGCCACGGCAGCCGTACCACCGGTTCGCGGCGCTCCCCCGCCTCACGCCAGACCTGAAGGTGGTCGCCTTCGCGCTGCAGCAGCAGGCGGGCCTGCGCCCAGCCCAGCGCCCACTGCCAACGGGCCGGCACCCACGCCAGCAGCGATTGTCGCCACCAGCGCAGGAAACGGCCGGCACCGGGGCCGATCCGGCCCTGCACCTGCCGCACACTGTCCTGCCAAGCCGTCATCTTGCTGTCATTCCCTGCTCCCAGCGAAGCACTGTGTAGGACCGCCCGGGAACCCCGCCCGAGCCATTGCGTACCACTGCCTGCAACACCGACCGGCGTCCACTGCCGTCCGTTGCACGAGACTCGATACTATAGGTGCCACTGCTGCTGGCAAGCGTTGTCGCACCGCCAGCGGCATCTGCATCACGCTCCTGCTGGGCGCGCTGCGCCAGCACGGTGTCCGCATCCATGCCCAGTGCGGTCAGCACCGGTGCGCTGGCAAACTGCGGATCCGGTCGCGCCTGGCGGCTGTACAGGGTCAGGTGCGGCAGCATGGCCTGGTACAGCGGCCCGCGCATGCCGAGTACCCGCTGCAGCTCGCCCAGCGTCTCGAAACGCTTGTTGCGGGGGCCATAGGGCAGGCCTGCTGCGGCATAGTCGGGCGCTTCGGCACCACCGCCGGGCTGCAGCAGGCTGTCCTCGTCACGCCAGTCGACGATCGCGCCGGCCAGCTGGCGGGCCTGGGTTTCGTCTTCACCCAGTGCCTTCAGGAAGGCGCTCAGCAGGGCCACGTCGGCCAGGTTCAGGTTGATCTTGCCGTTCTCGTCCAGCACCTTGATCTCGATGCTGGCGTCATCGAACTGCCAGCGGTAGACACGGCCGTCGGCGCGCCAGGGCGCCCGCTGCGGATCGGCGGACAGGCGCGTCAACGCGTACTCCAGTCCCGCTCGTGCACGCTCCTGGCCACGCGCATCATCACCCAGCACCCGCTGCTGCAGATGCTCGACCCGCGCGCTCAACGCGAACGCCCCCACCAGCGCCGTCATCAGGGCGATCAGCCACAGCACCAGTACCAGCGCTGCCCCTCGCACCCGGCTCATCGCGCACCTCCACTGCCGCCGGCGCGTGGAGCGACCACCAGTGCAGGCCAGGGGGCACCCTTGGCAGGCACGATCTGGATCTCCACCAGCATCGGCAGGCGACGGGTATCGTCCCAGCGCGGCATCCAGTCGCTCATCTGGCCGGTACTGGCATCGATGCCGCGATAGCGCAGCTGTACCGACTTCAGGTTCTCCACCAGCACTTCCGGCGGGCGCGGCGGGTTCTCGGCGATGCGCTCGCCTTCCTGCAGCAGCACCAGGTCCAGCAGCAGGCGCTGCTGGCCATCGCGTCCGTCCACCTGCAGCGCGTGCAGGTAGGCTCCGCCACGGCCGAGGTAGCCCGGCAGATCGGCGGCGAACAGCATGCGCTGCTCTTCGCCCTGGAAGAAGATCGGTTCGCGGGTGGGATCGGGCACTTCCAGCGGCGTGCGCAGCGCACCGGCCAGTTGTCGCCGCAGCAGGGCTTCGACCGCACGCATGCGCTCACTCTCGGCGGCAATCTGCTCGCCGCGCTGGCTGACCGCCATCGCCGAGCGCACGCTGGCGAACGCCAGCGCCAGGCCACCGGCCAACAACACCGTGGCCAGCATCACTTCCACCAGGGTAAAGCCTGCGGCGCGTCGCTTCATCGCGCGCTCTCCAGGTCCGGCGGCAGCAGGCGCAGGCTGCGCCAGCGCAGCTGTTCGCGTTCGCTGTCACCCCAGCGCACCTGCAGTTGCAGCTCGGCCAGCCAGGGAGCCCCCGGCGATTGCGCCTGCACCTGTGCCGCGTTGCCGGCACGCGGCTCGACCCATGGCTGCACCTGCAGCTCCCAATGGTATCGGCCCTGTTCCCAGTCGCCCTGCTGGCTGCCGACCTGCAATGGCGAGGCGACACCGGCTTCGGCCAGCAACGACTGCGCATGCAGCACCGCACGCGTGCGCAGCTCGGCTTCGCGGACCTGTTTCGCGCCACCTGACAGGCTGCCCAGCAGCAGTGTCAGCGCCAGGCCCAGCAAGGCGAAGGCGATGATCACTTCCAGCAGGGTGAAGCCGCGGGCGCGCCGCTTCATTGCGCCCGCCAGGGGCCGGAGCGGACCTCACCGGTCAGCCAGCCCACGTCGATGCGCCATTCGGCATCATCACGCTGCAGCCGGATGCGGCCGCCGCTGGAGCCGCCGTCGGGATGGAACTCGATCACGCCCTGCCCTGGCGCGGTGGCCAGCTGCGCGGCGCCTTCGAACTGCACCTGCAGCTGTGCCGGCACATCACCGTGGCGCCGGTTGGCGCCTTCCCAGCGCCGCTTTGCCGGCTCAATGACAAAGCGCTGCGGTTCACCGCGGGCGATGGCCTGCGCGCGCACCATGCGCAGCTGGTTGGCGATGTCCTTGCCGGCGCTGCGCAGCTGCATGCCGGCAAAGCCGCGCGACAGACCCGCGGCGGTGATCAGGCCGATCGCCGCGATCAGCGCGATCACCAGCAGCATTTCCAGCAGCGACAGGCCCGCCGCGCGCCTGCCGTGCAGGCGCGGGCGAGGCAGCCGGCGCGGCAGGAAATGCGTCATGCCCGGTTACGGCTGGTAGCGGATGTCGGCATCGACGCTGCTGCCACCGGCCTTGCCGTCCTTGCCCAGGCTGATCAGTTCATACGGCTGGCCTTCGCCCGGCGCGCGGTACTCCAGTGCGTGGCCCCACGGGTCATTCAGGTCGGCCGGCTTGGCGTACGGGCCCAGCCAGCCGCCGACACCGGCCGGTGCGGTCACCAGATCGTTGAGCGAGCCCGGCAGCTTGCCGGTATCGATCTGGTAGTTGTCGACCTTGGATGCAACGGTCTGCACCTGGGCCTTGGCGATGTTCGCCTTGCCACGATCGGCACCACCCAGCACGCGGCTGGCGACCAGGGTCAGCACCGCACCGATCAGCACGATGACGATGATGATCTCCAGCAGGCTCATGCCCGACTGGTTGCGCGCGGCGGTGAAGGAAAGGCGGATCGGTCGACGGGAAGCAATCATGGTCGGTCCTTTCAGTTGCGGAGTGTCGGGGTTGCGTAGGGAGCCATCATCAGCCGATGGCATTGGTCAGGTCGTACAGCGGCACCAGCACGGCCACGATCACCGCGCCGACCACCGAGGCCAGCACCAGGGTGATCGCCGGCACCATCGCCGCCAACAGACGGTCGATGCGGCGCGCGCTGTCCTGTTCAAACGTGTCGGCAGCTTTCAGCAGCATGGTATCGAGCGCGCCGGACTCCTCGCCGACCTGGATCATCTGCAGCGCCAGCCGTGGGAATCGCTTGCCACGTGACAGCGCCAGCGACAGGCCGGCACCATTCTTCACTTCATCGGCGGCCGCTTCCACGTCGGCGGCCAAGGCGCGGTTGCCCAGCACGTTGCGTGCGATGCCCAGCGCCCCAAGCAGCGGTACGCCATTGCGCAGCAGGGTGCCCAGCGTGCGCGCCAGCCGTGCGGTTTCCAGCTCACCCAGCAGGCGGCCGATGCCGCGACGCTGCAGCAGCCATCCATCCAGCGCCAGCCGGAACGCCGGCTGCCGTACCTTGCGTTCGAAGAACAGTGCCAGCACTGCGGGCACCACCAGCAGCAGCACCCACCAGTCCCGCACGAACAGGCCCAGCTGCAGCACCGCGTTGGTGAACCACGGCAGCGCCACGTCCAGGCTTTCGTACATCTGCGCGAACTGTGGCACCACGTAACCGAGCAGGAACAGCAGTGCACCGCCCACCACCACCAGCAGGATGGCCGGATAGACCAGTGCGTTGATCACCTTGCCCTGCAGCGCGCGGCTGCGTTCGAGGTAGTCGGCCAGCCGCTGCAGGGTCTCGTGCAGGCTGCCACCCGCCTCGCCGGCACGCACCATGTTCACGTACAGGCGCGAGAACAGGCCGTGCTGGCGTTCCAGCGCGGTCGACAGCGGTGCACCGCCGCGCACCACGTCGCGGATGTCGGTTATCGCACGCCGCGAGCGTTCGTCTTCCGGCAGACCGAGCAGGATCGACAGTGCACGGTCCAGCGGCTGGCCGGCGCCAAGCAGGGTCGCCAGCTGCTGGGTGAACTGCAGCAGCGCCGCGCCCTGCAACGGGCGCTGGCGCAGCAGCGTGCGCCAGCTGCTGCCGCCAACCGCGCCGCCATCAGCCAGCTGGGTCTCCATCGGCAGGTGGCCCTGATCCTGCAGGCGCGCGACCAGTTCGGCCTCGCTGGCTGCTTCCATCTGCCCGTCGAAGATCTCGCCGTGCGGATTGAGCGCCTTGTAGCGGTAGTTCGGCATGTCAGCCCCGGCGTCCTGCGCGCATCAGCTTTCCTCGGTCACGCGCAGCACTTCCTCGATGGTGGTCTGCCCACTGAGCGCTTTGGCCAGGCCATCCTCGTACATGGTGCGCATGCCGGCTTCACGGGCGATGCGTTCGATCTCGCCCATGCCATCGCGGCGCATCACCGCGCGGCGCAGCGCGTCGTTCATCACCAGGAATTCCATGATGGTGGTGCGGCCCAGGTAACCGGTCGGCGCCAGTGCCGAAGGCTTCGGGCGGTATAGATGGATCGGCCCTTCCGGTTGCAGACGGCGCAGCTCGAAGCGCTCGATCTCCTCCGGCGAGGCTTCATAGCGCTCGGCGTGGGTCGGCTCCAGCCGGCGCACCAGGCGCTGGGCCAGGATGCCGTTGATGGTGGACGTGAGCAGATAGTCCTCCACGCCCATGTCGAGCAGGCGGGTGATGCCGCCGGCCGCATTGTTGGTGTGCAGGGTGGACAGCACCAGGTGGCCGGTCAGCGCCGACTGGATCGCGATGCGCGCGGTTTCCAGGTCGCGCATTTCGCCGATCATGATGATGTCCGGGTCCTGGCGGACGATGCTGCGCAGTGCGTTGGCGAAGTCCAGCCCGATCTGCGGCTTGGCCTGGATCTGGTTGATGCCTTCGATCTGGTACTCGACCGGATCTTCCACCGTGATGATCTTGACGTCGGCGGTGTTGAGCTGGCTCAGCGCGGTGTACAGCGTGGTGGTCTTGCCCGAACCGGTCGGGCCTGTGACCAGCAGGATGCCATGCGGTTGTTCCAGCACTTTGCGGAACTGCGGCAGGAACGCATCGGTAAAGCCGAGCCGATGGAAATCGAACACCACCGTTTCGCGGTCGAGCAGGCGCATCACCACGCTCTCGCCGTGCGCGGTCGGCACCGTGCTCACGCGCAGGTCCAGCTCCTTGCCCTGCACGCGCAGCATGATGCGGCCATCCTGCGGCAGGCGGCGCTCGGCGATGTTGAGGCGGGCCATGATCTTGATGCGGCTGATCACCGCTGCGGTGAGGTTGGCCGGCGGGCTTTCGCCCTCCACCAGCACGCCATCCACGCGGTAACGCACCTTCAACCGGCTCTCGAACGGCTCGACATGGATGTCCGAAGCGCGCAGTTCCACCGCACGCTGGATCACCAGGTTGACCAGGCGGATCACCGGCGCTTCCGAGGCCAGGTCGCGCAGGTGCTCGATATCGTCGACCGCGCCGCCCTCGCCGTCTGCGGTTTCAACGATCGCGCCCATCGCGCTGCGGCCCTGGCCGAACCAGCGCTCGACCAGGTCATCGATCTCCGCACGCATGCCCAGCACCGGCGTCACCGGTACGCCCAGCGCCAGCTGCACCGCCTGCTGCGGATAGGGATCGTGGGCGTCAGCCAGCCACAGCCGTACACCCTGTTCATCCAGCGCCAGCGGGCATACATGGAACTGCTTGAGGAAACGCAGGGACAGCGGCAGGCCCTCGGCCAGGCCCTGGGGCGGTGAATCCGGCAGCTGCTTGCCATCCAGCAGCGGCAGACCCAGCACCTCGGCGCTGGCCTGCGCCTGGTCACGTTCGGACACCAGCCCCAGCCGCACCAGCAGGCCAAGCAGGCTGCCGCCCGCCTCCGCGTGCAGCGGCCGTGCCCGTGCAAGATCGCTCTCCTTGAGGCGGCCACGCGCCAGCAACGCATCCAGGATGCGACCTTCGGCGTCGTCGGCGGCGGTTGCAGCAAGCGCGTTCACGTGACTCTCCTGTCAATCGGCTCGACTTTAGCAGTTACGCCGTGATTTCCGTCGCCCTGCCGCCCGCTTTCGTAAAAAGCCGAAGCCCGTCACATCAGGTGACGGGCTTCGGCCATTCAACTACCGCACTGCGCGCTTACTGCGTGGCGAGAATGCTCACACCGCTGTAAGCCGCCTCACCCACCACCTTGATGTAGTAGGTGCCGGCGGTTGCTGCAGTCACGCGCACCGTTTCCGAGGTGCCCGGGCGGGTCGAGCGCGCATCGTTGTCGGTGGCACTCGGCTCGCGGCCCTTGGCCAGGTAGACCGAGACGTTGCCGGTGCCACCGTAGGTGATGACGCTGAGCTGCTTGCCTGCCGCAGCCTCGAAGCTGTAAAGCACGCTGCTGCCGGCGGCACCACTCAACCCGCCGATGGCCACCTTGTTGGTCAGCGGCTTGGCCACCGGCCCGCAGTTCTCGGTGCACGGCTCTTCCAGGGCCTTGTCCAGCGCGGCCTTGGCGTCGACGATGCCGGTACCGATCGGCGTGGCGGACGGAATGCTGACCGGGAACGGGCGTGCCGTTTCCTTCAGCAGGGTACGCATGCCTGCCGGTGCGAGCGGGTCGCGGTTGGCGGCGATCAGTGCGCTCTGCACCAGCGCGGCGACGGCCGCCACATGCGGTGCCGCCATCGAGGTGCCGGCCTTGCCGCCAAGGGTGTACCCCTCGGTGGAACCGGCTGCCGGCGGCGACGTCTTGCTGCTGGACACCGCCTGCCAGACATAGCCGTTCGGATTGCCGTCGGTGACGCCACCGCCCGGGCCGGACAGATCGATGCGGGTACCGAAGTTGGAGTAGTAGGCCATGGCGCCGGTGATGCCGGTCGCGCCGACCGAGACCACGCCATCGCAGTTGGCCGGGCGGGCGTTGGCGACATTCATCGAGTCGTTGCCGGCTGCCACCACCACCAGGGTACCGCGGTTGGTGGCACCGGTGATGGCCGCCTGGTAGGCCGGATCACAGCTGCCGGAGCCGCCCAGGCTCATATTGATGATCTCGGCCGGATTCTGGTTGGCAGGGATGCCGGCCACGGTACCGCCCGATGCCCAGGTGATGGCGTCGGTGATGTCCGACAGGGTGCCACCGCAGTAGCCGAGCACGCGCACCGGCAGCACCTTGGCCTTGTAGGCCAGGCCGGCGGTATGCAGGCCGTTGTTGGTGGCCTCGGCGATGGTGCCGGTCACATGGGTACCGTGCCAGCTGCTGTCACGTACCGGCGAACCGTCGTAGCAGGCATTGGCGGTGGGCATCCAGTCACCGTAGTCGAGTGCACCCGGCACGCGGCCATCGGCGGCACGACGCGAGCGGCTGGCCTGGCTGATGAAGTCGTAGCCCTCCAGCAGGGTGCCGGCGGCGAAATCCGGGTGCTCGGGCAGGATGCCGGTATCGAGCACCGCCACCACGATGCCCTCGCCCTGCGAGACGTCCCATGCGGCCGGTGCGTTGACGCCGCCGACCGGGTTGTGGAAGTGCCAGTTATGGCTCTGGTAGTACGGATCGTTGGGCACGAAGCTGGGCGACGCATCGGACTTCGCGACAGCGGCCGCACGCGGCGACGACGCGGCATCGATCGGATACATGACGGCGTCGGCCACCGCATATTCGACGGTCGGGTCAGCCTTCAGTTCGCCCAGCACCTTGTCCAGATCAGCGCGCGCGATGCCGCCCTGCAGGCGGATCAGGTCGGCGCCGATGCCGAGCTTGCGGGCCACCTGCGGGCGCAACGCGGCACTGCGCGCAGCCGCGTTGGTGCCTGCCGGCACGGCGCGCGCGATGGCCGAGTTGACCACCGCCAGCTTGGCGTTTGCATCGGCAGCTGCGGCGCTGCCAGCGCGGTACTTCACGATGATGCCATCAACCTGCTGCGTCTTCGGGCCGGACAACGGCGCATTTGCTTTCAGGTCGGCGGCCTGTGCCAGGCCAACACCGGTCAGCGACAGCACGGCGGCTGCCAACACATTGATGCGAAGGTTCTGCTTCTTGATCACGTCGAATTCCTCTTCTGGGTCATGGATCGAACCAACACTGCGGCCATCATTCCTTGACGACTCCCGGCCGGCCCAGCCGGGATTGCCGTGACCTCCCCCCAGGCCCTCGTTGCAGGTGCTGCGCCGGCGTGGGTGGCCGCCGGCGCGATGGAGTGGCTTACCAGCCGAAGCCGGCACCGACGCCGACCGAGCTGTCGTCGCTGCTGAAGGCACCGCCGACCGTCACCGTGGCGCGGTCGCTGATCGCACGCTGGTAACCCAGCGACAGTGCCGATTCACCGCCCTGGAAACCGATGCCGACGCCGACCCGGTTCTGGGTACGGATGCCGGCAGCACTGGTGGCCATGTTGAGCATCGCCGCGCTCATCGCGCCCTGGCGGTCGATGCGGCGATCCATGTGCCGCAGGCGCCCGTCGACCTCGCCCTTGAACACATCGAAGCTGTCGGCGACGGCCTGGACGCGGCTGTCGGTGTAGCTGTTGGCGGTGGCCATGCCACGATCGAGCTGGCCCTTGTTGACCGCATCGGTGGCAGTGGTACCGGCTGCCACGTTGGTGACCTGGCGCTCGTTGCCTTCGCTGCCCACCGACACCGTATTGGCACGATCGGCAACCGAGCCCTGGCCCAGTGCCACAGCGTTGGCAGCGGTGGCACTTGCGCCCTGGCCGACGGCGGTGGACGCGGCACCGCTGGCCACTGCGCCGTCACCCATGGCGACCGCGTTGAGCCCCGATGCTGGGGTGCCCACCGGGATGCCCGCACCCGCCGCCGCCGCGGTCGGCGTGCCCTGCACGCGCGCGGTGCTGGCCGGTGCTGCATCGGCCGCCGTCGGTGCTTCGGCAACGCTGGCCAGTGCGCTTTCATCCAGCGAGGCACTCATCGAGCGCAGGCTGGCCGTTCCCGAACGCGTACCACCGGCGGTGCGGCGGTCGATCTCGCTGACCTTGCGGTCCAACGCACCCAGCGCATCACCGACGTTGCTGTAGGTGGCACCCTGGATCACGTAGTTCGGCGCCACGAACACGCCCTGCATGCCGACGCTGGCGCCGCCACCCAGGAAACTGGCCGCATCGCTGAGCGACTGGAACAGCTGGCCGCCATTGATCGCCTGGCGGCTGCCGGCGGCGATGCTGCCGGCACCGACGTTGTCGATGGTGGTGCCCTGGAAGCCGGACAGGGTCAGGCGGTCACGGCTGGCGTCGTCGTAGCCGACCGCACTGGCCGCCGTGGTCTCCACCGTGGCGATGCGCGAATCGAAATCACCGACGCGGGTTTCCACTGCGCCCACGCGCTGGTTGGTGACATTGAGCTGGGAACCGGTGACCGCGTCACTGCTGCCGACCGCGATGCGGCCATCAGCCACGTTGACGATGCGGCGCGTGGCCGGGCCATCGCTGCCGTTGCCACCGCCGACCGACACCACGTTGGCATCGAGTGCGCGCGAACCTGCACCCAGTGCCACCGAGTTGGCACCGGACGCACCGGCGCTGCTGCCCAGTGCCAGCGCACCGTTGCCGATGGCTGCCGCATTGGCACCCAGTGCGTTGCTGCGTGCACCACTGGCGCTGGCTCCCGAACCCAGCGCTGCCGCGTCACTGCCGCTGGCACTGGCGGTGCCGGTACCGCTGGCCTTGACGTAGCGCGCCGTGCCATCGGCGGTTGCAGCCACCGCGTCAAGCTGGCCGCGGTTGACCGCATCGGTGCGCTCGGTACCGGCGGCGACACGGGTGATCTGGCGATCGCTGGTGGTGCTGCCCACCGAGACGGTGTTGGCACGATCAGCCACCGAGCCCGAACCCAATGCCACGCTGCCCGCAGCACTGGCGGTGGCACTGACACCCACTGCCGTGGCGTTGGCGGCGGTGGCCTTGCTGCCGTAGCCCACCGCAGTGCCGAGGCGACCGCTGGCATCGGCGTAGCTGCCGATGGCCGAAGCGCCGTCAGCCGAAGCACTGGCGCGGAAACCACTGGCCTGCGCCTGCGTGCCGGTGGCCGCGGCCTGCGCACCGTTGGCGGTGCTGTAGGGGCCCTTCGCCTGGGCCCCGGCACCGGTGGCGCTGGCGCCGGTTTCGCTGGCGCTGGCACCGCTGCCCAGCGCCACGCTGTCGACACCACTGGCCTGCGCAGCATTGCCCAGTGCGGCAGCGTTGCTGCCGGTGGCCAGCGCATCGAAGCCGACCGCCGTGGCATTGGCGGCCATGGCGTTGGCGCCGCTGCCCAGCGCGGTCGCACCGTTGCCGATCGCATTGGCCGCATTGCCCGCCGCCAGCGCATTTTCACCATCGACCAGTGCACCGGCCTCGCCATCGGCATTGCCGCTGGCCTGGAACTGGCGGCTGGTCTTGTCGGCGACACTGGCAACGGCGTCGAGCTGGCCCTTGTTCACCGCATCGGTGGCTTCGGTACCGGCGGCAACGTTCGTGACCTGGCGTTCGCTGCCGGCCTTGCCAACGGCCACCGTGTTGTCGCGGTCAGCCTTGGAACCGGCACCGAGCGCAACGCTGTTGCTGCCATTGGCGGTGGCGTTGGCACCCAGCGCCGTGGCGTTGGTACCTGCCGACCAGGCATTCCAGCCGATGGCCGTCGCGTAGTCCTCGGTGGCCCACGCACCGGCACCGAATGCTGCCGCACCGGTGCCACTGGCGCGCGACGGGATCAGGCCGAAGAAGGTGCTGCCGCCGATCGCTACGCTTTCCGCGCCGCTGGCTTCACTCGACTGACCCACCGCAACCGCGCCGGTGCCCGCCGCTGCTGCCCCGAAGCCCACCGCCGTGGTGTTGGCGCCGCTGGCAGCCGAGCCGTAGCCCAGTGCGGTGCCGAGGCGACCGGTCGCTTCGGCATAGCCACCCACCGCAGTGGTGCCATCGGCGGAGGCCGCGCTGCGGAAGCCGCTGGCAACGGACTGTGCGCCACTGGCGTTGGATTCAGTACCGTTGGCGGTGCTGTAGACACCGCTTGCCTGTGCGCGCGCGCCCACCGCGCTTGTCCCCACTTCGCTGGCGCTGGCGCCGCTGCCCAGGGCCAGGCTGTCCTCGCCGGTGGCCTGTGCCGTGCTGCCCAGTGCCGCCGCGTTGTTACCGGTCGCCAGCGCATCGATGCCGACTGCGGTGGCGTTCGCGGCCAGCGCATTGGCACCACTGCCCAGCGCGGTGGCACCGTTGCCGATCGCGTTGGCCGCATCACCGGCGGCCAGCGCATTGTCGCCCTCCACCAGCGCTCCGGTTTCACCATCGGCATTGCCGCTGGCCTGGAACTGCCTGCTGGTCTTTTCCGCGGCGGCGGCTACGGCATCGAGCTGGTTCTTGTTGACCGCATCGTTGCCCTGCGTGCCATCGGCCACGTTGGTGATCTGGCGGGTGTTGCCGCCGCCGCCCACCGACACGGTATTGTCGCGGTCCGCAATCGAATCCGCACCGAGCGCCACGCTGTTGGCCGCGCGCGATTCCGCCGCGTTGCCCAGCGCGGTGCTGTTGATACCTCCCGACCAGGCGCCACCACCCACCGCCGTGGAGTAGTTGCCCGAGGCCTCGGTGGCCAAGGTGCCGAACAGCGAACCACCGACGGCGACGCTGTTGGTGCCGGTGGCCAGGCTGCCCTGGCCGGTGGCGGTACTGTAAGCACCGGACGCTTGCGAATCACCGCCCAGCGCCACGCTGTTGGAACCCGAGGCGTTGGCGAAGTTGCCAAAGGCGGTGGCATTGAAGGCCGAGGCCTGTGCATAGCCGCCGATGGCGGTGCTGTAGCCACCGGTGGCTTCGGCACCGATACCGAACGCTGCCGCGGCCGTGCCGCTGGCCACGCTCTCGCTGCCGACCGCGGTGGCGCCGCTGCCACTGGCGTTGCTGAAGTAGCCCACGGCTACGGCTTCTTCGCCGGACGCTTCGGACAGGGCACCGCTGGCGGTGCTGCCCGCGCCGCTGGCGATGCTGGCCGCGCCGAATGCCGCACTCTGCTCACCGCTGGCTTCGCTTTCCGCACCCTGCGCGGTGGCGTACTCGGCGGTGGCCTGTGCGTTGGCGCCTACGGCACTGGCATTGGCGGCGGTCGCCAGCGCGTTGAAGCCGATCGCCTGCGCGTTTCCGGCCAGCGCATTGGCACCGCTGCCGAGCGCGGTGGCGCCATCGCCGATGGCGTTGGCCGCATCACCGGCGGCCAGCGCGTTGTCGCCCTCCACCAGCGCACCCGCCACATCGTCGCCGTTGCCGCTGGCCTGGAAGAAGCGGCTGGTGGTTGTGGCGGTGCTTGCCACCGCATCCAGCTGTGCCTTGTTCACCGCATCGTTGGCCTGGGTACCGGCGGTGACGTTGGTGACCTGGCGCTCGTTGCCGCTGCTGCCCACCGACACCGTGCGTGCGCGGTTGGCGACCGAGCCCGCGCCGAGTGCGACGGCATTGCTGGCACTGGCATTGCTGCCCGCACCCAGCGCGATCGCACTTTCGCCGCCGGCCACCGTGTTGGTGCCGATGGCGATGCTGTTGATGCTGTTGCCCAGCGCCTGGAAGCCGAGCGCCACGCTGTTGTCGCCATAGCCGAAGGCGCCGCGGCCAACTGCGGTGGCGCTGGTTCCGTTGGCCCAGCTGTTGTAGCCGATCGACGTGGCGCCAGCCCCGCTGGCCCACGCCGCGTTGCCGAACGCCGAGGCGTTGGTGGCGGTGGCCCACGCACCGGAACCAAAGGCGCTGGCGCCGCTGGCGGTGGCCCAGCTGTAGCCGCCTACTGCGGTGCTGTCATCGCTGCTGGCGAACGCACTGTCACCCACCGCCACCGCATACGCGCCGGTCGCGCGTGACTTGCCGCCGGCGGCGAAGCTGTTGTCACCGCTGGCCTTGGCCGCATTGCCGAAGGCGCTGCTGGCAGCGCCGGTGGCCTGCGCAGCGCTGCCGACCGCCGTGGCATCGGCCACGGCCGTGGTGCCCACCTGCTGCGCCTTGCCATCGGCACCGATGATGGGCTGGTTGAACTCGTCGTAGGCCTGGCCCAGGCCACCAATGGCGACACCGCCATTGCCGGTGGCCGTGCTGTTGCGGCCCACCGCCACGCTGTCATCGCCGATTGCCGAGGCGGCCGCGCCATGCGCGACCGCACCGGCACCGATCGCATTGCTCGACGAACCAGCGGCGATGGCACCCTCGCCCTCGGCCAGCGCACCGGCATCGCTGCCGGCTTCCGGCTGGGCCTGGAAGAAGCGCGCGGTGCTGTCGGCGGTGCTGGCCACCGCATCCAGCTGCGCCTTGTTCACCGCATCGGTGGCCTGGGTGCCCGCGGCCACGCTGACGATCTGCCGCTCGTTGCCATTGGTACCCACGGCAACCGTGTTGGCGCGGTTGGACCCGGAGTAGGCACCCAGTGCAACACTGTTCTCGGCGCCAGCGGTAGCGTAGTAGCCGATGGCGGTGCTGTCCTTGCCGACAGCCCAGGTCTGCGCACCCAGCGCGCTGGCGTTCTCGCCCGGTGCATAGGCGAAGTAGCCCACTGCGGTGGCTTCGATGCCGGAGGCTTCGCTGAGGGTGCCGTTGGCCACCGCGCGGTCGCCGCTGGCGATGGCGCCGGCACCCACCGCAATCGCGGCTTCGCCGCTGGCCTGGGTCTGCACGAAGAAGCCCATGCCCGGAACCAGATCGGCCGGGCCACCGATGGCGACGCTGCTGGTGCCCGTGGCATTGCTCTGCGTACCCAGTGCCGTGGAGTAATCGCCGATGGCATTGGAGACCGCGCCGAACGCCGACGCCTGCGCGCCGGACGCATAGGCCCCCACGCCATAGGACGATGCGGCAAAGCCACTGGCATCGGCACTTGCGCCGACCGCCGTGCCACCCACGCCGGCGCTGGTGGCGCCGGTGACCACCGGCACGCCACCACTGGTGATCAGCGGGTTGCCGTTGGCGTCCACCGCAGCGCCACCGACGGCCACGCTACCCGGGCCATTGGCCTGCGCGTTGTTGCCGAACGCTGCGCTGTTCTGGCCCGAGGCCAGCGCGTTGTTGCCCACCGCGGTCGCGTTCTGCGCAACGGCGGTGGCACCGGCACCGACCGCCGTGGTGCCGGTGCCGATGGCGTTGGCGGCCTCGCCGGCCGCCAATGCGTCATCACCCTCTGCCAGAGCACCGGCATCGCTGTTGCTGCTGCCGGTGGCCTGGAAGCGCTTGGCGGTGGCATCGGCCACCGCTGCAACGCCCTTCAACTGGCCAACATTGACCGCATCGGTATCCTCGGTGCCGGCGGCAACGCTGGTGATCTGGCGGGTCAGGCCGTATTCGGCGGCACCGACGGACACGGTATCGACACGGTCGGCCAGCGACCCGGCGCCCAGCGCCACGCTGCCGGTGGCCACCGCGGCCGAATTGGAGCCCAGCGCGGTGCTGTATTCACCGACGGCCGTGCTGAACGCACCGACTGCAATCGAGGCTTCGTTGGCCGCGGTGGCGCCGCGGCCCAATGCGGTACTGCCAGGGCCCATCGCCACAGCACCGCCACCGACGGCGGTCGCACCATCAGCGGTGGCTTCGGAGAGTGCACCCAGTGCCGTTGCTGCACCGTTTTCGCTGGCGGCATACGCGCTGGCACCGACGGCGGTATCGCCAAGGCCGAAGGCTGCTGCGCTCTGCCCGACCACTACGCTGGCATCACCGATCGCCAACGCGCCCTGGCCGAACGCGCTGGCGCCGATGCCTGCGGCAATGGCCTGGGTACCGATGGCGGTGGTGGCGTTGGCCAGCGACTGCGCACCGGCACCGGCGGCCAGTGCGCCCTCGCCCTGGATCTTCGCCGCGTCGCTGTCATCGCCTGCGCCGTCGGCCTTGAAATAGCGGTTCCCGTCTGCGGCAACGTTGGCCAGCGCGGCCTGCGTGGCGCGCGCCTGCGCATCCAGCTGCGCCTTGTTCACTGCGTCGGTCGCCTGCGTGCCTGCGGCGACATTGGTGACCTGCCGTTCCTTGCCGGCATCACCGACAGAGACGGTGTTGGCACGCGTGGCCTTGGATCCCGCGCCCAGCGCCACGCTGTTGGCCGCACTGGCACTGCTGTTGCTGCCGATCGCCACCGCATTGCTGCCCTTGGCCGTGGCCGAACCTTCGATCAGGCACTTTTCGAGCAGCTTGCCGCTGAATGCCACGCAGGTGGCGCTACCGCCGATCTGCACCGACTGTGCAGTGGCAGAGCCACTCATGCCCAATCCCAATACCAGGCCCAGTGCCACCGCCAGCAGTGCGGGCGTGGCCTGTGTCGCATCGCGGCGCTGGTCGACGACCCCACCGCTGCTGCTGTCGGAGGAAGCCAGTTCCGAGGCCACCACCAACTGACCCAATGCTTTGTTCCAGACCTTGCGATAAATCCGATTCATCGGTACGGCTCCTGATTGGACTGGTTTTGGGCAAAGCAACGCCACCGCTGGGCTTTCCGGCCCAACGTCCCCTGGGGGCGTTTATTCGCGTGATTTACTGCGGGGTATTGCCGAACGGCGCGCAGCGACAGAAAACCGAGCGCGTGCGCCAACCGGTTACTGCGAAATGAATGATTCTGAAACGGGGTTCAAGTGTTAACGGCAACTTTGCAGATCGTCAAGACTTTGACACGACAAATCCTATTGCCGTGAAGCAGTTCACTCTTTCGCCTGTTTATAAAATGATTTTGTTAGCGACGCGTGACGATACTTTGTCGCCTGAAAATCCATGTAACTAGCGGGCACATCAGGATTTTCACGCGCGCAAAGAAAAAACCCGCCGATCAACGGCGGGCTTTTCCATACGCGGCGGCATTGATGCCTGCGCGATGTGGTGCGATCAGCCGCACCACACCCGCGCGTTGCGGAACATGCGCATCCACGGCGAATCACCCTGCCACTCGGCCGGGGCCCAGCTCATGTTGAGCGCGCGCGGAGTGCGTTCCGGGTGCGGCATCATGATGGTCACGCGGCCGTCGCTGCTGGTCAGGCCGGTGATGCCGTCCGGCGAACCGTTCGGATTCAGCGGGTACTGGCTGGCAACGTTGCCGTGGCCATTGATGTAGCGCAGCGAAACACGGGCCGCGGCCTGGTCGACCGCGTTGTCGAACACCGCCTGGCCTTCACCATGCGCCACTGCCACCTGCAGGCGCGAACCGGCCATGCCACGCAGCAGGATCGATGGAGATTCCACCACTTCCAGCAGCGCGGTACGGGCTTCGAACTGCTCGCTGGCGTTGCGGCGGAACTGCGGCCAGTGTTCGGCACCGGGAATGATGTCCTTCAGCTGGCTCATCATCTGGCAGCCGTTGCACACGCCCAGGGCAAAGCTGTCCTCGCGCGCGAAGAACGCGGCGAAGGCATCACGCAGCGCACTGCGCTCCAGGATCGAAGTGGCCCAGCCACGGCCAGCGCCAAGCACGTCGCCGTAACTGAAGCCGCCGCAGGCGACCAGGCCGGTGAAGTCCTGCAGGGCGACGCGGCCTTCGATCAGGTCGCTCATGTGCACATCGAAGGGGCGGAAGCCGGCACGTTCGAAGATGTTCGCCATTTCGATCTGGCCGTTGACGCCCTGCTCGCGCAGCACGGCCACGCGCGGACGCGCACCGGTGCTGATGAACGGGGCGGCCACGTCTTCATTGATGTCGAAGCTGAGCCTGGGCTTCAGGCCCGGTGCGTTGAAGGCACGGGCGATCTCACGCTCGGCATCGGCGTTGGCCGGGTTGTCGCGGCGCTTCTGCATGGCGTGGGTGACCGACCACCAGGCGTCGAACAGCGTTTCCCAGCGCCATTCGGCCAGGTTCTCGCCAGCCAGCGACACGCGCACCACCGGTGCGGTGGTCGGCTTGGCGATGCGCTGCGCGCACTCGGTCAGTGCATGGCGCTCGACCAGGTCGGCAAATGCCGCGCGGTCTTCGCGCGCGATCTGCACCACCGCGCCCAGTTCTTCGTTGAACAGGCTGCGGAACGGATCGTCGCCCCAGGCGTCGAGGGTGATATCCAGCCCCAGGCGTGAAGTGAAGGCCATTTCGCACAGCGCGGCGAAGGCACCGCCGTCGCTGCGGTCGTGGTAGGCCAGCAGCAGGCCGGCCTGGCGCGCATCGCGGATCAGTTCGAAGAAACCGCGCAGGCGCTGCGGGTCGTCCAGATCCGGGGCAGCACCGGCGAACGCCGGCAGGTCACCGTGGTCGGCATGCACCTGGGCCAGGATCGAACCGCCCAGGCGCTGCTTGCCAGCGCCGAGGCCGATCAGCCACAGCTCGCTTTCGACGTCGCGGTCGAGCAGCGGGGTCAGCTGCTGGCGCACGTCGGCCACCGGCGCGAACGCGGAGATCACCAGCGACACCGGCGACACGCTCTTGTGCGCTTCGCCCTGGTCGTGCCACTGCGCCTGCATCGACAGCGAGTCCTTGCCCACCGGGATGCTGATGTCCAGCTGCGGGCACAGTTCCATGCCCACCGCCTTCACCGCGTCGTACAGCAGCGCGTCTTCGCCCGGGTGGCCGGCAGCGGCCATCCAGTTCGCCGACAGCTTGATCTCATCCAGCGCATCGACCGGGGCCGCGCACAGGTTGGTCAGCGCTTCACCCACCGCCATGCGTGCCGACGCTGCCGCATCGAGCAGGGCCAGCGGGGTGCGCTCGCCGATCGACATCGCTTCGCCGGCAACGCCGTCGAAGTCGGCCAGGGTGATCGCCACGTCGGCCACCGGCAGCTGCCACGGGCCGACCATCTGTTCGCGTGCGGTCAGGCCACCGACGCTGCGGTCACCGATGGTGACCAGGAAGTTCTTCGAGGCGACCGTCGGGTGCGCGAGCACGCGCAGGCCGGCTTCCTGCAGATCCAGGCCGCCGGTCTTCAGCGCCGGCCAGCGCGGTGCCGGCGGGTGTGCGGTGTCGCGGTGCATCTTCGGCGGCTTGCCGAACAGCACGTCCATCGGCAGGTCAATCGGCGCATCGGCCGGCGTGTGGCCCGGCACGGCACCGTAAGCCACCACCAGGTGTTCCTCGGCGGTGGCCACGCCGACCGCAGCGAACGGGCAGCGCTCGCGGGCGCACAGCGCGGCGAACTCGGCCAGGCGCTCCTGGGCCACGCCCAGCACGTAGCGTTCCTGCGATTCGTTGCACCACAGCTGCATCGGCGACAGCGACGGATCATCGGTGGGCACCTTGCCCAGATCGATCACGCCGCCGACCTTGGAGTCGTGCAGCAGTTCGGGGATGGCATTGGACAGGCCACCGGCACCGACGTCGTGGAAGAACTTGATCGGGTTGTTGGCGCCCATCGCCACGCAGCGGTCGATGACCTCCTGGCAGCGGCGTTCCATTTCCGGGTTGTCGCGCTGCACGCTGGCGAAGTCCAGGTCCTCGGCGCTCTCGCCGGAGGCCACCGAACTGGCGGCACCGCCGCCCAGGCCGATCAGCATCGCCGGGCCACCCAGCACGATCACCGCATCACCGGCCTGCAGCTGGATCTTGTCGACCTGCACGCGGTCGATGGCGCCGAGGCCACCGGCCAGCATGATCGGCTTGTCGTAGGCGCGGACCAGGTCGGCGCCTTCAGGCAGCTCGAAGCTGCGGAAGTAGCCGAGCAGGTTCGGGCGACCGAACTCGTTGTTGAACGCGGCGCCGCCGAGCGGGCCATCGGTCATGATTTCCAGCGCCGGCGCCATGCGCGGGTTCAGCGCGCGCGGCGCCTCCCACGGCTGCGGCAGCTCGGGAATGCGCAGGTGCGAGACCGAGAACCCGGTCAGGCCCGCCTTCGGCTTGCCGCCGCGGCCGGTCGCGCCTTCATCGCGGATTTCACCGCCGGCGCCGGTCGAGGCGCCCGGGAACGGTGCGATGGCGGTCGGGTGGTTGTGGGTCTCCACCTTGATCTGGAACGCGCTGGGCACCTGCGGTTCACGACGGTACTCGCCGCTGGCCGGATCCGGGCGGTAGCGCGAGGCCGGATGGCCTTCGATCACCGCGGCGTTGTCGCTGTACGCGCTGAGCGTGTGCTGCGGGGTCTGCTGGTGGGTGTTCTTGATCATCCGGAACAGCGAGCGGTCCTGCTCCTGGCCGTCGATGGTCCAGCTGGCGTTGAAGATCTTGTGGCGGCAGTGCTCGGAATTGGCCTGCGCGAACATCATCAGTTCGACGTCCGACGGCGAGCGGCCCAGCGCGGTGAAGCGTTCGCGCAGGTAATCGATCTCGTCCTGGGCCATGGCCAGGCCGAGGCGCTCGTTGGCGGCCTCCAGCTGGTCCACCGGCACGCGTTCCAGTTCGCCACGGGCGGGCGCCGAGAACAGCGCCTGGCCCTGCTGCACGGTCTCCAGCACCGACTGCGTCATCGGGTCGTGCAGCGCCTTGACCAGCGCCTGCTGCACGTCGGCATCGGCCGGCCAGCCCTGCACGTCGATGCGCAGGCCTCGCTCGACCCGGCTCACCGGCTGGCCGGCACCGCGGACCAGTTCGGTGGCCTTGCTCGACCACGGCGACAGCGTACCCAGGCGCGGCACCACGATTCGGCTGACCGCGCCTTCGGCCACGGCCTCGGCCTGCGGCGCAGCTTCGAGGATGCGGCACAGGGTGGCGAGGTCGGGAGTGGCGCTGCCTTCGGGCTGCACGAAGTAGACGTGCCAGGCACCACTGATGCGCAGGGAGGGAGCGATGGACTGCAGGCGGGATTCAAGACGTTCGCGGCGGAACGGCGACAGGGCGGGCGCGCCCTCGAGGACCATCATGTCCGGGGAACCGTAGTTGGGAAACGGGCCCGACATTGTACCGGAAGCGGGGGATGGGCTTTGGCCGGGCGGCGCCCGGCACCCGCCGAGGCCAAGGCAACGGCAACGGCAACGGCCAAAGCAAAAGCTGGGTTCCCGTGGGATGGCGGGGGGGGTCCGGTTGCGGGGGACGCCGTAAACCCGTCCCTGGGGGCTTGGCAGCCGCATCCATGCGGCTGACACCCCCGCAACCGGACCCACCCCGCCTTCGACAGATTTCCGCGATCTGCGGTAGATCCACACCATGTGTGGATGCTCCCCGGTTGTGCCGGCCGCTGGCCGGCAACCAGGGAAATCTCAGAAGTCAGGCATTGGAGAGCGAAGCGACCGGCTTCTGCTTTTGATTTTTTGTTCTGTCTTTCGTGGCTGGCCGCGCAGGAACCTGTCCGTGGCCGGGCGGGTGGGCTGCGCAGGGGCGTGAGCCGCATGGATGCGGCGACCGAGCTTACATGGACGTACTTGCAGCGTCCCCTGCGCAGCCCACCCGCCCGGCCACCCCCAGAACCCCGCTGTAAGCGACCCATCCCAGCCACGAGGGGGCTCCGCCGATGGCCGCCGACCGCGCGCAGCGCCGCTCTCCGCCCGAATCCCGGAACCATGCGCTTGCTCACGGATTGACCACACGATTGATGACAACGTTGTCCCCACCTGGTGCCGGACTCTCTCCCCGGCCTCCCAGGTACCTCCGTCCGCCCCCCTCCGTCGCCTTCCCGGGCGACGCCCGGACCTGCGTCACGCGCGGCGCCATCGGGGCCCGCGCGCCCTTTGATCGGAGACTTACCCATGTACGACCCGATTGTGCGCAGTGCCGAACGTTCGACCCGATGCTGTCGTCCCCGCCGCCTGGCCTGGCTGCTTGCCCTGGCCGCCGGTACCGCCGCCCTGCCCGGCCTGGCGCAGGCCGCCAGCTGTGCCGGGGTGGCCCAGTGGGACCAGGCCAAGATCTACCGGGCCGGCGATACCCTGCAGAAAGGAGGCGTCCTCTATCGGGCGAACCAGGACATCTGGAACGCGCCGCCGGACCATCCGGCCGGTGCGCCCTACTACACCAACCTCGGCGCCTGTGATGGCAGCGGCGCCAACCAGCCGCCGGTGGTCAGCCTGACCTCGCCGGCCAACGGCGCCACCTTCAGTGCCGGCAGCACGGTCAACGTGACCGCCACCGCCAGTGATCCGGACGGCAGCGTCGCCAAGGTCGAGTTCTTCCGCGATGGCAGCACGCTGGGCGTGGCCACCAGTGCGCCGTATGCGGCCAGCTGGGCCAATGCCAGCGCCGGCAGCCACACCCTGCGCGCGGTAGCCACCGACAACAACAACGCCACCAGCAGCACCGCGACCATCACCATCACCGTCAACGCCGCCGGCGGCGATACCACCGCACCGAGCGTGCCGGGCGGGCTGGCGGTCGGCACCCGCACCGCAAACAGCATCGCGCTCAGCTGGAGCCCGTCCACCGACAACACCGGGGGCAGCGGCGTGGCCGGCTACGACGTGTACCGCAACGGCAGCCTGGTCGGCTCGCCGTCCAGTGCCAGCTACGTCGATGGCGGGCTGACTGCATCCACCACCTACCGCTACCGTGTGCGTGCCCGCGACAACGCCGGCAACGCGTCCGCCCAGGGCACCGAGATCAGCGCCACCACGCTGGCCGGCGACGGCGGCACCACCGGCAAGCGGGTCATCGGCTACTTCACCCAGTGGGGCATCTACGGCCGCAACTACCGGGTCAAGAACATCGACAGCAGCGGTTCGGCCGCGCGCCTGACCCACATCAACTATGCGTTCGGCAACGTTCGCAACAATCGCTGCGAAGTGGGCATCACCCAGCCGTCGGATCCGAACAGCGGTGCCGGTGGCGATGCCTTCGCCGATTACACCAAGGCCTTCAGTGCCGCCGAGAGTGTCAGCGGCAGCGCCGATACCTGGGACCAGCCGCTGCGCGGCAACTGGAACCAGCTCAAGCAGCTCAAGGCCAAATACCCGGGCATGAAGGTGCTGATCTCGCTGGGCGGCTGGACCTGGTCGCGTGGCTTCTCCAGCGCGGCGCGCCCGGAAAACCGCCAGGCCTTCGTCGCCTCGTGCATCGACGCCTACATCAAGGGCAACCTGCCGGTAACCGACGGTGCCGGTGGTGCCGGTGCCGCACTGGGTGTGTTCGACGGCATCGACGTCGACTGGGAATACCCGGTGGCGTGCGGCATCGAATGCGGCAAGCCGGAAGACAACGCCAACTTCACCGCGCTGATGGCCGAGTTCCGCCGCCAGCTCGATGCGGTGCGTCCAGGCCTGTTGCTGACGGTGGCGGTGGGTGCCGGCATCGACAAGATCCGCGTCACCGATCCGGCCGCGTATCACCCGTACCTGGACTACATCAACGTGATGACCTACGACTTCCACGGCGCGTGGGATGCGAAGACCAATCACCAGTCGGCGTTGTTTGATTCGCCGAATGATCCGTCCACCGGCGACCAGAAGCTGTACAACAGCAACGACGCCATCGAGGCCTTCATCAGCCGAGGCGTGCCTGCGGCCAAGCTCAACCTGGGAATCGGCTACTACGGGCGCGGCTGGACCGGTGTGGCCAACGCCAACAACGGCCTGTACCAGACCGCGACCGGCGCCGCGCCGGGCACCTACGAGGCCGGCATCGAAGACTGGAAGGTGCTGAAGAACCTGGCGTGGCCGGGCTACACCGACAACACCGCCGGCGCCACGTGGATCTACAACGGCAGCACGCTGTGGAGCTTCGACACCCCGGCCAACATCACCCGCAAGATGGGCTACGTGAAGACCCAGGGCCTGGGCGGCGCGTTCGTCTGGGAGTTCAGTGGTGACGATGCACAGGGCACGCTGACCAAGGCGGTCAGTGATGGCCTGAAGTAAAAAAAAGCCGGGGATGCGACACGCATCCCCGGCCTCGAATCCGTGGAGCCGAGCCCTGCTCGGCTGCCACATGTGGAACCGCAGTCGAGCGTGGCTCGACGCTGCCGTTCCGCGTCAGCGCTTCCCGGACAGCTTGTCCAGCGCCGCGCGCAGCTGCGCTGGCGGCAGGTAACCACCCAGCTGGGTGCCATCCGGCGCGAAGATCGCCGGCGTGCCGTTCACGCCCAGCTGCTGGCCCAGTGCGTACTGCATCGCCACCGGGTTGGTGCAGTTCTTGGCCGGCACGCTGCCACCGCGCTTGGCGTTGGTCAGTGCCTGGCGACGATCGGCCGCACACCAGACCGAGATCATGTCGGTGTAGTCCTTGCTGCCCAGCCCCATGCGCGGAAACGCCAGGTACTCGACGGTGATGCCGTTGCGGTTGAGCTCGGCGATGTCCTGGTGCAGCTTGCGGCAGTAACCGCACTCGATATCGGTGAACACGCTGATGGTGTACTTGGCGTTCGGCGCGGCGAACACGATGCGGTCGCCATGGTTGGCCTTGGCCAGCAGATCACGGCGGTAGCCGAGCAGGCCTTCGCTGTTGGCCGGGCCCTTGGCACGGGTGTCGTACGGCTGCGACTGGAACAGGTAGCGGCCGTCGTCGGAGACGTACAGCAGCTGACCGGAAACGACGACCTCGCGGAAGCCGGGGAACGGCGCGGCGCCGATGTAATCCACCTGGAAACCGGGGTTCAGCGCGGTCAGCGCGGCGCGTACCGCCTGGTCGGCGGGCGCATTCGCGGCCGGGCTGGCCTTGGCCGCAGCAGCGGCGGGTGC
Source organism: Stenotrophomonas sp. YJH_SMC_79 (assembly GCF_059367995.1). Lineage (NCBI taxonomy): Bacteria > Pseudomonadati > Pseudomonadota > Gammaproteobacteria > Lysobacterales > Lysobacteraceae > Stenotrophomonas > Stenotrophomonas sp. YJH_SMC_79. The sequence continues at coordinate 133,848 of NZ_JCAFRK010000006.1, forward strand.
CTTGGCGGCCGGCGGGGCCGGCTGGGCGCAGGCGGTCAGGCTGAGCGCACCGAACACGGCGGCGATGGCAAATCGGAGCATGGAGCAGTCCGCGACAGAAGAAGACCCCGGATTCTGACACAGCCACCGGCACCGGGCCGCGACGCCGCGCACCGCCCGGGGCCAGGGTTCAGGCCGCGGCTCAACCGCGCGGATGATGCCGGGCGTGCAGTTTCTGCAGGTGCTCGCGCGCCACCAGGGTGTAGATCTGGGTGGTCGACAACGAGCTGTGGCCAAGCAGCATCTGCAGCGCGCGCAGATCGGCGCCACGATTGAGCAGGTGGGTGGCGAAGCTGTGGCGCAGGCCATGCGGGCTGATCCGCACCGGGTCGATGCCGGCCACCTGCGCATGGCGCTTGACCAGGTGCCAGAACGCCTGCCGGGTCAGCGCATGCAGCGTCGGCTCGACGAACAGTGGCGTCTGCCCATCCGCCAATGCCTGCACCCTGCCCTTGCCGACCAGTTGCGGCCGCGACTGCTGCAGGTAGCGCTCCAGCCAGTGCTGCGATTCCTCGCCCAGCGGCACCAGCCGTTCCTTGCTGCCCTTGCCGGTGACCCGCAGCACACCCTGGCGCAGGTTGACGGCGGTGGCCGGCAGCAGCACCAGTTCGCTCACGCGCAGGCCTGCGGCGTACATCAGCTCCAGCATGGCGCGATCGCGCAGGCCCAGCGGGCTCTCGACATCCGGCGCCGCCAGCAGCGCGTCGATCTGGCTCTCAGCCAGCGCCTTGGGTAGCAGCCGAGGCAGCTTGGGGGGATCCAGCAGCGCGCTGGGGTCTTCACTGCGTTCACCCCGGCGCACGCCATCGGCGAAGAACGCGCGCAACGCCGACAACAGGCGGGCATTGCTGCGCGGCGACCAGCCATGACGGGTACGCCAGGCCAGGTAGTCGAACAATCCCGGACGTTCGATGCCGGCCAGGCCGCCATCGCGCCCGTCCATCCAGCGTGCCAGGCCTTCCAGATCGCGCCGGTAGCTGTCGAGGGTGGCGCGGGCCAGACCATTCTCGGCCCAGATCGCATCGAGGAAACGCTGGATGCGCACGCTGTCATCGGCGCGCAGTTCCGGCAGTTGCTGCACCAGCTGGCGGCGTTCGGCGGGGGTGGAAACAGAGGCCATGCGTGCAGGATACGAGGGCGACTGCGGATGCGGCCAGCATTGCGTATGCTCGGCGCATGTCCCGCCCTGCCATTGATTCGGCCCCTGCGGCCGCGACCGAGCTGCCCCGCCCGCGCGCATTGCTGCTGTGGCGCGTGCTGGCGATGGTCTACGACGCGCTGCCGGTGCTGGCGCTGTGGATGCTGGCCGGCACCCTGTTCACCCTTGCCTACACCCTCAGCGGCCACGCCCAGCGCGAGAACATCGCACCGTTCAGTGCCTGGCAGTGGCTGCTGTGGGCGGTGTGCTGGCTGATCACGGGGTGGTATGCCACGGCCAGCTGGCGCCGCGGCGGGCAGACGCTCGGCATGCGGCCGTGGCGGCTGAAGCTGGAATCGAGCGATGGCGCGCCCCTGCGCCGCGCACAGCTTTGGCTGCGTTTCGCCGTCGGCACGCTGTCGCTGCTGCTGGGCGGACTGGGATTCTGGTGGGCGTGGGTCGATCGCCAGCATCTGACCTGGCACGACCGCGCCAGCGGTACGCGGCTGGTGCGGATGCCGAAGCGTTGATGCACGATCTGTAGAGCCGAGCCCATGCTCGGCTGGCAGGCGGTGCGCAAAAAGCAGCCGAGCATGGGCTCGGCTCTACAGAATCAAGCACGCTGGGCCGGGATGCTGGTGGTGCTGGCGCGGATGCCGAAGCGCTGGATTGCCCCGGTAGCGCCGGGCATGGCCCCGCGCTACCAGAATCAGCCTGATTTCCGCCGGAACAGCAATCCCGATACTGCCAGCATCACGATCGGTGGCAACGCGTAGGCGATGCGGTAATCGAACTTCAACGCGCCGGCCATGCGGCCGAAGAACAGCTGCAGCAGCCAGAAGCCCAGCGCGAACAGGATGCCGAGGAACAGGCGCTTGCCCATGCCACCACTGCGCAGCGAGCCGAACGCGAACGGCACCGCGGCCAGGCACAGCGCCAGCACGTTCACCGGGTAGAACCAGCGGCTCCAGTACACATCCTCGTAGTCGCGCGCATCCAGACCGTTGCGCTCGCGGTATTCGATGCTGGTGCGCAGTTCGGCCACGCTGAGGTTGCGCGGCTTGGCGATGCCGGTCGCCAGCGCCCCGGCGTCCAGCTTGGAGTTCCATGGCTCGCGCGCCACTTCCTCGCGCGTGGCCGAACGTTCACCGAAGGTATCGCGGCGCACGCCGGTCAGCACCCAGCCGTCACGGTCATGCTCGGCCGTGTCCGCATGGGTCAGCGAGGCGATCCGACCATCCTCGGCGATGCGATACAGGCGCACGTCACGCAGGATCAGCCGCGTGCCCTTGTCTCCCACCAGCTGCTCTTCGCCACCGGCAGCGCTGAGGAAGGTATCGCCCTCGCGCGCCCACAGGCCGGAATAGCGGGTGGTGGAGATGTCGCGCCCCCACTTGGCACTGGACTTCAGCGCGTCGGCCCGGTCCTGGCCCCAGGGGCCCAGCGTCTCGGCGCTGAGCACCATCACGGCGGTCAGCAGCGACAGGGCGATGGCCACCGATACGCTCAGGCGCTTGCGCGACAGGCCCAGCGCACGCAGCGCGGTCAGCTCAGAGGTCGCGGCCAGCTGGCCCAGCCCCATCAGCGCACCAATCACCGCAGCGGTGGGGAACATGGTGTAGGCACGGCGTGGCACCGTGTACAGCACCCAGGCGGCAGCATGCCCCAGGGTGTAGCCGTTCTTGCCGATGTCCTTGAACTCGCCGGAGAACGCCATCACTACGTCCAGGCCCACCAGCACGGCCCAGGTCAGCAGCACCGTGGTGAACACCGACTGGCCAAGATACAGGTCGAAACGCATCGGGCGCAGCCTCATGCGCGGGCTCCCTTCGGGCGGCCCAGGCGGCCATCACGTGCATACATCCAGATCGCCAGCGCCAGCAGCGGCAGGGTCAGCCACCAGAGGCCGAGCGCAGGCGGAATCTTGCCGTTGGCGATCCAGCCACTGCCGATGAACATCAGGTTGGTACCGACCATGTAGGCCATCAGCGCCAGCATCATCCGCCCGTAGCGCTGCTGGCGCGGCGAACTGCGGCCCAGCGGCACGGTCAGCAGCGCAAATGCCAGTGCGATCAACGGCGGAGCAAGGCGGCGATGCAGCTGTGCCTGCGCCTCGGGCCGGTCATCGCCGAACAGCTGCGTGGTCGGCATCAGTTCCGGATCATCCCCGGTACGGGTCTGCGCACCGTCGGGCAGGGCCACATCGTTGCGGGCGAAGGTGGCCAGACGGTAATCCAGCCCCCCGGCCACCGGGCCTTCCACCTGGTGGCCATCATCCAGCTCCAGGAAGCGCTGGCGCGCGCCTTCGAAGAACATGCGCCCCCCTGCGGCGGACACCACTTCCAGGCGGCCGTCCTTCTGCCGCTGCAGGAAGACCCGACCCAGCTGGGTACCATCGGGCGAGATCGAAGACAGGTAGACCACGCCGCCATTGGGCAGCTGGGTGAATCGGCCCGGCTCCAGGCCCGCCATCAGCACGCTTCGATTGGCCTCGATGATCATCTGCTCGGCCACCCGGCCGGCCCATGGGCCCAGCCACAAGGAGCAGGCGCCGACCAGCAGCACCACCGGCACCACCAGCATCAGCAGCGGCCGCAGCAGGCGCCTGGGACCCACGCCAATGGCAGTGATGACGGCCATTTCCGAGTCGCGGTAGAGGCGGGCCACCGCCAGCAGCAGGCCCAGCATCAGCGCCAGCGGCAGGATCAGTGGCAGGTAGGCGATGAACTGCAGGCCCAGCTGCGAAAACAGCAGCTTGGCCGGCAGGCGCCCGTCGGCGATGTTGCCGAGGATGTCCACCAGCACGCCGCCCACGCTGACCACCAGCAGGACGATCAGGGTAGCCAGGAAACTCTGGACGAAATCGCCCAGCAGGTATCGGTCGAGCTTCAACATGGGGCGGTGGTTTAAACTCTGGGGTTCGTTCGCGGTGCCGCCCAGTCTACTGTCTGGGCGTAAACGGTCCGCGATTGTACGGACTTGCCAATGGAATCTGCTCAATGGCCCTCGAATTCACCCTGAACCACGTTGCTCCGGCCGCCGCCACCGTTGATTGCCTGGTGGTCGGCGCGTATGCCGACCATACCCTGACCCCGGCCGCACAGGCCCTGGACGCTGCCAGCGGCGGCCGACTGGCCTCGCTGGCCCAGCGCGGCGACCTGTCCGGCAAGACCGGCGCCACCACCCTGCTGCACGACCTGCCGGGCGTGTCCGCCCCGCGCGTGCTGGTGGTCGGCCTCGGCGACGCCGCCCGCTTCGGTGTGCCGCAGTACCTGAAGGCCGTTGGCGACGCCGTGCGCGCGCTGAAGGCCGGCGCTGCCCGCAGCGCACTGTTCACCCTGTCCGAAGTGGCCATCAAGGACCGCGACGCGGCCTGGGCGATCCGCCAGGCGGTGATCGCCGCCGATCATGCCGCCTACCGCTACACCGCCACCCTGGGCAAGAAGAAGGCCGACGACGCCGGCCTGGCCCAGCTGGCCATCGCCGGTGACGACGCCCAGGCCCTGGCCCAGGGCCAGGCCATCGCCGCCGGTGTCGAGTTCGCCCGCGAGCTGGGCAACCTGCCGCCGAACTACTGCACCCCGGCCTACCTGGCCGAAGTGGGCGTGAAGTTCGCCGGCGAGCACGACGGTGCCGAGGCCGAGATCCTCGACGAGCACCAGATGGAAGCACTGGGCATGGGCTCGCTGCTGGCCGTGGCCCGTGGTTCGGCCAACCGCCCGCGCCTGGTGGTGCTGAAGTGGACCGGTGCCGGCGACGCCAAGCCCTATGTGCTGGTCGGCAAGGGCATCACCTTCGATACCGGTGGCGTCAACCTGAAGACCCAGGGCGGCATCGAGGAAATGAAGTACGACATGTGCGGTGGCGCCAACGTCATCGGCACCTTCGTCGCCGCGGTCAAGGCCAAGCTGCCGCTGAACCTCGTCGTGGTGGTGCCGGCGGTGGAAAACGCCATCGACGGCAACGCCTACCGCCCGTCCGACGTGATCACCTCGATGTCGGGCAAGACCATCGAAGTCGGCAACACCGACGCCGAAGGCCGCCTGATCCTGTGCGACGCACTGACCTACGCGCAGCGCTTCGAACCGGCCGCGCTGGTCGACGTCGCCACCCTGACCGGTGCCTGCATGGTGGCCCTGGGTCACCAGACCGCCGGCCTGATGAGCAAGCACGACGATCTGGCCAACGAACTGCTGGCCGCCGGCGAGCACGTGTTCGACCGCGCCTGGCGCCTGCCGCTGTGGGACGAGTACCAGCCGATGCTGGATTCGACCTTCGCCGACGTCTACAACATCGGCGGCCGCTGGGCCGGTGCGATCACCGCTGGCTGCTTCCTGTCGCGCTTCGCCGAAGGCCAGCGCTGGGCCCACCTGGACATCGCCGGCGTGGCCAGCGATGAAGGCAAGCGTGGCATGGCCACCGGCCGCCCGGTCGGCCTGCTGAGCCAGTGGCTGCTGGACCAGGCCGCCCGCGCCTGATGCCGTACCCGACCCTGGCCGGCTCCCGCCGGCCGGGGCCTCGCCCGGCACCGCCGGAACCCTGCCTGACCCGGACCCTGCCATGCCCCGCGCCGACTTCTATCTGATCGCCAAGCCCCGCTTCCTGACCGAGCCGTTGCGCCTGGTCTGCGAGCTGGCACGCAAGGCCAACGACGCCGGGCTGTTCACCCTGGTGCTGGCCCGCGACCAGGCCCAGGCCGAAGAGCTGGACGAGCTGTTGTGGGCGTTCGACAACGACGCTTACATCCCGCACCAGATCGCCGGCGAGGACATGGACGAGGAAGAAGCCCTGGTGCTGATCGCCGTGCCCGGCACCGAGGCACCGGCGCGCCCGCTGGTGATCAACCTGCGCGACGAGCCCTGGCTGGGCCAGTGCGAGCGCGTGCTGGAAGTGGTTCCGGCCGATCCGGAAGCGCGCGAACCGCTGCGCGAGCGCTGGCGCCAGTACAAGGCCGCCGGTTACGACCTGAACAAGCACGACATGTAAGTCCCGCGAGGACCCCTTGATGCGCCTGCTGATCGCCCTGATTCTTCCCTGGCTGTCCTTTTTCACCATCGGCCGGCCGCTGGCCGGGATCGTCTGCCTGATCCTGCAGATCACCCTGATCGGCTGGTTGCCCGCCGCCATCTGGGCCGCCTACGCGGTCAGCCAGTACCACACCGACCAGAAGATCCGGCGCGCCCTCGGGTCGCGCTGATCTCCCTTCCGCCTTGATTACCGGTTCCCCCGCATGACCCAACTCGCCTCCAGCTACGACCCGAAGTCCTTCGAGACCGACCTCTACGAGGCCTGGGAGAAGGCCGGCCACTTCAAGCCGTCCGGCACGGGCGAGCCGTACACCATCCTGCTGCCGCCGCCGAACGTGACCGGCACCCTGCACATGGGCCACGCCTTCCAGCAGACCCTGATGGACGCGCTGGTGCGCTACCACCGCATGCGCGGCTACGACACGCTGTGGCAGGTCGGTACCGACCACGCCGGCATCGCCACCGAAATGGTGGTCAGCCGCAACCTGGCGCTGGAAGGCAAGGGCGAGACCCGCGATTCGCTGGGCCGCGAAGGCTTCATCGGCAAGGTCTGGGAGTGGAAGCAGCAGTCCGGCGACACCATCGAACGCCAGATGCGCCGCCTGGGCACGTCGGCCGACTGGTCGCGCAGCACCTTCACCATGGACCCGCAGCCGTCGGCGGCAGTGAACGAAGCCTTCGTGCGCTGGTACGAACAGGGCCTGATCTACCGTGGCCAGCGCCTGGTCAACTGGGACCCGGTGCTGAAGACCGCCATTTCCGACCTGGAAGTGGAGAGCGCCGAGGAAGACGGCTTCCTGTGGTCGATCGCCTACACGCTGGATGACGGCCTGAGCTACGAGCACGTCGAGCGCGATGCCGACGGCGTGGAAACCCTGCGCGAAACCCGCGACTACCTGGTCGTTGCCACCACCCGCCCGGAAACCCTGCTGGGCGATACCGCGGTGATGGTGCACCCGGAAGACGAGCGTTACGCGCACCTGATCGGCAAGAGCGTGGTGCTGCCGCTGACCGGCCGTCGCGTGCCGGTGATCGCCGACGACTACGTGGACCGCGCGTTCGGCACCGGCGTGGTCAAGGTCACCCCGGCGCACGATTTCAACGACTATGAAGTGGGCGTGCGCCACAGCCTGCCGATGATCAACCTGTTCACCCCGGTGGCAGCGCTGAACGAAAACGCACCTGAGCGCTTCCAGGGGCTGGACCGCTACGAAGCACGCAAGGCCGTGCTGGCCGAGCTGGAAGACCTGGGCATCCTGGTCGAGACCAAGGCGCACAAGCTGCAGGTGCCGCGTGGCGACCGTACCGGCCAGGTGATCGAGCCCTACCTGACCGACCAGTGGTTCGTGAAGATGGACGACCTGGCCAAGCGTGGCCTGGAACTGGTCGAAGACGGTTCGATCTCGTTCGTGCCGCCGAACTGGATCAACACCTACCGCCACTGGATGAACAACATCCAGGACTGGTGCATCAGCCGCCAGCTGTGGTGGGGCCACCGCATCCCGGCGTGGTTCGACGAAGCCACCGGCAGCTGCTACGTCGGTCGCAGCGAAGAGGAAGTGCGGGCAAAGCACAACCTGGGCAGCGAGGTGGTGCTGAACCAGGAAAGCGACGTGCTGGAGACCTGGTTCTCCTCGCAGCTGTGGCCGTTCTCCACCCTGGGCTGGCCGAACGAGCAGGCCATGGCCGAGCGTGGCTTTGATCGCTACCTGCCGTCGTCGGTGCTGATCACCGGCTTCGACATCATCTTCTTCTGGGTGGCGCGCATGATCATGGCCACCGACAACCTGGTCGGGAAGATCCCGTTCAAGGACGTCTACTTCACCGGCCTGATCCGCGACGGCCAGGGCCAGAAGATGTCCAAGAGCAAGGGCAACGTGCTCGACCCGCTGGACATCATCGACGGCATCACCATCGACGACCTGGTCGCCAAGCGCACCGGCGGTCTGATGCAGCCGAAGATGGTGGAGAAGATCGAGAAGGCCACCCGCAAGGAATTCCCGGACGGCATTGCTGCCCATGGTGCCGATGCGCTGCGCTTCACCATCGCTGCGCTGGCCACCCACGGCCGCGACATCAAGTTCGACATGAACCGCGCGGAAGGCTACAAGAACTTCTGCAACAAGCTGTGGAACGCCAGCCGCTTCGCGCTGATGAACACCGAGGGCGCGGCGTTCACCGGCGTTCCCAGGCCGCGTACCGATGCCGAGCGCTGGATCCTCTCGCGCCTGGCCGCCACCACCGCCGAAGCGCAGGGCCACTACGCCAACTACCGCTTCGACCTGCTGGCGCAGTGCCTGTACGAGTTCGCCTGGAACGCGTTCTGCGACTGGTTCCTGGAACTGAGCAAGCCGGCCCTGAACGGTGCCGACGCCGCCGATGCCGAAAGCACCCGCCACACCCTGCTGTACGTACTGGAAGCGCTGCTGCGCCTGCTGCACCCGCTGACCCCGTTCATTACCGAACAGCTGTGGCAGCAGCTGGCCCCGCGCCTGGGCCTGGCCGAAACCACGCTGTCGCTGCGCCCGTACCCGACCGCGGCCGAGTTCGAAGGCGATTTCGCCCAGGCCGAGGCCGACGTGGAATGGCTGAAGGCGGTGATCAGTGCCGTGCGCCGCGTGCGCAGCGAACTGAACGTCGCCCCGTCCAAGCTGGTGCCGCTGCGCCTGCAGGCCGGGCTGGAACAGGACCGCGTGCGCATCGAACGCTTCAGCGCCTCGCTGTCGTTCCTGCTCAAGCTGGACAGCATCCAGTGGCTGGCCGAAGGCGAAAGCGCACCGCCGGCCGCCGCCGCGATCGTCGGTGAACTGAAGCTGCTGGTGCCGCTGGAAGGCCTGGTCGATCTCGATGCAGAGCGCGTGCGCCTGGACAAGGAAATCGCCCGCGTCGAAGCCGAAAAGGAAAAGAGCGAGACCAAGCTGGCCAAGTTCACCGACAAGGTGCCGCCGGCCGTGGTCGAGCAGGAGCGCGTGCGGCTGGCCGACTGGAACACCCAGCTGGCCGGCCTGCGCGAGCAGCGCGCGAAGCTGTAACGTCGCACCCTGGTGCGTGCCAACCAAGGTTGGCACCTACCACAGTGGAAAACGTTGGCACCCATCGAAGCGGAATCGGAAACGCCGGGCAATGCCCGGCGTTTCCATTTCCCCCGCATGGCATCATCGCCCGATGCCTCTTTCCATCTTCCTGCTGGTCCTCGCGGCGGCGGCCCTGCACGCCAGCTGGAATGCGATCGTCAAACGCGGGCCGGACAAGTTCCTCGGCACCGTGCTGGTCACCGGCAGCGCCGCGCTGCTGTCGGCGGCCGCCCTGCCCTTCCTGCCGTTCCCGGCCGCGCACAGCTGGCCCTGGCTGGCTGCATCCGTGCTGCTGCAGGTGACCTATTACGGCCTGGTGGCACGCTGCTACCAGCAGGTCGACATGAGCCTGGCCTATCCGCTGATGCGTGGCAGCGCGCCGATCCTGGTTGCGCTGGCCGGCACCCTGCTGGGCGAGCAACTGCCACCTGCCGCGTGGCTGGGCGTGGTACTGGTGAGCACCGGCATCCTGTGCATGGCACTGGGTGCACGGGGCGGCCAGCTGCGCCTGCCACTGCTGACCGCGGCAATGATCGCCACCTACACCCTGGTCGATGCGCAGGGTGCGCGCCAGTCCGGCAGCGCGCTCAGTTACACGCTGTGGCTGTTCCTGCTGTCCGGCATTCCGCTGCCACTGTGGGCGTTGTACACCCGGCGTGGTGCGGTGTTGGTCTATGCACGCCAGCATTGGCCACTGGGCCTGGCCGGCGGCATCGGCACCACGGCGTCCTATGCGATGGCCTTGTGGGCGATGACCCAGGCCCCGGTGGCGATGGTCTCGGCACTGCGTGAATCGTCGATCCTGTTCGCGCTGCTGATCTCGGTGTTCCTGCTGGGCGAGCGGATCCCGCGTGCGCGCTGGCTGGCGGCGTCGCTCATCGTCGGCGGCGTATTGGCCTTGCGGCTGGCGTAGAGGCTGTGCCGGCCGCTGGCCGGCAACCCTTCTCCACTACAACGGCGGCATCGCCTGCAGGTCGCCGTCGACCAGCTCGATCGCCATCACCACCGCATCCTCGCGGCCCTGTGCCGCCGGGTAGTAGCGTGGACGGCGGCCGATCTCGTTGAAACCTTCGCTGTGGTACAGGGCCAGCGCAGATGTATTGGACGGACGCACTTCCAGGAACACGCGGTGGGCACCCCGGTTGCCCGCCAGCTGCACCAGTGCGCGCAGCAGTTGGCGACCCAGCCCACGCGACTGCGCCAGCGGATCGATGCAGATGTTCAACACATGTGCCTCGTCGGCGGCAATGCTGAGCACGCCGTAGCCGATCAGCTGGCCATCGCGCTCCATCGCCAGGCCGGGATAACCGGCACGCAGGCAATCAACGAAGATGCCGCGGGTCCATGGAAACGGATAGCCACGCACTTCGATCGCCATCACCGCATTGAGGTCGCTCTCGCGCAATGCGCGCAGGCTGACCGGGCCGGGCTGGCTGACCGCGCTCATGCACTGCCCCGCTTGCGCAGGGCACGCAACTGCGGCCACAACGCACGCTTGGCGGCCGGATCCCGGCGCAGCTGGTCCAGCGGCCAACTGTCCATCAGCGCCTGCGTGGCGGGATCGCTGGGATTGCAGCCGGAGGCACGCAGCAGTGCGATCTGCAGGCGATCCGGGAGCCGCACCACCGGTTGCCGTGCATTGCCTCCCGGCAGCGGACGGACCGGTGCCGGCGCGGTATCCGGTGCGGTGACGGGGGTCTCGCGACGCGGCGGTGCCGGGCGTTCCTGGCGAGGAGCGGGTGCGGCTTCGGCAGGGTGTTCCCGCATGGAGGCCGAACCCGCCCGCACCGGCTCCACCGAAGCCGCTGCGGCCGCATCGGCTTCGGCCACGCTCAATTGCAGCGCGGCGTCCAGTTCGGCGGCCAGCTGGCCGTCGTGATACACGGTGTAGCCCATGGCCTGCAGCCAGGCCTGCTGGGCCGGTGACCACAGCACGGGCAGGTCCTGGCTCACGCGGCCTCGGGCTTCTTGCGCAGGCGCTGCACGGCCCACATCACCGGGCCGGACAAGGCGTACAGGATGCCCACCACGAACAGCACACGCGGCAGATCAATGACCGCGATGGCGATCGCCACCGGCACCAGGGCCAGCACCAGGAATGGCACACGGTCGGAACGGCTGCCCTTGGCGGCACCGCCCTTGAAGCTCCAGAAGCGGATGCGGCTGACCATCAGCAACGCCGCGACGATCGTCACCGCCAGCGCCACGTAGCGCAGCTGGTTGCCGTCCCAGCCCAGGTTGCCATCGGCAAAGGCCCAGACGAAGGACATCATCAGGCCTGCCGCAGCCGGGCTGGCCAGGCCGACGAACCAGCGCTTGTCGACCACCGCCACCTGGGTGTTGAAACGGGCCAGGCGCAGTGCCGCGCAGGCGGCATACAGGAACGCCACCGCCCAGCCGACCCGCCCGAGCAGCGGGTCATCGAACTTCAGCCACGACAGCGACCAGTGGTACATCACCAGTGCCGGGGCCATGCCGAAGCTGACCAGGTCGGCCAGGGAGTCGTACTGCACGCCGAATTCGCTGCTGGTGCCGGTCAGGCGCGCCACGCGCCCGTCCAGGCCGTCCATCACCGCCGCCACGAACACGGCGATGCTGGCATTGACGAAATCCCCGTTGGCCGCGGCGATGATCGCGTAGAAGCCGGCGAACAGGCCAGCGGTGGTGAACAGGTTGGGCAGCAGGTAAATCGTGCGCGAACGCGGCGGCGGTGTGATCGGGTCCATGGAATCCAGTTTAATCGACTTGCCAGTGCTCGGCGCCAATGCTGCAATCGGCGTTCTACGCCCATTCCATGGAGTTTGCCATGCGTGCCCTGTCCTGCCTTGGATGCCTGCTGCTGTTGGCCAGTGCCAACGCCGTGGCCGGCCCGGTCTACAAATGGAAGGACGCCAATGGCGTGACCCAGTACTCGGAGACCCCGCCGGCCGGCAAGAAGTTCGAGACCCGCGAGCAGGCCCGCAGCCCGCAGGCCGCGGCCAGTGCCGAGACCCCGGCCACACCCGTGCCGGAGCAGTGCAGCACCGCCCGTGCCAACCTGGCCCTGCTGGAAGGCTCCGGCCAGGTGATGCAGGACACCAATGGCGACGGCAAGGCCGATACCGCGTTGACCCCGGAACAGCGCAGCGCGCAGAAGGGATTGGCTGAAGCGGCCATCAAGGCGTACTGCCCGGCGGAGTGAGGGTATCGGCAGGGCTTGCAGCCCTGCACCTGCCGAAGCAACGTCAACGTCAAACGCGGCATTCCGTGGGATGGCAGGGCACTGTGGGTTTGCGGGGCCGCCGTGAACCCATCCATGGGGGCTTGGTCGCCGCATCCATGCGGCTCACACCCCGCAAACCCACAGTGCCCTGCCTTCGACAGTTGGCCGGTGGCCGGTAGATCCACGCCATGCGTGGATGAAATCTGTCAGATCTCGAATTGAATCCGGGGTCAGATCCGTTTTCCTGCGGAAAACGGATCCGACCCCCATCGGCATGTCCAACAGATCGCGGGGCCTGTCAAAGGCAGGGTGGGTCCGGTTGCGGGAGTGTCCGCGGCATGGATGCCGCGGCCAAGCCCCCATGGACGGGTTTACGGCGTCTCCCGCAACCGGACCCACCCCGCCATCCCACGGGAAGCCCGCTGTTGCTGTTGCTGTTGCAGCTGACGTTGCTTGAGGCGGGTGCAGGGCGCAGCCCTGCCGATACCCCTCCCCCCGGCCGGGCTGGCAGAATAGGCGTCTCTGCCGTTATCCGAAGCCGACGATGCGCCTCTCCCAGTTCCACCTGCACACCACCAAGGAAACCCCCAGCGACGCCGAGCTCACCAGCCACCGGCTGATGCTGCGCGCGGGCATGATCCGCAAGCTGGCATCGGGCCTCTACACCTGGTCGCCGCTGGGCCTGCGCGTGCTGCGCAAGGTCGAGCGCATCGTGCGCGAGGAAATGGACCGTGCCGGTGCCGTGGAATTCCAGATCCCGACCATCCAGCCGAAGGAACTGTGGGAGCAGACCGGTCGCTGGCAGAAGTTTGGCCCGCAGCTGCTGAAGATCAAGGACCGCAAGGACCAGGTGTTCTGCTACAGCCCGACCGCCGAAGAAGCCGCCTGCGATTTCGCGCGCAGCGAGCTGTCCAGCTACAAGCAGCTGCCGGTGAACTTCTACCAGGTGCAGACCAAGTTCCGCGACGAGATCCGCCCGCGCTTCGGTGTGATGCGTTCGCGCGAGTTCCTGATGAAGGACGCCTATTCGTTCCACCTGCACGATGAATGCCTGGTACGCGAGTACGAGAACATGAAATCGGCCTACAGCCGCATCTTCACCCGCCTCGGCCTGGATTTCCGCATGGTGCAGGCCGACTCCGGTGCGATCGGCGGTGATGCTTCGCAGGAATTCCACGTGATCGCCGATTCCGGTGAAGACGCGCTGGTGTTCTCCACCGGCTCGGACTACGCAGCAAACATGGAGGCGGCGATTGCGGCCGATCCGGCTCCCCGTGCGGCCGCCAGCGAAGCAATGCGCAAGGTCGACACGCCCACCCAGAAGACCTGCGAGGACGTCGCCGCCCTGCTCGGCATCGACCTGCAGCGCACGGTGAAGTCGGTGGCGCTGATCGCCGGCGAAGGCGAAGCACAGCAGTTCGTGCTGGTGCTGGTGCGCGGCGACCACGAGGTCAACGAGATCAAGCTGGCCAAGGTTGCTGGCCTGGACGAGCAGCGCTTCGCCAGCGAAGCGGAGATCGCCGATCACCTGGGCAGCGTGCCGGGCTTCCTCGGCCCGGTCGCACCGGCCAAGGCCATCCGCGTGGTGGCCGACCGCGAAGTGGCAGCGATGTCCGACTTCGTCGTCGGCGCCAACGAGGCCGGTTTCCATCTGGCCGGCGTCAACTGGGGCCGTGACCTGCCGGAACCGGAAGTGGCGGACATCCGCAACGTGCGTGCCGGTGACCGCGCGCTGGACGGCGGCGAACTGAAGATCGCCCGCGGCATCGAAGTCGGCCACGTATTCCAGCTCGGCCGCAAGTACGCCGAAGCGCTGGATGCCACCGTGCTGGACGAGAACGGCAAGGCCGCGGTGATGGCGATGGGCTGCTATGGCATCGGTATCTCGCGCGTGGTGGCTGCCGCGATCGAACAGAACCATGACGATGCCGGCATCATCTGGCCGGACGCGATGGCGCCGTGGCAGGTGGTGGTGTGCGTGATCAACCCGAAGGGCGACGCTGCCGTGGCCGACGCCGCTGCCAATCTGCTGCAGGAACTTCGCGACGCCGGCCTCGACGCCGCGCTGGACGACCGTGGCCTGCGCCCGGGCGCGATGTTCGCCGACATGGAACTGATCGGCATCCCGCACCGCGTGGTGGTGAGCGAGCGCGGCCTGGCCGCCGGCACCTACGAGTACCGCTCGCGCCGCGCCAGCGAAGCGGAAAGCCTGGACAAGGCCACCCTGCTGCAGCGACTGCAGGGCTGATCGTAGAAAGACCGGGGCATGCCCCGGTCTTTTTTTGCATTCCCGCCACGTCACCGATATTGCAGCGGACATAATCCGGTCAAAATCGACGCGATGCAGCCGGCATGCCGCCAAGCCCTGTCCCGTCTGCATTTGTGCTTGGAATAATTCATCTCTATTCTGTGCTGCGACGCCATGGACTGGCTCGTCCCGTCCACACATTAGTTTCCGGAGTAACCGTAAATGAGCATTGACCTGACCGGCCTGTCGGCACGCGAACTGGGCGCCCTGATCCGCACCGCCAAGAAGCAGCAGACCATCGTCGCCAAGCGCCGGCCGATCACCAAGGTCCGGGCCCAGCTGTCCAAGCTGGCCAAGACCGAGGGTTACACCATCGAAGAGCTGTTCGGCGGCGCCCCGGCCCCGCGCGCGCGCAAGGCCGCCCCGGCAGCCAAGGCACCGTCCAAGACCGCCGGCCGCAAACTGGGCAAGGTTGCACCGAAGTACCGCAACCCGGCCAACCCGAAGGAAACCTGGACCGGCCGTGGCAAGCAGCCGCGCTGGATGGCCGAGCTGACCGCCAAGGGCAACAAGAAGCCGGAAGATTTCCTGATCAAGAAGGCCTGAGGGCGGATCGGGTTGGAATGAAAAACGCCGGCGAAAGCCGGCGTTTTCCTTGGATAGCGCCGGGCCATGCCCGGCGAGCGCAGCGGTTGGTTTCCCGATCCGCCGGGCACGGCCCGGCGCTACCGTCCTTCGATCACAACGTCTTGCGGGCCGGCATCAGCAGGTTGCCGAACAGCAGGCCGGCCACCAGCGCCATCACCACGTTGAGTACGGTGAGGAACACGCTCTGGCCGGCACCCACGTCCTGCTGCTGGACCAGGGTCAGTACGCCGCGCAGGCTGGTGCTGCCGGGCACCATCATGATGATGCCGGGCAGGCGGATGATCGCACCCGGGCGGCCAACGAGGCGGCCAAACAGATTGCCACCGGCGGTCAGCAGCATCGCCGACAGGAAAATGCCGGCCGGCGCCCCCCAGGCGTGGCCACCGAACTTGGAGATCGCATAACCAGCCACCGAGGCCGCGATCACCCACGGATAATCGCGGCGGTTGGCCTTGAACAGCATCGCGAAGGCAAACGCCGCGGTCAGCAGTGAACCCCACTCCACCCACGGCCCCTGCGGCCGCGTGGCACGAATCACCGGATCAAGGCCGAGCACATCGGCCAGGGTCACCGCGATCATCGCGCCGACGCTGAGCTTCATGATGGTGGTCAGCGCACCGGCGAAGCGCGCGGTCCCCGATACCCAGTGCTGACTGGCCAGTTCATTGACCGCATTGGTCAGCGACATGCCGGGCAGCAGCACCACCAGCGAGGCGATGATCACCGTGTTGAGGTTGAGTGCGCCGACAAAGGACGCGACCAGGGTTGCGACCATGCCAGCCAGCAGCGCCGCCAGCGCCTCGGCCGCTTCGCGGGTGGCCGGGCGACGGTCGGTGACCATGCCGAGCAGGCCGATCATCAGGCCGATGACTCCGGCGGTCGCGATGTCCAGCCACGGCAGCTTCCACATGCCGGCCACGCCGGCCGCGCCGAGGGTGAACGAAAGAATGGTGCGCAGCTTGCCGCGCCGGCCCGGATCCTTGTCCAGCTGGCGCAGCGCGGTGTGGCCCTGGGCAATGCTCATCCGCCCGTTGGCCACTTCCTCGGCGATGTGGTCGGCGACACTGAGCTTGTGCAGGTCATTCTCACCGGGTGCCAGGCGGATCACGCGGGTGATGTCGCTGGAGCCGATCGCCTGCGCCGGGTCGCTGAAGCTGAGGATGATACCGGTGGGATTCGACCACGGTTCACAATCCAGATCGAGCTGGCGGGCCAGTGCCACCACCGCCGTTTCCAGGCGCTGGGCCGTTGTGCCATAGCTGTGCAGGCGTCCGGCGATCTCGGAAACGAAGGCCACGCGCTGCGCGTAGGTGGCCTGGGGCGTGGGGATCGTGTGAGCGTCTGCGGACATGCGCCGTAGTATTACCTAGGCTGGGCCTTACCGGAGAAATTCATCCGAGTTCGACGCGAAGCCCGATACAGAACGGTTATGCTGCGACCCGAATGGCCCAAGTGACCCCGAACCACGCCCCCCAGCTCGAACAGGATGCCCATGACCCGGGCCTGATCCGCCTGTCCGGCACCTGGACCTTGAAGACCGCGCTGGCCGCGGCCGAAGTCCTGCGCGGCGTTCCCGACACGCTGACCGGCATCGATGCCACCGGCATCGAGAAGATGGATTCGGCCGGCGTGCTGCAGGTACTGCGCGTGGCCCATCGCGCCGACCTTGGCGAGGACGCACTGCAGTTCCGCCCGGATCACCAGGCGCTGGTGTGCACCATCGAGGAAGTGGCCGACGACCGGCCCCGACCCAAGCGCGATTTCGGCGTGCTGGCCGCGCTGGAACGGCTCGGTGTCAGCGTCCATGCCACTGGCCACAACATCAAGGCGCTGTGCAGTTTCCTCGGCGAAAACCTGGTCAAGGCGGCCCGGCTGGTCAAGGAACCCCGTCGCTTCCGCCTGACCGCGACCGTGCACCAGATGGAGCAGGTCGGGCTGGACGCAGTACCACTGGTGGCGCTGCTGTCGTATCTGGTCGGTGCGGTGATCGCCTTCCTCGGTTCGACCATCCTGCGCGACTTCGGCGCCGAGATCTACGTGGTCGAGCTGGTCAACATCGCCTTCCTGCGCGAGTTCGCCGTGCTGCTGACCGCGATCGTGCTGGCCGGCCGCACCGCCAGTGCCTTCACCGCGCAGATCGGCGCCATGAAGGCGCGTGAGGAAATCGATGCGATGCGCACGCTGGGCCTGGACCCGATCGACCTGCTGGTGCTGCCACGCTTGATGGCGCTGCTGGTCACCCTGCCCCTGCTGACCTTCATCGCGATGGTCGCTGGCCTGGCCGGCGGTATCACTGTCGGCGCGTTCGACCTCGACATCCCGCCGCAGATGTACATCGCGCGCATGCACGAGACCATGGAAGTGCGGCACATGCTGGTCGGCCTGTCGAAGGCGCCGGTGTTCGCACTGGTGATCGGCCTGATCGGCTGCCTGGAAGGCCTGAAGGTGGAGGGCACGGCGCAGTCGGTCGGTGAACGCACCACCTCCAGCGTGGTGCAGACCATCTCGCTGGTGATCATCATCGACGCCTTCGCGGCGTTGTGGTTCATGCACATGGACTGGTGACATGAGCACGCATACGACTCCCGAAGAAATCCCCATGCAGGACGGCGAAGGACACGAGCTGGCCATCCGCGTGCGCGGGCTGGTCAACCGCTTCGGCAGCCAGACCGTGCATGAAGACCTGGACCTGGACGTGCGCCGCGGCGAGATCCTGGGCGTGGTCGGTGGCTCGGGCACCGGCAAGTCGGTGCTGATGCGTTCGATCCTCGGCCTGCGCACGCCCGATGCCGGCCAGATCGAAGTGCTCGGCCGCGATGCGCGTGCCGACGATGCCGAGAGCCGCCTGCACATCGAGCGCAATACCGGCGTGCTGTTCCAGGACGGCGCCCTGTTCTCGTCGCTGACCGTGGGCGAGAACGTACAGGTGCCGCTGAAGGAACACCACCGCGAACTGCCCGAGCGCTGGCACTACGAACTGGCGCTGCTGAAAGTGAAGCTGGCCGGCCTGCCCGCCGATGCGATCAACAAGCTGCCCTCGCAGCTGTCCGGCGGCATGCGCAAGCGTGCGGGCCTGGCCCGGGCGCTGGCGCTGGACCCACCCCTGCTGTTCCTGGATGAACCCACTGCCGGCCTCGACCCGATTGGTGCGGCGGCATTTGACCGCCTGATCAAGACCCTGCAGGAAGCGCTGGGGCTGACCGTGTTCCTGATCACCCACGACCTGGACACGCTGTACGCGATCTGCGACCGGGTGGCGGTGATTGCCGACCGCAAGGTGGTGGCCAATGCGCCGCTGCCGGAGATCGAGAAACTGGACCATCCGTGGATCCAGGAATACTTCCACGGACCGCGTGCGCGTGCCGCGCGCGGCGAACAGATCGAGAGTGCCTGAGCCATGGAAACCAAAGCCAACTACGTGCTGATCGGCGCGTTCACCCTGATCACCGGCCTGGCCCTGCTGGCCTTCGGCCTGTGGGCGGCCAAGTACTCCTCCGACCGCACCTGGCAGGAATACCGCGTGGTGTTCCGCGAGGCGGTGACCGGCCTGTCGGTGGGCAGCCCGGTGCAGTACAACGGCATCGCGGTCGGTTCGATCATCGAACTGAACCTGGTGCCGGACGACCCGCGCCAGGTGGTCGCGCGCATCCGCCTGAACTCGACCACCCCGGTCAAGACCGATACCCGTGCCAAGCTGGCGATCACCAGCCTGACCGGGCCATCGATCATCCAGCTCAGCGGCGGCACGCCGCAGTCGCCGGCGCTGACCACGGTCAACAAGGATCCGGCCCCGATCATCCCGACCACGCCATCGGCGCTGCAGAACATCACCGACGTCGCCAACCGCATCGTCGAGCGCATGGACCAGATCCTCAGCGACCGCAACGTGGCCTCGATCAACGCCACGCTGGCCAACCTGGAGACCATCAGCGGCGGCCTGGCCGACCGCGACCAGGGCACCCAGGCGCTGCTGCTCAGCGCGCGCGATGCCGCACGCAGCCTGGACACCACGCTGAAGACCACCAACGGCACCATCGAGCGCCTGGACAAGAACCTGGTGCAGCAGCTGCCGGGCATCATCGACAAGCTGGACGGCACCCTGGCCAAGCTTGACTCGGCCGCCGGCAATGCAGATTCGATCCTTGGCGAGAACCGCGCCGCGATCAACAGCTTCGCCAACGATGGCCTCGGCCAGCTCGGCCCGACGCTGACCGAACTGCGCGGCCTGATCCGCGACCTGCGCCGGGTCAGCGACCGCCTCGAGAACAACCCCGCGCGCTATCTGCTGGGCCGCGACGCACCGAAGGAGTTCGAACCCAAATGAGCCCGATGCCCCTTCCGCGCCTGCTGCTGGCCGCTTCGCTGGTCACCCTGCTGGGCGGCTGCTCCATCCTTGGCAGCAGCGAGAAAACCGCAGTGACGCTGTACTCGCCCGCCGTGCAGGTGAAGGCCGATCCGGCGTGGCCGCAGGCAAGCTGGCAGCTGGTACTGGCCAAGCCCAGCGCCGCACGCATGGTCGACAGCCCGCGCATCAACGTGCGGCCGACCCCGTCGCAGCTGGAGATCTACAAGGGCGCCAGCTGGGCACAGCCGGCCACCGACATGATCGAGGACACCCTGCTGCGTGGCTTCGAGGACTCCGGCCGCATCCGCGGCGTGGCCCGCAGTACCGCCGGCATCCGCGCCGACTACAAGCTGTCCACCGACGTACGCCGCTTCGAATCGGACTACCGGGGCCAGGCGACGCCGACGGTGGTGATCGAGGTCAACGCCAAGCTGATCCACGTCGCCGACCAGCGCGTGGTGGCCGACCGCACCTTCCGCCAGGCACAGCCGGTCGGCAGCACCGATGTGCCGGCCGTGACCGCCGCGTTCGAGCGCGGCCTGCAGCAGCTGGCGCAGGACATGGTGGGCTGGACGCTGGTCAGCGGGCAGAACGACACCACGGCGGCCAAGCGCTGACCCCCGTCCGTATCAACGCGGCGTGATCCAGCGGAACGTCAGGTTGATCCGCTCGCCCTGCACGCGCGCCATCTTCGGCAGTGCGTGCTGGTAATAACGCTGGGTCTGCCCGGCCATCACCAACAGGTCGCCATGGCCAAGCAGATACTCCGCCTTGCGCGCCGGATCATCGCGCCGGCGCAGCAGGAAACGCCGCGGCGCGCCCAGGCTCAACGAGGCGATCACCGGGGCCGGCCCCAGTTCGGGCTCGTCGTCACTGTGCCAGCCCATGTAGTCGCCGCCGCCGCGATAGCGGTTCAGCAGCACGCTGTTGAAGCGGCCGAGGCCATCGTCCTGCAGGCGCTCGCGCATGCCCAGCAGTGACCGCGGCCACGGCTGCGGCACGAATTCCGCCCCCGAGTAGCGATAACGCGCCTGCGGGTCGCCAATCCAGCAGCTCAACCGTGGCGAATCCACCCAGTTGCCGAACATGCGGATGCGATGCACCTCCCACGGCACGCCGGCCTGCAGATCGCGCTGCAAGGCATCGGCCTCGGCGGGACACAGCCAGGCCTGGCGGTGCTGGACGTCGGCATCGGGAAGGTCGTGGGGGAACAGCATGGCGGCACAGTAGCACCTGGTGGATTTGCTGTTGCAGCGGCGATTGCCGGAAAATGAGGACAGTCCCGCTGCTGGCCCCGAACAATGCGCACTCTTTCCCTTGCCAGGCTTCATCGATGAGCGGTGCGGCGTCCGGAGTCCGGCAGCTCACCTTCTCGGTCCTGCGCACACTGTTCCGCGCCCTGCCGATGCCGGCGTCGCTGCGTGATCGGCTGCGCAACCGGGGCCTGGACCGTATTGGCAGCTGGAGTCCGCCTCCGCCGCGTGGTCGCATCGGCGCCACTGCCGACGGCATCCGTCCACTGCAGCGCGCCGATGAACGTGCGATCGGCTACGCCGCTGCGGAAGAGGCGCCCCTGCCGGCAGCACTGCCGGCGACATTGGTGGCCTTCTACCTGCCGCAGTTCCATCCGTTCGAAGAGAACGATGCCTGGTGGGGCAAGGGCTTCACCGAATGGCGCAACGTCAGCCGTGCCCTGCCGCAGTTCGAGGGACATGTGCAGCCGCGCCTGCCCGGTGATCTGGGCTTCTACGACCTTCGTGTTGGCGAGACGCTGCGCGCGCAGGCGCGGTTGGCGGCCGACCATGGCATCGGCGCATTCTGCTTCTATTTCTACTGGTTCAGTGGCCACACGCTGATGGAGCAGCCCCTGCGCCAGTGGCTGGCCGACAGCACGATTGAACTGCCGTTCTGCCTGTGCTGGGCCAACGAGAACTGGACCCGACGCTGGGATGGGCGCAACCAGGATGTACTGATCGGCCAACAGCACAGTGCCGGGGATGACCTGGCGTTCATCGCCCACGTTGCCGATTACCTGCGCGACCCCCGTGCATTGAAGGTCGAGGGACGACCGGTGCTGTTGCTGTACCGGCCGCAGTTGCTGCCCGATCCCAAGGCCACGGCGGCGCGCTGGCGTGGCTGGTGCCGCGACAACGGCATCGGCGAGATTCATCTGGCCTACGTGCAGAGTTTCGAACGCCCGGATCCGCGCGATATCGGCTTCGATGCCGCGGTGGAATTCCCACCGAACATTGCCGCCCCGCGCCAGCTGAACACCACGCAGTTCCTGCTCAATCCCGAGTACGAAGGCGACGTGCGCGACTGGCGTGAACTGGCGGCACAGATGCGCCGTGCACCACTGGCGGACTATCCGTTGTATCCAGGCGTCAACCCGGGCTGGGACAACGAAGCACGCCGCCCGGGACGCGGCCGCGTGCTGCTGCATGCTTCGCCGCGTGGCTACAGCGACTGGTTGCACGACACGGTGCACCAGCGCCTGCGTGATGTAGCGCCCGCTCGGCGTCTGGTGTTCATCAATGCCTGGAACGAATGGGCGGAAAGCGCGGTTCTTGAACCGGATGCCCGTCTCGGCCATGCCTGGCTGCAGGCCACCCGGCGCGCGTTGGTCCCCTCGCAGGCCGCTCCGTCGCGTCCCTGCATCGTCATCCACGCGTGGTACCTGGATGCGCTGCCGGAGCTGTTGCAGGCGGTGAAGGACAGCGGGCTACAGGCACGCCTGGTCATCACCACCACAGGGGAGCGCCAGGCGCAGGTGCAGTCGATCATCGACGCGCAGGGCCTGACCGCTGAAATCTGGGTCTACGACAACCACGGCCGTGACATCCTGCCGTTCCTGCACGCAGCCGACCGGTTGCTGCAGCAGAACGAATCACTGGTGCTGAAGCTGCATACCAAGCGCTCCAGCCATCGCGACAACGGCGATCAGTGGCGGCGCGAGATGGTCCAAGCGCTGCTGGGCACTGCCCAGGCTGCTGCGAACCTGGCACATCTGCAGGCCGATCCACGTATCGGCCTGATGGCTCCAGCAGGCCACCTGCTGAACGTGGCCGACTACATCGGCGGCAATGCACTGCGCATGGAGCGGCTCTGGGCATTGCTGGGCCTGGACAGCGCACCCGGCGATGGACAGTTCGCGTCCGGCAGCATGTTCTGGGTACGCCTCCCGGCGCTGCGCCCCCTGCTCGATGCCCATCTACTGCCGAGCATGTTCGACACCGAAGCCGGGCAGATCGATGGCACGCTTGCGCATGCCATCGAACGTGCGACCGGAGCCGTCGTGTCCGCTGCCGGGTTCACCGTGGCCGACACCTCCGAGGTGGAAGGCGCTCCCCCGCGTGCTTCCTCCTCGGAATATGCTTACGCCCGAGGACGCTGAGGCCGCGGCCTCAGCTGCGCGCAAACGCCACGCCGGTCTTCTCCTTCAGCTCCTCGTCGCCCACACCCGGCGCCGCTTCCACCAGGACCAGACCGGCATCGGTGACGTCGAACACGGCCAGGTCGGTGATGATGCGGTCGACCACGCCGACGCCGGTCAGCGGCAGCGTGCATTCGGCCAGGATCTTGTGCTCGCCGTTCTTCGCGGTGTGTTCCATCAGCACCACCACGCGCTGCACGCCGGCCACCAGGTCCATCGCGCCGCCCATGCCCTTGACCATCTTGCCGGGCACCATCCAGTTGGCCAGGTCGCCCTTGTCGGTGACCTGCATGGCGCCGAGGATGGCCAGGTTGACGTGGCCGCCTCGGATCATCGCGAAGCTGTCATGGCTGCCGAAATAGCTGGCACCGGCACGCGCGGTGACGGTCTGCTTGCCGGCATTGATCAGGTCCGCGTCGACTTCGGCTTCGGTCGGGAACGGGCCGATGCCAAGCAGGCCATTTTCCGACTGCAGCCACACGTCCACGCCCTCGGGGATGTGGTTGGCGACCAGGGTCGGCAGGCCGATGCCCAGGTTCACGTAGGCGCCGTCAGTCAGTTCCAGAGCAGCGCGCGCTGCCATCTCGTCACGGGTCCACGCCATGTCAGTTGCCCTCCGCACGGATGGTGCGCTGTTCGATGCGTTTTTCAGGGTTCGCGTTGTGCACGATGCGGTGCACGTAGATGCCCGGCAGGTGCACCTGGTCCGGATCGATGTCGCCGACCGGCACCACCTCCTCCACCTCCACGATGCAGACCTTGCCGGCCATCGCGCAGGCCGGGTTGAAGTTGCGCGCGGTCTTGCGGAACACCAGGTTGCCGGCTTCGTCGGCCTTCCACGCCTTGACCAGCGCCACGTCGGCGCGCAGTGCGGTTTCCATCACGTAGTGCTTGCCGTCGAACTCGCGGGTTTCCTTGCCTTCGGCCACCACCGTGCCGTAGCCGGTGGCGGTGAAGAATGCCGGGATGCCTGCGCCACCGGCGCGCAGGCGCTCGGCCAGGGTGCCCTGCGGATTGAATTCGAGTTCCAGTTCGCCGGCCAGGAACTGCCGCTCGAACTCCTTGTTCTCGCCCACGTAGGACGAAATCATCTTCCTGATCTGCCGCGTCTCCAGCAGCTGGCCCAGGCCGAAGCCATCGACCCCCGCGTTGTTGGAGATCACGGTCAGGCCCTTTGCCCCGCTGTCGCGCAGCGCGGCGATCAGCGCCTCGGGAATGCCGCACAGGCCGAAGCCTCCGACAGCCAGGGTCTGGCCATCGGCGATGACGCCCTGAAGGGCCTCCGCCGCGCTGGCGAAGCGCTTGTTGCGCTTGCCGGTGGAAGTCACGTGTTCCATTTCTACAGCCCCACACGGGAAGAATGAGCGCATTCTAGCGCTACACCTGCCTACCGCTGGGATGCGCCGCAGCATGGCGCCACGGCGCGTTCCGACTCAGCGGGTGCGCTGCATCTTCGCCGCGACGCGATGTTCCAGCGCCAGCAGCACCGCAAACCCGAGCAACAGTGTTACCGGCATGCGGACACGGTCGACACTGGTGCGCAGGTGCCAGTCCAGGTCATGCGGTGTTCCGAGGTAGACCAGGAACAGCACCGCTGCGTACGCCAGCGCCACCAGCGCGGCGGCCGATGCCGCCGGAACCCGCAGCACCGGGCGCCAGAGCACCGCCAGCACCAGCAACGGCACCAGCACCCACACATCCAGCAGCAGGCGACCGACGATCGGCAGGGTACCGCCCTCGCTGCCAAGCCGCGCCAACAGCTGCGCCTTCATGTCACTTCCCGCCAGGTCATTGCCCACCCCTGCCTGCCCGACGGCCAGCTTCCATGCCAGCAATGGCAGCAGGGCCACAACCGCGGCCAGGAGGATGCGCCAGCCCAGACGGCGCTCACGCAGCACGCCTTCGCCCAGCACCACGGCCGTCAACAGAGCCGCAAGCACGGCGCCCTCGTTCTTCAACATCGACAGCACGGCCACCAGCAAGGTGAATGCGACCAGCTCACGACCACCACCATGCTCCCCGGACATGCGGTGACGCATCGCTGTCGCCACGGCAGCGACGGCGTAGACCGCCACCAGCGGATCCATGTAGCCGTTGATCAGCATGTCGCGCCCCAGGCGCAGCAGCAGCACTGCGAACAGCACTCCGCACCAGCGCCATCGGAAACTCGGGACGATCAGCAGCAGCGCCGGCAGCAGCAGCAGCGGTGCCACCGCCTTGGGCAGCAGTTCGTTCCAGTGCCCGGCCAAACCTGCTGCACAGGCCATCAACAACGGAACCAGCGCGGGATAGTCGTTGTGGCTCCACGGCGCGTAATCATCCAGCTGGGCGTACAACGTGCCCTCCAGGTAGATCCGCTTGGCATGGAAGAGCCAGATTGAACGCGGGTCCCAGCCATCGCTGGGGCTTCCCAGTGCGATCAACACCAGCACCAGAACGGCCAGGACCAGAGGTGCGGTACGCAGGTCACGCACGGCTGGCAGGGCGAGCAGCGCGCTGAGCACGACCGCGCCGAATGCCACCTGTACCGGCCAGCCCATCAGGCCCACGGCGGCCAGGCCGTAGCAGAAAAGAATGGAGACCAGCATGGCCAGCGCCGCACGGCGCCCTGGTTCAGCGGCAGTCAGCAAGAACGACATCTCCGCTCCTCCCCTGGACGTGGCACTGGTCAACCAGCGGATCACCGGCCCTAAGCAGGCGCTGCGGGGTATCGGTATCGCTGAACCGGACCGGATACAGCGCCTCCCACATGCGTTGCTGGATCAAGGGATCGTCCTTCAGCCCCTGCCCGAGCGAAAGCAGCGAAGGCGCGATCGGCTGCGCGCGTACCAGATCGCGTGCATCCACCACCTCACGTGGTACGGATGCGTCGAATCCCGCGTCCTCAGCGAAGGCCTGGCGCAGCAGCGACGTCTGATAGTCCGATCGCTTGGCGACCGATACGAGGGAAGCGGCCAACAGCAGCACCAGGATCCCGGCAATCGCCAGGTCCCGGCGCGTAGTGCGCAGGGGGGAAGAGGTGGAGGTCATGTCATCCATGAAACGTTTCAGGGAACCAACGGAAAAACCAATGCGCCAGCAGCACCCGGGCTACTGGCAACGGTAGTCGGACGGCATCCGGCTGTCGCGGAAAGGATCAGTGAGCGCATCGGTGTACTGCCCCATCAGCAGGCGGTGGGTCGGCAGCAGGTTCTGCCGGTAGAAGCGGCCGAACGATGCGAGGCGCTCGCCGCGCGCGGTCAACCGCACACAACCATCATGGATCTGCACGGTTCCGGACTGCAGCTGCTCGGTCAGGCGCACTTCCACCAGGTGATGCTCGCGGACGTACTCTTCAGTGAACACCTGGCGGAACGCGTCTTCGCGTATCCCACCACCACGCTGTTGCAGCTTCTCCAGGATGTAGAAGGACAGCGAGCGGTCGATGACGGTCGGGACCGAGATCGCGAACACATAGCCTCCCAGCAACCAGATGGCGGCCAGCTGGATCAGCTCGAGGCGGCTGAAATCCCTGAACCACTTCAACATGTACAGGCCAGCAAACACCACCACCGCTGCGATCACCGCGTCGAGGATGCTGGCATACAGCACCACGTTCACGCGGAACTGGCGCATGTGGACGTAGTAGACCAGCAGCAGGGCGGCAATGAATGCAAGGGTTGCCAGCGCGGCACGCAGATACTTGTTCATTTGAACACCAGGAACTTGTTGGCGACGAAGCTGACGGCCATCTGCATTCCGGTCGCCAGCACGAACCCTGCGCGGTAGTCCAGGCCCCATCGATCGGCCCAGACGTACATCACCAGCGCATGCAGGACGGCGATCGCGGCGTAGATCAGCAGGAACAGCGAACCCTGCCGTGCCAGGCTGCCCTGCCTGCCATGGAAAACGAAGTAGCGGCTGCCGAGGAACGACACGGTGATGCCAAAGACCGCTGCAATCGCGTTGGCCATCGCGGCCAGCGGGACGTGCAACACCTCGATGTTGAAGTGCAGCACTCCATAGTGCACTGCGGTGGCGACCAGGCCATTGATCACGTAGCGGACTGCCTGTCCGCCCAGCGCATCCTTAGCCACTGCGGCGGCCGGCATGCAGGACCTCGTCGACGAATTCGCGATAGCTGCCCACGCTCATGACGCCACCGCCGCGCATCATCCCCGACAACATCAGGATGATCAGCGTCAGTGCCGCAGTCTGCAGGAACACCAGCACCAGAATGCCGAATGCCAGCGAGAACCAGCCCTGTGATGCAAAGCCCAGCATCTTCAGCCCGGTGGCGACGATGCCGCCGATGATCGACAGTGCCGCCACCAGGGTGCAGGCGATGCCCACGCGTACCAGCACATCCTCGGCAAACACCATCAGTGCACGGAATCCGTGCAGGGCCAGGCCGACGAAGTTCATCTTGCTGCGGCCGGCATAGCGCGGACCACGATCCAGCGCACAGGTCTGCACGCGCAGCTTCGAGCCCAGCACGCAGGCGGCAACGTGGATCCACAGCTCCTGCATCGATGCCAACCGGCGCACCGCCGGCATCTTCGCCGCCATGAAGTTGCCGAAGCTGATCTGGCGCCCGCTGAGCAGCGAGAACAGCAGCTTGTAGACGATGTAGAACGACTTGAACTTCAGCGATTCGACCCGGCTGCGACGGCTGGCCACCACCACGTCGACATCGGCCGAATCCAGGCCCGCCACCAGCTCGGTGATGCTCTCCGGCGTATCCTCGCCATCGGAATCCATCACCACGACAATGTCATTGCCATCGAAGTGCTCGGCCACATAGCCCAGACCGATGGCGATCGCACGCTGATGCCCGACATTGCGACGCAGGCGGATCACCACGCCCTCCAGCCCCGAAGCCTCAATGGCGCTGATCGGCAATGGCTGCCGCACCGAGCCGTCGTCCACGGCCATCACATAGGTGTCCGGACCCTGGGTGCGGGCGAGCTCGACGAACAGCTTCGAGGAGGCTTCCAGGTCCTCGTAGACCGGCATCACCACGATCTTGCGCATCGTCGCCACCTCAGGCCTGCAAGCGATGGCGGAAATAGGCGATGGTCTCCTTCAGGCCGTCCTCCAGGCCGACCTTGGGCTCCCAGCCCAGATCCGCTTTGGCCAGGCTGATATCCGGCTGGCGTTGGCGTGGATCATCCGAGGGCAGCGGGCGGTACTCGATCTTCGACGCGCCGCCGACCAGGCGGAGCACGGTCTCGGCCAGTTCCAACATGGTGTACTCGGACGGATTGCCGATATTGATCGGACCGGTGAGATCAGCCGGCGAGTCCATCAGCCGCAACATGCCTTCGATCAGGTCATCGACATAGCAGAAGCTGCGCGTCTGGCTGCCATCGCCATAAATGGTGATCGGCTCGCCCTTCAGCGCCTGCACGATGAAGTTGCTGACCACCCGGCCGTCATTGGGATGCATGCGCGGGCCATACGTGTTGAAGATGCGCATGACCTTGATTTCCAGCTGGTGCTGGCGCCAGTAGTCGAAGAACAGCGTTTCGGCGCAACGCTTGCCCTCGTCATAGCAGCTGCGGATGCCGATCGGGTTGACCCGGCCCCAGTAGCCTTCCACCTGCGGGTGGATTTCCGGATCGCCATACACCTCGCTGGTGCTGGCCTGCAGGATACGCGCGCGCAGGCGCTTGGCCAGGCCGAGCATGTTGATTGCGCCATGCACGCTGGTCTTGGTGGTCTGCACCGGGTCCTGCTGGTAGTGGATCGGTGACGCCGGGCAGGCCAGGTTGAAGATCCGGTCCACTTCCACATAGAGCGGGAACGTCACGTCATGGCGCATGAGCTCGAACCGTGGGTGGCCCAGCAGCCCATCCACGTTCGCCTTGCTGCCGGTGTAGAAGTTGTCCACGCAGAGGACGTCATGGCCGCCCGCGATGAGCCGATCGCACAGATGCGACCCGAGGAAGCCCGCGCCACCGGTCACCAGCACGCGTTTCTGATCGTGAGTGAATTTCAAAGCAAACCTCGATCCTTCTGGAACAGCAGGCCAATCGGCGATGGCCACTCGGGCCATGTCCTCGGTCGTCAGCGCGCAATTGTATGCGAACTGCCTGCTGGCCATGGCCCATCGACGGGGAATCGGCCGGCCCCACTCCCATGCCAACGCTACTGGCCGGGCGCCCCTGGCTCACCGGCCGTTTGCAGACCCTCCCGCTATAATCGGGTTTCTCTATCCGGATGGACTGGTTCGATGCCCCTGCCCGCCTTCAAGGCCTATGACATCCGTGGCCGCGTGCCCGAGGAACTGAACGAAGACCTGGCCCGCCGCATCGGTGTGGCACTGGCCGCCCAGCTCGCACCGGGCCCGGTGGTGCTGGGCCATGACGTGCGCCTGACCAGCCCGGCGCTGCAGGACGCGCTGGCGGCAGGCCTGCGCGGCACCGGCCGGGAAGTGATCGACATCGGCCTGTGCGGCACCGAGGAGGTCTATTTCCAGACCGACCACCTGGGTGCGGCCGGCGGCGTGATGGTCACCGCCAGCCACAACCCGATGGATTACAACGGCATGAAGCTGGTCAAGGAGAACGCACGGCCGATCAGTTCCGACACCGGCCTGTTCGCGATCTCCGATGCGGTCGCCGCCGACACCGCCAAGGCCCAGCCGCCGCGTGCCGGCCAGGTCGCCCAGCATGACAAGAGCGCCTACATCCAGCACCTGCTGAGCTATGTCGATGCCGGCAAGCTGAAGCCGCTGAAGCTGGTGGTCAATGCCGGCAACGGCGGCGCAGGCGCCATCGTCGACCTGCTGGCACCGCACCTGCCGTTCGAGTTCATCCGCATCTGCCACGCGCCGGACGGCAGCTTCCCCAACGGCATTCCCAACCCGCTGCTGCCGGAGAACCGTGCCGCCACGGCCGATGCGGTGCGCGAGCATGGCGCCGACTTCGGCATTGCATGGGACGGCGACTTCGACCGCTGCTTCTTCTTCGATCATTCCGGCCGCTTCATCGAGGGCTACTACCTGGTCGGCCTTCTGGCCAAGGCGATCCTGGCGCGCAATCCGGGCGGCAAGATCGTGCACGACCCGCGCCTGGTCTGGAACACGGTGGACATGGTCGAGCAGGCCGGCGGTGTTGCGGTGCAGTGCAAGAGCGGGCATGCGTTCATCAAGGAAAAGATGCGGGCCGAGGATGCCGTGTATGGCGGCGAGATGAGCGCCCATCACTACTTCCGCGAATTCGCCTACGCCGACTCCGGGATGATTCCGTGGCTGCTGATCGCCCAGCTGGTCTCCGAAAGTGGCCGTTCGCTGGCCGACTGGGTGGAAGACCGGATGGCCGCCTATCCGTGCAGCGGCGAGATCAACTTCAAGGTGGACGATGCCAAGGCCGCAGTGGCGCGGGTGATGGAGCATTTCGCGGCACAGTCGCCGGCACTGGACCATACCGATGGCATCAGCGCGGATTTCGGCAACTGGCGCTTCAACCTGCGCAGCTCCAACACCGAACCGCTGCTGCGCCTGAACGTCGAATCGCGTGGTGACGCTGCACTGATGCAGGCGCGCACCGACGACATCTCCCGCCTGATCCAGTCGTAACCGAGGCCCGCATGAGCAGCATCCAGCCCGTCATCCTTTCCGGCGGCTCCGGAACCCGCCTGTGGCCGCTGTCGCGCGAGGCGTATCCGAAGCAGTTCCTGCCGCTGGCCGGCGAGCTGACGATGCTGCAGGCCACCTGGCAGCGCGTCGCCCCGCTTGCGGCGCGTGGCCCGCTGGTGATCGCCAACGAAGAGCACCGTTTCGTCGCTGCCGAGCAGTTGCAGCAGGTCGGGGCCGAGCCGGCCGCGATCATCCTGGAACCGGTGGGCCGCAACACTGCACCGGCGATTGCCGTAGCCGCGTTGGAAGCCACCCGTGACGGTGCCGACGCGCTGCTGCTGGTGCTGCCCTCCGACCATGTAATCACCGACGAGGCGGCGTTCCGCAGTGCGGTACAGGCCGCTGCCGGTGCCGCCGAGGCCGGCAAGCTGGTGACCTTCGGCATCGTGCCGACCGGCCCGGAAACCGGATACGGCTACATCAAGGCGGCCGATGGGCAGGGCCTGCGCGCCGTCGAGCGCTTCGTCGAGAAACCCGATCTGGAGACGGCCTCGGGCTATGTCGCCAGCGGCCAGTACTACTGGAACAGCGGCATGTTCCTGTTCAAGGCGTCGCGCTACCTGCAGGAGCTGGAACGTTTCCAGCCGGAAATGCTGGCCAGCAGCCGCCAGGCCTGGCAGCAGGCTCGCCGCGATGCCGACTTCACCCGCCTGGACAAGGACGCCTTCACCGCCGTGCCCTCGGACTCGATCGACTACGCGGTGATGGAAAAGACCGCCGATGCAGTGGTGATCCCGCTCGATGCCGGCTGGAACGATGTCGGCTCGTGGACCGCACTGCGCGATGTCTCGCAGCAGGACGGCGACGGCAATGCCCACCAGGGTGATGTGATCGCCATCGATTGCCGCAACACCTATGCCTATGCCCAGCGCCTGGTCGCACTGGTCGGGCTGGATGATGTGATCGTGGTCGAGACCGACGATGCGGTGCTGGTCGGCAAGGCTGACCGCATGCAGGAGGTCAAGACCGTGGTGGCCAAGCTGAAGGCCGAAGGCCGCAGCGAGGCGACCTGGCACCGCAAGGTGTATCGCCCGTGGGGTGCCTACGACTCGATCGACAACGGCGAGCGCTTCCAGGTCAAGCGGATCACGGTCAAGCCCGGCGGCACGCTCAGCCTGCAGATGCATCACCACCGCGCCGAGCACTGGATCGTGGTCAGCGGTACGGCTGAAGTGACCCGCGGCAACGAGGTGATCCTGCTCAGCGAGAACCAGAGCACCTACATCCCGCTGGGCGTGACCCATCGCCTGCGCAATCCCGGCAAGCTGCCGCTGGAACTGATCGAAGTGCAGTCAGGCAGTTATCTGGGCGAGGATGACATCGTGCGGTTCGAGGATACGTACGGGCGCACCGGGAACTGAGTTGGAAATTCCATGGCGGCCCCGTCCGGTCCGCCACGACGAACGATCAACAGGGTCGCTGTGTGGGCTGCCGCCCCTATACTTGCCCAATTGAAGCAATGTGGGACTACAGTGAACAGGCTACCTGCCCTTGCGGCCCAGGCTCGCGCACGCCTGCTGAAGATGCACTTCCAGACCCGGTCCGGTCATGTGGGTGGCAACCTTTCCTGTCTGGATGCGCTGATCGCGCTGCATCACGGCGTGATGCAGGAAGATGATCGGTTTGTCCTTTCCAAGGGCCATTCCGCAGGCGCGCTGTACGTCACACTTTGGAGCCTGGGTCGACTGAGCGACGCGGATCTGGACACGTTCAGCCAGGATGACAGCCTGCTGCCTGGCCACCCCAGCGGTAGTGGCATTCCCGGCCTGATGTTCTCCACGGGCTCGCTTGGCCACGGCCCCTCGCTTGCGGCCGGCCTGGCCCTGGCTGCACGCCACCAGGGGTCGTCGCGGCGGGTGTACTGCCTGTGCTCGGACGGGGAATGGCAGGAAGGCAGCTGCTGGGAAGCACTGTCGTTCGCCGTTCACCATCGCCTGGACAACCTGACCCTGCTGATTGACCAGAACGGCCTTCAGGGGTTCGGCAGCACGCAGGATGTCGTTTCCTGCCCGGACCTGGGCCCCCGTCTGCAGGCGTTCGGTGCCCAGGTGCAGCGCGCCAACGGCCATGATCCCGATGCCCTGGCACAGATCCTCCACCAACCGGCCGCCGGTGCCCCCACTGTGCTGGTGCTGGATACGGTGAAGGGCCTTGGCACCCATTATGCCGGCCTGCTGGAATCCCATTACCTGCCGTTGGCGGAAGCCGAGTACGAACAGGCAATTGCATTCGGGAGCGATGCAGCACGATGAGAAAGGCCTTTGCCGCCGCAGTCATTGCCCACTGCGCAACCCCACAGCATTTCTTCCTCACCGGTGACCTCGGGTTCATGGCACTGGAAGAGGTCCAGGCCGTGTTCGGCAACCGTTTCATCAATGCTGGCGTTGCCGAGCAGAACATGATCGGTGTTGCCGCCGGTCTTGCCCGCGAAGGCAACACGGTTTTCGCCTACAGCATCGCCCCCTTCTGCTACGCGCGGCCGTTCGAGCAGATCCGCAACGATGTATGCCTGCCCGGTCTGCCTGTCTGCCTCGTGGGCAACGGCGGTGGGTTCGCCTATGGGCACATGGGGCCGACCCATCATGCACTGGAGGACTGCGCGGCGATGATGGCGCTGGGCATGGACGTCAAGGTGCCCGTTTTCGACGAGGATCTACCAGCCCTGCTGCAAGACCTGCACCGCCCTACCTACCTGCGGCTGGGCTATGACGCCCGTCCTTCGGGACACCCGGTACCTGCCTACGCCCCATGGCGCCAGCTGCTGCCCGGCGAGCGCGGGGTAATGGCTGCACTTGGGCCGATGGCCGGGGTTGCCTGGTCGGCATTGGCGGAGCTGCCGATGGCCGCCCGGCCAGCGGTATGGGCGGTGGCCGAACCAGACGTACGGCAGCTGCCGGATGCGATGATCGCCCAGCTGCGCGGCGGGCCACTGTATGTCGTCGAAGAGCACGTGCGCGAGGGAGGTCTCGGCATGTCGCTGGCTGCTGCCGTGCTGACCGGCGGCCATGCCGTCGGCCCGTTCATCCATCGCCATGCCCTGCGCTATCCATCCGGCCGATTCGGTTCACAGCAGTTCCATCGCCACGAGTGTGGCCTGGATGCTGAATCGCTGCACGCGATGGTGAGGGAGCAGACCGCATGAGTCTGGAAAGAATGATCGCCGCGCTGGAAGGACCGGTCCTGGTGATCGGTGCCAGCGGATTCATCGGTGCCAATCTGCTGCGCAGCTGCCTTGCGCAGCGCAGCGACGTGGTGGGCACCGTGTTTTCCGGTGACTCCTGGCGCCTGCAGGGCATACCAGCAGCCAACCTGGCTTTCCTCAACCTCAACGATCCAGCCTCGGTCGCCACGGTGCTGCGCAAGGTCGCGCCACGAACCATCTTCGACTGCTCTTCGTTCGGCGCCTACGCCTTCGAGGATGATGCACAGCGCATCCATGCTACCAACTACAGCAGCTTCATCAGTCTGCTGGAACAAGCCAGGTCCCTGCCACTGGCCGCCTATATCCGCGCCGGCTCGTCCTCGGAATACGGACTCAATGCATCCGGTCCGGCCGAGGACGCGCCCCTGCTGCCCAACAGCCACTATGCGGTGAGCAAGGCCGCCTGCAGCCAGGCCGTCAGTTACTACGGCAAGGTCCTTCACCAACCGATCGTCAACCTGCGTCTGTATTCGGTCTATGGCCCCTATGAAGACAGTTCGCGTCTGATACCCAACCTGTGCGCACACATCGCCCGTGGCGAGCTGCCGATGTTTGCCCGCCCCGACGTATCGCGCGACTTCATCCACGTCGACGACGTCGTCGCCGCCTTCGTGACGGCGGCGGCCCGGATGTCGCCAGCAATCGCCGGCGAGTCCTTCAACATCGGCACTGGAAACCCGACTCGGCTGGACGCGCTGGCCGCCCAGGCAGTCTCCCAGTTCGGCCTGGCCGCAACGCCGGAGTTCAGCACTTCGGCAGGGCGAGCCTGGGATCTCAGCGATTGGTATGCCAACCCGTCAAAGGCAGCCCGCATACTCGGCTGGCAGGCCCGGATCACCCTCGAAGATGGGTTGCGCCGCAGCGTGGACTGGTGGCGTGATCAACTGGGCCACAGCATTTTTGGCGAACTGACCAAGAAGGCCCCCCGGCAGGCCGAACGCAATTCGGTATCGGCGGTGATCGCCTGCTACCGGGATGCCCAGGCCATTCCGGTGATGCACCAGCGACTGACCGAGGTTTTCCAGCGCCTGGCCGTCGACTACGAGATCATCTTCGTCAATGACTGCTCGCCGGACGATTCGGCTGACGTCATCCGGCGCATCAGTGCCGAGGACCCCCATGTCATCGGCATTACCCATTCGCGCAACTTCGGCTCGCAGGCTGCATTCCGCAGCGGCATGGAGTATGCCAGCAAGGAATCATGTGTCCTGCTGGATGGCGACCTGCAGGACCCACCGGAGCTGATCGAGGACTTTGTCCGCGAATGGCGTGCCGGTGCGGAAGTTGTCTACGGCAGGCGCGTGAAGCGTGATATGCCGGTGATGCTCGAAGCCTGTTACCGCGCGTTCTACCGCGTGTTCGCAGCGATGAGCGAGGTCCCCATTCCGAAGGATGCCGGCGATTTCTCGCTGCTGGACCGTTCGGTGGTGTACTGGATGCTGCAGTGCAAAGAGCGTGACGCATTCCTGCGTGGCCTACGCGCCTTCGTCGGATTCCGCCAGGTCGGTGTTGACTACGTACGCCCTGACCGGATGTTCGGCACCAGCACCAACAACTGGATCCGTAATATCGGCTGGGCCAAGAAGGGCATCTTCTCGTTCTCGCGCATTCCGTTGCACCTGCTGACTGCGTTCGGCGGCATCGCCTGCGTGCTCACCATACTGCTTGCCGTGTTCAGTATCGGCGTACGCGTACTGCACCCGGAGCTGGCTCCGCGCGGGGTGACATTCGTGGCATTGCTGGTGATGTTCTTCGGCTCGGCCAGCATCCTTGGCATCGGCCTGCTCGGCGAGTACATCGGCAAGATCTTCGAGGAAACCAAGGCACGTCCGGCCTTCATCCGCCGCAACCTGATCGTCCATGGTGAAGTCAGGGTGCTGACCCCCGGAAATGAATCATGAGCACACCCATTGATTTCGACCACGTACGGGACCGCCCGTGCCCCGGCTGCGGCGCCCGCGACGCGGTTCCCTTCGCCGACGAAAAACTGGATCCGGCGCGGGTCAACGATTTCACATACGCATCGCGCAAGGATCCGGAGTTCATGTGCCTGTGGCTGGTGCGCTGCCTGCGCTGCGACCTGGTATTCGCTCCGCGCCCGCCCAGCCATGACTTCCTGTCGCAGGCCTATGCGGATGCCGCCTACGATTCCACTCCGGAAGCTGCAGCCGCGGCGGCCAGTTACGCGCGCGCCCTGGCGCCGCACCTGCAACAGCTTTCGCACCGGCGCGGCGCGGTTGACGTAGGTGCCGGCAGCGGCCCGCTGCTGCCCTATCTCCAGCACGCTGGCTTCTCTCCTGTCATCGGCGTCGAGCCGTCACGTGCAGCAATTGATGCCGCACCGGCAGCTGTAAGGCCCATGCTGGTCGAAGCCATGTTCGATCCGGACCTTCTGGCCGACCAGTCCATTTCGCTGGTGTGTTCGTTCATGACCCTGGAGCATGTCGCCGAACCGGGGGACTTGGTTCGCTCGGCGCACACCCTCCTGCAACCGGGCGGCAAACTGGCGGTGGTCGTCCACAACTGGCGCGCGCCGCTGAACCGTCTACTGGGGCTGCGTTCTCCCATCATCGATGTCGAGCATCTGCAGTTGTTCAGCGACCGCTCGGTTGCCGCGCTGCTTGAATCCAACGGCTTCCAGCTGGTGCGCGTGGACTCGATCCGCAATGCCTATCCGCTGCGTTACTGGGTCCGCCTGACGCCGCTACCCGGTGGCGTGAAGTCACTTCTGCTCAGGTGCCTTGAGCGTATCGGCCTGGCCGGGATGATGATTCCGCTCAGAGTCGGCAACATCATGGCTGTCGGCACCAAACCTGCGAGTACTCCTGCATGAAATCCTCCCAACACCCGCGGGTGAAGAAAAACGTCGCCCAGTTCGATGACGACGTCCGTGCGACCGGCTCCTACCGCTATACCACCGATCGCCTGTCCTCCAACCTGGCCAACGCGCGCATCAGCAGCGCGGTTGCTGCCGCTTTCCCGTTCCAGGGCAAGCGTGTACTCGACCTGGGATGTGGCGATGGCTCCTATACGCTGGAGTTCCCGGGCATGGGTGCAGCCCATGCACTGGGAGTCGATCCCGCTGCCGTCGCGATCGAGGCTGCCCAGGCGCGCGCGGCCACGCATGGACTTGCCTCCCGGGTCGAATTTGCCGTCGGCAACATCTATGACATCGGTGCAGTGCTCGAGGAAGGACGCTTCGACTGCATCGTGCTGCGGGGCGTACTGCATCACCTCCCCGATCCCGCCGGTGCCATCGCCGGCCTGGCGGGCTTCAAGGGAAGCATCGTGGTGGTGGAGCCGAACGGGCTCAATCCGGTGCTGAAGCTGCTGGAACGCTTCTCCCGCTATCACATCGAGCATGAAGAGCGCTCGTTCACCCCCTGGGCGATCCGCGGTTGGCTGCGTGCCGCTGGTTTCAACAGGATCAGCACCTCCACGATCAACCTCGTACCCTTCTTCTGCCCCGACGCAGCCGCGCGTGGCCTGCGCGTCCTGGAGCCTCTGGTCGAGCACCTGCCTTTCGCCCGTGACATCGCCTGCGGCCAGAACGTGATGCTGGCGCAGCGATGAGCCATGCGGCACGCAATCGCTCTGCCCTGGCGGCCATGATCCTGTTCATGACCGCCGCCCAGGTCGCGTTCAAGTACGCCGGCCTGCGTTCCTCAGGCGAAAGCGGAATCACCGTGCATACGCTGCTCAATCCCTGGCTGCACGCTGGTCTTGCTGCTTCTGCGCTGGGGTTTGTCTGCTGGTTCATCACGCTGCGTGCGATGCCTCTTTCAGCCGCCTATCCGTGGACGGCGCTGATCTACCTGCTTACGCCACTGGCCGCCGCTGGCCTTTTCGGCGAAGTCCTGCCACCAGGCTTCCTGCTCGGGGTTGCACTGATCGTGATCGGCCTGTTCATCATCAACGGGGTCAATGGCAAACATGACACCCGCTGAGCTCTCCCTCGGACTAACCTCCGTCTGCGCCAGCACCCTGTCACAGCTGGCAATGAAGGCCGCTGCCCGCACCCACAGGCGAGGAGGAAAGTGCCTGCTTCTGATGTTCGCTGTCGGATTGCAGCTGGCTTCTGTCCTGCTGGTGATCGTACTGCTGCGTACACTGCCGCTATCGATGCTGGTGGTGTTCGCCGCCCTGGCCTACCTCACGGTTCCCGTGCTGTGTGCCTCCCTCTTCAACGAACGTTTGACCCCGCGCTTCTGGTTGGGCGCGAGTCTGGTCTGCGCCGGTGTCGTCCTCGCGAGCCTGCACTGATGGAACACGCACGTCCCTCCTTCCGCCTCCCTGTCGGGCTGTCCTGGCTGGTGATCGTGGCGCTGACCATCGCCCTGCCGCGTCTGCTGCTGCTGCGTTCACCACCGGCCACCGACGAAGGCTACATGGCCTATTTCGCGATGAAGGCGCACCTGCTGCTGGGGGGCCCAGGGCAGCTTCCCGAAGATGGGCCGCTGATGCTCTATCCCATCCTGCTGTCGTGGATCAATGCCCTGCCGGGCGAATCATTGCTGATGCTCCGCCTGGCCGATCTGCTGGTCGCCTGCGTGGCCGGCCTGTTGCTGCTGGCCATGATCGCCCGCGAATCCGGAAGCCGCGGCTGGGGACCGTTGCTGCTGGGCATGCCGTTCCTGATCGGCATGAACCATACCGAGTTCATCCAGTATGGTTTCAAGAACAGCTATCAGGCCGCCTTCATACCGCTGTTCGCCGCCATATTGCTGTGGCAGCGCATGGACACCGCGTCCTCCCGCAGATGGTTGCTGATGGGAACGCTGCTCGCGCTGGGCGTGCTGCTGCGCGAGACGCTGGCGCCGTTCGCCGTGCTCGCAGTCGCCGCGGCCTGGATCGGTCACGGCCACCGCCAGGCCTGGGCCATGTGTGCCGGCGGCGCAGCATTGGCGCTCCCCCTGCTGGCGCTTGACGTCGCACTACGTGGAGATCCGACCAGCCTGCTGGACGCTTATCGGGGCTCCGGCGCGGTCTATTCGGCCCAGCCGCAGACGCTGGACCTGTTCATGCTGGCAGCCCGCCGCAGCGTCGCGGCGGTGCCTGTCCCATGTGCACTGTCAGTCATGGCTACGGTTGTACTGCTGGCTGTGGTGGTCACACGCAGGGATCGCCAGCTGTTGTCACGGTCACTGTTCTGGTTCGCATGCGCGCTGCTGCCGCTGATCGAACCTGCCACGAAGGCCGGTTTCCCCTATCACTTTGCAGTGATGCTGCCGGCCATGGCGATGCTCTGCGCACTGGCATGGCGGGCCTTGCTGCCAGCCGGCCCGAAGCGCACCTGGCTGACCATCGGCGTGCTTGCCGCCGGCGAAGCAATCCTGTTGGGACCACCGGTGATCGCGCAGGTAAAGGAAAGCCGCCAAGCGGTGGCCGAGGTTCGTCAACTGGTCCGGCACAGTTGGCCTGCCGACCAGGTCGAGCAGTCCAACTACCTGCTGGCCGCACGCATGCTGCGTGATGCCGCACCGCCTGGCGCCTCTGCCAGCATCAGCGGCTTCATGTTCAGCGTGTATCCGCTGTCCGGGCGCCTGCCACCGTCGGGTGAACTGAGCAACCTCAGCGCGCGGATCATCCAGCTCGATCTGGATCCGGTACGGCTCGCGAAGGAGCTCGTGACCTGCTCTCCCGACCTGGTGTTGACCACCACGCGCACAGACTGGCCTGGGGCTCCGGAGCTCGAGCAGGCCGTCGCGATGTCTTCGTTGTACGAGCGGATCGGCGTTCTTCCAGCTGATCCGGCCAAGCACTACGGCATCTTTGGCGGCACGCTGTACCGGCGGATCAAGCCCGGCGGCCACCACTGCGTGTATTGAGATTCAGCGCTGCAGTGGTCGCAGTTGCCGCATCACCGCGTGCAACCCCTGGCGCCAGTCAGGCAGCCGGATCCCCAGCGCGTCCTGCAGGCCACGGTTGTCGAGCACCGACCACGCCGGTCGCCGGGCTGGCGTGGGGTAATCGGCAGAGGTGATCTCCTCGACAGCCGGCACCCGTTCCAGCACGCCCAGCGCCAGTGCTTCGGCAAAGATCGCTTCCGCGAATCCGTACCAACTGGTCTGGCCGTTCGCCGTCAGGTGCCAAGTGCCCGACAAGGACGGTGATCGCTGCAGCGCCATTGCGGTGACGTCCGCGATCAGCGCGGCCGGCGTTGGTGTGCCGATCTGGTCGGCCACCACCCGCAACGCATCGCGCTCGGCACCCACGCGCAGCATGGTGCGCAGGAAATTCGCGCCGTGCGAGGCATAGACCCAGGCCGTGCGGAAGATCAGGTGGCGACCACCGGCCGCGCGTACGGCCTCCTCGCCATCTCGCTTGCTGGTGCCATATACACCCAGCGGTGCGGTCGGCTCGTCCTCGCGGTAGGGCGCGGTGCCCTGGCCATCGAACACGTAGTCTGTGGAGTAATGCACGAATGGCACGCCTTGTGCCGCGCACCAGCGCGCGATCACACCCGGAGCCTGCGCATTGGCGGCAAAGGCCGCATCGACCTCCTGTTCGGCACGGTCGACCGCAGTGTAGGCAGCAGCATTCACCACAACCGACGGCTGCAGCCGGTCCAGCAGCGCCGGCAGGCTGTCAGGCTGGCCGAAGTCGGCCACTTCGCAGGCGCTGCCGTCAGGCAACTGGCCACTTCGCGTAGTCGCCACCACCGTACCCAGCGGTGTCAACGCGCGCAGCAGTTCCTGACCGACCTGGCCGTTGCCGCCAAACACCAGTACCGTCATGGCATGTAGACCGGCAGGTGGTCTTCGGCAATGTCCTTCAGGAAAGGAGCGTTCTCGTCCTTGGCCGACAGCGTCGGTGCACTGACCGGCCAGTCCACGGCAATGTCGGCATCGTTCCAGCGCACGCCGGCGTCGAAGTCCTTCAGGTAGACCTCGGTGCACAGGTAGCTGAACACCGCCCGCTCGGACAACACCGCAAAGCCGTGCGCAAAGCCTTCCGGAATCCAGAACTGCTTCTTGTTCTCCGCACTCAGCACCACCGCTTCCCACTGGCCGAAAGTCGGCGAGCCGCGACGAATGTCCACGGCGACGTCGTAGACCTCGCCCTCCAGCACCGACACCAGCTTGCCCTGCGGACGCGGCCACTGGTAATGCAGGCCACGCAGCACGGCCTGCGCGGACGTCGACACGTTGCTCTGCACGAAACGGTCCGGCAGGCCCAGCGCGGCGAAGCGCTCGGCGTTCCAGGTTTCGAAGAAGTAACCGCGGGCATCGCCGAACACGGCCGGTTCGATCACCACGCAGCCGGGCAACCTGGTTTCAATCACTTTCACGGAACAACTCCACGCAGGGCGAGCTTGTGCAGGTACTGGCCGTAGCCATTCTTGATCAGTGGTGCAGCCAGGGCTTCCAGCTGCTCGGCAGTGATCCAGCCCTTGCCGAAGGCGATTTCTTCCGGACAGCAGACCTGCAGGCCCTGGCGGGTCTGGATGGTCTCGATGAAGTTGGAGGCTTCCAGCAACGATTGGTGGGTGCCGGTATCAAGCCATGCGTAGCCGCGCCCCAAGGGTTCAAGGTGCAGGCTGCCCTGCTGCAGGTATCTGCGGTTGAGATCGGTGATTTCCAGCTCGCCCCGCGCAGAGGGCTTCAGCTCGGCAGCGTAATCGCTGGCGTTGCCGTCATAGAAGTACAGGCCGGTCACCGCATAGTTCGAACGCGGATTGGTCGGTTTCTCGACGAGGTCAATGACCTTGCCATCGCCGTCGAACTCGGCCACGCCATAGCGCTCGGGATCGTTGACCCAATAGCCGAACACCGTGGCGCCCTGATCCCGGGCATCAGCGCGCCGCAGCATTTCACTCAGCCCATGACCGTGGAAGATGTTGTCACCCAGCACCAGGCAGCTCGGCTTGCCGGCCACGAAATCGCGACCGATCAGGTAGGCCTGCGCCAGCCCATCCGGGCTCGGCTGCACCGCGTACTGGATGTCCATCCCCCACTGCGAACCGTCGCCCAGCAGCTGCTGGAACAGGGCCTGCTCGTGCGGGGTATTGATGATGAGCACTTCACGGATACCCGACAGCATCAGCACGCTGAGCGGGTAATAGATCATCGGCTTGTCGTATACCGGCAGCAGCTGCTTGCTGACGCCCTTGGTGATCGGATACAGCCGGGTGCCGGAGCCACCGGCGAGGATGATGCCCTTGCGCTGGGACATAAGATCTCCTGGGTTCAGGCCGCCGTGCCGATGCGCTGCAGCCTGTAGCTGCCGTCGAGCACACCGTTGACCCATTCCTGGTTGCCCAGGTACCAGTCCACGGTAAAGGTGATGCCCTGCTCGAAGGTGTAGGCCGGTTCCCAGCCCAGGTCGTTCTTCAGCTTGGAGGCATCGATCGCATAGCGGCGGTCATGGCCGGGGCGGTCGGTGACGTAGGTGATCTGGCTGCTGCGCGGCTGGCCGTCCGCGCGCGGGCGGCGCTGGTCCAGCAGTGCGCAGATGGCCTGTACCACTTCGATGTTCTGCTTTTCCGAGTTGCCGCCCACGTTGTAGGTCTCGCCGACCTGGCCCTTGGCCAGCACGGTGCGGATCGCTTCACAGTGGTCGGACACGAACAGCCAGTCACGCACCTGCCTGCCATCGCCGTACACGGGCAACGGCTCGCCAGCCAGCGCCTTGGCGATCACCAGCGGGATCAGCTTCTCGGGGAAGTGGTACGGGCCGTAATTGTTCGAGCAGTTGGTGGTCAGCACCGGCAACCCGTACGTGTGATGGAACGCGCGCACCAAGTGGTCCGAGGCAGCCTTGGACGCCGAGTACGGCGAATTCGGGGCGTACGGCGTGGTTTCGCTGAACTTGCCGGTCTCGCCCAGGGTGCCGTACACCTCGTCGGTGGACACGTGCAGGAAGCGGAACGCCGCGCCCTGCTCGGCCGGCAGCGCCTTCCAGTAATCGCGCACGGCTTCCAGCAGGCCCAGGGTGCCGACCACATTGGTCTGGATGAACGCCCCCGGGCCGTCGATGGAGCGGTCGACATGGCTCTCGGCGGCGAAGTTCAGCACCGCGTCCGGTTGGTGTTCGGCCAGCAGACCAGCGACCAGTGCCCGATCGCCGATATCGCCCTGCACGAACAGATGGTTGGGATCCCCCTCCACGCTGGACAAGGTCTTCAGGTTGCCGGCATAGGTGAGCACATCGAGGTTGACGACCTTGATGCCGCGGGCGACGGCTTCGAGAACGAAGTTTCCGCCAATGAATCCGGCGCCGCCGGTGACGAGCCAAGTGGGCACAGCCTTTCTCCTGTCGATCATGGTGCATCAGCGCACAGCAGGGCTGAATGCAGCTCTGCAGGATACATCGGGGCTGCGCTCAAGGATGCCCTCATCAGCTGAACAACCCAATGTCGAAGCGCATTTTTGCGGCGCCGCAGCAAAACCATACGCATTCGCATGGTCACCCCAAGCCAGCTAGAATCGGGGTCCCACCCCCGAACCGGTTGCTGTTCCCGGACCGGATGTTCTCCCTGTTTAGTGAAGGACCCCGTACCAGATGAAAATCCTCGTCGCGTACAAGCGCGTGGTGGACTACAACGTCCGCATTCAGGTCAAGCCGGACGGTTCCGGCGTGGTCACCGATGGCGTCAAGCTGTCCCCCAACCCCTTCGATGAAATCGCTCTGGAAGAGGCCCTGCGCCTGCGCGACAAGGGCATCGCCAGCGAAGTGGTGGTTGCCACCATCGCTCCGGCCGATGCTCAGGCGCACCTGCGCAACGGACTGGCCATGGGCGCAAACCGTGCCATTCACGTCGTCACCGACCAGGCCATCCAGCCGCTGACCGCTTCGCGCACCCTGCTCAAGCTGATCGAGAAGGAACAGCCGGACCTGGTGATCCTCGGCAAGCAGGCCATCGACGACGACGCCAACCAGACTGGCCAGATGCTGGCCACGCTGTGGGGCCGCCCGCAGGCGACCTTCGCCAGCAAGCTCGAAATTGCCGATGGCAAGGCCACGGTGACCCGTGAAGTCGACGCCGGCCTGGAAACGCTGGAAGTGGACCTGCCGGCGGTGGTCACCACCGACCTGCGCCTGAACGAACCGCGCTTCATCAAGCTGCCGGACATCATGAAGGCCAAGGCCAAGCCGCTGGATACCCTGCAGCTGGCCGACCTCGGCGTTGAAGCCGCCGACACCTTCAAGACCACCCATTA
This sequence comes from Stenotrophomonas sp. YJH_SMC_79, assembly GCF_059367995.1. Classification (NCBI taxonomy): domain Bacteria; kingdom Pseudomonadati; phylum Pseudomonadota; class Gammaproteobacteria; order Lysobacterales; family Lysobacteraceae; genus Stenotrophomonas; species Stenotrophomonas sp. YJH_SMC_79. The sequence continues at coordinate 177,988 of NZ_JCAFRK010000006.1, forward strand.
CGCCGCGCCGTCCAAGCGCAGCAAGGGTGTGATGGTCAAGGACGCGGCCGAACTGGTTGCCGCACTCAAGCAGAAGGGGCTGCTGTAATGAGCAAGATTCTCGTCATCGCAGAGCACCACGACGGCAAGCTCAACGCCGCCACCGCCAAGACCGTCAGCGCCGCCGCCGCCATCAGCGGTGCCAGCATCGACGTGCTGGTGCTGGCCGCCGACCCGGCCGCTGTCGCCGCCGAGGCCGCGAAGATCGCTGGCGTCGCCAAGGTCCTGACCGTGGCCAATGCCGCCAATGCGCAGGCCATCGCCCAGGTGCTGGCGCCGCAGATCGCACAGCTGGCCCAGGGCTACACCCACGTATTCGGCCCGTCGACCACCTTCGGCAAGGACCTGATGCCGTGCGTGGCCGCCCTGCTCGGCGTCAACCAGGTCTCCGACCTGATGAGCGTCGAAGGCAGCCACACCTTCAAGCGCCCGATCTACGCCGGCAACGCGATCATCACCGTGGAAGCACCCGCCGACCAGATCGTGGTCGCCACCGTGCGTGCCGCCTCGTGGCCGGAAGCCGCCCAGGGCGGCAATGCGGCCATTGAAGCGGCCAGTGCCGATGCGGCGCTGCCGACCCACACCCGCTTCATCGGCCTGGCCGCTGGTGCCAGCGACCGCCCGGATCTGCAGAGCGCCAAGCGCGTGGTCTCCGGCGGCCGTGGCGTCGGCTCGGAAGAGAACTTCAAGGTCATCTTCCAGCTGGCCGACAAGCTCGGTGCCGCCGTCGGTGCTTCGCGCGCCGCGGTCGACGCCGGTTACGTGCCCAGCGACCTGCAGGTCGGCCAGACCGGCAAGATCATCGCGCCGGAACTGTATGTGGCCGTCGGCATCAGCGGTGCCATCCAGCACCTGACCGGCATCAAGGACGCTGGCACGATCGTGGCGATCAACAAGGACGGCGACGCGCCGATCTTCGAGATTGCCGATATCGGCCTGGTGGGGGATCTGTTCGCGATCCTGCCGGAGCTGGAAAAGGCGCTTTGACCTGCAGCAACTTAAGGCCGGCCCGGACAGGGCCGGCCTTTTTCATGCCGTACTCATCGTCCCGGTCCGACTCCGGCAGAGAGCTCCGGCTCAGGTCCGCCCAGCAGGCGCATCACTAGCATGACCCCGAATGCCATATAGGCAGAAGCTTCAAGCGTAGCCAGCAGCGAGGGATAGCTCATGCCCAGCACCATGATGTGATTGACGCGTTCAGGACTGAACAGTGTTCCCCCGAAAATGGCCGCCACATCCCCCATCTCTCCGGTTCCCCAGCCCAGCAGCAGCAGAATGGGTGCCAGCCAGACGCCTGCGGCACGCCATCGGTCTTGGGTATCCAACACAAGCAGCATCAGGGCCGGGAACATCAGCATGGCCATGCCGAAGGTGTGTGCGTAGGACGCCTGGAACCAGGCGGTCAACGCAGCAGTTGCTAGGGCAGCGACCTGCCAGACGCCAATGCCATCCGCCACATGCTTGACCCGATACGCGAGTACCAGGAAGGTGATAGCCAGGAATGCCAAGGGTCGGTTGACTACCAGCGAATCTCCAAGCAACTGGAACCAGGTCGCCCAACCTATGCGCTGCGACTGCGGGTTCGTCGCCAAGGAAAGAACAAACGCCGGAACCCGCGTGTAGAGCCAGTAGATCACCAGGCTGATCAAGGTCACTGTGATCGTGATCAGAATGACGCGTCCCTTCAGCGCCTGTGTGCGAGCCGCCATCATTGCAATGGCCAGGGCCGGCAGCACCAGCATATGCTGGGGCTTGGCGAACACCAGGCCCAGCACGATCATGCCCAAAGCGACGAACAGCCTTCCCGGCACGAAAACCCGTCGGGCGCCCGCTACCAGCAGGGCCACGACGATCACATCCACTTGTCCAAGGAACAGTGAATAGTAGAGACCGAACGGATTGAGCAGCAACACGAAGAACAGCATGCGCGTGCTTCCACGCCAACGCTCATTGAGCAGCACCGTCAGTTCCAGGCACAGCCAGATGTAAGCGGCTGCGATCGACAGGCTGACCAGCCCATAGGGGCGAAGATTCACTCCGATCAACTGCAGATCACCGTGCATACCCGACAGTGCCTGCATCCAGATCAGGCTCGCCGGGTTGTACGGATAGATCGTCAGCTTTCCGCTGGCGCCGATCAACACGTCATGAACGTAGTAATTCAGGCCGAACTGCAGACCCTCGACAGCACTCCCCAAGGCCACCATGTCGATGATGCCGATCTTGAGCACGGAGAACATCAGCAGGGCAATGACCAGCAGCAGATCGGGCGGCCGCAGCCATTGGAAAGAGCTTCGTGCACAGGCAAGCCAGCGCTCTGCAACCCGCCGTCGCCATATCATTGCCGTCACCGCCAGCACCGCAGCAAGGCCGAACCAGCGGATCGTGGTCGACTGCAGCAGGCCACCATCACTCGCACGGAATACCCGGACCTCGCCATCGGAGTAGGAGGCCAAGGCCTGTCCGTTCCTGGTCAGCACATCACCTTCCCAGCGCACTCCCTGCCTATCCAGGGCCGCTTCGGAAACATGACGCGCGCGCTGATCGACGACCCTTCTTTCGGCATCGGCCACCAGGACGTAATAGCTCTTGCCCCAGGTATTGTGCTGGTAGGCCAGAAGCGCACGTGCGCTCACCAGGCACAGGTATGCCAGCAGCAGCGTCAACAGAATCCGCGCCACGATGGCCATGATTCAAGCCTCCAGCATCTGGCGGGCCACCTTGCGCCCCTCGCGGATCGCATAGTTGGTACCACGGTCTTCCGGGTAGATCTGTGCCATCGAACACAGGTAGAAGCCCCGTTCCGGCCCGCGCACTTCCGGAATCAGGCGACTGTAGAACTTCTCGACAACCGGCTGGGACCAGCGCGCGCGCCAGAGGTGGTGCTTGGTGATCCACTCTCGGCGCAGTGCAGGGAACATCTTCTGCAGATAGGGCAACGCGAAGTCGAGGAACTGATCACAGTCCATCGAGTACAGCGCATCCGTATGCGGCAGGTACTTGGACAGGTAGACGATATGGCTGCCACCATAGGTCTCGGCACGCTCGAAATTGGTGTGTTCGATGACGCCGACGAACGGGAAACTGGGATCGTTGACGTTCAACCAATAGGTATCAGACAGCTTGCGGTCCATCTCCAGCACCAGGCAGACATTGCCGATGTACTGGATGCGCTGCAACGACTGCACATACTCCGGCGACGCCCAGCCGGAGACCATGTCGGCCACCAGCGGCAGCGCGGTGGTGGCCAGCACCTTGTCGGCATCGATCGGGCCGGCACTCGTCTGCAACTGCCAGCCGTCCCCCTTGGGGGCGAAGCTGTCGACACGGGTACCGGTGATGACCTTGCCCCCCAACGCCACGATGCGGGCCGCCAACGCCTCGGCAAGGCTCGCAAAGCCACCGCGGAAATAGGCCAGGCGCTCTTCGCCGCCCTTGCCACGGCTACCGCCACGCAACTTCAGCTTGTTCCAGAACCATACGGCGGAAACCGTGTCGGCGTAAGGGCCGAACTTGCCCTTCAGCAGCGGCTCCCACACCACCTCATAGACCTTCTCGCCGCCCAGGCTCTTCAGCCACTGGGACGCGGTCAGGCCCTCCAGCTCCATCCAATGCTTGACCCTGCGCGCGCGCAGGGCGAGCAGGCCCAGGCGGATGCGATCGACGAACGAAAGCGGTGTGAAGTTGAGCAGGTCCCAGGGCGTGGACAGGCGGAAGAAGTTGTTGGCGTAGTACATGCCGGTATTCGTCGGATTCACTTCAACCCGATCGTTCAGGCCCAGCTCGTCGATGAGCTGCATGACCTCCAGGTCGTTGGTGAACCAGTGGTGATAGAAGCAATCCAGTTTCTCCCCACCGACGTCGAATGCCGCTGCCAGGCCGGCAACATCGGTTTCTGCCTCCAGCACCGTCACCTGCACGCCATTGCGCGCTAGTTCATAGGCGGCGGTAAGACCGGTGAATCCGCCACCGATGATGGCAACGCTCTTGTTCTTCATTTCCTATCCTCGGAAGACGGCTTGCCCCGCATCGAGCGGGTCATCAGGAACAGACCGCCGATCACTGTCGGCGGCAGCCACAACATGAAATGGACCAGCAGGGCATAGACAGTCGATTCGGCAACACCGTTGCCCATCGCCTTCATCGCCCTGACCACGAAGTAATCGAAAGTACCCACGTAACCAGGTGTACCGGGGAGCAGCGTGGCCAGGGTTCCCAGCGGCAAAGCCAGCCAGGCTGCTGCGGCAACCGCGAGGCTGGCCAGCGCCTTGGCGCACAGGTAGAACACCAGCCCCTCACCGGTCCAGGCCAGCACCGACCACAGCATCAGGCCGGCCATGGTGCCCTTGCCGGAAAGATGGCCGAGGGTATCGACCCCCTTCAACAGCTCACCCTGCACGCGGGCTCCGATGCGGGGCGAAATGCGCGAGAGCAGGCGACCGCCCCAGGCCAGCAACGGCGAGAACGCGCCTGGGAACAACAGCACCAGGGCAATCACCAGCCCTGCCGCCGCCAGCGTCCAGATCCCGACACCGCCGGCCAGCGAATCACTGGCGCCACTGACCCACAACGCAATGCCAAGCAGCAGCACGACCATCAGCAGATCCAGCAGGCGCTCGACGAACAGGGTCGCCACCACAACACCGGAGGTAACGCCAAGACGGTCATTGAACGCAAAGGCACGGAGGATGTCGCCAGCGCGCATCGGCAATACGTTGTTCATGGCGAAACTGCCCATGAATGGTCCCGCACAGTCGCGCCAGCGCAGGGCGGCATTGTCGCGCGCCAGCATCCTGCGCCAGCGCTCGATGCGTGCCGAATAGCCCAGCAGGAAACACAGCAGGGCCAGTCCCAGCCAGCCCCAGCCGACGTTGGCAAATGCATTCCTCAGCTGCCCGTAGCTGACCTGGCGCAACACCAGCCAGCCGAACAAGCCTGCCACCCCCACCCCGACCAGCAGTCGCAGGACCTTTCGGGTCCCGCTCATTCGCCAGCCTCCGCCTGCCTGACGAGCGTGGTGCCATCCCTTGATTCCTGCACGATGTACAACGGGCGACGCTTGACCTCACGGTAGATGCGGCCGATGTACTCGCCCAGGATGCCAACGCAGATCAGCTGCACGCCCCCCAGGAACAGCACCGCGATCATCAGTGCGGTCCAACCCGGCACCCATTCCTGAGTAAACAGGCGCATGACCAACGAATAGATGATGACCAGCATCGCGAGCAACGAGCTCAGCACGCCCAGCGTCACCGAAAGCTGCAGTGGTTTGGCCGAGAAAGACAGGATTCCGTCGGTCGCGAAGCGCACCATCTTCCGCAACGGATATTTGCTTTCGCCGGCAAAGCGCTTGTCGCGGCGATAGGGCAACGCGATCTGGTTGAAACCCACCCAGCTGACCATCCCACGAACGAAGCGATCCTGCTCCGGCATCGACTTCAGCACCTCGACGACATTGCGGCTCATCAAGCGAAAGTCACCCGTATCCAGCGGGATCGACACATCGGACAGGCGGTTGAGCACGCGATAGAAGACCCGCGCGGTAGCCAGCTTGAACCGCGATTCACCCGGGCGGTCCGTGCGGGTTCCATAGACAACGTCGAACCCCTCTTCCCAGCGATCGACCATTTCCGCGATGACTTCCGGCGGATCCTGCAGGTCGGCGTCGATCAGCACCACTGCATCGCCGCGCGCCGCGTCAATGCCAGCGGTTACCGCCAGCTGATGGCCGAAATTGCGTGCAAAGCCCAGCATGCGGACCCGGCGGTCGGCGGTGGCATAATGCCGCAGCAGCTCGCGGGTACGGTCACGGCTGCCATCGTCGACAAACACCAGCTCTACCTGTAGGCCACGGGCCTCAAGCGCCCGTGCTGTCCCGGAAAGCCTGCGAAAGGTTTCGGCCAGCACTGCTTCTTCGTTGTAACAAGGCACAACGATAGACAACAACCTGCCACTCGAACAGCTGATGCTCATTCAATGCCCCGCGTCCAGATCCTTCGGATGGGCGACAAATTGGCGGTTCAGGCCTTGTCGCATTCGACTGGTCATGATATTCGACGTGCGTCCCCTTTGCGCTACCGCGGTCCCCAGCGACGCTGATACCATCCCGCTCCCTCTAATGTAGTCCGTTCCCCCCGTTACCGGCCATTCACGACAGTCCATGACCCAAGAGCATTACACCGATATCGACCCGAAGGGGGTCATGAGTGAAATTGAACGCATTCAGCCTTCGGTGGTCTGCTTCGACTACTTCGATACCCTGGTATCCCGGGGCATCCACCCGGAGGATGTAAAGCGGCTGTGGGCCGAGGGGATTGCCCGCGTGTTTCCCGGCGGCCCGGACGGCCCCGAGTTGTATCGCCAGCGCAACGCACGCGAGGCCGCCCACTGCGCCATTGATCGTGGCCCCGGACTGGACAGCGAATTCCGCGCCAGCGAGGTCTATGCCGAACTCTGGGACGCCAATGCAGGGCTGCGGTCGATGCCTCGTGCCGCGTTCACTACGGTGGCGCTGGATCTGGAAGTGTCGCTGGAATTGTCTACCCAGCAACTGGACGAGCAGGTCGTCGGCCTGGTGCGGGAGCTTTCGGCGAAGGGCGTCGAATGCTGGCTGGTCAGCGACTTCTATCTTGAAACCGACGTCTTCCGGCAGTTCCTTGCCCATCATGGGCTGGATTCGGCGTTCAAGCGCATGTTCGTATCATGCGATTCGTTCACGACCAAGCGCGGCAGTGGAATGTATGCCCGCGTGCTGGCGGAAACGGGCATCGCTCCCGGCCAGGTGGTGATGATCGGCGACAACGAACACGCAGATTTCAACAACGCCAGGGCCGCAGGCCTGCACGCCATTCACCTGGATCGCAGCCAACGCCATGCCCACTACCAGGTACTGGCAGAGCGCGCCGCCGACCTTGCCCGCACCCGTACCGACATCAATCGCCTGCTCGACGGCGGTCCCGGCGTGTTCCGCGAGCTTGCGCTCACGCTCCACCTTTTCATCGACCGCCTGCATGCGCGCCTGGTCCGCGAGGGCGCCCGCGATGTGTTTTTCCTGGCCCGTGAAGGCCAGTTCCTGAAGCGCCTGTTCGACCATTACCAGAACACCCGGCAGCTTCAGGGCGCAGTCCGCATCCGCAGCCATTATCTTGAGGTCTCGCGCCGCGCCACCCTGCTGCCGTCACTACAGCCACTGGCACAGGAGACCTTCGAGACGCTGTTCCGCCAGTACCGGCGCATCTCGCTCAACGACTTCCTGTCCAGCCTTGGCCTGCATTCGATGTCTGCCGAACTGGCCGAGCGCCTTGGCGTTGATGCCGATGCCATCCAGGAAGACCTGCCGTCCAGCGAAGTCTTCGCCCGCCTGCGCACCGACGCGCTGTTCGAGCAGACCTATGAGCAGGAACGCCTTGCGCGCCGCTCTGCGTTCCTCGCCTATCTGGACGCGTTCGGTGCCGACCCCGCGTCCCCGACCCTGCACCTGGTCGATGTGGGCTGGAAGGGCACCATCCAGGACAACATTTCGGCCATCGTGATCGGCGCGGATACCGGCCTGACAGCCGTACAGGGCCACTACATCGGCCTGGTCGCCAGCGGCTCGGCTTCGGACCGGAACCGGAAGGATGGTCTGCTGTTCTCCTGCATCGGCGGCACCAGCCGCAACTTCGCCATCTTCAACGAGAATCGAGCCCTGTTTGAAGTCGTGCTCGCGGCCGACCATGGCTCCGCATTGCGCTACGGCTTCGATGCCAGCGGCCTGCCCGTGGTCAGCCACCAGGAATTCAGCGAGGAATCGCTGTTCCGCAGCAAGGTCGCACCGTTGCAAGCCCAGTTGTGGGACCTGTTCGTCGAGCTGGACCGCGTCTTCCGCCACCACAACATCCCTGCCCGCGAGCTGGAACGCCTGGCTACGCACGCGCATGCACGCATGCTGCTGCAGCCGGACCAGGCCGCAATCGAGTGGTTCGAGAACGTTTACCACGTCGAGAATTTCGGCGTGTTCAATCATTCCACCTTCGATGTCGGCGCACATCAACCTTCGTTCATCGACAAGCTTCGTTTCTACCTGTCATTGCGCCGCAATGGCGTGGACAACCTTGGCTTCTGGCCCCTGTTGACCTGCCTGCAGCGCGGCGGCCGCTGGGTTGCCTCGCGCTACGCATCAGGTCGACTGCGCGGCATTGAAGATTGATCACCGGGAAGCATGAATGAAAATTGCGTTCTTTGTCGGCTCTGCCGACATCAGCGGTGGTACTTACGTGGTGTTCCAGCATGCACTGCATGCGATCCAGGAAGGGCATGACGTCACCCTGGTCCTGCAGTACCCCTATGTCGCGAGCCAGCGCAAATGGCACCCCGCGCTTGATGTCCTGCGGATCGTGCAGATCTGGGACCTGGGTGAAGAGCACTTCGACCTGGCGATCGCCACCTGGTGGCGTACCGCCACCGAACTGCACAAGATCAATGCCGACCAGTATGCCTACTTCGTGCAGTCCATCGAATCGCGCTTCTACCCGGACGCGGAACGACCGCTGCAGTCGCTGGTCGACAGCACCTACGATCTGGGGCTGCCGGTCGTCACCGAGGCGACCTGGATCCAGGAGCACCTGCAGGAACGCCACGGCAACGATGCCCGCCTGGTGCGCAATGGCATCCGCAAGGACCTCTACCGCCTGGACGGCCCGACCCACGCACCGCGTGGTCGCGATCTGCGCGTGCTGGTCGAAGGACCCTTCGGCGTGTTCTTCAAGAACGTCGGCCGCAGCCTGAAACTGGCCAGGACCAGCCGTGCCGATCAGACCTGGCTGCTGACGTCCAGCCAGTTGCGCTGGTACCCGGGAGTCGACCGCCTGTTCTCAAGGGTTCCGATTGACCAGGTTCCCGCGATCTACCGCTCGTGCGATGTGATCGTCAAGCTGAGCTATGTCGAGGGCATGTTCGGGCCGCCTCTGGAGATGTTCCACTGCGGCGGCACCGCGATCGTCTACAACGTCACCGGCCACGACGAGTACATCCGCAATGGCGAGAACGCCCTGGTCCTGCAGCGTGACGACGAGGCCGGCGTGGTCAATGCGCTGAATCTGCTGAAGGACTCTCCGGACGAACTCCAGCGACTGAAGCACAACGCGATTGCCACAGCCGAGGCCTGGCCCGATTGGGATACCTCCTCGACCCAGTTCGAGGCAGTGCTTCGCCAGATGCACACGATGCCCGCGGTCGACCGCATCGAACTGCGCGAACGTAACGAGCACTTCTGGGCGCGCTATGTTGCCGACGAGAACGAGCGTCTCAAGCACATCCCGCAACATGTCAGCCTGCGCAAGCGCGTGGGCGCGCGCCTGTACCGCATCCGCGCCATCCACGACTTCCGTCAGTGGTGCCGCTACATCGGCGAGGGCTGGTTCTGAACCAGCCCACCACCCAGGACGCTGATCAAGCGTCCTGGTAGCCTCTCGGATACTGCGTCTGCCAGCGCCAGCTGTCCTCACACATGCGCTGCAGGTCGAACTGCGCCTTCCAGCCCAGCAACTGCTCGGCCAGGCCCGTATCAGCAAAGCACTCGGCCACGTCACCTTCCCGGCGCGGCGCGAAGTCCACCGCGATGCTCTGGCCCGACGCCCGCTCGAATGCATGCACCACCTCAAGCACGCTATAGCCGCGCCCCGTTCCCAGGTTCACGGTGAAGCCCCGCGGGTGTTTCTGCAGGGCATCGATGGCACGTACATGGGCCTCGGCCAGGTCGACCACATGCACGTAGTCGCGCACTCCCGTACCGTCACTGGTGGGATAGTCATTGCCGAACACGTTCAATGCGGCACGACGGCCAATCGCAACCTGCGAGATGTAGGGCATCAGATTGTTCGGCGGGCCGTTGGGATCCTCGCCGATCAATCCGCTCTCGTGGGCACCGACCGGGTTGAAGTAGCGCAGCAGCGCTGCCCCGAACTCCGGCATGGAGGCGGTCAGATCGCCGATCATCTGTTCCATCACCAGCTTGGTACGGCCATAGGGATTGACCGCACCAAGGCCAGCCGACTCGGTGATCGGCGAGGTGTTGCCATCGCCATAGACCGTGGCCGATGAACTGAACACGAGTTTGCCGACACCTGCGTCCTTCATGGCCCGCAGCAGGCACAGGGTGCCGGTGATGTTGTTGTCGAAGTAGGAAAGCGGATCGGCGACCGACTGGGCCACCGACTTGAGCGCGGCGAAATGGATCACCGCCTCGGCACCGCTGCTGCGCAGCAGCTCGGCGAACGCCGGCTCGCGGATGTCCATCTGATGGAATTCGGGAGTGAAGCCGATGATCCTGGCCAGCTGGTCTACCACACGTGCCGACGAGTTGCAGAGATTGTCCACCAGGCAGACATCGTAACCCTGCTCGACCAGCTTCACGCACGTGTGCGAGCCGATGTAGCCGGTGCCGCCAGTTACCAGGATCTTCATCCTTGTTCTTCCTTATTTCTTCGTACTTGCCGTTGGGATGGACTACTTGCCGAGCTTCTGGTTGAGGCTCGCAATGATCTGGTCACGCGCCGCGATTTCGGTATCCATATGGGTCATCACCTTCCAGCGCGCTTCCAGGAGGTCGGTCTGCCCCTGCAGGGCCTCATCGCGCGCGTCGATCAAGGCAGTCATCGAACGGATCGATTCATCGCGGACATCGATCAGGTGTCCCTGGGATTGAATCACCTCGTCACGTTCGGAAACCATCCGGTCGAGCGAGGTGATGGCCTCATCCCGCTCGGACACCATCCGCTCCAGCGCCCGAATGGCAACGTCCCGTTCGGACACCATCTGGTCCAGCGACTGCTGGATCTGCCAACGCTGGTCCAGCAGGCGCGCCTGGGATGCGATCGCGTCGGTACGCTCGCGGATCATCCATTTCCAGCATTGCCGGCTCTGCTCGAGCAGCCGCTCCTGGGGCAGTTGCCGCGCCGGAGAGGACCAGCGCAGCGCCTTGATGCTGCGCGTTGCCGAGTCCAGAAGTTCCACGCCGACGATCGACGCGAACTGCTGTGGCTGCTGCGAATCACCCAGGTAGGCCTCATGCCCACACGCAAGCATCTCGAACGCGACTTCACTGGCCATGCGCCAACGGGCCCGGGCCTGCTCCAGCCTACCGGCCGCGGCCAGCAGCTGTCCGGCCTCGTAGGCAGCATCGACAATCTTGGTACCGATGGTCGGGCTGAACGAGCGCCAGTCAACGGCGACAACCACATCAAGCGCTTCCAGCGCCCCCTCCAGGTCACCGATACGACGCAGCAGGGACGCGCACAGATAGCGCAGCGAGATCGACCAGCGCACCGCGTGTGGCGACGGGATGGCGCGGTCCAGGTGCTCCGCCATCCGCGTGACGAGGGCACTGACCTCCGTGGCTGCCAGCTCCTGACGCTCAAGCATCTGGTAGCCGAGCACCGCCAATGCAGCCGCCACGTCCGGGGCACCCTCGTTCGCAGGCTCCCCCAGCACGCGCCGGGCAATATCGGCGAGTACCTGCGGATTGCGTGCGCGGAACGGGAACTCCACCAGCGCACGCAGCAGCCAGGGATTTCGATAGTCGCGGGCGAATTCCAGTACTTCAGCCGGCCTGTCACTGGATCCATACACTGATTCGCGGTAGATGAACCCTGTCGCCAGCGGATCCCGCATCACGACCAGCAACAACTCGGCATCCTTCGGCACCGTGACCGCGGACTCCAGCCCGCAGGGAGAAAATGCACGGACCGCACCGCCCCTGCCCCGGGGAATGCCACCGAGCAGGCTGAAGGCCTGTTCCAGGTACCAGCCGGGCGGGAGCAGATCCTGCAGCTCGGGCCATGACTCGGCAGCGTCGCCTCCGTCAGCCAGCAGCGACAGCAGTACGCGACCTCCAGGCGAGACCCCATCCTGCAGGGAGCCCAGCAGGCCCTCCAGCGTCCCGCGCGTCACCGGTTCACCAAGCGCCGCGACAAAATCGACTTCAGGCGCTGCGCCGGCCAGCGTCGGGCGAAGACGGGGCTCCACCGCGGCGTAGGCCGCTTCAAAGAACATGCGTGCGGCGGGATCGATCACGCAGTACAGCGTGTCCGCTTCGGAGCGGCGCGACAGCAGATAGCTGCCTGCTCCAGTCGCTGCCGCCAGGTCCAGCACCCGGTCACCCGGCCGTACATAACCGGCCGCCCAGTGGTACTTGTAGAGTTCAGCGTCTGCCGCGATACCCGTGCTGCAGCAGGAGTCGTGCATTGCATCGCCCACCACGGTGGGCATCGCCTCCAGCGCCAGCAGAATCACACCATCGTCGAAATTCAGCGACTCGAAGTTGATCAGGTCGAAGTAGCCGGGGTGCTTGCGGAAGCCTGCGTCGAAGCACTTCTGCTCCCACCAGCTGCGCCCCTGAATGACCTGCCGGCCATCGCCCTCCGCCACGACCGCCGACACCTGCACGCGCACCAGCAGCGGCCCTCGGCAGATCCGCCGCAGCTCGGAGAGCACGCTCGGCACATCCACTTCATCCAGATACTCGATGAGGCCGTTGGCCACGACACAATCGAAATGACCATCGGGATAGGGCAGTGACGTTGCTGCGGCGCAGATGAAGCGATCCGGCGCACGTTGCTGCGCAGCAGTGATCGCGACCTGTGATACGTCGACACCATGGGCGTCCAGGCCCTGCTTGAGCAGCTCGGTGACCAGCCCGCCGCGGCCACAGCCAACATCCAGCACCCTGCCTGCACCGGCAGTGGCCAGGATGGTCTGCGCGAACGCAGCAATTGCCGGATGGTCATCCTCCACTCCGGCACTCCAGCACCGGTCCCAACGCAGCTGGTAGACCGCTACGCTCTCGTTCTCACCCATGTCCACACACCCATCGCTAACGATCCCAATCGGCCTGCATCCTCAGGTCGATGACACCGCCAAAGAAATGCTCGTCCCTGCGCATCAGCACCTGGAAGAACGCCGCTTCATCCATCCAGTGCAGTATGCGCTGGCTGGTGTAGTCCGGCCGCTCTTCAAACGACACGGCGGCCTGGATTTCATACAGATTGACACCGAGATCACAATCGCAGGTGAACGTGACGCTGAACCTCTCCCCCGCGGCGAACTGGCGGTTCCAGAAGACCTCGCCCTCTGCCAGGCCTGCCAGGCGCTTCATGTCCTGATTCAGGGTGCCCCACGAATAGATCTTGAAGCCTTCCTTGTTTCGAATGCGGATTCCGACATTCAAATTGCTGATCGCGACACGACTCTCGCATTCGACACGAATGGTGATGCGCTGCGAGGGGTAGTACACGGATACGTTGTCACCCGCCTCGTCCAGCGTCTCCACCTTCACCACGAAGGCCTGCTGGTCGCCGAAGGACATGTTGCCCGAGCGTGCGCCCTGGGCCACCTCTTCCTCTCTGACCGGCGGCGACGAAGCCGCATCGGCCTGCGTGTCGAGGGGCAGCACGGGAAGCGAGGGCTCCGATTCCTGCTTGTGGAGGGCTGCCGACGCCGCGATCTTCTCGGTCAATGACGAGAAGTAGCGCGACTCCTCCTCATGCAGCAGTCGCCGGTAGCTCACGATCACTTCCGAAGACGTTCCCCAGCCGATCTGCCGGCCATCGCGCAACAGCAGCGCCCGATTGGTCAAGGTGCGCACCGATTCCTGATCGTGGGAAACGAACAGCAACGATACGCCGTCACTGACGAGGCGCTCGATCTGCTGGAAGCAGCGCTTCTGGAACAGCGCGTCACCCACGGCCAGGGCTTCGTCAACGATCAGGATGTCCGGCCGCAGCTGCACCTGCACGGCGAACGCCAGGCGCACCAGCATGCCGCTGGAGTAGGTCTTGACGGGTTGTTCCAGGTGGTCGCCGATATCGGCGAACCCGGCGATGGCATCAAACTTCTCGTCGATCTCGGCCGGTGTCAGGCCCAGCAGTGCGCCGTTGAGATAAACGTTCTCACGTCCGGAGTACTCGTGATTGAAGCCCGACCCGAGCTCCAGCAGCGCCGCGATGCGCCCGCTGGTGCGAACTTCACCAGTGGTCGGCGACAACGTACCTGTGATGATCTGCAACAGCGTGCTCTTGCCGCTGCCGTTGCGACCAACGATGCCAACCGCCTCACCGCGCTTGACCTCGAAATCGATGTCGCGCAGCGCCCAGAACTCACGGAACTGGTCGCGGCAAAGGCCCGGCGAGACACGGTTAAGTGCCGGCACGAAGAACTGCTTGAGCCGCTGACGCGGAGTGTCATACATCTCATAGCGCTTGCTGACGCCACGGACACTGATTGCTACTTCATCAGAGGACATCGGCAAACCCCTTCCTGGTCTTCTGGAACCACCAGAAGCCGAATATGGCAACAACACCGGCGATCACCGTACCCACCAGCAGCTGTCGGAAGTCAGGATAGGTTCCAAACACGATCACCTTGCGCGCATTCTCGATGATGAAGGTCAGCGGATTGAGCATCAGCCAGCCACGGTATTTCTCGGGAAGCGCACTGATGGGATAGAACACCGGTGACAGGAACAGCAGGATCGTCATCACCGTACCGGTCATCTGCCCCACGTCACGGACGAACACGCCCAGTGAGGCCAAGATCCATGACAGGCCCATGGCCGCAAGGACCAGGGGCAACATCACCAACGGCAGGAACACCACCGTCCAGTGCATCTCCTGCATGAAGGCCAGCTGCGCGGCAAACAACGCCAGGAGACTGATCGCCGCGTGGAACAGCGCCGAGCCCATCGAGATCAGCGTAAGAATCTCCAATGGAAACACGACGCGCTTGACATAGTTCACATTGCCCACGATCAGACCGGGAGCACGGTTGATGCATTCGGCCAGGAAGGTATGCATGATCAGGCCGGAGAACAGGATGATCGCGAATGCAGCCTTGCCGCCCGGGGCATCAGTGCCCCAGCGGGCGTTGAAGATCACCGAGAAGAAGAACGTATAGATGACCAGCATCAGCAACGGGTTGAAGAACGACCACGCCAGGCCGAGCAACGACCCCTTGTAACGCCCGGTCACTTCACGCCGGGTCATCTGCACGATCAGGCTGCGATGGATCCAGATGCTCCGCGCCAGCTTCCTGGGCGCATTGAAAAGGTTGGTACGCTCGGAAATCGAGTTCGGTGTATGGACGACAACGTCTTTCATCGATGTGTGTACTCCGGGGCTGGCCGCTGTGTCACGCGCCCAGCGCCCTCTCCAGATCCACCTGCAGATCCCCCAGATCCTCCACGCCCACGCTCAGCCGCACCAGCGCATCGCTGATGCCCAGCTGTTCGCGGCGCGCCACCGGGATCGACGCATGCGTCATCACCGCCGGGTGGTTGACCAGGCTTTCCACGCCGCCCAGCGACTCGGCCAGGGTGAACAGCTCGGTCTTCTCGCAGAAGCGCTTGGCCGCCTCGAAACCGCCCTTCAGCACGATCGAGACGATGCCGCCGTAGCCGGCCATCTGCCTGCCCGCCAGCTCATGCTGCGGGTGCGACGGCAGGCCCGGGTAGATCACCTTCTCCACCGCCGGGTGCTTTTCCAGCCACTGGGCCAGGGCCAGCGCGTTGGCGCAATGCGCCTTCATGCGCAGCGGCAGGGTCTTCAGGCCACGCAGGGCCAGGAAGCTGTCGAACGGCCCCTGCACGCCACCCACCGAGTTCTGCAGGAAGGCCATCTGCTCGGCCAGTTCGGCGTTGTCGCCGACCACCACCATGCCACCGACCATGTCCGAGTGGCCGTTGAGGTACTTGGTGGCCGAATGCAGCACCAGGTCCGCCCCCATCTCCAGCGGACGCTGCAGCATCGGCGAGGCGAAGGTGTTGTCGACCACCACGATCAGCCCATGGCGCTTGGCGATGGCGGCGACCGCGGCGATGTCCACGATCTTCAGCATCGGGTTGGTCGGGGTCTCGATCCACACCATCTTCGTCTTCGGCGTGATGGACGCTTCAAAGGCCGCCAGATCGGTCAGGTCGACGAAGCTGAAATCCAGCCCGGCGGTGCGGCGACGCACGCGCTCGAACAGGCGGAAGCTGCCGCCGTAGATGTCATCCATCGCCACCACGTGGCTGCCGGCGTCCAGCAGTTCGATCACGGTCGAGCTGGCCGCCATGCCCGAGGCGAAGGCGAAGCCGCGGGTGCCGCCTTCCAGCGACGCCACGCAACGCTCGTAGGCGAAGCGGGTCGGGTTGTGGGTACGCGAGTACTCGAAGCCCTGGTGCTCGCCCGGGCTGGACTGCGCATAGGTCGAGGTGGCGTAGATCGGCGGCATCACCGCGCCGGTGCTGGGGTCTGGCGACTGGCCGCCGTGGATGGCCAGCGTGGCCAGGGCCAGGGCGCGATCCTGGGAAGTAGCGTTGGACATGTTCTTTCCTGAGGGGCGCCGAAGCTCGGCGCCGTCGAAGGTGCGGAAGTCTACCAGCGCGGCCTTAACGACCTTTGACGCAGATAAACCGGGATTCAGTAGCGAACGTCTGCGATCAGCGGCTTACTGCACGCGACGGCGCAGATAGTTCAGCAGGTCGATACGGGTGATCAGGCCCAGGAACGTGTCGCCGTCCATCACGATCGCCACCTGGCCACGGTCGAACACCGGCAGCAGCGCCTCGATCGGCGACTTCACGTCCAGCCGGTCCAGCTTGCTGACCATCGCCGTGGCGACGGTGTCGCGGAAGCGGGCTTCATCGCCATAGACGTGCAGCAGCACGTCGCTTTCGTCGACGATGCCGACCAGCTGGTCACCGTCCATCACCGGCAGCTGCGACACGTCGTACAGCTTCATGCGCTGGTAGGCGGTGGTCAGCAGGTCGTTCGGTCCGATCACCACGGTGTCGCGCTGGCCGTACGGGCGCAGGATCAGGTCGCGCAGGTCGCCGTGCTGCGGGCGCTGCAGGAAACCGTTGTCCAGCATCCAGTAGTCGTTGTACATCTTCGACAGGTACTTGTTGCCGGTATCCGGCACCAGCACCAGCACCTTCTTTGGCGTGGTCTGCTCCTTGCAGTACTTCAGGCCGGCGGCCAGCAGGGTGCCGGTGGACGAGCCACCCAGGATGCCTTCCTTACCGAGCAGCTCGCGTGCGGTGTGGAAGCTCTCGGCGTCGCTGATGGCATAAGCCTTCCTGACGCGGCTGAAATCGGAGATCGACGGCAGGAAGTCCTCGCCGATGCCTTCCACCAGCCAGCTGCCCGACTTGTCGTTCAGATTGCCGTCGTTGATGTACTCGGCCAGGATCGAGCCGACCGGATCGGCCAGCACCAGCTCGGTCTTCGGCGACAGCTTGGCGAACGCGCGCGACAGGCCGGTCATGGTGCCGGAGCTGCCGCAGCCGAACACGATGGCGTCCAGATCGCCGCCCATCTGCTCCAGGATTTCCGGGCCGGTACCGAATTCATGCGCGGCCGGGTTGTCCGGGTTGCCGAACTGGTTGATGAAGTAGGCGCCCGGGGTCTGCTCGGCGATGGTCTTGGCCAGGTCCTGGTAGTACTCCGGATGGCCCTTGGCCACGTCCGAGCGGGTCAAGCGTACTTCGGCGCCCATCGCCTTCAGGTTGAAGATCTTCTCGCGGCTCATCTTGTCGGGAACGACCAGGATCAGCTTGTAGCCCTTCTGCTGCGCGACCAGGGCCAGGCCCAGGCCGGTGTTGCCGGCGGTACCTTCCACCAGGGTCGCACCCGGCTTCAGGTCGCCGCGCTGCTCCGCCGCCTCGATCATCGACAGGCCGATGCGATCCTTGATCGATCCGCCCGGGTTGGCGCTTTCGAGCTTCAGGTAGAGCTCGCAGACGCCGGTGTCCAGGCGCTGGGCCTTGACGATCGGGGTCTGGCCGATGAGTTCGAGGACGGAAGAATGAATGGGCATTCGGAGGACTTTCGGTTCGCGCCGCAGAGGGCCGGACCGGTGATTATCCGTCGGATGGCGATGAATGTCAGGTCGGCGCGGCGACGGCCCACAAGCCCGCAAAAAGAGATGCGGACGGCCCCGGATCGACGAGGAGACCGGTACCGCCCGCATCGGTGAGTTTTGCCTGCAGGCCAAGGCACCACCGCCTGTGGTGCCTTGGCGCGGCCGCCTCATCGGCGGTGCCGCGATGCCGGGGCAGGAGCGCCCGGCGGGGCCATCGATGGCCGGGTCACGCCGTTCCGGGCGTGACGGGGTGCGTCAAAGCGTGGGGGACGTCGTTGGGAGCGGTGTTTCGTACATTCGCAGAAGTCGTTGCTTGGCCAGCAGCTTCTCGCGCTTCATGCGACCCAGGGTGACATCATCGATCGGGAGTACACCCAACTCCGCGTCCATGCACTTCTTGTTCAACTTGCGGTGCTGGTCATGGAGTGCCCTGAACTCCGGATCACGCGCGCGACGGGCGTCGATCTCGCTCTGGGGCTGATCTTCAAACATGATGGACCTCCTTCGACAGATACACGAACGCCCCGGCCGCAAGGCACGGGGCGTTGTTCATGGAGGAGCGCCGGTCGATGGCCACCTGGACGCCTGCAACGACCTGCGGCACTGGCCTGCGCACGTCGATCTGCTGCGGTTCGCGCCCTGCTTGCATCGGCCCGGCCCTCCCATCGTCCGGTCCGCGGCATTGCGTCCCGGACGATTGACCCTACGCCTGCTCAAGGCGGGGTACAAGACCCCTGCGTCAAAAAGACCGAACCCCGCCGGGGCGGGGTTCAGGCTGAATGCTCATCACAACGAAAAACAAACGATATCAAGCAATTACGGGGCGATGATGACCTCGGCCGAACGTGCCTGGGTGGAGGCTGCCTTCTTGCCGGCGAGCTGGATCCGGTTGCTCGCGACACCCGCAGCAACCAGCGCGTCACGCAGGGCCTCGGCACGCTTCTGGCCTACGCCGTTGGCACTGTCGTAGGCCTCGATGCGCAGGCGGCCCTTCTTGCCGATGTTCAGGTATTCGGCCAACGCCTTGGCCTGGTTGCGGGCACCGCCGGACAGGCTGGAGGCGCCGGCGGCAAACGCATCGCCACGGAAGGTGAAGACCTCGCCGCGGCCATCGAACTTCGAGCCCGGCAGCTTCTGACCGGACACCAGCTCGGCTTCCTCGCGGGCCAGCTTGGCGGCGTTCTGCTGGGCGGCGCTGAGGCGCTGCTGCTGCTTGCCGGCTACGCTGGTCAGGGCGTTCTCGGCGTCCTGGCGGGCCAGGGTCTCGGCCTCGGCAGCCTGGCGCAGGCGTTCAGCCTCCTCGGCCTGCATCTGTGCCTGCATGCGCAGCTGTTCGGCTTCCTGGCGGGCGCGCGCGGCGTCGCGGCGGCTGGCCTCGATCAGCAGGTCGCTGCGGGTCCGCTCCAGGCGGTCGACCTCGCGGGCGGCCAGCGCGGTACGCACGGCCGTCTCGGCGATCTCCACCCGGCGCTCGGCCAGGTAGGTGGCCAGTTCCTGGTCGCGGCGCTTGGCCTTGTCCAGGGTGGCGATGGCCTGCTGGGCCTGCATGCGCTCGAAGGCGCCCAGCTCAGCGGTATCCGGGTTGGCCTGGATGGCCATCAGGCGCTGGCTCAGCTGCGCCACCATCGGGTTGTCGGCGGCCACGGCCAGGGTCGGCAGCGCCAGCAGCGCGGCCAGGGTTGCGGCAGTCATCGGCTTCACCGGCGGTCCTCCCCGGTCGACAGCTGGCGTTGCAGCTGGTTGACCTCGTTGCGGCGCAGCTGCAGCTGGGCGGTCACGGTGGCTTCCTCGCTGCGCACGCGGGCAAGGTCGGCGTCGGCGGCGGCACGCAGGGCCATTGCCGGGGCGTTCTTGCGCTCACGGCGGTCGCCGGCGGCGCGCTGGGCCTGCTCCAGCCCCTGCCGGGCCAGCCCGATCAGGTCCGGGGCGTACTGGTCGGCATCGGCCTGGGTGGCCTTGTCGACCGCCTGCCGGGCCTGGGCCAGTTCCATCGCGCCATCCTGCGCCCAGGCGGGGGCAGACAGTGCGAATGCAAACGCCATCACATACAGGCTGTGGCGCATTCGTGCGAAGCTAAGTCGTTTCATTGGGGAGGCCGTACCGGTTGTCGGTTCACGGCCATTGTCGTCAAGCCGACACCGTGCTGGCAACGGGCGTCGGCCGTTTCGTTGGGGAAAATTCGCAATGGATATCGGCTACTTCCTGAAGCTGATGACCGAAAAGAACGCTTCGGACATGTTTCTGACCACCGGGGCACCGGTCTACATCAAGATCGAGGGGAAGCTCTATCCGCTGGGCAATACCGGCCTGCCGCCGGGCATGGTCAAGAAGATCGCCTACTCGCTGATGGACGAAGGCCAGGTGCCGCAGTTCGAGCGCGAGCTGGAACTCAACATGGCCATCGCCCTGCCCGACGCCGGTCGCTTCCGCGTCAATGTGTTCAAGCAGCGCGGCGAAGTCGGCATGGTCATCCGTGCCATCCGCAGCCGGATTCCGAGCATCGAAGAGCTGAACCTGCCGCAGGTGCTGAAGGACGTCATCATGACCCCGCGCGGGCTGGTGCTGGTGGTGGGGTCCACCGGCTCCGGCAAGTCCACCTCGCTGGCGTCGATGATCGATCACCGCAACAGCACCACCACCGGTCACATCCTCACCATCGAGGACCCGATCGAGTACCTGCACAAGCACAAGATGTCGATCGTCAACCAGCGCGAGGTCGGGCTGGACACCCATGCCTTCCACAACGCGCTGAAGAACGCGATGCGTGAAGCACCGGACGTGATCCTGATCGGCGAGATCCTGGACGCGGAAACGATGGAGGCGGCGATCGCCTTCGCCGAGACCGGCCACCTGTGCCTGGCCACCCTGCACTCCAACAACGCCGACCAGACCATCGAGCGCATCCTCAACTTCTTCCCGGAAAGCGCGCACAAGAACGTGCTGATGAACCTGGCGCTGAACCTGCGTGCGGTGATCAGCCAGCGCCTGGTAAAGAACAAGGACGGCCGTCGCCTGCCGGCCACCGAGGTGCTGCTCAACACGCCGATGATCCGCGACCTGCTGCGCCGCGGCCAGGTGCACGAGATCAAGGCGGCGATGGAGGGCTCACTGGAAGAAGGCATGGAGAGTTTCGACCAGTGCCTGTTCCGGCTGGCCAAGGCCGGCACCATCGAGCAGGAGGAAGCCTTGCGTGCGGCCGATTCACGCGATGGCTTGGCGCTGAAGTTCCGCCTGTCCGAAGGCAGCAGCGGCGAGCACGACCCCTACGCCGATTTCTCGGCCGGCGCCCCCAGCATCACCCACGGCTTCTGACCGCACGAAAAAGGGGACGGAGGGGATTAAGTCGTAAGTGCACAAACGACTTAATCCCCTCCGTCCCCTTTTTCGTTCAGGCGGCGTCGGCCTGGTTTTCCGGGCGCGCGCGGTCGAAGGCGTCCAGTGCCTGGCAGGCGGCCTCGATGCGGCGCAGGGTCGGGTACGGCCCCAGGTCCAGACCGAAGCGGTGTGCGTTGTACAGCTGCGGCAGCAGGCAGAGGTCAGCCAGCCCGGGGCGGTCGCCGTGGCAGAACGTGCCCGTAGCGCTGCTGTTGGCCAGCAGTGCTTCCATTGCCTGGAAGCCCTCGGCGATCCAGTGCAGGGTCCACTGCGTGCGGGCATCCGCCGGCAGCTCCAGGTCGCGTTCCAGGTACTGCATCACCCGCAGGTTGTTGATCGGATGGATATCGCAGGCCACCAGCTGAGCCAGCGCCCGCACCCGCGCGCGGCCGGCGGCGTCGGCCGGCAGCAGCGGTACCTGCGGGAAGCGCTCTTCCAGGTACTCGACGATCGCCAATGACTGGGTCAGCGTATGCCCGTCGTGCAGCAGGGTGGGCACCAGCTGCTGCGGATTGAGCGCGCGATAGGCGTCCAGATGCTGCTCGCCGCCCTCGCGCACCAGGTGCACCGGGCGCGCTTCCCAGGCCAGGCCCTTCAGCTCCAGGCCGATGCGCACGCGGTAGGCGGCGCTGGATCGCCAGTAGGTGTACAGCACGATACCGTCGTCGACCAGGATCTCCATCGCCGCCTCCATGCTCAGGGCTTGGCCGCCTGTTCGATGCGCTGCTCGATCGCACCGAAGATGCTGTTGCCGGCGGCATCGAGCATCTCGATGCGGACTACGTCGCCGAAGGACATGAACGGCGTGCTCGGCTTGCCGTCACGCAGGGTTTCGACCACGCGCTGCTCGGCGAAGCACGACGCACCCTTGCTGGTGTCTTCGTTGGCGATGGTGCCGGAGCCGACGATGGTGCCAGCACCCAGCGGGCGGGTCTTGGCCGCATGCGCGACCAGCTGGGCGAAGTTGAACTGCATGTCCACGCCGGCTTCCGGTGCGCCGAGCCACTGACCGTTGATGTGGGTCAGCAGCGGCAGGTGCACCTTGCTGTCCTGCCACGCAGCGCCCAGCTCATCGGGGGTGACGAACACCGGCGACAGCGCCGAACGCGGCTTGGACTGCAGGAAGCCGAAGCCCTTGGCCAGCTCGCCCGGGATCAGGTTGCGCAGCGAGACATCGTTGACCAGGCCGACCAGCTGGATGTGGCCCGCCGCCTGTTCCGGCGTGGCGGCCATCGGCACGTCGTCGGTGATGACCACGATCTCGGCTTCCAGGTCGATGCCGTACTCCTCGCTGACCACCTTGACCGCATCACGCGGGCCGTAGAAACCTGCGCTGGTGGCCTGGTACATCAGCGGATCGGTGTAGAAGCTCTCCGGCACCTCGGCGCCACGCGCGCGGCGCACACGCTCGACGTGCGGCAGGTAGGCGCTGCCATCGACGAATTCATAGGCGCGCGGCATCGGCGCGGCCAGTGCCTGCGGGTCGAGGTCGAACACGCCATCGGCGTCGCCGGCGTTGAGCGATTCGTACAAGGCGTTCAGGCGCGGCGCGATATGGCTCCAGTCTTCCAGGGCCTGCTGCAGGGTGGCGGCAATGCCGGTGGCGCGCACGCCGTGGCGCAGGTCACGCGAGACGACGATCAGGGTGCCGTCGCGGCCGCCTTCCTTCAAAGAACCAAGCTTCATGGGTGGGTGTCCGGAGTCGTGGGCAAACAAGTTTCAAGTGTAATCAAATCTGCGGCGACGCCAAGCTGCAGCGCGGCATCGGCCCACCCTACCGTAGTGGGGGGTTCGGCAGGGCTTGCAGCCCTGCACCTGCTCAATGCAACGGCAACGTCAAAAACGGCTCTGGTTTTCTGCTGGTTGGGCGGGGCGGTGTGAGTGGGCAGGACACGCCGTGAACCCATCCATGGGGGCTCGATGGCGCCATCCATGGCGCCAACGGTCCTGCCCACCCACACCGCCCCACCCCCAGACAATTTCCCGATGACGGATCGAACATCCACGTCATTCATCGTCGAAATCCATCAGATATCGAGATAAATCGGATGAGATCTGACAGATCGCGGAAAACTGTCGAAGGCGGGGTGGGTCCGGTGGCAGGGGCGTGAGCCGCATGGATGCGGCGACCGAGCTTACATGGACGTACTTGCAGCGTCCCCTGCCACCGGACCCACCCCGCCTACCCACAGGAATCCGGCCTTTGCCGTTGCTTCGGCCTCTGCGGGTGCAGGGCGCAGCCCTGCAGAGAGAACCCCTTACCTGAACAGGCCTTTTTGCGTGAAGTCTCAAACATCGTTTAGACTTGTGGAGTCTGCAGCGGCCGTCCGTTTCCCTCCGGGATCGCCGGCGACCAGGGTCCGCCCTCTTCGCCCGCCCCCACTCCGACGCCGTTCGTCACGCATTCCAGCCTGCGCTCCGTGCCGGCTGCACCCAATTCTCGCAGCGCGGTTCACGGGAACGCTCCGAGTCAGCCGATCAGTTTGATCTGCCCCCGTCTGTCCGTTCGGACAGGCGTTTCTTGTACTTGGAGCAAACTCAATGTCTTTTGAATCGCTGGGCCTGGCGCCCTTCCTGCTGCGTGCGCTTGCCGAGCAGGGCTACGAAAACCCGACCCCGATCCAGCAGCAGGCGATCCCGCTGGCACTGGCCGGTCGCGACCTGCTGGCCGGTGCACAGACCGGCACCGGCAAGACCGCCGCCTTCGGCCTGCCGCTGCTGCAGCACCTGGGCACCGCCTCGCAGGAAGTGCGCAGCGGCCCGCGCAAGCCGCGTGCGCTGATCCTGGCCCCGACCCGTGAACTGGCCACCCAGGTGCATGACAGCCTGCGCGGCTACAGCAAGTACCTGCGCATCCCCAGCGCCTGCATCTACGGTGGCGTCGGCATGGGCAACCAGCTGGACATCCTGCGCCGTGGCGTGGACCTGCTGGTGGCCTGCCCGGGCCGCCTGATCGATCACCTGGAACGTCGCAGCATCGACCTGTCCGGCATTGAACTGCTGGTCCTGGACGAAGCCGACCGCATGCTCGACATGGGCTTCCTGCCGTCGATCAAGCGCATCCTGGCCAAGCTGCCGAAGCAGAACCGCCAGACCCTGCTGTTCTCGGCCACCTTCGAGGACAACATCCGCCAGCTGGCGCTGGAGTTCATGCGCAACCCGGAACAGATCCAGGTGACGCCGAAGAACACCGTGGCCGAGACCATCACCCACCGCGTGCACCCGGTCGATGGCAGCCGCAAGCGTGACCTGCTGCTGCACCTGCTGGCGCAGGACAGCCGCGAGCAGACCCTGGTCTTCGCCCGCACCAAGCACGGCAGCGACAAGCTGGCCACGTTCCTGGAAAAGTCCGGCATCAAGACCGCGGCGATCCACGGCAACAAGAGCCAGGGCCAGCGCCTGCGTGCACTGGGTGACTTCAAGGCCGGCCGCGTGACCGTGCTGGTGGCCACCGATATCGCCGCGCGCGGCATCGACATCAACGAGCTGCCGAAGGTGATCAACTTCGACCTGCCGATGGTGGCCGAGGACTACGTGCACCGCATCGGTCGTACCGGCCGCAACGGTGCCACCGGCCAGGCGATTTCGCTGGTGGCGCAGGACGAAGTGAAGCTGCTGCGTGCGATCACCCGCCTGCTTGGCCGTGACATGGACATCCGCGACGTGCCGGGCTTCGAGCTGCAGACGCCGATCCGCTGGGGCAACAGTGCACCGGGCAAGGCCGAGCACGATACCGGCGAGCGCGCACCGCGCAAGAGCCACGCACGTCGTCCGCACGGTGATGCGCCGCGCCACGCACATGCCGGCCCGAAGAAGGCCGGTGGCGGCCGTCGCGAGGGCGGTGGCAATGGCCAGCAGCGTGCAGGTGCGGGTGCCGGTCAGGGCCAGCGTCGTGGCGGTGGCGGCAATGGTGGCGGCCGTGGTCGTGGCCAGGGTGGCAACGGCGGCGGTCGCGCCGGCTGATCCCAGCTGACATGGATGGTGCTTCCCGCTGCGCGGGGGCTATCGGGGGACGGCGCTGGCGCGCCGTCCTTTTTTGTTGCGGGCTACCGGGTGATAAAGCACGCGGTGGCAGTACCGAGGGCGAATGGGCATGGGGGCAGCGCAGAACACGCTGTAAATACGTCCATGTAAGCTCGATGGCGCCATCCATGGCGCCAACGGTTCTGCGCTGCCCCCATGCCCATCCGCTTCAAGCATTGCCTGCGCCTTCTTCTCCCGCCGGGTAGCCGGGAGAAGAAAGATCAAATTCAAATTCAAATTCAAATTCAAAGGCAAAAGCCGAAGTCGCAATTCCTGGCTTTGCTTTTGCTTTTGCCCTTGCTCCCGCCTTGGGGTTCGATGCATCCGCGCCCGCAGGAAACTGTCGAGGGGAGGCCGGGCGGGCTGCGCAGGACCGTGAGGCGCATGGATGCGCCGATCGAGCTTACATGGACGTATTTACAGCGTGTCCTGCGCAGCCCGCCCCGCCTCCCTACCCATATATCAACTGAAGCGCGTGCAGCCTCAACCCCGCGCTTTACTCGGATTCACCAGATTCCCGAAGAAGATCGCGTTGATCAGCAGTCGATCCGTCCCGTGCCAGTACTTGCGGTGCGCCGGATCATCGGCAAACAGCACCACGTTGCCCTGCCCCTGCGCCGACACCAGCAGCCACGCGCTGCCTGCCACCCTCGCGCGGTTGCGCTCGGACAGGTAGCCATTCACCCGCGGCGGGGTGTCGATGCGTACCACCGTCGAGAACGGGTTCGTGCTCGGCTGCAGCGTCACCGTGTTCTCCTTGTTGATCGCCAGCTGCCGGCGCGGCACACCGAATGCCAGCGGATGGCTGGTATCGACATCGGCACTGAGGATGTTGCCGCTCACCCGCTCGATCGCGGCAATGTCGCGCTGATCGCCGAACGCGCGGCGGCTTTCGTCAGCAGCGTCTTCTTCCTTGCCGAGCTTTTCGCCGTCGGCCAGCTTCTGTTCGATCGCCCACTTCGAGGCGCTGCCATAGGTCACCAGTGAACCACCGGTCTGCACCCAGCGCTTCAGTGCAGCCACCGCCGTGGCGTCGACGCCGGTATAGGTACCACCGGACAACACGATCGTGGTGTAGCGGTCCAGCGGCACCTTGCCCAGCTGCTGCGGGTCCAGTTTGCTGGCCGGCAGTTGCAGCTGCTGGTCGAGCAGGAACCACGCCGATCCGATTTCGGTGGCGGCCACGCCCTCGCCCATCACCAGTGCCACCGCAGGCTTGCGCAGCGCTTTGACACCGTCACTGCCGAGGTCGATGCCTTCGCGGCTGCGGCCGCTGGACAGCGCGTGCACCTGCACACCTGCCTCGCCCGCGGCCGACGTCACTGCCTCGAGCAGCGCCGCCCCCTGCAGTGACTGCCCGGCAACCGGAATGACCAGGC
Source organism: Stenotrophomonas sp. YJH_SMC_79 (assembly GCF_059367995.1). Lineage (NCBI taxonomy): Bacteria > Pseudomonadati > Pseudomonadota > Gammaproteobacteria > Lysobacterales > Lysobacteraceae > Stenotrophomonas > Stenotrophomonas sp. YJH_SMC_79. The sequence goes on from NZ_JCAFRK010000006.1 coordinate 204,681, forward strand.
TGCCGGCGGCGAAGCTGACGTCACCCTGCGCGGTCGCGGTGGTGAACGGCTGGAACGCCGCACGTGCGCTCACGCCCTTGCTCTGCAGCGCGGCCAGCGCACGCCCGGCGTTGTAGTCGCGCCAGTCGATCGCGTACGCGAACCCGGCCTGGCCGCCCAGCACCGCGCCCTGGTCCGCCGGCAGCGCGGCCACGCGTGCGCCGCCTTCGATACGGCTGCGGCTGCCCGCGAAGGCCACGCCGTAGGCCGGTGCGATTGCATAGCTGGTGCTGCCGTAGAACACATCACCCTTGATCGGCGGCGTCTCGGCAAAGATGGAATGCACCAGGCGGAACTGCGCCTGCTGCACCGGTACCACGTAGGCGCTGCCGGCATCGAAGCGCTGCCCATCGACAGTGACGGCACGATCCAGCGCGCGCACCTCGATCCGGTGCAGCAGCAACAGTTCCAACAGGCGACGGGTCAGTGCCGGGTCATGCGCATCACCGAACACGAAGCTCTCTACCGGCTGCTGCGCGGCCTGCTTCAGCGCGCTCTGGAAGAACTGCTTCTGCAGGTCGAACAGGCCGCTGCGCTCGGTCACTGCGCCACGCACCGTGCCCAGCCCGGTGGCGACCTGGTTGCGGATGGTGAACGGGAAGGTCAGCAGGCCATTCACCGATTCCTGCACGCGGCCGCGAGAGCTGGCCTGCTCGACGGTAACGCCGACGGCGCCATGGAAGTCCGGGTAGGTAGAGCCGTACACCGGCGAGAAGTTATCGAAGTTCTCGCCGGTGTAGTACAGCGACCCCAGCGCATCCAGCGCCTGCGCGTGGTACTTGGCCAGGGTCTTGTTGAACTCGTACGACGCCGCCGGAATCAGCGGGCTGTGCATGCTCTTCGGCGAGGGCTCGAAGTAGTAGGTGCTGTCCTTGCCCATTTCGTGGAAGTCGATCTGCACGTTCGGGTACCACTGGTGGAACACCTCCACCTTCGGCCGCGAGTCCTGCTGGGTCAGGGCAAGCCAGTCGCGGTTGAGGTCGGTGAAATAGTGGTTGGTGCGGCCCTGCGGGAACGGCTCGACGTGCTCCTTGTCGGCCGGGTCGGCCGAGGCCGGATCGGAGGCCCACGCGTTGTGCCAGTTGGCGGCACGGTCACGGCCGTCCGGATTCTGCGCTGGATCGAACAGCACCACCGCCTGCTGCAGCCACTGCTGGGTTTCGGCACTGCGGTTGGCCACCAGGTAGTACGCCGTCAGCATCGCCGCCTCGGCACTGGAGGTCTCGTTGCCATGCACGCTGTAGCCCAGCCACACCACCACCGGGCTGTCACCGGCGGCGCTGCGCGGCTGCGCCGGATCGGCCAGGGTCGCGTGCTGCTGGCGGATCTGTTCCAGCCGCGCATGATTGCCTGCAGCGGTGACGGTGGCGATCAACAGCGGGCGGCCTTCATAACTGCGGCCGATCTCGCGCACGCTGATCTTGTCCGAGCGCTTGGCCAGTTCCTGGAAGTACGCCACCAGCTGGTCGTGCCGGGTGTAACGGCTGCCGATCGGGTAGCCGAGGAACTGCTCCGGCGTGGGCACCGCTGCATCGAACGCCGCTGCGTCGGTGACCTGCGGGAAGAAGTACGCGCTCTGTGCCTGCGCCGGATGCGGCGAGGACAGTACGGCTGCGACGGCAAGCAGCAACGGAAGAACGGCACGGCGATGCAAGGACACGGTGACTCCCCTGGAACACAACGGCAGACAGTCGCGCGGCCGGGCCCTTCAGGTGACCGGCCGCGGCGGATGGATCAGAAGCGGTAATCGAAGCCCAGCGTGAAGTAGCGGCCGCGCAGGTCGTACTGGCTGAAGTCGTACGGCGCGCGGATGCCGGGGAACGAGGCGTCATACGGCGGCGTCTTGTCGGCCAGGTTCTGCACCTTGGCGTACACGGTCAGCTTGTCGACGCCGGTGTAGGCCAGGTAGAGGTCGTACTGGCTGTAGCTGCCGACCTGCTGCTGCACGGCCTTGGCGGCGGTGCTCGCTTCCTGGCGATAGCTGCTCGTGTAGTACCAGGTCACCGCCGCGTTGAAGTCGCCGTACTTCCAGTCCAGCGTGGTGGTGGCCTTGTCCTTGGGCAGGGTCGCGCCCAGGTTGCTGCCGGCGTAGTCCACCAGCGGGCCACCGACCACGGTCGGGCGACGGTAGTCACGCACGTGGGTGTAGGCCGAGGACACGGTGAAGTCACCCAGTGCCGCGGTCGGGATGCGCTGGCGCAGCTCGACATCGATGCCCGAGGTCTTCAGCTCGCTCAGGTTCTGGTAGCGGTTGTAGACCGCCTGCAGCTTGCCACGCTCATCGCGCTGCACCGCGCCGGCCACGTTGTCGTTGACCAGGGTCTGGGTGTTGTTGGTGCCGACCAGGTTGTCCAGCTGGATGCGGTAGTAGTCCACGCTCACGTTGGTGTTGGCCCACGGCGACAGCACCACGCCGAAGTTCACGCTCCTGGTACGCTCGGGCTTCAGTTCGTTGTTGCCGACGGTGAAGAAGGTCGGGTTCTGGCGCGAGCCCGGCACGTCCGGATCACGCGGATCGACCACGCTGCCGTAGGCGATGCTGGTGCTGTTGGAGTTCTCCGACAGCGATGGTGCACGGAAGCCCTTCGACGCCGACGCACGCACCAGCAGGAAATCCAGCGGCTGCCAGCGCAGGCCGATCTTCGGCGAGAACGCATCGCCGAAGTCATCGTAGTGATCGGCGCGCGCAGCGGCGGACAGCTCCAGCGTCGAGGCCAGCGGCACGTTTACTTCGGCGTAGGCGGCACTGACCTGGCGCTGGCCATGCACTTCGGCAATGGCCGGGCGCACCTGCAGGCCGGCATCGATCTGCCACGGGTTGTTGGAGTCGAGCTTCTCGCGGCGCCATTCGGCACCGGCAGCAAAGCCGATCTCGCCGGCCCAGGTGTGGCCCAGGCTGCCGGAGATCTTGGCGTCGATCCCCTGTAGCTTGGACTCGGCCGGGCGCAGCGTGGCGATGTTGATGGAATCGCGCACCGACTGCGGCGTGGCCGCCGGGTTCAGCAGGTTGTAGCTGCCGGTGGCCAGCGCATCGGCCAGCGCCCAGCGATTGGCGAAGCCGCCGGACACGCTCTCGCGCTCGCTGCTGCGCGCACCGAATGCAGCCACTTCCCAGTCCCAGTTGGCGGTGGTGCCACGCAGACCGAACACACCGCGATAGGCGGTTGAGCGGTTGGTCTTGATCGTGCCGCCGAGGTCGAAGAAGGTGTATTCGATCGGAATCGCACGGCCATACGGGTTGTACGGATTGTTGGCCGGCAGCAGCGACGACACCGGCTCGGCGAGGCCGCTGTTCGCGTTCAGTGCGAAGCGGCCGCTCTCCAGGGTGAAGAACGGGCTGCTACCGAACCACGCGGCGCTCTTGATCTGGCTGTACAGCACTTCGCCGAAGGCTTCGACGTTGTCGTTCAGGCGGAAAGTACCGTTGGCGTAGGCCTGGTAGCGCTTGGTCGAAGGAATCAGCGTGGTGAACGGTGCCTGGTTGAAACCGCAGGTGTCACCGGCGAGGCCGTCGATCGGTGCGCTGGCAACGCGGGTGGTACCGGTCGGGCAGTTGCCGTTGGCATCGAGCATCGGCACCGACACGCCGTTGACCAGGTAGCGCGCGCCCTTGGCCGACCAGCCGTTCCAGCGGCCACCCGGCGCATCGGTGTAGATGCCGCTCTTGGTCAGGTTGCGCTCGTCCTGGTCCAGGCGCTCGCGGTTGTAGCCCTGCAGGCTGAAGAGGATGTTGTAGCCATCGGTGTCGAGATCACCGAGGCCGCCGACGAACTTCAGGTTCTGCTCGTGCAGGCCACCCTGGTCGGCACCGCCGAAGCTGCCGCCGATCTCGGCGCCTTCGAAGTTCTGCCGGGTGATGATGTTGACCACGCCGGCCACGGCATCGGAGCCGTACACCGCCGAGGCGCCGTCCTTGAGCACTTCAATGCGCTCGACCGCGACCAGCGGCAGCGCGTTGAGGTCGACGAAGGTGTCGGACAGGCCACCGGCCGGGAATCCGTAGTTGGCCAGGCGGCGGCCGTTGAGCAGCACCAGCGTGTTTTTCTGCGACAGGCCACGCAGGCCGATGCCGGCCGAGCCGGAGGCCCAGCCGTTGTTGGTGGTTTCGTTGCTGGCGTTGCCGGTGTTGGCCGAGATCGAGCGCAGCACATCGGCCACGGTGGCCTTGCCGGTCTGTTCCAGCTGCTGGCGGCCGATCACCTGCACCGGGTTGGAGGCCTCGGTATCGGTGCGCTTGATGTTGGAACCGGTGACGCGCACGGCGGCCAGGGTGCTGGCTTCGCCACTGGCGTCGGCGGAGGTTTCGGCGGCGGCGGACAAAGGCGCGGCCAGAGCGACGGCCAGGGCCGCCACGAGCAGGGTGTGCTTGGGCATGACGATGTGGGGAAGGTGGAAAGGGCGACGTAGTTCCGCAGTAGTCCATGCCTGGCCGGGGTCCGGCCAATAACATCTCTTCATACGGATATAAGAGAAACTATCATCTCTTCATCCGGATGGAAAGAGTTACTTCACGAAAGCCCAACATCCGCTCAGGATGGCCGGCCACCTGCGGCGTACAATTGCGCCATGGAAATCTTCAAAGTCTTCATGCTCGAGGCGGCGCACCGCCTCCCCAACGTGCCGCCGGGGCACAAGTGCGCGCGCCTGCACGGCCACTCGTTCCGGGTGGAACTGAAGGTCGAGGGCGAGCCGGGTGCGCAGACCGGCTGGATCATGGACTTCGGCGACGTGAAGGCGGCCTTCCAGCCGATCTACGACCGCCTGGACCATCACTACCTCAATGACATCCCCGGCCTGGAGAACCCGACCAGCGAGAACCTGGCGGTGTGGATCTGGAACGAACTCAAGCCCAGCCTGCCGGCGCTGAGCGAGATCACCGTGCATGAAACCTGCACCTCGGGCTGCCGTTACCGCGGCCCGGCGGCCTGATCAACCCATTGATCTGAAAGGTGTTTCAAAGGCGCCCTGGGCGCCTTTGTTATTTTTGTTGCAATGCGGCATCAAGGGCGTATGCTGCAATGCATCAAGCCACTTCCTGATGCCCATGGCCGCCGCCTTCAGCGATCGCTTCAGTGATGCCACCCGCCAGCTCGCCGCCGCGGCAACGCGCGCGAACCGGTTGGCATTGGAGAACGCGGAAAGCATGTTCGGCGTGCAGCTGAAGGTGATGGAGCGCAACCTGACCGCGACCGGCGGCTGGCTGGGTGAACTGGCCCGCGGTGAAGACGCGGCCGGGACGCTCAACAAGGGCACGCAGCTGTGGCAGGACAACCTGCAACGGCTGGGCCAGGCCCAGCAGGACATGGTCGGCCTCGGCCTGCAGGCCAGCAAGGCCTGGTCCGAACTGGTGCAGGGCTACAACCAATCAACGGCGGACGCGAACAGTCACTGACGCGACGCAACGCTCATTGCATGGGTCCCTCCCCCCATGCAATCCGGACCCGGCAGATCCCTCCCTCTGCCGGGTCTTTTTTTGCCTGGCGTCTGCATTGAAGAGCGCTCCCTCGTCTGGATTCGCCGCGAACTGAAGGGCCCCGCCGGGACAGGCAGGGGCCTGGGCAAATGTCCCCCGGTGCCGGCCGTTGGCCGCCACCTCCTCCTTTACTTTGCCCAGACCCCTGCCCGCCCCGACGAGGCTCGGCTTGCGGTGGGTAAGGCTGCGAACAATCTGCCTTCAATGAGGCGCCGACGAACTCCGAACGCAGGGCGGATGCCCTTGCGTACGAAGTAAAGGGGAGGTGACGGCCAACGGCCGGCGCCGGAGGACATTCGTACGCAAGGGCATCCGCCCTGCGCCACGCAGAACAAACCGCGAAGGAATCTCAACGCCCGCGATTGACGTGCCAGTGCTGGTGCCACGCCTGGAACATCAACACGTTCCACAGGTGGGTGTGCCACTTGCGCTCACCGCGCAGGAACGCCTCCCAGATACCGCGCACGCGCGCCGCATCGAAGCAGCCCTGGTCGCGCAGCAGCTGCGGGTCCAGCAGCGCCTCCGCCCAATCGCGCAGCGGGCCGGCCAACCAGCGCGCCATCGGCGGCCCGAAGCCGCGCTTGGGGCGATACACCAGCGGTTCGGGCAGGTAGCGCGCCAGCAGGTGCTTCAGGATCAGCTTGTGCTCGCCATCGTGGTACTTCAGGTGCTGGGGCAGGCGCCAGGCCAACCGCACCACCTCCATGTCCAGCAGCGGTGCACGCGTTTCCACACCGGCCGCCATGCCCGCACGATCGACCTTGGCGAGGATGCCCTCAGCCAGGTCCATGCGGAAATCCAGCAGCTGGATGCGCGCCTCGGCCGGCAGCGCGGTGTCCTGCTGCTGGAAGATCGTCATCGGCTCGCGCGCGCCCAGCACCACCTGCGCCGGCTGCCGCCAGCGGGTCACACGCTGCAGGTAATGCCCTTCCACGTCGTTGGCGGCAACCTCGGCCACCAGCGCACGCCAGCCACCCAGGCGGCCACGCTCGACGTTCATGCGGTTGCCACTGCGCCGCGCCAGGTCGCGCACCCAGTCCGGCAGGCCACCGCACAGGCGCGCATTGCGCAGTGCGCGGCCATAGCTGGGGTGGCCGAAGAACAGTTCATCGCCACCGTCGCCGGTGAGCGCCACCGGCTTGCGCGCGCCCAGCAGTTCACTGGCCAGCAGGGTCGGCAACTGCGAGGCGTCGGCGAACGGCTCGCACCAGACCTGCGGCAGGCGCTGCAGCAGGTCCAGCCCCTGGCGCGCGTCCATGCGGTGCAGGTGATGCTGCACGCCCAGGTGGCGCGCGACCTGCGAGGCCCAGTCGCTCTCATCATGGCCGGGATCGTCGAAGCCGACCGTCCACGCCTCGATCGGCAGGGTCGACTGCGCCTGCATCATTGCGGTTACCAATGAAGAATCGGTGCCACCGGACAGGAACGCGCCGCAGGCCAGCGGCGAGTGCATCCGTGCGGCAATGGCCTTCTGCAGTACCGCTTCCAGCTGGTCGGTGGCCTGCTCCAGGCTGGGTGCCGGCTGCAGGGGTTCCTGCAGTGCACTCTGCATCGCATCGCGTGCGCACCAGTAGCGTGAGCCGCCCTGTGCGGCCTGGCTGGAACCGCCAGCCGCATGGTCATTCAGATCGATGCGCAGCATCGCGCCTGCCACCAGCTTGTGGATGCCGCGGTAGATGGTGTGTGGTGCCGGCACGTAGTCATGGCGCAGCAGCAGGCTCAGCGCATCCTGGTCGATGCTCGGGGCAAAGCCGGCGAAGGCCTGAAGCGCCTTCATTTCCGAGGCAAACAGGAACTGGCCCTGGTACCAGCCGTAGTACAGCGGCCGCTCGCCGACCGGGTCGCGGGCCAGCCACAACGCACGCGACTCACGGTCCCAGACGCTGAAGCCGAACGCGCCTTCGATACGCGACAGCGCCCGCTCCACGCCCCATTCGACGATCGCCTGCAGCAGCAGCCGCGCATCGCTGCAGCTGCGCGGCAGATCGCGCAGCTGCGACTGCAGGTCGGCCCGGTTGTACAACCGGCCATCCAGGCACAGCACGTAGCGACCACAGTCCGAACTCAGGGGCTGCAACGGCGTATCGGTTGGTGCCCGGCAATGGCCCAGCGCCAGGCCGGCCTCGGCGTCGGTCCAGTAGCCGATGCGGCCCCGGCCCCGCTGCTGCAGGGCGCGCAGCATCGGCGCCAGCTGCTGCAGCAGGTGCTCGTCCGCGGCGGGCGGCAGCCAGGCCCCGACCACGCCGCTCATCGGGCACCTCCGCAGCGGCAGCGGCGGGACGGGTTCAGCAGACAGAGGGCGGCGGGCGACATGGGAACGGCACGCGGAGCGGAGGAGACTCCATGCTCGGCGCCCCACCTGCCCCGCGTCAGTCGCTTTGCTGTCAGCGATGGTCACCAGACGTATCACGAAGGTAACGTTTTGTAACAGCAACACGCTATGCTGGACGCCAAGTTGTTGCCAGGCCTGAGGCCCGGCCCGAGCGCCAGCAACCCCGGCTGAATGGCGCCCGCCCCCGGGACCCGGGCGGCCCGCAGGCTGGGATAGCATCGCCGCGCTCGTGCCGTGGCGGTACGTTTGCGCCCACGGAGGCCTTGAAAATGCTGGATATCGTACTGGTCGAAGACGATGCCCGCCTGGGTACGATGGTCAGCGACTATCTGCGCCGGCATGGCTACCAGGTGGCCCACGAGCGCAGCGGTGAGCGTGCGGTGACCCGGATCCTGACCGAGAAGCCGGCCCTGGTCCTGCTCGACGTCGGCCTGCCCGATCAGGATGGTTTCGAAGTGTGTCGGCAGATCCGACCCCACTATGACGGCATCATCTGCGTGCTGACCGCCCGCACCGACAACATCGACCAGGTGCTGGGACTGGAGCTGGGCGCCGACGATTACATCGGCAAACCCATCGAACCGCGGGTGCTGCTGGCCCGCCTGCGTGCGCACCTGCGCCGCCATCGCCGGGTCGAACCACGCGACGGCAGCCTGCGCTTCGGCGAGCTGAACATCGACCCGTCCACCCGCAATGTGCACCTGCAGGGCGCCCTGCTGGAACTGACCACCGCCGAGTTCGACCTGCTGTTCCTGCTGGCCAGCAACGCGGGGCAGATCCTCGACCGCGACGCGCTGCTGCGCGGCCTGCGTGGCATCGCCTTTGACGGCCTGGACCGTTCGATCGATGCACGCATCTCACGCCTGCGCCGCAAGCTGGGCGACAACCCTGAACAACCGGAGCGGATCAAGACCGTCCGTGGACGCGGCTACCTGTTCAGCCGCTCGGCATGGGGATGAAGCGCACGCCCTCGGCGATGCGCGGCCACGCCTTCCACTTCCTGCGCTACGGCATCGGCTTCCTGGTCGCCCATCTGCTGCTGATCGTGCTCGGCCTGTGGGCCTGGGACGCGCTGCTGGAAGACCGCACCGAAGCCGGGCTCCAGGCCGAAATGCGTGGCACCCATGCCCTGCTGCAGCACCGCTTCGCCGAAACCCCGCGCGAGCAGTGGCCGACGCTGGCGCGCCAACTGGACGCTGATTTCGCCTATGCCCTGCGCATGGTGCCGTTGGCCGAGGCGATGAAGGAGCTGCCGGCCAGCCAGCGTCCCCCCTTCAACAACGGCCGCGTGCAGATCGACCTGGAGCACATGCGCAGCCTTCAGCGGATCGGCGACAGCGACTACGCGGTGATGCTGGGGCCGTTGGACGAAGCGCTGCCCGACGAGGGCTGGCAGGACAGCGAAGTGTCCGGCGTGGCCATCCTGCTGCTGATCCTGATGGTGGCCGTGGCACTGCCGATGTACGTGATGGTCTACCGCCTGTGGCGTGACGTCTCGCAGTTGGCACAGGCGGCGCGGCAGATGCGCGACGGACAGCTGGACACGCGTGCGCCACGCGCGGGCACCGCGCTGGTGCGGCCGCTGGCCAATGCCTTCAACCATATGGCCGAGCAGCTGCAGCAGCTGCTGGAAAGCCAGCGCGTTCTGGCGCAGGCAGTGGCACATGAAGTGCGCACCCCACTGGCACGGATGCGCTTCGGCCTGGCTGACCTGGAGGACACCGCGCTGGACGAGATCCAGCGTGATGCCCTGGGCGGCCTGCGCACCGACATTGATCGGCTGCAGCACCTCACCGATGCCGGCGTCGAGTACGCCGCACTCGGTCGCTGCCATCAGCTGACCCGGCAGCGCCTGCAACTGGCGGCACTGGTACGCGGGGTAGTGGCCCAGTTCGCGCCGTTGCCGATGCCCGTGCAGCAGGCGCTGTCGCCGGTCGGCCTGGTCAACGTCAACCGGCACATGCTGGAACTGGCATTGCGCAACCTGCTCGGCAATGCCCTGCGCTACGCACGGCGGCAGATCCGTATCGCCAGCACCGTCAACGACGGCTGGCTATGCCTGCAGGTGGAGGACGACGGCCCCGGCATCGCACCCGAACTGCGCGGCCAGGTGCTTCAACCCTATGTGCGGCTGGATCCGGGCAGCCCCGGGTTCGGCCTCGGCCTGGCGCTGGTGCAGGTAGTGGCCGACAAGCATGGCGGCCACGTTGAAGTGACCGATTCGGAGCTGGGCGGTGCCTGCATCCGCCTGCACCTGCCGCTGGAAAGCGGCGGCGTGGTGGAGTGCGAGGCGGCCTGCTAGGCTGCCGGTTCCGCGCGCGGCAACGCAAACACGAACAGCGCGCCGCGCTCGCTGTCACGCAGTTCGATGCGACGGCCGTGCAGCTGCACGATGCGCTGCACGATCAGCAGGCCCAACCCGCCGTTCTCGCCACGTCGCGCGCCCAGCGCGGCCGGTGCCTGGAACAGCTGTGTGCGCAGTGCAGGGGCAACACCAGGACCATCATCGGCCACGCTCACTTCCACGCTGTCCGGCGTCGCGCGCAGACGCACCTCGATCCGGCCATCGTCGGGCGCATGCCGCAGCGCGTTGTCGAGCAGGTTGGTCAGCACCCGCTCGACCAGGCCCAGATCGGCGCGCACCAGCGGCAGGCCTGGCGGGAACTCCGCGAGCAGGCGCTGGTTGCGCGCCTGCGCCGCCAGCTCGAACTTCTGCAGCACGTCCTGCAGCAGCTCCGGCAGCGCGAACACTTCCCACTCCAGCCGCACTTCGCCGTGCTCCAGCCGCGCCAGCTCGAACAGCGCGCGTGCCAGCCGACCGACCTTGGCACTCTGCGCCAGGGCGATGCCAAGATAGCGGCGGCGCTCGTCCGGTGACAGCGTGGCATCCTTCAACGCCAGCGTTTCCAGGTAGCCGTGCAGCGACGACAGCGGCGTGCGCAGGTCGTGCGAAATATTGGCGACCAGCTCGCGCCGCTGCAGGTCCTGCTGGCGCAGCTGCTGCCATTGCTCGCCCAGCCGCTGTGCCATCTGCGCGTGCGCGTGTTCCAGGATCACCAGCTCGTCGCGCTCACCGGGGCGCAGCGGCTCCGGCGCCGGCAACGGCGTGGGTGCATCCATGTCGAAGGCCTGGATGCGCCGGGTCAGCCGCCGCAGCGGACGGGTCACCCAGTAGAACGCTACCAGCCCGGCCAGCAGGCCCAGGCTGCCGACCAGCATCACCGACCACAGCGTGGTGTTCCACTGGCTGCCGGCGGCAAGGTCGTCGGACAACATCTGGCGGTGTTCGCCGACCAGCACCACGTACACATAGCCAGCCTGGCGACCCTGCACGATCAGCGGCGCTGCACTGAACACCTTGCGGCCATCCGCGCTGCGCGGGTCATCGCCGAGGATCGGCAACGGTGCACCGGCCAGCAGCCGGCGCAGCGGTGCCACGTCCACCCGGTTGCGCACCAGATGCCCACTGGGTGCATCGTGGCCAAGGATGCGACCCTGGTCGTCCAGCAGGTAGACCTCGACGCTGGGGTTGACCGCCATCAGCTGGCCGAACAGCGCGCGCACCGCGGCATCACGCATGCCGCTGGTATCCATCAGCTCGCTGCGCTGGGCGATGTGCTCGGCCAGGCCCAGCGACAACCGCTGCACCACTTCCTGCTCGTGGCGGGTATTGGCACGCATCTGCAGCGCCAGCAACGCCATGCAGCACATCAGCATCAGCGCGGCGATCACCGCCGCCAGCTTCTGCCACAGGTTCGGCTTGATCATGCCGCCGCCCCGGCCGGATCGACCAGCTTGTAGCCGCGTCCCCACACCGTCAGCAGGCGCCGCGGGTTGGCCGGGTCCGGCTCGATCTTGCTGCGCAGCCGATTGATGTGGGTGTTGACTGTGTGCTCGTAACCGTCGTGCTGGTAGCCCCAGACCTGGTTGAGCAGTTCCATGCGTGCGAACACCTGGTCTGGATGGCGGGCGAAGAACAGCAGCAGGTCGAACTCGCGCGGGGTCAGCTCCAATGGGTTGCCATCCACCGAGACGGTGCGTGCAACCGGGTCCAGCTGCAGCCCACCCAGCTCGATCGCGCCGGCATCGATGCGTGCGCTCTGCGCCATCGCCTCGGCGCGGCGCAGCAATGCGCGCACCCGTGCCACCAGTTCCGGCATCGAGAAGGGCTTGGCCAGGTAGTCATCCGCACCCAGTTCCAGGCCGACGATGCGCTGGGTTTCGCTGCCGCGCGCGCTGATGATGATGATCGGCACATAGCGCGCCATCGCGCGTGCACGCTGGCAGACCTGCAGGCCGTCCACGCCGGGCAGCATCACGTCCAGCACCAGCGCATCCCACGGGCCGTCCTGCTCAAGCAGGCGCAGGCCGGCATCGCCACTGGCGGCATGGGCGACGTCGTAACCCTCATCGCCCAGATGCATGCGCAGCAGGTCGGCGATGTGGGCATCGTCTTCAACGATCAGCACGCGTTTGGTCGACATCGGCAGCTCGGGGCCAGTGGGGAGGCTGGCTGCATTGTGGCGCGGGATTGCCGCCGATACCTCACGAAAAATTGAATCCTGCGTGAGGATTCGTTGACCCGGGCGGGCGCAGCATGGCCCCGTCGCCCCTTCCCGGAGTCCGCCATGTCCCTGTCCCGCCGCCATCTGCTGGGCCTGGGCGGTGTTGCCACCGCCGCCGGCCTGTTCGGCCTGGGGGCCTGCAGCCGCGCCGCGCCGGCGGCCGCCGAAGCGCGCCCGTCGCGACAGTTCGAGGTCATGCACAGCGATGCGCAGTGGCGCCAGCAGCTGACCCCGGCGCAGTACGCGGTGCTGCGCCAGCAGGCCACCGAGCGCCCGTACAGCAGCCCGCTCAACCAGGAACACCGGCAGGGCACCTTCGCCTGCGCAGGCTGTGCGCTGCCGCTGTTCTCCTCCTCCACCAAGTTCGAGAGCGGCACCGGCTGGCCCAGCTTCTGGGCGCCGCTGCACAACGCCATCGGCGAAGACCGCGATGTCACCTTCGGGATGCTGCGGGTGGAGGTGCACTGCCGCCGCTGCGGTGGCCACCTCGGCCATGTGTTCAACGACGGCCCGCGCCCGACCGGGCTGCGCTACTGCATGAATGGTGCGGCGATGGTGTTCGTTCCAGGTGCCGCCGAGGGCGGCACTGCCGATGGCTGGCGGGTGCCGGTCGGTTCTTCCCCTGCTTCCGGAGCCTGACGATGCTGCTGTTGCTGCTTGCCTACCTCGGGGGCGCGCTGACCCTGCTCAGTCCCTGCATCCTGCCGGTGCTGCCGTTCGTGTTCGCGCGTGCCGACCGTCCGTTCCTGCGCAGCACGCTGCCGCTGCTGCTGGGCATGGCGCTCACTTTCACCGTGGTCGCCAGCCTGGCCGCGGTGGGCAGCCAATGGGTGGCGCAGGCCAACCAGGTCGGACGCTGGATCGCCCTGCTGCTGATGGCGCTGTTCGCGGTGGCACTGCTATGGCCACGACTGGCCGACCATCTGCTGGCGCCGTTCCAGCGTGTGGGTGCACGCCTGAGCGCGCGTGCCGATGCCGCTGATGCTGCTGGGCATGGCGGCGCATGGACCTCGCTGTTGATCGGCATCGCCACCGGCCTGCTGTGGGCACCATGCGCCGGGCCGATCCTCGGCCTGGTGCTGACCGGTGCGGCCCTGCATGGCGCCAGCGTCGGTACCAGTGCGCTGCTGCTGGCCTATGCACTGGGTGCGATCACCGCACTGGCGCTGGCGGTGTGGGTGGGCGGCCGCGTGTTCCGTGCACTGCAGGCGCGGCTTGGCCTCGGCGATGTGCTGCGCAAGGTGCTGGGCGTGGCCGCGCTGCTGGCGGTGGTGGCGATCGGCATGGGCTGGGATACCGGCCTGCTCACCCGTCTTTCAACGGTCAGCACCGCGCGTATCGAGCAGGGCCTGCTGGATGCGGTGCCCGGCGCGCAGCCGGCGGCACCGCCGATGATGATGATGGCCGGTGCCAACGCCGCGGCCGATGCACCGTTGCCGGTGGAAGGCACCCTGCCCGCGCTGGACGGCGCCACCGGCTGGCTCAACAGCCCGCCGCTGACGGCCCAGCAGCTGCGCGGCAAGGTGGTACTGGTCGATTTCTGGACGTACTCGTGCATCAACTGCCTGCGCGCGATGCCGTTCGTGCACGAATGGGAACGCCGCTACCGCGACCACGGCCTGGTGGTGGTCGGCGTGCACACCCCGGAATTCGCCTTCGAGCGTGACCCGCGCAACGTCATGAAGGCGGTGCAGCAGCTGAAGGTCGAGTACCCGGTGGCGCTCGACAACCAGTACACGATCTGGCGCGCGTTCAACAACCGCTACTGGCCGGCGCAGTACTTCGTCGATGCACAGGGCAACATCCGCGGCCACCAGTTCGGCGAAGGCAACTATGCGCGCTCGGAACAGATGATCCGCCGCCTGCTGACCGAAGCCGGCCAGACCCATCTGCCGCCACCGGCCGATCCCGCTGCCGCCGACCTGAAGGGCGTGGCCGCGCAGGCCGACATGGGCAATCTGCGCTCGCCGGAAACCTATCTGGGCCACGCCCGCGCCGAGCAGTTCGCCTCGCCCGGCGGGCAGCGCAGCGACGCTGCGTTCGACTACACGTTGCCGGCCACCCTGGCGTTGAACCAGTGGGGGCTGTCCGGGCACTGGACCGTCACCGATGAAGCGGCACAGCTGCAGCAGGCTGGTGGCCGCATCGCCTTCCAGTTCCATGCGCGCGACCTGCACCTGGTGCTGGCACCGGCCCACGACGGCACGCCGGTGCGTTTCCGGGTCTGGCTGGACGGCAAGCCGCTGCCCGCCGCCGATGCCGGCAGCGATGTCGGAGCCGATGGCAGCGGCGTGGTCGACGAGCACCGCCTGTACCAGCTGATCCGCCAGCGCGGCACGGTCGGCCCGCACCGCTTCGAGATCGAGTTCCTCGATGCGGGCGTGCAGGCCTATGCCTTCACCTTTGGTTGAAACGGGAGGACATGATGAAACTCTCCTTTGAACAGGGCGTTGCTGCCGGTGTTGCAGGCCTGGTGGCCACGGCATTGATCGCCGGTGTGCTGCTGGTTGACCACGGCGCCATCGCGGCACCGGTCGAAGCCAGCGCACAGACCGGCGCGCTGCCAGCACCCAGCGGCGATGCCGCGTTCCGCGATGACGCCACCCACGCCAGCGTGGTGTTTGCCGGTGGCTGCTTCTGGGGGGTGCAGGGCGTGTTCCAGCACGTCAAGGGCGTGAGCAATGCCGTCTCCGGTTATATCGGCGGCAGCGCCGCCAACGCGCGTTACGAACGGGTCAGCAGCGGCCAGACCGGCCATGCCGAGGCGGTGAAGATCGACTATGACCCGCGCCAGGTCAGCTACGGGCAGTTGCTGCAGGTGTTCTTCTCGGTGGCACACGACCCGACCCAGCT
This sequence comes from Stenotrophomonas sp. YJH_SMC_79, assembly GCF_059367995.1. Taxonomy (NCBI): domain Bacteria; kingdom Pseudomonadati; phylum Pseudomonadota; class Gammaproteobacteria; order Lysobacterales; family Lysobacteraceae; genus Stenotrophomonas; species Stenotrophomonas sp. YJH_SMC_79. Next base: position 219,943 of record NZ_JCAFRK010000006.1, read on the forward strand.
CAACCGCCAGGGGCCGGACCACGGCAGCCAGTACCGGTCGGCGATCTTCACTGACGACGCCCGCCAGCAGGCGGCCAGCCGCGCCTACATCGCCCAGCTCGGCCAGGCCGGCAGCTACCGCGCGCCGATCGTCACCCAGCTGGTCAGCGGCCAGCGCTTCTACCCGGCCGAGAGCTACCACCAGAACTACATGACGAACTACCCGCAGGCGGCCTACATCCGCTACTACGACGCACCGAAGCTGGCCACGCTGGGCAGGCAGTTCCCGGCGTTGTACCGGCGCGATGCGGCGCTGGTGCCGATGCGGTAACGACCCGGGTAGTGCCGGCCGCTGGCCGGCTCCTGGGGATCCAGGGATTGCCGGCCAGCGGCCGGCACTACCTGCAAAAAAAAAACGCACGGCCATCCAGCCGTGCGCTTGGAAAGTACCGGCCACGCCCCGATCAGGCCCGGCCGACAACGACATGCTAGGCTCGCCATCATCATGGGTACAGCACCAGATGGCGGGAAATTCGATGGATACAGATGACCAGAGCGCGATGATCCCGCCCCGCTACCAACGGCTGTCCGACGAACTGGCCGAGGCCATTCACGGCGGTCGCCTTCCGGTTGGCAGCCGCCTGCCCTCGCTGCGGCAGATGGCCTCACAACGCAGGCTCAGCCTCAACACGGTGATTGCCGCCTATCGCCAGCTGGAAGACGCTGGTCTGGTGATTCCTCGGCCCAAGGCCGGCTTCGAGGTCGCGCCACGACTGTCGGTGCCGGAACGCTCGTTGCGCGATGTGCCCTCGGCACCCACTGCACCGCTGCAGCAGGTGTTGATGGCGCGCGTGCTTGAGGCGCAGCGCCGCCCGGGCGTGATCGATCTGGCCTTCGCCGGCCCGCGCGGTCGCCAGTTCTATCCCGGCGCGCAGCTGGCCAAGCACACCGCGCAGGTACTACGCCATGGCCAGCAGACGGTGGAGACCTACGCGCGCCCGAATGGTTCGCCGCGGCTGCTGGCGCAGATCGTGCGCCGCGGTCCGCGCATGGGCCTGCACACCCACGCCGGGCGCCTGCTGCTGACCCACGGTGCAATGGAAGCGCTGCAGCTGGCATTGCGTGCGGTGACCCAACCCGGCGACGCGGTCGGCATCGAGGCACCGTCCTACTTCAATCTGTACCCGTTGCTGGCCAACCTCGGCCTGCAGGCCATCGAACTGCCCACCCATCCGCAGCAGGGCCTAGATGTCGATGCGCTGGACACGCTGCTGGAGCACACATCGCTGGCCGCGCTGGTGGTGATGCCGACCGTGCACAACCCGCTGGGCTGCACCATGCCGATGGACGCCAAGCAACGCCTCGCCGAGCTGGTCAATGCACGCCAACTGCCGTTGATCGAGGATGCGGTGTACGCCGAGCTGCAGTTCTGCGAGCCGCCGGCGCCGCTGCTGAAGGCGTTTGATCGCGACGGTTGGGTGATGGTGGTCGGCGGCTTTTCCAAGACGCTGGCGCCGGACTATCGCATCGGCTGGCTCGATGGTGGCCGCTTCGCCGAACGCATCGCACTGCTGAAGTTCCAGTCCACCGGTGGTGAGCCGCAGCTGCTGGGTGACGCGGTAGCGGCCTATCTGGAAGCGGGCAGCTACGAGCACCACCTGCATCGCATGCGTCGCCTGTATCGCGAACAGGTCGGACGGCTGCGCCAGCTTGTGGCCGAGCATTTCCCGGCGGGCACCCGCGCCACTGAACCGCAGGGCGGCTTCCTGCTGTGGCTGGAACTGCCGGGCATCGATACGCGCGAACTGTTTGAGCGTGCGCTGCAGGAGGACATCGTGTTCATGCCCGGCCAGGTGTATTCACGTGGCGCGCGGTATCGCCATTGCCTGCGGCTGTCGTGCTGCCAGACGCTGGATGCGCGCTTCATTGGGGCGGTGGAGCGGCTGGGCGCGATCGCGCGGGAGCTGGCGTCTGCAGCACGGTAGTGCCGGCCGCTGGCCGGCAACATCGGGATCACCGGATCGAAGCAGTTGCCGGCCAGCGCCCGGCACTACCCTCAGCCATCGCCAAGGTGCACTGCGAGCTGTGCACCGCCCGCACCCGGCAGATGTGGCAGCCGGCCCCAGCACGGCATCGGCAGGCGCTGCTGCAGCGTGGCGAAGTTCTCGTCCTGGCGCTGCATGGCCGGGTCGATGTGGTTGCCGATCCAGCCCAGGCACTCCACGCCACTGGCCTGCAGCGACTGCGCGGTCAGCCGCGCATGGTTGACGCAGCCCAGCCGCATGCCCACCACCAGCAGCACCGGCAACCGCAGTGCGCGCACCAGGTCGAGCTGGTCCAGCGTGGCCGAGACCGGCGCCAGCCAACCACCGACGCCCTCCACTACCACGATGTCGGCCTGCGCGCGCAGGCGTTCGAACGCGGCCACGATCGGCGCCAGCTCCACCTGCACGCCGTCCTCGGCAGCGGCCAGCTCCGGTGCCAGCGGCTGCCGCAGCGCATACGGATTCAGATCGGCGTAGTCCGGCACCGGCCAGCTGGCTGCCTGCAGCGCCAGCGCGTCCTCGTTGCGCAGGCCCTGTCCCAGATCCTCGCTGCCGCTGGCCACCGGCTTCATGCCAACCGCGCGCAGGCCACGCCGGCGCAGCGCATGCAGCAGCGCGGTGCTTGCCGCGGTCTTGCCGATCTCGGTATCGGTGCCGGTAACGAAGAGGGCTGGCGGCAGCGGGGTGGGCAACGGCATCAAGGGCTCCAGCAGGGCAACAGTGCGTGCATTATCACCGGCCCGGCGCGCTTGCTAGACTGCTGGCATGTTCGCCAATGCCTCGCTCACCGGCAGCAAGCCGGAACAATACGCCCAGCTGCTGGAACAGGCCCGTGGCCTGGTCTACGGCGAGTCCGACCGCATCGCCAACGCGGCCAACCTCTCTGCGCTGGTCTACCATGCCCTGCCCGACCTGAACTGGGTGGGCTTCTATCTGTACGACGGCAAGGAACTGGTGGTCGGCCCGTTCCAGGGCCTGCCGGCCTGCGTGCGCATCCCGCTGGACAAGGGCGTGTGCGGAGCCGCCGCCAGCCAGCGCGTGACCCAGCGCGTGGAGGACGTCGACGCCTTCCCCGGCCATATCGCCTGCGATTCGGCCTCGCGCTCGGAACTGGTGGTGCCGCTGCTGCGCGGCGATGAACTGATCGGCGTGTTCGATATCGACAGCCCGAAGGTCGGCCGCTTCGACGCAGAAGATCAGGCCGGCCTGGAAGCCATCGCCCGCGTGTTCGTCGAGGCGTTGGGATGAGCACGCCGAAGCTGCGCAACATCGGCCCGAAAAGTGCGGCGTGGCTGCGCCAGGTCGGCCTGCGCAGCCGCGACGACCTGGTCGCGATCGGAGCCGTCGGCGCCTTCGTCAAGGTCAAGCGCGCCGGCTTCAAGCCCAGCCTGAACCTGCTGTACTCGCTGGAAGGCGCGTTGCTGGACTGCCATTGGCAGGAGCTGAGCGAGCCACAGCGTGAAGCACTGGTGCAGGATTACGAAGCGCGCATCGCTGCGCATCCGCTGAAGGCAGCCGGCCCGGCCTCGGGCCCGGTGCATGAGCAGCGCTTCGATGCCGACGATGACGCTGAGGACAGCGTGACCGAGGACGCGGACGAGGATTGACTGCACCGGTAGTGCCGGCCGCTGGCCGGCAACTGCATGGTCTTTTCATCGGTCCTGAAGCTGCCGGCCAGCGGCCGGCACTACCGCTGTGATGCGGGATCGGTAGCGCCGGGCCATGCCCGGCGAGTGCGATCAAGGCTGCTGCAGCTCCAGCAGCTCACCCACCAGCCCGACCTCGCCACGCTCCAGCCACACCCGCAGGCGGGTGCCGTGGTCGATACGCAGGGCCCAGCACAGCGACATCGGCAGGCCGCAGACCTGCGACAGCACCATGCGCAACGGGCCACCGTGGCTGACCACCAGCGTCGGCACCGGGTCATCGTCATCCAGCAGGCGATCCAGCGCGCGCGCGATGCGCCGCTCGAAATGCCCCCAGCTCTCGCCGTTCGGCGGTGGGAACGCATGCGGATCGGCGTGGAAGGCGGCCAGCGCATCTTCCGGCAGGTCGAACAGCGATTGCCCGTCCCAGTCGCCAAAATCCAGCTCTTCCCATTCCTCGTCCGCTTCGACGTCCAGCCCGCGCGGGGTGGCCAGCGCCATGGCCGTATGCAGCGAACGCAGCCGCGGCGAACTGACCACCCGCTCCCAGCGCTGCCCGGCATAGGCCTCGACCAGCTCCTTCGGCAGGCCGGCCAGCTGCGGTGGGTCGCTGCGGCCATCGAGGTATTCATCACGGCCGTTGCCGGCATGGCGGACCAGGTCGAGGATCATGCGCGCGTCCCGGACGGGCAACGCAGGTACAGCGGAAAACGGGCGGACATCGGCAACGGCACCACGGGATCGAGCAACCATTCTAAAGGCACAGCAAAGGCAGTCGTGCAGGCGCGACGCAACGGCACTGCCTGCGATGCCGTAGACTGCGCGCACTTCCAGGTGACCTGCGGCCCCGGCCGGCAGGTTGAAACGGGAAGCCGGTGACGCGTGATTCCACGCCAGGCCGGCGCTGCCCCCGCAACGGTAAGCACGTCAGTTCCAGGCAACAACGCCACTGTGCCACAGGCATGGGAAGGCGCCTGGACGGTGGCCTCGCGCCACCCGGCGGCGAGCCCGGAGACCGGCCCGGAAGCCTCAGGTCGCGATGCGGTGGGCATGGCGCTGGATGACCGTGGCGCGCGCTGCGGCGTCGGCGCGTGCCTGCCTTCGCGGCTCCTCCCCTTCGCCACGCGGGCGTGCGTGGCACCTGGAGTCCCCCCATGAAGCTGCAGTCCCGAATGCTGTCCCTGGCCGTGCTGGCCGCCCTGCCCGCGCTGGCCCAGGCCAGCGAGGCCACCACCGCGCTCGACCAGATCCTGGTCACCGCCACCCGCACCCCGATCGCCCTGCAGGACAGCATCGCGCCGGCACAGGTGATCGACCGCGCGCAGATCGAATCCAGCCAGGCCACTTCGCTGCAGGAACTGCTGCGTGGCCGCGCCGGTATCAACCTGACCAACTCCGGCGGCCTCGGCAAGCAGAGCTCGCTGTTCCTGCGCGGTACCAATTCCGGCCACACCGTGGTGCTGGTGGATGGCGTGCGCATCAACAGCGCCGACCTCGGCCTGGCCATGTACCAGGACCTGCCGCTGGCGCAGATCGAACGCGTCGAAATCGTTCGCGGCCCGCAGTCGAGCCTGTACGGTGCCGACGCCATCGGTGGCGTGATCCAGATCTTCACCCGTCGCAACCAGGGCGATTTCGCCCCGCACTTCCAGCTCGGCGGCGGCAGCAACGGGCTGCGCGAAGCCAGCGGCGGCATTGGTGGTGGCAGCGAACGCGGCTGGTTCGGTGCCGACATCGCCTACCAGCATTCCGATGGCATCGATGCCTGCCGCGGCTCGGCCACGCTGTTCACCGGCTGTTTCGCCGACGAGCCCGATCGCGACGGCTACCGCAACCTGTCCAAGAGTCTGCGCGGTGGCTACAGCTTCAACGACCAGTGGAACGTGGAAGGCAGCGCATTGCGCGCCGACGGCAAGAACCACTACGACGGCTACTACAACTATTCGGAAACCCGCCAGCAGGTGCTGGCCGGCAAGGTGCGCTACACCCCGTCCGAGCGCTTGGCATTCACCGCCAACGTCGGCCGCAGTGACAACGAGTCGGACAACTTCGGCGACTTCGGTGCACGTGGCAGCGCACAGACCCATCGCGACAGCGCCTCGCTGCAGGGCGATTTCGGCGTGGCGGAGGGCCAGCTGCTGAGCGCAGGCGTGGACTGGAGCAAAGACAACCTGGATGGCAGCAGCGCGGGTTACCTCGTCGACAGTCGCCGCAACACCGGCGTGTTCGTGCAGTACCAGGGCCGCTTCGGACGCCACCAGCTGCAGGCCAGCGCACGCAACGACGACAACCAGCAGTTCGGCAACCACGCTACCGGCAGCGTTGGCTGGGCCGTGGAACTGGGCCACGGCCTGCGCGTCAACGCCAGCTATGGCACGGCGTTCAAGGCACCGACCTTCAGCGATCTGTACGACCCGTGGAGCGGCGTGCCTACGTTGAACCCGGAGAAATCCAAGAGTGCCAACCTGGGCGTTTCGCAGCAGGGCCAGGGCTGGCACTGGGGTCTGGATGTGTATGAAACCCGCATCGATGATCTGATCACCTACGATGCGGCGACCTTCAAGATGCAGCAGGTGGAGAAGTCCCGCATCCGCGGTGCCGAACTGACCGGCGGCGTGCTGCTGGCCGGCTTCGACATCAACGCACAGCTCAGCTACACCGACCCGCGCAACCGCACCGGCGGCAGCACCCAGTTCGACAACTGGCTGCCACGCCGCGCGCAGCAGACCGCGCGCCTGGACATCGACCGTCGCTTCGGCAACTTCCGCGCCGGCCTGACCGTACAGGGTGCCGGCAAGCGCTACGACGATGCCGCCAACATGGTGAAGGTGGGAGGTTACGGCACGCTGGATCTGCGCGCCGAGTACGCGCTGACGCCGTCGTGGTCGCTGCTGGCACGTGCCGCCAATGTGTTCGACCGCAGGTATGAGACCGTGGCGTGGTTCAACCAGCCCGGCCGTGAGTACCAGTTGAGCGTGCGTTACCAGCCGAAATGAAGGAGCGCGCCGGGCATCGCCCGGCGCCAGGCAGAGCATGCGTTGCCAGACGAAATGACCGCGATGGTCATGGTGGTGCCGGCCGCTGGCCGGCAACATCGTGATCTTCGGCAACGCATTCCAGGTTGCCGGCCAGCGGCCGGCACTACCCCTTGCATCGACCCGGGGTCATCCGTTGCAGCAGTCCTGCAACCCCGGCAGTTCACGCAGGTCGTCGATCACCGCCACCGCATGCGCGGTGGCCAGGTCCAGGCCGCGCGGATAGCCGTAGCGCACCAGTGCGATCGGCATGCCGGCATCTTCGGCGGCGCGGTAGTCGGTCAACGAATCACCCACCATCAGGCAGGACTCCACCGGCAGCCCGAAGTGCGCGGCGATGTACCGCAATGGCTCACCGCTGGGCTTGCGCTGCGGCAGCGAATCTCCCCCCAGTACCAGCGCGAATACATCACCGATACCCAGGTGCTGCAGCAGCGGCGGCACCAGTGCTTCAGGCTTGTTGGTGCAGATCGCCAGTGGCACGTTGCGCGCACGCAGTTGCGCCAGCGCTTCGCCCACGCCATCGAACAGCCGCGGGCTGCGCAGCAGGCACTCACGGTAGTGCACCATGAACACCGGCATCACCTCGGCCAAGTCCACCTCGCGGCCGGCGGCCTGCACCGCCTGTTCGACCAGACGGCCCACACCGTCACCGATCCAGCCCAGCACGGTGGCTTCCGGCACACGCGCCACGCCGATGTCCTCCAGCGTGCGGTTCAGCGCTTCGGCAATATCGGCAGCGCTGTCGACCAGCGTGCCATCGAGGTCGAACACGACCAGCGGATACGGATACGACAAGGGACGGCACCTGCATGACGTGGGGCCGTCCATTGTACGCCGCTGTTTTTTGCGCCGATCCGCCTCAGCCGATCCGGCGCGCGCGGGTAGCCAGGAAGGTGGGCAGGTAACGGTCGATCAGGAAACGCGGCTGCGGCTGCCAGTCTTCCATGAAGCGATCGATGATGAAGCCGGCATCGAGCTGGCCACCGATCAGTTCGGTCAGGCTGTGGCCGAAGGTCAGTGCGTCGCCCCGTGCCAGTTTCGCCTCGCGCTCGGCCGGTGGCAGGTCTTCCAGATCCGAATAGGGAATGGCGTACTGCGGCCGGATCAGGCCCTGTGCATCCAGCTGCGGATCGCGCGCACCGACGAACAGCACCGGGTTGTAGAAGCTGGCCATCAGCATGCCATCGCGCGCCAGCACGCGGCGGCATTCGGTCCACACCGGCCGGACGTCGGGCACGTACAGGTTGGAGATCGGGTGGAACACCACATCGAAGCTGTCGTTGGCGAAGGCGTGCAGATCGCGCATGTCGCCCTGCACCGTGCGCAGTTGCAGGCCATCACGCGCCGCCACCTGACGATCCTGCTCGAGCTGGCCATCGGACAGATCGAACACGGTCACCTCCGCCCCGGCCGCCGCCAGCACCGGGGCCTGCTGGCCACCGCCCGAGGCCAGGCAGAGGATGCGGCGGCCGCGCACATCACCCAGCCAGTCCAGCGGCAGCGCGCGCGGGGTCAGGTGCACCTGCCAGCGGCCATCGCGCGCGGCGGCAATCGTTGAGCTTTCCACCGGGCGCGACCATTCGCGCACTTCGCTGGCCTGGCGGTCCCAGGCAGCACGGTTGTGGTCGATCAAGGCCTGTCCATGGTTCATGTGTTCTCCTTGCCCGGTGGGCGCCAATCCAGATCCTGGAAGGCCGGGCTGGCGAAACACTCGCCCAGGAAATCCAGGAATCGCCGCATGATAGCGGGCTGCTGGCGCCGTGATGCGTACACGGCATGAATGCCGAGTTCGTCCAGACTGAATTCGGGCAGCAGTTCGATCAGCTCGCCACTGCGCAGCAGCGGCGCCACCTGGTAGGTCGGCAGCATGGCGATGCCGGCGCCGGCACGCACCGCTTCCAGCAACAGCGAGGCTTCGTTGGCGCTGATGTTGCCGCCCACCGCCACCGACAGTGAACGGCCACCGCGGTGCAGCTGCCACAAGCTCTTGCCCACGTAGTGATGGGTCAGGCAGTTGTGCGCGGCCAGGTGTTCCGGTGCGGTAGGCGTACCGCGTGCCTGCAGGTAGGACGGCGTCGCGCATAACACCGAGCGGCAGGTGGCCAACCGTCGTGCAATCAGGCTGGGATCGATCTGGCGGGCGATGCGCACCGCAAGGTCCACGCGCTCCTCCACCAGGTTCACGGTGCGGTCGACCAGCAGCAGTTCGATGCGCGCCGCCGGGTGGCGTGCGACGAAAGCGGCCACCGCCCGCGCCAGGTGGCTCTGCCCGAACGACACGCTGGCGGTCACCCGCAACGTGCCGTGCGGTTCGGGATCGTCGCTGGCCAGCTCACCGTGCAGTTCCTCGCCGATGGCCAGCATCTGCCGGAAGCGCACCAGCGCCGCCTCGCCGGGGCCGGTCAGGCTGACCCGGCGCGTGGTCCGGTGCAGCAGGCGCGCGCCCAGCCAACCCTCGACCTCGGCCAGGTAGCGGGTGACCATCGCCCGTGACATGTCCAGCACCTCGGCGGCGGCGGTGAGGCTGCCGCGCTCGGCAACCTCGACGAACACGGTCATGGCGGTCAATCGGTCCATATGCTCGATCCATGCAACAAACAAGCGCGTTATACGCTGTTTTTCGAGCGACTGCAGCGGCCTAGAGTGGCCCCATTCCCACCCCATACCACCCCACGGAGTCCTGCCATGAAGATCGCCCTCGTTGGTTCCACCGGCAACATCGGCCGCCAGATCGCCCGCCACGCGCTGGCCAACGGCCACGAACTCACCGTCATCGTGCGCAGCGCGCAGGATCTTCCGGCCGAACTGGCCGGTGCCCATCCGGTGATCGCCTCGCTGGATGACCAGGATGCCCTGGTCGCCGCCATCGCCGGCCACGACGTGCTGGCCAGCGCCTATGGCCCGCGTCCGGGCGATGACATCGGCCGCGTCGGCGAAGTGGCCGCGCAGCTGGCCGTCGCCGCGCGCAAGGCCGGTGTACCGCGCCTGGTGGTGGTCGGTGGCGCCGGCAGCCTGGAAGTCGCGCCGGGCGTGCAGCTGGTCGATACCCCCAACTTCCCGGAGGCCTACAAGCCGTACGCGCTGGCCCATCGTGAAGCCTTCAATCGCCTGCAGGCGGTGGACGACCTGGACTGGACCTTCTTCTCGCCGGCCGCCGAAATCGGCCCGGGCGAAGAGCGCGGCCAGTACCGCGTGCAGCCCAAGGCCTTCCTCGCTGATGCCAGCGGCCACAGCCGCATCAGCTACGCCGACTACGGCGCCGCGTTCGTCGCCGAGCTGGAAGCGCAGCAGTACCCGAAGCAGATCATCACGGCCGCGTACTGATCATGGCGTCCGCCGGGCATGGCCCGGCGCTACCCAGCTGTAGAGCCGAAGGCAACGGCAGGAGCCGTTGCCAACGTCGCTTGCGACGGCCCGCAGCGGGCCGGGCAAGGACGCCCGGCATAGTCCGCGCTCCGCTCCCCATCCGACACGAGGAATTCCCAATGCGCACCGCTACCCTGCTGCTTCCCCTCGCGCTGGCCGCCGCCTTCGCCAGTGCTCCGCTGATGGCCGCTTCGGCCACGCCGGCGCCGGCCACGGCGACCAGATCCCAGCTGCACCTGCAGACCTTCCATCCGGGCCCGCAGGCGATGTTCTCGGTGTCTTCGGTGCTGATCGAAGGCCGCCATGACGCGATCCTGGTCGATGCGCAGTTCGGCGCCAGCGACGCGCGCAAGCTGGTCGAGCTGATCCGTGCCAGCGGCAAGCAGCTGACCACGATCTACATCAGCCACGGTGATCCAGACTATTACTTCGGCCTGGCTACCCTGCAGGACGCGTTCCCACAGGCACGCATCGTCGCCACCGCGCAGACCGTTGCCCATATCCAGCAGAGCCAGGCCGGCAAGCTGGCCTACTGGGGGCCGAAGATGGGCGCCGACGTGCCGGCACGCATCGTGGTGCCGCAGGTGCTGGACGGTGATGCCCTGCAGCTGGAAGGCCAGCGCCTGCCGCTGATCGGCCTCGATGGCCCGACCCCGGACCGCACGGTGCTGTGGGTGCCGTCGCTGCGCGCGATCGTCGGCGGTATTCCGGTGATGGCCGGTGAACACGTGTGGATGGCAGACACGCAGACGCCGAAGTCGCACGCCGACTGGCTGCAGACCCTGCAGCGGCTGCAGGCGCTGAAGCCGAAGGTGGTGGTGCCGGGGCACTACGCGCCGGGTGCGGCGCTGGATGCCAGTGCGCTGGCGTTCACGGCAGACTACATCCGCGCGTTCGATTCCGAGGCAGCCAAGGCCAAGGACGGTGCGGCGCTGGTGAAAGCGATGCAGGCGCGCTACCCGAAGCTGGACGGCGTGGCATCGCTGGAGCTGAGTGCGAAGGTGGCCAAGGGTGAGATGCAGTGGCCATGAGGTAGGGAGTTTTCTTTTGCAGGGCTGCGCCCTGCACCTGCTCAATGCACGGCAACAGCCGAAGCAACAGCAACAGCCGGCTATCCGTGGGATGGCGAGGTGGGTCCGGTTGCGGGGGACGCCGTGAATCCGTCCATGGAGGCTCGGTCGCGCCATCCATGGCGCTCACGCCCCCGCAACCGGACCCACCCCGCCTTCGACAGCTCTCTGCGATCTGCCTGGATGGCATGTCTGCGCAACCTGTCGGGATGGAATGCCCTGCTCTTGGTGGGTGTCGACCTTGGTCGACACGTAGATCCACGCCGTGCGTGGATGAACGATCAGGAGCGATCGGTCTGGGTGTGCTCGAACAATTCGCCCTGCACCACCGGTTCCTTCTCGCGGAAGCCACCAAGGCCGACACCGACCAGGCGGTAACGCGTCTCCGCCGGCAGATCGACACGGGCGCGCAGGGCCAGCGCGATGTCGCGCAGTTCTTCCATCGATTCCGGCGGGCGCTCCGGGGTGAAACTGCGGGTGAGGATGCGGAACTGCGCGGTCTTCAGTTTCAGCACCACGGTGTGGCCGATGCGCTCGGTCTTGCGCGTGGCGTTCCAGGTCTTCCCAGCCAGCTGCACGATGGCCTCGGTCAGATCTTCCAGCAGCAGGTCCTCGGCGAAGGTGTCCTCCGAGGAAATCGACTGCACCTGCTGGTCCGGTTCCACCGGCCGCTCGTCGATGCCGCGTGCGCGGTTGTACAGGCTGCGGCCGAAACTGCCGAACGCCTCTTCCAGATCGATCAAGGCCCACTGCCGCAGGTCGCCGCAGGTGACGATGCCGCGCGCGGCCAGCTTGCCTTCCATCACCTTGCCGACGCCGGGCACCCGGTTCACCGGCAGCGGCAGCAGGAAGGCATCCACGCGCTGCGGCGGAATCACGAACTGGCCATCGGGCTTGCGCCAGTCCGAAGCGATCTTGGCCAGGAACTTGTTCGGCGCGATCCCGGCTGAAGCAGTCAGGTTCGTTTCCTCGCGGATCTGCGTGCGGATGGTACGGGCGATGTCGGTGGCCAGTTCGATGCCGCTCTTCGGCTCGGTCACATCCAGATAGGCCTCGTCCAGCGACAGCGGCTCGACCAGGTCGGTATGGCGCAGGAAGATCGCGCGTACCTGCTGTGACACCGCCTTGTAACGCGCGAAGTCCGGCGGCACGAAGACCGCGTCCGGGCACAGGCGCTCGGCACGTACGGCGGGCATCGCCGAACGCACGCCGAACACGCGTGCCTCGTAGGACGCCGCGCATACGACCGAGCGGGCGCCACGCCATGCCACAACCACCGGCTTGCCGCGCAGTGACGGATCGTCGCGCTGCTCCACCGACGCGTAGAACGCGTCCATGTCAACGTGGATGATCTTGCGCAGTCGGGTCATGTCAGGCGGAAAGGGCGGGGGCATGCCGAACGGGCCACACGCCGAAGTATGGTCGTTGCACATCAACAGGATGCGCGTATTCCATTGAAAACACTACGGTTGCGTACGGTTGAAATGTTTGATCGGCACAGTTTCCACGGGCATCCTCGAGCGCTTGTTTCCCTGTTTCCCCGCTTCCAGGATTGTGCTTCATGACCCGTCTCCACGCGTTCAACCGCGAACAGCTGCTGGCCAGCGCACGCGGTGAACTGTTCGGCACCGCCGCCGGCCGTTTGCCCAACGACCCGATGCTGATGTTCGACCGCATCACCGACATCCGCGAGGACGGCGGACCGCATGGCAAGGGCATGGTACGCGCCGAACTGGATATCCGCCCGGACCTGTGGTTCTTCGGCTGCCACTTCATCGGCGACCCGGTGATGCCCGGCTGCCTCGGCCTGGATGCCATGTGGCAGCTGACCGGCTTCTTCCTGACCTGGCTGGGCGCCCCCGGCAAGGGCCGCGCACTGGGCTGCGGCGAGGTGAAGTTCACCGGCCAGGTGCTGCCGGAGGCCAAGCTGGTGCGTTACGAGATCGACATCAGCCGCGTCATCAACCGCAAGCTGGTGATGGCCCAGTCGGACGCCCGCATGTACGTGGATGACCGCGAAATCTACAGCGCCCGCGACCTGCGCGTCGGCCTGTTCACTGAAACCGGGAGCTTCTGATGCGTCGCGTCGTCATCACCGGCATGGGCATCACGTCCTGCCTCGGCAATGATCTGGATACTGTTTCGGCCGCGCTGCGCGAAGGGCGCTCGGGCATCACCGCGCTGGCCGACCACGCCGAAGCGGGCCTGCGCAGCCAGGTCGGCGGCCGCGTCGATCTCGACCTGGACGCGCTGATCGACCGCAAGCAGAAGCGTTTCATGAGCGACGCAGCGGCCTTCGCCTATCTGGCCATGCGCGATGCCATCGCCGATGCCGGGCTCAGCACCGAGCAGGTCAGCAGCCTGCGCACCGGCCTGATCGCCGGCTCCGGTGGCGGCTCCAGCGAATGGCAGATCGGCGCGGTCGATCTGCTGCGCGAGCGCGGCGTTCGCAAGGTCGGCCCGTACATGGTGCCGCGCACGATGTGCTCGACCGTCTCGGCCTGCCTGGCCACTGCCTACCAGATCAAGGGCGTCAGCTACTCGCTGTCGGCCGCCTGCGCGACGTCGGCGCACTGCATCGGCGCGGCCGCGGACATGATCCGCCATGGCGCGCAGGACATCATGTTCGCCGGTGGCGGTGAAGACCTGCACTGGTCGATGAGCGTGATGTTCGACGCGATGGGCGCACTGTCGACCAGCTTCAACGAGACCCCGGCCAGCGCCTCGCGTCCGTACGACAAGGACCGCGACGGCTTCGTCATCGCCGGTGGCGGTGGCATGCTGGTGCTGGAGGACTACGACCACGCCGTTGCGCGCGGCGCGCACATCCATGCCGAGCTGATCGGCTATGGCGTCACTTCCGATGGCGCCGACATGGTTGCCCCGTCCGGCGAAGGCGCGGTGCGCTGCATGAAGATGGCGCTGCAGGGCATCGATCGCCCGCTGGACTACCTCAACACCCACGGCACCTCGACCCCGCTGGGCGATGTCACCGAGCTCAACGCCATCCGCGAAGTGTTCGGCGATGCGGTACCGCCGCTGTCGTCGACCAAGGCATTGTCCGGCCACTCGCTGGGTGCAGCCAGCGTGCATGAGGCGATCTACTGCCTGCTGATGATGCGCGACGGCTTCGTTGCCGGTTCGGCCAACATCGGCGAGCTGGACCCGAAGGTGGAGAGCTTCCCGATCCTGCGCCAGAGCCGCGAGCAGAAGCTGGACACGGTGATGTCCAACAGCTTCGGCTTCGGTGGCACCAACGCCGCGCTGGTGTTCGGGCGGGTGTGATGGGGCAGGTGTGCTGACCCACGGTCGGCACCCACCAATGGACGTAGAGCCGAGCCATGCTCGGCTCAGTGCCAACCAAGGTTGGCACCCACCGGGGCATTGGGGTGTGCCGGCCAACGGCCGGCACCCACCTTATTTCGGCAACAGCGGCAGCAGCAGCCCGTGCGCGTCCACCAGCGATCCAACGATGCGGTGGCCCAGGGCACGCAACTCTTCATCCGGATGCACCAGGTCCGGCACCTGGATCACCGTCATGCCGGCGGCCAGCGCCGCGCGCGTACCGGCCGGTGAATCCTCCAGTGCCAGGCAGCGTTCCGGCGCCTGGCCCAGCCGCCGTGCGGCCAGCAGGTAAATGTCCGGCGCCGGCTTCGGCTGCGCGACGTCGCCACTGGTGATCACCGCATCGAAGTACGGCAGCAGTCCGGCCGCCGCCAGCTTGCGGTTGGCCCGCGGCTGCCGCGTGGTGGTCGCCACCGCGCGCGGAATCGCGTGCGCCTTCAGCAGTTCCAGCAGTTCCAGGATGCCCGGCCGCAGCGGCAGGCCCGTCTGCGTGCGTGCTTCATACAGCTCGTGGCAGCGCGCGGCCACCGCCTCGATCACGCTGTCCTCGATGCCCTGCGCACGCAGCAGCGCGTGCGTGTCGCGGTCACCGAGGCCGACCATGCGCAGGAACACCGTCTCATCCAGGCCCAGTCCGAACTCGTCGGCGGCCTGGCTCCAGCAGGCCAGCGAGACCCGCTCGCTGTCGATCATCAGGCCGTCCATGTCGAAGATGACGGCGTCGGGGAGGAACGGCAGCGCAGCGATGGTGGTCATGGAGCGAACAGCGTATCCAGATCGGTGGAAGTGAGCTGCCGCCACTGCCCCTCGTCCAGCCCCTGCAGGTCCAGCCCGCCAACGCGGCTGCGATGCAGGGCCTGCACGTGGTTGCCGGTGGCGGCGAACATGCGGCGTACCTGATGGTAGCGGCCTTCGTGCAGCACCAGGCGCGCGCGGCGCGCATCCAGCACTTCCAGTTCAGCCGGCAGCAGGGGCGTCTTCTCGGACTCCAGCATCAGCGTGCCGCTGGCGAACAGGGCCACCTCGTCGCCGCGCAGGTCGTCGCTCAGCTCCACTTCGTAGACCTTGGGCAGCTTCGACTTCGGCGAGATGATCCGGTGCAGCAGACCACCATCGTCGGTCAGCAGCAGCAGGCCACTGGTCTCGCGGTCGAGGCGGCCGACCGTGGACAGCACCGGATCGCGGTCGCGAAAGCGCGGCGGCAGCAGGTCGTAGATCAGGCGGCCGGTGTCCTTGGTCGAGCAGGTGTAGCCGGCCGGCTTGTGCAGCGCGATCGACAGTCCCACCGGCGGGTCCAGCGGCTCGCCATCGACACGGATGGCCTCGTGCGGCACCTGGTCGTCGGCGTACAGCACCTCGCCGTCGGCGTCGGTGACGCGTCCCTCGCGGAACATCCACTGCACCTGCTTGCGGCTGCCGTAGCCCAGGTTGGCGATGTGCTTGACCAGCTTCACCGGCCCTTCCCCTTCACCGCTTCGACCAGCTTGAAGCCATCGCGCTCGGCAATCACGCGCACGGCACCGAAGCTCTCGTTGAGCGTGTATTCGTAGGGCAGGTGGCGGTTGGCCACCACGTACAGGCGCCCACCCGGACGCAACGCCTGCGCGGCCACGGCGATGAAGCGCTGGCCGATGTCCGGGCGATCGGCACGCGACGGCGTGTGGAACGGCGGATTGCTGATGATGACGTCGTAGCCCGGCTCGATGCCGGCGGTGACGTCCTGCCACAGGAAGCGCAGCGGCAGCGGCAGCGGACGCGGCGGCGGCGCCAGGTTCAGTTCGGCCAGCGCCAATGCACGCTGCTCGGCCTCGTACAGGTCCAGCGCGGTGATCTTCGGGCAACGCTCCAGCAGCTCGCGCGACAGGTAGCCGTAGCCCGCGCCGAGGTCGGCGGCACGCCCGGCCAGGTCGGCCGGCAGGTGCTCGGCCAGCAGCGCCGACGCCGGGTCGATGCGATCCCAGGCGAACACGCCCGGGCGGCTGAGGAAGCGACCGCCCACGATCGGGCGCACCGCATCCAGCGCCAACCAACGCCTGGCCAGGTCGGCGTCGTGCTGGCCCTGCAACGGGGCGGTCCAGTACACGCGGCAGTGGTTCTTGGTCAGGCTGCCACCGAGGCCGGCCAGCTGCTTGAGATCGCCCTCGCCCGAGCGCGCACCTTCGTTGTTGGACTGGCAGGCGACGATGCGACCGCCGTCGGCGACCAGTGCCAGCGCACGGGCGAACAGCGCACGGGCCTCTTCACGCTGGCGCGGCGGCAGCACCAGCACCAGCGGATAGCGGCCCTTGCCGGCGGCATCGTCCAGCTGGCCACTGACGGTCCAGCCGGCGGCCTGCTGCAGCGGCTGCGCGAACGGGGCAAAACTCTGCTCGCAGTGCACCTCGCGGTTGCCCGCCACTTCGCGCAGCGGCCAGCCATCACGGGCACGCAGGAAGGCCACCGGACCCTCCGGCCAGCGCAGGGCACCTTGGGAGAACGGCAGGAACAGGGTCTGCAGGGGGGCGTCGTCGCTGGAGGCCATCGGCGCGGGTACTTCAAGCGTGAGGGCCGTCCATTGTACCGGCTTGGCCGGGCCGGCCCCGCCAGGCCGCTTTGCGAAACCCGAACGGGGCCTTGATCCGCCAGCAACATTGGAACGTTCAGGGTAGAGGCTCCCCCGGAAACCCAGGAGAACCTGCATGCGAGCCTTGTTCGTCGGTGGCGTGGTCGACAACAGTGAAATGGACCTGGAAGGCAGCCATCCGCCCGTGCACTACCCCGAGGACACCGGCGGCGGCCACTCGCGCTACCGGCTGCACCAGGTCGGCCATGGCGCCGACGGCAGCGTGGCCTACGCGGTGTATGGTGCGCCGGACCTGGCCGACGACGAGGTGGCGCGGGTTGCGGAGGAGCGCGCCTATGCGCGCCGGTTCGAGGCGACGCCGACCTTGTTCGAGCACTGAGCGCAGCAGCCACGCATGACGTGGCTCCACTGCAACCCCAGGTAGATCCACGCCATGCGTGGATGGACCCGGCAGGTTGCCGTCAAACCCTCGGCGGCAACCTGCGGATGCTGGCGATCTCGTCCAGCCACACATGGTGCTGCTGGACCGGCGTGTCGTAGTCATCCAGGCGCAGCTGGCCGTTGCTGCCTTCATCACCGGCGTCGTTGCGGTACTGCTGCACGGTCGGCTTCACCGCCACCGTGCCCAGCAGGCGCCGGCCATCGTGCAGGGTCAGTTCCACCTGCGTTTCGCCTTCCAGCTGCGGCAGCAGGGCTTCCAGGCGCGCGATCTGCGCCGGGTCGGTGTGGATGCGGGGAGCTGTACGGGACATCGGCGACCTCCTGCGTGCAGGGTCGCCGATCGGCCGTGAATGCTCAGTGCAGCGCGCTGTCGGCGCGCGGCACCTGCACCTTGCGCACCGCGGCCACCAGCTGCGCGACCGAATACGGCTTTGCCACATGCTCCTGGAAGCCCGACGCCAAGGCACGACGGCGGTCATCGGCACGCGCCAGCGCGGTCACCGCCACCGCCGGCAGCATTGCTGCGTCCACGCCCATGTCCTCGCGCAGCGTGCGCACCAGCCCGTAGCCATCCATGCCCGGCATGCCGATGTCGGTCAGCATCACGTGGTACTGCAGATGGCCGGTGTCGGCCAGCAATGCCAGTGCCTCGCCTGCCGAACTGGCCGCCGACACGCTGGCGCCCTGCTCTTCCAGCATGCGCCGCAGGTATTCCAGCACCTCCGGCTGGTCTTCCACCGCCAGCACATGCATGCCCCGCAGCGGATACGGCTCGACGATCACCGGCTCCAGGATCGGCCCGCTGATGACTTCGCGCAGCGGCCGCCGTTCGGCATCCGGCAGGTGCTGGGGCAGGCGCACGGTGAACGTGGCGCCGTGGCCATGGCCTTCGCTGGCGGCGGCAACGGTGCCGCCGTGCAGTTCGACCAGCTGCTGCACGATCGCCAGGCCCAGGCCGAGGCCGCCATGGCGGCGCGTCGTGGTGCCATCGGCCTGGCGGAAGCGGCTGAACAGGTGGTTGAGGAACTCCGGTGCGATGCCATCGCCGGTATCGCGCACCGTAATCACCCAGTGGTTGCCGTCGGCCTGCAGCTGCACGTCGATGCGGCCCTCAGCCGGAGTGAACTTGATGGCGTTCGACAGCAGGTTCCAGAACACCTGCTGCAGGCGGGTGGCATCGCCGAGCACGGGGCTTGGCTCCTCGGGCAACTGCAGGTGCACGTCCAGTGCCTTGCCCTCGGCCACGAGTTCCTGCGCGCCGATGGCTTCGCCAAGCAGCGTGCGCAGGTCCAGCACTTCCACCTCCAGCTGTACCTTGCCCAGCAGCATGCTGCTGAGATCGAGCATGTCCGAGATCAGCCGCTTCTGCGCGCCGGCGCTGTTGGCGATAACGTTCAGGCCCTTGTACAGCGGGCTGGTGTTGTCCACCCGCTGCAGCAGCAGTTCGCTCCAACCGAGGATGGTGGTCAGCGGCGTGCGCAGCTCGTGCGACAGCGTGGCCAGGAATTCGTCCTTCAGCCGCGCCATGTTCTCGGCGGCACTGCGCGCGGCGCGCTCGGACTGCAGCAGTTCCTCACGTGCCAGTTCGATCTCGCGGCGCTCGGTCACGTCCGGACTGCTGCCGGCCAGGCCGATGAAGCGGCCCATGCGCGAGAAGCGCGGACGCGCATTCATCTCCAACCAGCGCCATTGGCCATCGGCGCGCCGCGCGCGTACCAGCGCATGCATCGAACGCTGCGCCTTCAGTGCTTCCTGCAGCTCGTACTCGAATACGGACGCATCGTCCGGGTGTACCAGGCCACGCCAGACATCTTCCGGCACGCGCGTTTCGTCGCCACCGAAGAACTCGCTGAAGGCGCTGTTGACGAAGCGGGCGTGGCCGCGCTCGTCGAGCACCCATACCGGCATCGGCAGGCCATCGGCCAGTGCGCTGAAGCGGGCTTCGCTTTCGCCCAGCTCCACTTCCATCTGCTTGCGCGCGGTGATGTCGAAGAACAGGATGCCGACCTTGTCTTCTCCCGGTCGCCCCACGCGCACCGCGTCGACCGCAAAGGAGCGGCCCAGCGCCCGTGCCTCCATCTCGAACTGCGCCGGCCGGCCGCTGCGTGCGACCTCGCCGTAGATGCGGAACCAGTCCTGCTCGTGGTGCGGCTCCAGCACCGTCATGCGCTGGCCCCGGGCGTCCTTCAGGCCGGTATGGCGCTCGAACGCGTCGTTGACCTCGATGAAACGGTAGTCCACCGCGCGGTCACCCTCGAACAGCACCTGGATCACGCAGAAACCGGCGTTGATGCGCTCAAGCACGCCATGATGCAGGTCGGGTTCGGGCGCCGGCACCATCATCGGTGGGCGCTCCACTAGGGGCGGCAGTGTGGACAAGGGCGTCTGGACGGGCCGGATTGGAGGCACAGCATCTTCCAGAGAGCGTATTCACAGCGTCAAGCGCCGTCAGTCAGGGTTGACGACGATGAATTGGCGGCAACCGCTCTTGCGCATGACGCATTCGGCCATTGCCGTTGCCCTGGAGCGGGATCACACTCGATCCGTGATCAATATCGTCCCCCTCAGGGGATGCAGGAGACCGTCATGAACCGCTCACTTGCTACCGCCCTTCTGCTGGCCGGTGCCCTCGTGGCAGGCGGCGCCAATGCTGCGCCACGCGCGGTGACCGATCCGGAAGCCCCGCGCGCGCTGCAGGCCGATGGCCCGGTCAGCGTGAAGTGGGACGATCCGGCCAAATTCACCGAGATCCGCCAGAGCAGCAACCGCTTCGAGGCCGAACGCGGCGACTGGGTCCAGCAGCTGGCGCGCTACGTGCAGATCACCGCAGCCAAACCACTGCAACCGGGGCAGACCCTGGATGTGACCCTGGTCGACATCAAGCGAGCCGGTGACTACGAGCCGTGGCATGGCCCCCGCGGGCGCGACATCCGCATCATGCGCGACATCTACCCACCGCGGATCACCCTGCAGTACACGTTGAAGGACGCCAGCGGCCGCATCGTCAGTGAAGGTGACGCACGCCTGAGTGATACCGGCTACCTGCACAACGTTGGGCTGAAGAGCGAAAGTGATCCGCTGCGCTACGAGAAGCGCCTGATCGATGACTGGGTCAAGCGCCAGCTGGCCAGCCAGGCCACCGCCGCGCGTTAGGCCCCTCGGTCGACACGCATTCACAGGGCCGACCAAGGTCGGCCGCTACCGAAGCCGAGCGTGGGCTCGGCTCTACACGTACACCTTCGCCACGCGCTTGACCGCGCACGGCAGCTGGTACGCGCTCACGCCGCAGCGCGGCGCCAGCTCCGACAGCGTCGGCGCTGAACCCCACAGTTCCACCACGCTGCCGATGCCGGCCTGCGCATGCGCGGTCAGGTCCACGGTCAGCATGTCCATCGACACGCGCCCGATCAGCGCACCGGGCTGGCCGTCGATCAGCACCGGCGTGCCATTCGGGGCGAACTGCGGATAACCGTCGGCATAGCCGAGCGCGACCACACCTACGCGCGTGCGTGCCTTCGAGACAAAGCGCGCGCCATAACCCACCGGTTCACCTGCCTCGATCCAGCGTTCGGCGATCACCTTCGACTGCATCGTCATCACCGGGCGCAGGCGCGCGGTGATCTCCGAAGCCTCCGGCAGCGGGTTGGCGCCGTACAGCATCAGGCCCGGGCGGACCCAGTCGCTGCGCACGTCCGGCCAGCCCAGCAGCGCCGGCGAATTGCACACGCTGGTCTCGCCCTCCAGGCCATCGATGGCGCGGGCGAAGGTCGCGGCCTGTTCATGGGTGCGCTCGCTGTCCAGCTCGTCAGCACGTGCCAGGTGGGTCATCAGCACGATGCGCTCGACCTGCGGCAGCGCTGACAGGCGCGCATGCGCCGCGCGGAAGCTGTCCACGTCCAGGCCGAGGCGATGCATGCCGCTGTCCAGCTTCAGCCACACCGTCAACGGGCGCGGGCTGTCGAAGGCGGCGACGGCCTCCAGCTGCCACGGCGAACCGACGGCGAACCAGAAATCATGCTCGGCCACCAACGCCATGTCGCTGGGTTCGAAAATGCCTTCCAGCAGCAGGATCGGCGCACGGATGCCGGCCTGGCGCAGTTCCAGCGCTTCTTCGATGGTGGCCACGCCGAAGCCATCGGCCTCGTCTTCCAGTGCCTGTGCACAGCGCACCGCGCCATGGCCATAGGCATCGGCCTTGATGATCGCCAGGGCCTTGCCACCGCCCAGTTCACGGGCCAGCCGGTAGTTGCTGCGCAGGGCGCCCAGATCGATCAGCGCGCGGGCAGGACGCATGTGCGGTTCTCGTGTTGCGGCGCGTGACCGTACTGGCCGTAGCGGAAAATATCCAGACCTTCGGTGCTGATCTGCGGCTGGCGCGCGCTCATCAGGTCGGCCAGGTAGCGGCCCGAACCGCAGGCCATGGTCCAGCCCAGCGTGCCGTGGCCGGTGTTGAGGTACAGGTTGCGGAACGGCGTGGCGCCGATCACCGGCGTGCCGTCCGGCGTGGCCGGGCGCAGGCCGGTCCAGAACTGCGCGCGCGACAGGTCGCCGCCCTTCGGGTACAGGTCGCTGACCACCAGTTCCAGGGTCTCGCGGCGGCGCTGCGACAGCGACAGGTCGAAGCCGGCCACTTCGGCCATGCCACCGACGCGGATGCGATCGTCGAAGCGGGTCACCGCCACCTTGTAGCTCTCGTCGAGGATGGTCGAGGTCGGTGCCATCGCCGGGTCGGTGATCGGCAGGGTCAGCGAGTAGCCCTTCAGCGGGTACACCGGCAGGCGCATGCCCAGCGGTGCGACCAGCGCTGGCGAGTAGCTGCCCAGTGCAGCCACGAAGCGGTCGGCGGTTTCCAGCTTGCCGTCGATGCGCACGCCGGTGATGCGGTCGCCATCGAACTCCAGGCCGGTGATGTCCTGGTCGAAACGGAACTCGACGCCGGCGTCCACGCACATCTGCGCCAGGCGACGGGTGAACAGCTGGCAGTCGCCGGTCTGGTCACGCGGCAGGCGCAGCGCGCCGACCAGGCCATCGACGTGGGCCAGGGCCGGTTCGGCCTGGATGATGCCGGCACGGTCCAGCACCTCGTACGGCACGCCGTACTGGGCCAGGATCTCGATGTCCTGCGCCGAGGCATCCAGCTGCTGCTGGGTGCGGAACAACTGGGTGGTGCCCAGGTCGCGGCCTTCGAACTCGATGCCGATCTGCGCGCGCAACTCGTTCAGGCAGTCGCGACTGTACTCGGACATGCGCACCATGCGCGCCTTGTTGATCGCGTAGCGCTCGTGGGTGCAGTTGCGCAGCATCTGCCACAGCCAGCGGTACTGGGCCAGGTCCATGCCCGGGCGGATCGCCAGCGGCGCGTGCTTCTCGAACAGCCAGCCGATCGCCTTCTTCGGCACGCCCGGCGCCGCCCACGGCGAGGTGTAGCCGAACGACAGCTGGCCGGCATTGGCGAAGCTGGTCTCCAGCGCCGGGCCGGGTTGGCGGTCGATGACCGTGACTTCAAACCCGGCCTGTCGCAGGTACCAGGCACTGGTGGTGCCGATCACGCCGCTGCCGAGAACTAGGACTCGCATGGGACTTCTCCAACCCGATCATTCCCTGCACTGGAGCGCGCCGGGACCATAATTGGGGAAGTATAGACAGCCGATACCAGTTGATTTGCCTGATTTGCAATCAACCGGCAGGATGTTCTCCTGAGATTCACTCCCCAAGGTTGACGGCCATGGCCACCCGTACCCGCGAACTGGACAAGATCGACCGCAAGATCCTGCGCATCCTGCAGGCCGAAGGCCGCATCTCCTTCACCGAACTGGGTGAGCGGGTCGGCCTGTCCACCACCCCGTGCACCGAGCGCGTGCGCCGGCTGGAGCGCGAAGGCGTGATCACCGGTTACCACGCCCATCTGGACCCTGCGGCGGTGAAGGCCAGCCTGCTGGTGTTCGTGGAGATCAGCCTGGCCTACAAGTCCGGCGACATCTTCGAGGAGTTCCGGCGTGCCGCCCTGAAGCTGCCGAACGTGCTGGAGTGTCATCTGGTGTCGGGCGACTTCGATTACCTGCTGAAGGCACGGATCAGCGAGATGGCCTCCTACCGCAAGCTGCTCGGCAGCACCCTGCTGACGCTGCCGCATGTGCGTGAATCGAAGAGCTACATCGTGATGGAAGAGGTGAAGGAAACGCTGAGCCTGCCGATTCCGGACTGAGGTGGCTGCGGGGGTGGGGTCAGAGCCCGCTGTGCGGGATCCGACCCCGATCAGGGGGCTGCGTGCGAAGGTCAGATCCCGCAACGCGGGCTCTGACCCCGGATCCGTCAGCGCTGCTGCGGATGCTTCTGCGGGCGCTGCTCCTGCTGCTTGCCGCCCTTGTGCGACTGCTGCGGTTCCATCTGTTGCTGTTGCTGCTGTTGCGGGTTGCGGCCCTGCGGTTCCTTGCCGGGATGACGGTTCTGCTGGTTCTTCATGATCGCGATCCAGTGGACGAAGGACATGCGGCGGCGGAATGCCGGCGCAGGGCCACGGTGGTCCCGGAACGGTTAATCGCAGGCGAAAAAGCAGTGATCGGGAAGGTGTTGTTTTCGGAGGTTCAGCTGCGCCGCCGGGCGCGGCCTTACCGGATCTGCTGCCCGTCGCCCTGCGGCACGCTGTCGAGATAACGCCCGGTGCGCGAATCGAACACGCGGTTGGGACCGGCCGGGCGCACGCCGGGAATGATGCGACCGTTGCGGTCGTAGACCTTGTCGGCCGGCTTCGGTACCGGCGTCGGCGCGACCTGGGCCGGCCCCGTGGACTTGATCGGCTGCGCCGGCTGCGGTGAGGGCAGTACCTGCGGCTGCGGGCGCGCGGCCTGTGGTGGCGGTGCCACCGGGGTGGGCGCCACGGTGGTGCTGCTGCGGGTGGCGGTCGGATCGGCGGTCGGCACCTGGGCCAGCGCCAACGCAGGCAGCAGGGCGATCAGCAACAGGGGAAGGGGCGATTTCATGGCACGCTCCGGCGTGGATCGTCTTCACCATGCGCCACCCCCTGTGTGCCGCCCATGAACGGCCATCACACTTGCAAGGTCGCTCCATCACCCCCACGTTTTCCCGCATCCCCAGGCCATCGACCCCACGGAGCGCCGCCATGACTGCCTTCGATCTGACGCCCCCCACCGCCACCCAGACCGAGGCACTCGTCGCCGGCCTCAGCAGCGAGGAGCGCCGCGTGCTGCTGCAGCACGGCACCGAAGCGCCGTTCTGCGGGGTGTTCCTCGACAACAAGCGCGAGGGCGTCTACTGCTGCCGGCTGTGTGCGCTGCCGCTGTTCCGCTCCAGTACCAAGTTTGATTCCGGCACTGGCTGGCCCAGCTTCTTCGCGCCGTTCGACCCGGCGCACGTGCGCGAGATCCGCGATACCAGCCACGGCATGGTGCGCACCGAGATCACCTGTGCGCGTTGCGGCAGCCACCTGGGCCATGTGTTCCCGGACGGCCCGCCGCCGACCTACGAGCGCCACTGCCTGAACTCCGTCTCACTTTCGTTCACCGGCAATGGCGAGCCCTGGCCCGATCCACTGCAGCGTGGCGGTGCCGAGGCCGGCGTGGCGGGCTGAAATACCCCGCTGACCGATTTCACAGAATTCCCTCTTCAGAAAACCAGGCGACGGGCCGACAAGGAGATATCCCCTCTCCTTGCGTCGCGCCATGCTCATCATCGTTGGATTCCTGGTCGTCATCATCAGCGTGATCGGGGGCTACCTCGGTGCCCACGGCCGCCTGGGTGCCCTCTGGCAACCCTACGAACTGGTCATCATCGGCGGCGCCGCGCTCGGCGCATTCCTGGTCGGCACCCCGGCCAAGACGGTCAAGCAGACCCTGCAGGCGATGGTGGGCGTGTTCAAGGGCCCACGTTACAAGCAGCAGGACTACATCGATGTGCTCAGCCTGCTCTATGAACTGCTGAACAAGGCGCGCCGCGAAGGCTTCATGGCACTGGAAGACCATGTCGAGCGCCCGGCCGAGAGCGCGTTGTTCGGCAACTACCCCAAGGTGCAGGCCGACCACCACCTGATCGACTTCATCACCGACTGCCTGCGCCTGATGATCGGCAGCAACATCGAGCCGCACGAGCTGGAACCGCTGCTGGAACTGGAGCTGGAAAAGCACCACGCCGAGGCGATGGCACCGTCGCAGGTGATGAACAAGGTCGCCGACGGATTGCCCGGTTTCGGCATCGTGGCGGCGGTGCTGGGCATCGTCATCACCATGGGCTCGATCGGCGGCGATATCGTCGAAGTAGGTGGCCACGTGGCCGGTGCGCTGGTCGGCACCTTCCTGGGCATCCTGCTGGGCTACGGTTTCGTCGGCCCGATGGCAGCGGCAATGGAAGCGCGCGCCGAACAGGACAGCCGCATCTACGAATCGGTGAAGACCGCCCTGCTGGCCTGCCTGCGCGGCTACAACCCGAAGATCGCACTGGAATTCGCCCGCAAGACGCTGCCGTCGAACGTGCGCCCGGCCTTCTCCGATTTCGAGCAGCACCTGAAGACGGTCAAGTAAGCCATGGCCGAGAACAAGCCCACCGTCATCGTCCGCCGGGTCAAGAAGGCCGGCCACGCCGCCCATCATGGCGGTTCATGGAAGGTGGCCTATGCCGACTTCGTGACCGCGATGATGGCCTTCTTCCTGGTGCTGTGGCTGATGGCCACCACCAACAAGAACGACCGTGCAGCCATTTCCGAGTACTTCCGCAACCCCAGCCCGCTGAGTGGCCAGAACGCCACGCCGGCGCCCGGCATGGCCGGCCCGGGCGGCGCCAGTACTTCGATGATCAAGCTGGGCGGTGCCACCGACATTTCGCGTGGCAACAGCAACGATCCCTTCCAGAACCAGAAGGAAGCAGTACCGCAGCCGGTGGACCAGCAGCAGCGCGACAAGCAGCAGCTGGAGCAGCTGATGAAGGAGTTGCAGGAAGCGATCAGCAGGAGCCAGGCGCTGGAACCGTTCAAGGACCAGCTGCTGCTGGACCTGACCCCGGAAGGCCTGCGCATCCAGATCGTGGACAAGCAGAACCGGCCGATGTTCGACCTTGGCAGTGCCACGCTGAAGCCCTATACGCAGCAGATCCTGCACGAGCTGGCCGAGTACCTGAACCATGTGCCGAACCGGATCAGCCTGACCGGCCACACCGACATCACCGCCTATTCCGCCGCACGCGGCTACGGCAACTGGGAACTGAGCGCCGACCGTGCCAATGCCGCACGCCGCGCGCTGGTCGATGGCGGCCTGGATGACAGCAAGATCACCCGCGTGGTCGGCCTGTCCTCGTCCGTGCTGTTCGACAAGACCGACCCGCAGAACCCGATCAACCGCCGCATCAGCATCGTAGTAATGACCAGGGCCGCCGAGGAGGCCGCCCTGGCCGGTGCCGGCCCGCAGGTGGGGCTGTCGGCGCCGACCGTCGACCCGGATGTGCAGGCCGCGCAGGGCAAGGCACCGGCAGAGGCCGCCGCGCCCGCCGTGGCGCGCTGATTGAACCGGGGTCAGATCCCTTTCCATGGAAAGGGATCTGACCCCATCTGCGTGCGGCCGCTACAATGGCGGTCTTTCCGTTTCCAGGTGACCCCACCCCATGTCCCAGAACTCCAAGGCCAAGCGCGACAAGCGCAAGAAGCAGCAGGCCAAGCGCCCGTTCCTGCGCCTGAACGCCCAGCAGCAGGTGCAGAACCATGCCGTGCTGACCAACGAAGACGGCCAGGTGGTCGCCGCCATCGGCCTGCAGGGCCGTGAGTGGCTGCTGGCCATCGGCGGCCAGACCATGGGCAACGCCGAGAACCCGGTGCCGATGCTGGCCATGCTCAAGCACCTGTCCAACGTGCAGGAAAAGGAAGGCCGCAAGGTCAACCTGGAGTACTCCGAACTGCTGCAGAAGCTGCTGGACACCCTGGCGGCCGAATCCGGCCAGACCGCTGACGAATATCTGGACAAGCTGGTTGCCGAATTCGAAGGCGTCGACGCTGCTGAAGGCGAGGAAGGCGAAGCCGCCGAGGGCGACGTGGCCGAAGCCGCTGCTGCCGACGCCGAGGCCGCGCCGGCCGCTGACAGCGACAGCAAGCCGCAGGCCTGAACCGGCCGCGGCGGTGACGGTCTACGTCGATGACGCGGTGCATCCCTGGCGCGGACAGCGCTGGGCGCACCTGATGGCCGATACCCTGCCCGAGCTGCACGCCATGGCGGCGCAGCTCGGCATTCCAGCGCGGGCCTTCCAGAACAAGGCCAGCGGTGCACACTACGATGTCACTGCCGAACTGCGCGCACAGGCGATCGCGCTCGGTGCAAGGGCCATTTCCCGGCACGCCGACCGCGAGCTGGTCAAAGCGGTGATCGCCAACGCCCGGGCGCAGTACCGGCCATAGGCCGGCGTTGGGGGCTACCCCTTGCTGTGGTGGGTGCGGACCTTGGTCCGCACATCGGCACAGGGCATGCCAACCAAGGTTGACATCCACCTATAGGCGGGCTCCGCACCCACCTACCGGCCTCAGAACGGGTCGCTGCCCAGCCGGATTTCCACGTTCAGCAGCGAGCACAGCGCCAGCATCGCGTCGTCGTCGCGGGTCAGTGCCATCATCCCGGTGAAGCCGTCGCTGCCGGCATCCACGCTCCACAGCGTGTAGTTGTGCTCGCGCAGGCGGTCGAAGGCGGTGGACATCAGCTGCACGCCGTCCAGGCCTTCGGCGAAGTCCTCGTCATCCAGGTCACCGCCCCAGTCCAGCTGCAGGTTGAAGCGCGCCGACAGCTCGTTCACCGCCGACTGCAGCGATTCCAGGTCATCACGTTCCACCTCGAAACCGGACTGCCAGGCAATGGCCGTGAACAGGGCCGGCAGCCAGTCGCTGTCCGCTTCCAGCGGCTGCCCGTCCTCGGCCAGATGCTCGCGCCAGCGGTTGAACTGCTGCAGGGCCAGCTCTTCGTCGCCCGGGTTGATCAGCACCAGCAGGTTCCAGACCCGGGCCTCGAAGCCGTCTTCGTCGAAGTCGTGGATGTCTTCCTCGAAGTCGAAATAGTCGCTGTTGTCGGGCATGGTGGAACTTCCTCTGGGGCAGGCCGGCATTCTACGGTTTATCCTGTGCCGCTGAAGCCGGCCTTGGTGGCCGTCACTGTGAATGAAGCGATGAGCGATACCCCTCCCGACCACCTGGCGATCAACCCGGCCAGCCCCTTCCATGATGCGCAGGCGCTGGAGCGCGGCGTTGGCGTGCGTTTCAACGACGTCGAGCGCGACAACGTCGAGGAATACTCGGTCAGCGAAGGCTGGATCCGCGTTCAGGCCGGCAAGGCCCGCGACCGCCGCGGAAACCCGATGACCATCAAGGTCAAGGGCAAGGTCGAGGCGTATTTCCTGGAAACGAAGCCGGAATAAGCGCGGCTCTCGGATCCTGGGGTCAGATCCCCTTCCTGCGGAAAGGGATCTGACCCCGATCGACGCCGCCCGACCGCAGCGTCATTCGCGCTTGCGCGATTCCAGCAGGTCCAGGTTGCGGATCAGGCGCCGCGAGATCTCGTCGGAGATCACCCCGCGCCGGGTCAACCGGAACAGCTCCTCGCGCTCGGCATTGAGGCCTGCGCTGCGCAGCTGGCGGTAGCCCATTTCCATGCGCCGGACCTTCTCCGGGTCCACGTCGGGCCCATCACTGTCGCGCTCCAGGTGGCGCTGGTACAGCAGGCTCACCCGCGACGCAGCGTCGTTGTACAGCTGCACGTTCTCGGTGTTCTGGTTCATCACCAGCTGCTGGCGCATGCGCTCGACCCCGGCCAGAGCGGCCTTCGACGACAGCCGGCGTGCCAGGTCCTCTTCCTTGCGTTCGCCTGAATCGGCCGGCAGCTGCAGGCCCTTCAGCAGCTGTGGCAGCGCGATGCTGGCGCCCAGCAGCGAGAACAGGATCACCGACGCGGCCAGGAAGATCACCAGGTCACGCGCCGGGAACGCACTGCCATCGGGCAGGAACAGCGGCAGGGTCAACACACCCGCCAGCGTGATCGCACCACGCACGCCGGCCACCGAGGTGGCCACCACGATGCGCCAGTTCGGTGCCTCGCCGCGCTCCAGGCCGCGGCGCCGCGCGCGCAGCAGGTTCCAGCGCAGCGACAGCCACACCCACAACAGGCGCAGCACCACCAGCGCCAGGTTGATCACCACCACGTACACCAGCAGCCACCACGCACTCTGGTGGCCGCTCTCGTTCATGGTGGTGGTGGCGCGCTCGACGATGCCCGGCAGCTGCTCGCCCAGCAGCACGAACATGATGCCGTTGAAGCTGAACTGCAGCATGTTCCAGACCCCGGCGCGCTGCACGCGCATGCTGCCGGAAACGCGGCCGGTCAGCTCGACATAGCTCATCGCGATGCCGGCGGCGACCGCGGCGAGAATGCCCGAGGCATGGATCTCTTCGGCCAGCAGGTAGGCCGCGAACGGAATGAGCAGGTTGACCAGCATCGCCGCGCCCGGCTCCTCGCCGAAGCGGCGCCACAGCCAGCGCTGGAAGGTCGACACACCGAGGGTGACCGCCACGCCCACCGCCAGGCCGGCCACCGCCACCCACACGAAGGTCAGCGAGGCCGTGGCCAGCGAAAAGGTGCCGGTCATCACTGCGGCCACCGCGAAGCGGAAGCAGACCAGGCCGGACGCATCGTTCAGCAGCGACTCGCCTTCCAGGATGTGCATCAGGCGCTTGGGAATCGGCGCCTTGGAGGCGATCGCACCGACTGCCACCGGATCGGTCGGCGACACGATCGCCGCCAGTGCGAAGCACACCGCCAGCGGCATCACCGGAATCAGCCAATGGATCAGGAAGCCGGCGCCGATGACGGTGAACACCACCAGGCCGAACGCCAGCTCGAGGATTGCGCCCTTGTCGCGGAACAGGCCCTGTTTGGGAATGCGCCAGCCATCGAGGAACAGCAGCGGCGGCAGGAACAGCAGGAAGAACACTTCCGGCTCCAGCGCATGGCCGCGGTTGAATACCCCGGCGATGACCGCGCCCAGCCCGATCTGCACCAGCGGCAGCGGCAACGAGAACGGCAGGACGCGAACCAGGTAGCCGCTGGCGACAACGGCCACCAGCATCGCCAGGACGACTTCAATGGTATGCATGCTTCTTCCAGGAAGCGGCGCGTGGGGAGGCTCGGAAGGCCAGCGCCGGAAACCCGGAAAAAACTACCACATGCGGCTGCAGGCGCGACGACGGGGATGGCCCGGCGTCAGCCCCGGCTCATGCCGCCCCATCGAAGCGGTACAGGTCCATGGCCAGGAAACCGGCGTCGATGCCGGCATCGATGCGGCGTGCACCGAAGCCGCCCTCGCCCGCCGCGCCCATCGCGAAGAACAGCGGCAGCAGGTGCTCGTCGGTCGGGTGCGCGCGCTCGGCGAACGGTGCCTGCCGGCGATAGTCGAGCAGGGCCTGGCGGTCGTCGGCAGCCAGCCGCTGCTCCACCCACTCGATGAAGGGCCGCACGTAAGGCGCTTCCTTGCCGTCCTGGTAGTCACCCCAGTCGTGCAGGTTGTGGGTGATGCTGCCCGAGCCGACCAGCAGCACGCCCTGTTCGCGCAGCGGCGCCAGCGCACGGCCCAGCGCGAACTGATGCTCGGGCCCGAGCAGCGGCTGGATCGACAGCGGCACCACCGGGATGTCGGCCTGCGGGCGCAACAGCCGCAGCGGCACCCAGGCACCGTGGTCGAGGCCACGCTGCGGGTCGAGCGCCACCGGCAGGCCGGCGGCGGCGATGCGGCCGGCCACCTCTTCGGCCAGCGCCGGATCACCTGGCGCCGGGTACTGCAGTTCGAACAGCGCGCGCGGGAAGCCGCCGAAATCGTGGATGGTCGGCGGCTGCGGATGCGCACCGACCAGCGGCTGCCGGCCCAGCCAGTGCGCCGAGGCCATCACGATGGCGCGTGGCGTCGGCAGATCGCGCGCCAGCTCGGCCAGACGCACGCCAACCTGGCCCGGATGCAGGGCGGTCATCGGCGAACCATGCGAGATGTACAGCGAAGGCAGGCGGGACATGGAATTCTCCAGTTGCAGGATCAGGCGACGATCAGCGCGAACGCAGGGTCCACTTGCCGTCGCCGACCAGGAACAGCACCACCAGCGCCAGCGCCCAGAAGGCCGGATATTCCCAGCCGCCGCCGGCGTTGGCGAAGCCGAAGCCGTTGGCGCCGTGCACGGTGGCGATGGTGCCCAGCAGCAGCGGCACGCCAACCAGGCCCACCCAGCGCGCGTAGATGCCCAGCAGCAGCCCGGCGGTGATCGTCAGCTCGACGGCGATGGTGAGGTAGCCGAGCACGCCGGGCAGCCCCAGAGATTCGAAGAACGCCGCCGTACCGGCCGGGGTGAACACCAGCAGCTTGGTCAGCGCATGGACCAGGAACAGCACGCCCAGGGCCAGGCGCAGCAGGGTGGCGCCATACGGTGCCAGCGGCGAAACAGGAGCGGTCGTGGTGTGCATCGGAAAGCACCTTGAAGGGAGTAGGCACAGGTTATTGCGCCTTCACGGACTGATAAATACGATGGTTTGACCGTATTTATTTCAAAAGACGCAACAATGGATACCCTCGATGCGATGCGGGTCTTCGTGGCGGTGGTCGAGCGCAACGGCTTCAGTGCCGCCGCCCAGGCCCTGGACATGTCCACCGCCGGCGTCACCCGCCAGGTCGCGGCGCTGGAGAAGCGCCTGTCCACCCGCCTGCTCCACCGCACCACGCGCCGGGTCAGCCCGACCAGTGCCGGCGCCGCCTATTACGCCCAGTGCGTGCGCCTGCTGGCCGAGTTCGACGCGCTGGAGGCCAGCATCGGTGCGCAGGCGCTGGAGCCCTCGGGCACGCTGCGCATCAACGCGCCGGTCAGCTGGGGCATTGCCCGCCTCGGCCCGTTGCTGGCCAGCTACCGCGAACGCTTCCCGCAGGTGGAACTGGACCTGGCGCTGTCCGACCGCCTGGTGGACATGGTCGAGGAAGGCTACGACGTGGCCATCCGCATCACCCGCGAGCCCGGCCCCACGCTGATCGCACGCCGCCTGGGCGAATCGCGGGTGAGCCTGTGCGCCGCGCCGGCCTACCTGGCCGCACACGGCACCCCGCAGACCCCGCAGGACCTGCAGGCACACGCGTGCCTGAGCTACAGCTACTGGGCCGCCGGTGATCACTGGCCGCTGCAGGGGCCCGCTGGAGAAGTGAAGGTGGCGGTGAGCAGCCTGCTGCATGCCAACAACGGCGACGTGCTGCGCGAAGCGGCGATTGCAGGCATGGGGGTGATCCTGCAGCCGGACTTCCTGTTGCAGGATGCGTTGGCCGATGGCCGCCTGGTGCGCATCCTGCCCGAATGGGAGGCCGCGCCGATCGGCATCTTCGCGGTCTATGCCAGCCGCAGCCACCTGGCACCGAAGGTGCGCAGTTTCATCGACCACCTGGTGGAGGCCGGGGTGTAGCCGAGCCTGGCGTTTGCCGGTAGTGCCGGCCGCTGGCCGGCAATCAGACACATCCCGGTCCTGGGCGAATGCCGGCCAGCGGCCGGCACTACCACTTAGGCGGCCACCTCATCCAGCGCATCGATGATCCGTTCCAGCGGCGCCGGCCGCCCCAGCAGGTAGCCCTGCACCTGGTCGCAGCCGTGTGCGGCCAGCCAGTCCAGCTGCCCCGGCGTCTCCACGCCCTCGGCGATGATCGTCAGGCCCATGCTGTGGCCCAGCGACAACAGCGCGCGGCAGATCGAGGCATTGCGTGGATTGGTTTCCACATCGGCAACGAAACTGCGATCGATCTTCAGGATGTCCAGCGGCAGGTGCTGCAGGTAGGACATGCTGGAATAGCCGGTGCCGAAATCATCCAGCGACACGCTGATGCCCTGCTCGTGCAGGCGCTGCATGGTCTGCATCGCCTGCGCCGGCTTGCGCATCAGGCTGCTCTCGGTCAACTCCACGTGCAGCGCGCCGCGGGCCAGACCGAACTCCTGCTGGGCGCGGGTGAACTCGGCCACCAGGTCGCTGTTGAAGAACTGCACGGCGGACACATTGACTGCGATCGGCAGCTCGCCCCAGCCGGCCTCGACCAGCCGCCGCTGCGCCTTGGCCGCCGCACGGATCACCCAGCGGCCCAGCGCCAGGATCAGCCCGGTCTCCTCGCACAGCTGGATGAACTCGTTGGGCGGAATGAAGCTGCCATCGGCCTGTGGCCAGCGCAGCAGCGCCTCCAGTGCCGCCGGGCTGCCATCGCTGGCGTGCCGGATCGGCTGGAAATACAGCTGGAATTCGTTGTCGATGGCCGCATGGATGCGCCCTGCCAGGCGCAGGCGGTCGGCCAGGCGCGTGGTCACTGCCGCGTCGAACCAGACCACCACGTTGCCCTCGGCACGCGCGGCATGCGCGGCCTGTGCAGCCATGCCGATCACCTGCTCGGCGCTGTGGCCGTCGCCGGCAATGTGCACGGCCACACCGATGCGCGGCTCGAACTGGTGCAGTGAATCCTTGCCGCGCATCGGCGCCGACACGATCTGCAGCAGGTCGTCCAGCACGCGCTGGGTATCGTGCCCGGCACCGATGGCGAACACGAAGTCCTCCGCCGGCTGGAAGGCCAGCGTGCCGCAACGCGCGCCCAACCCGCCCAGGCGGGTCGCCATCGACTGCAGCACCGCATCACCGATCTCGCGTCCCAGCGTATCGGCCACCAGCTGCAGGCCGCGCAACTGCACGAAGGCGATGGTATAGCCCTCGTCCTGCTCATCCAGCTGGTCGGTCAGCGCACGCACGTTGAGCAGGCCGGTGGCCGGGTTGTGCCGCGCCTGGTAGGCCAGGTCGCGTTCGTAGGCCAGCCGTTCACTCACATCCTCGGCCAGCACCAGGCAGGCGGGCTGACCATCGAAATCGAGCTTGGACAGGTGCGCGCGCACTTCGAACACACTGCCATCCTTGCGCCGGTGCAGGCGCACGGTGGCGTCCTGCAGTTCGCCGACACGGGCCTTGGCGATCGCCCCCTTCACTTCGTCCCAGCCTTCGCGCGGACGGATGTCGAGGATGCTCATCGCCAGGAATTCCTCGCGGCTGTAACCGTACTGGCGCACCGCAGCGTCGTTGACCTCGATGAAGCGCAGCGTGTCCGGATCGAACACCCAGAAGGGCGCCGGGTTGCGGTCGAACAACAGGCGGAAGCGGCGCTCCACTTCGCTCATCTGCTCGCGCGCCTGGTAGCGTTCGCTCAGGTCGGTCAGCGCGCCGATCATGCGCCGTTCGCTGTCGGCCACTTCCACCCGCTGTCCGCGGGCCCCCACCCAGCGCACTTCACCCCCGGGCAGCACCAGGCGGAACACCTGGTCGAGCACCGCACCGCCGGCGAAGGCCTGGTCAAAGGCCTGCTGCAGGCGCGCGGCATCATCGCGATGCACCCGTGCAAAGAAATCGGCGACCGGCAGGGCATCGGTCTGCACTCCAAAGATCTCGCGCGCCAGCGGCGACCAGCGCAGCAGTGCGGCGTCCTCATCCACGTACCAGGTGCAGACACGACCGACCTGGTGCGCAAGACGCAGCTCGGCGTGGCCCGTCTTCAGTTCCTCGGCCATCGCCTGCTGGCTGCGGGTGCTGCGCCGCACGGCGTACAGCAGTACCAGCAACACCGCGATATAGGCCAGTACGATCGCCACCGACGCCTGCAGGTACGGCCACCAGGGCGCGAGCACGTCTTCGTCGGCCAGGCCGACCTGCACCGCCAGCGGGCTGCGTTCCAGCGTGCTGATGGTGGTGATGCGCGGCACACCATCGACCACGCCGGGCAGGCTGCCGAGCTCGACCACGGCCTGCTTGCCGAGCAGGTCGCGGTGCGGAAGATCGTAGCGGCGACCGACCGTGCCGTGCGGGTCTGGCACGCGGGCCAGCATGTAGCCTTCCGCATCGCTGATCGAAACCAGCCCGTTCGGGCCAACATCGAGCCCGCCGACGATGCGCTGCAGTTCGCCGCAGCGCAGCCGCGCCAGCAACCAGCGGTCACCGGCCATCGGCAACGCCAGCGGCACCACCCAGCCACCATCGCTGGCGCGCAGCGGCGGGCCGATATACAGCGAACTGCCCAGGCCGCGGCGCTGCGGGTCGGTCCACAGCGGCAGGTTCAGGTCACCTTTGCCGGCCGTCAGGGCGCGGCCATGGCTGTCCAGCACCACGATGCTGTGCAGTTCAGCGTGGCGGCGCAGCACGCCACCGACAGCGGCATCCAGCAGTGCCGGCGCCTGCGCCGGCACGCTGCGGAACAGTTCAGCGGCATCGGCAGCGATGCCGGACATCGCCCGCTCCAGGTTGCGCAGCTCCAGCGCCAGCAGGCGCTCGCTGCCCACCGCCAGCGCGCGGCTCTGCCGCTGCGCGGCCTCCAGGCGGCGGTGATGGTCGTTGGCCAGCATGGTGGCCAATCCGGCCACCAGCAACAGGCCCAGCAGCACGCCGCCCCAGGTGATGGCGCGCAACGGACGGGCCAACGCCCGCTTCAACGCGGGCATCGGTCGATCTTCCTTGTGCAGTCGGCTGGCTTCATGCGCGAACGAATCCTCCACATCCCCGACCTCAACGGCCGGCGAACGCCATTCTTGACGCCTGACCCCGTCCTGCATGGCCACCTCCCCGTGTCCGCGCAGGGCTCCAGGGCCCAGCATGCACCACCCCGGTGACGGCGTGAAGATCGCTTCGGCGCGTTCAGCCAGATCCTGCACAGGACCGGCCGGCCACAGGGACGGCCAGCCGGACCGCGTCGGATTAGACTTGGGGTTTTCCGCTGCAAGAGAAGTCCATGTCCAAGCTGCGCCGTCCCACCCTGGCACTGGCCATCGTTGCCAGCCTGTCCCTGGCTGCCTGCGACCGTCCGGCCGATCCGGCCGCTGGCACCGCCAAGCCCGCCGAAGCTGCACCCGCTGCGGCCAAGCCGATGCTGGGCAGCTTCGGCTTCGATGCCAGCGGCATGGACCGCAGCATCGCGGCCGGCGATGACTTCTTCGGCTTCGCCAACGGCACCTGGGTGAAGAACACCGAAATTCCGGCCGACCGTTCGCGCTTCGGCAGCTTCAACGTCATTGCCGAGAAGACCCTGGCCGACACCCGCGCCATCCTCGAAGGCGCGGCCGGCAACGCGCAGGCCAGCGGTGACGACAAGCTGATCGGCGACTACTACGCCGCCTACATGGACGAAGCCGGCATCGAGCAGCACGGCATCGCCCCGCTGCAGCCGCAGCTGAAGGCGATCGATGCGATCGCCGACAAGGCCGGCCTGGCCCGCACCCTCGGCGGCGACATGCGCGCCGACGTCGACCTGCTCAACGCCACCAACTTCTACACCGACCGCCTGTTCGGCCTGTGGGTGTCGGTGGACATGCTGCAGCCGGACCGTACCGCGCCCTACCTGGTCCAGGGTGGCCTGGGCATGCCTGACCGCGATTTCTACCTGGGCGGCGGCCGCATGGCCGAGCTGCGCAAGCAATACCAGGCCTACATCGCGCAGATGCTGCAGCTGGCTGGCGTTGCCGACCCGGCCGGCAAGGCACAGCGCATCCTCGCTCTGGAGACCAGGATCGCGCAGGCGCATGCCACCCAGGAAGAAACCAACGACGTGACCAAGGGTGCCAATCCGTGGACCCAGGCCGACTTCAATGCCAAAGCGCCGGGCATGGACTGGAACGCCTTCCTCGATGCAGCCGCGCTGGGCAAGCAGCAGGACTTCATCGTGTGGCAGCCCAAGGCCGTGGCCGGCCTGTCCAAGCTGGTCGCCACCGAGCCGCTGGACGTCTGGAAGGACTACCTGGCCTTCCACGCACTGGACCGTGCCGCCGCCTACCTGCCGAAGAAGTTCGCCGATGCCCGCTTCGCCTTCCATGGCACCGCGCTGAGCGGCACGCCGCAGCAGAGCGACCGCTGGAAGCGCGCCGTGGATGATGCCAACCATGCAGTCGGCGAGGCCATCGGCAAGCGCTACGTCGAGAAGCACTTCGACGCGAAGACCAAGGAACGCGCGGACGAGATGGCGAAGAACATCATCGCCGCCTTCGCCAAGCGCATCGATGCGCTGTCGTGGATGTCGCCGCAGACCAAGGCACATGCCAAGGCCAAGGTCGCCGGCCTGACCGTGGGCATGGGCTACCCGGAGAAGTGGCGCGACTACACCGGCCTGGAGATCCGTCGCGATGACGCGCTGGGCAACGCACAGCGCGCCGAGCTGTTCGAGTACCAGCGCAACATCGCCAAGCTGGGCAAGCCGGTCGACCACGGCGAATGGGCGATGCTGCCGCAGACCATCAATGCGATGAACGTGCCGCTGGAGAACCGCCTGGTGTTCCCGGCCGCGATCCTGCAGCCGCCGTTCTTCGACGGCGCCGCCGACGACGCGGTGAACTACGGTGCGATCGGCGCGGTGATCGGCCATGAGATCAGCCACGGCTTCGACAACGCCGGCGCGCTGTTCGATGAAACCGGCAAGCTGCACAACTGGTGGACCGCCGAGGACCTGAAGCAGTTCAACGCCGCCGGTGATGCGCTGGCCGCGCAGTTCAGCAGCTACGAGCCGTTCCCGGGCGTGCATGTGAAC
Organism: Stenotrophomonas sp. YJH_SMC_79; assembly: GCF_059367995.1. Taxonomy (NCBI): domain Bacteria; kingdom Pseudomonadati; phylum Pseudomonadota; class Gammaproteobacteria; order Lysobacterales; family Lysobacteraceae; genus Stenotrophomonas; species Stenotrophomonas sp. YJH_SMC_79. The sequence continues at coordinate 258,010 of NZ_JCAFRK010000006.1, forward strand.
GGCAAGCTGACCCTGGGCGAGAACATCGCCGACGTGGCCGGCCTGGGCACTGCCTACGATGCCTACCAGCTGTCGCTGCAGGGCAAGCCGGGCCAGACCCTGGAAGGCTTCACCCCGGACCAGCGCTTCTTCCTCGGCTTCGCCCAGGCGTGGCGCAGCAAGAGCCGCGAGCAGGCGCTGCGCAACTCGCTGCTGACCGATGTGCATGCACCGGGCCAGTTCCGCGCACTGACCGTGCGCAACATCGACGCCTGGTACCCGGCGTTCGAAGTGAAGGAAGGCCAGAAGCTGTACCTGGCCCCGGACAAGCGGGTCAAGGTGTGGTGATGTAACCGGAACGGGCGCTGCAAGGCGCCCGTTTCATTTCCGGTAGCGGCCGACCTTGGTTGGCACATGCCTCGCTCTGGTGGGTGCCAACCTTGGTCGGCATATCTACAAGCCTACAAGCCATCCACGCATGGCGTGGATCTACCGGCGCGTTGTGGCGATCACCAGCGTGGCGACCATGGCAAGCCCGGCCGCAGCCCACAGATTCGCGTGCAGGCCCATGCCATCCAGCAGCCGGCCACCGGCCCACGCCCCCAGCGCGATGCCGATGTTGAACACCCCCACATACAAGGCGGTGGCGATCTCCACGGCCTGCGGCACCGCTTTCATCATCCAGCTCATCAGGCCCACCGATACACCGCCATAGGCCAGGCCCCACAGCAGCAGCACCGCAATGCCGCCGGTTGGCGTGCTGCCCAGCCAAAGGAACAACAACGGCGTCAGCAGCAACCCGCACGCGATCGCCACCAGCACCCCGCGTGGATGGCGTGCGGCCAGCGGCCCGGCGATGAAGTTGCCCGCCATGCCCGCCATGCCATAGGCGAACAGCAGCGCGCCGATCCAGGCAGCATCCACGCCCGATTGCAGGGCCAGCAACGGGCGTACATAGGTGAACGCAGTGAAGTGACCCGCTACCAGCAACAGGGTCAGGCACAGGCCGCGCTGCAGGCCATGGTGGCCAAGCAGCTGCACGAACTGCGCCAGCCGTACCGACGCCGCCACCGGCAACGCGGGAAGCACTGCAAGATGCAGCAGCAGGACCGCCGCGCTGAACAGCGCCATCGCCGCGAACGCGAATCGCCAGCCCAGCGCGTCGCCAATCAGTGCACCCAGCGGCACCCCCAGCACCGACGCTGCGGCCACGCCGCCGAAGATGATCGAGGTGGCCAGGCCGATGCGAGGCGCCGGCACCAGGCGCGCGGCCAATCCACCAGCAATGGCCCAGATACCTCCCATGCAGAACCCTACCAGCACCCGCGCGGCCAGCAGCCAGGCGATGCCCGGCGCCAGCGCGGAGGCGATGTTGGCCACCATCAGCAGGCCGAGCAGTACGCACAGGATGCGGCGACGATCGATGCCACCGGCAACGATCACCACCAGCGGCGCAAACAGCGCCGCCAGCAGGGCCGGTAGCGAGATCATCAGCCCGGCGGTGCCGATGGACGCACCAAGGTCATCAGCGATCGGGGTCAGCAGGCCGACCGGCAGCATTTCGGTAGTGACGACTGCGAAGGTCGCAAGGCCGACCGCCGACACCGCCATCCATGGGCGACGGAGCACAGTCGCGGGCTGTGCAGGCGAAGCAGCGTTCATCGCGTGGCCTCCGCAACACTGGCCGGTACACGCGTTCGAGGCAGTGCGTGCTGCGCGAGCACGGCGATCAGCAGCACGCAGGCGCCCGCGAGCAGCGCGACCAGAAAGCCCGGGCGCACGCCAGCGGCATCGACCACCTGGCCCGACACCGCCGCACCCAGCGCGACACCGATGTTCAGACCCGCCAGCAGCCAGGTCATGCCTTCGGTGAGCCGTGCTGCCGGCACGCATTGTTCGACCAGCGACATCGCCACGATCATCGTCGGCGCGAAGAACACCCCGGCCAGCAGCACCGCCACGGCCAGTCCAGGCAGGCTGCCGACCCACAGCAGCGGCAGCGTGGTCATCGAAGTGGCTGCTGCACCGAGCAGCAGCAAGCGCCGCAACGGCACCTGCAGTTTCAATGCACCAAACAGCAGGCCCGCTGCGCAGCTGCCCAGCGCATAGGCCGACAGCACCGCGCTGGCGGCCAGCGGCTGCCCACGCTGCTCGGCGAACGCCACGCTGGTGATGTCGACGGTGCCGACGATCACGCCCATCGCCAGCATCAGCAACGCCAGCAGGCGGATCTCCGGTTGCCGCAGCAGGGAACGTCGCGGTGTTGCGGCATCGAGAGCCTGCAGCGGTGGTTCGGTGCCCCGCTGCAGCACCAGCGCGACGATGCCGACCACCAGCAACAGGGCCGCCGCCAGCACGCCAGCCTGCGGCCACACCGCCACCGACAGCCCGACCGACAGCGGCGGCCCGGCGATGAAGGTGACTTCGTCGAATACGGTTTCCAGCGAATACGCGGTCTGCAATTGCGGGCGACCGCGATGGATCGAGGTCCAGCGTGCGCGCACCATCGCCGATACGCTCGGCATGCACCCAGCCAGCATGGCAGCGACGAAAAGCGCCCAGTCCGGCGCCCGCAGTACAGTGCAGACCAGCAACACCAGCAGCCCGGTGGCACTGGCCGCGGTAGCCCACGGCAACACCCTGCCCTGGCCGTGGCGGTCGACCCAACGCGACACCTGCGGTGACAGCAGCGCGTAGGTCAGCACGAAGGTGGCCGACACCGCACCGGCCAGGGCATAGCTGCCGCGCAGCTGCGACAGCAGGGTGATGATGCCGATGCCGGTCATCGGCAGCGGCAGGCGGGCCAGCAACCCGGCCAGGGCAAGGCCGGTGGTGCCGGGGGCGGCGAACAGGTCGCGGTAGGGGGTGGCCATCAGGATCTCCAGGGCAGCGGCTTGCCTGGCGCACCCGGCGCCACGACAATACATACAGAGCGTATGAATAAGAGGCTACATTCATACGTGTCGTATGTAAATAATCATGCACTGCGTATGTAAGGAGCTCAGGATGGTCCGCCGCACCCGCGCCGAGATGGAAGAAACCCGCGCCAGCCTGCTGGCCACCGCCCGCCGGGTGTTCAGTGAACATGGCTATGCCGCCACCTCGATGGACGACCTGACCGCCCAGGCCGGACTGACCCGCGGTGCGCTCTACCACCACTTCGGCGACAAGAAGGGCCTGCTGGCAGCGGTGGTCGCCCAGCTGGACGCGGAGACCGACCTGCGCCTGCAGGCGATCAGCGACGGCGCCGACGATGCCTGGGAGGGTTTCGTGCAGCGCTGTCGCGCGTACCTGGAGATGGCGCTGGAACCGGAAATCCAGCGCATCGTGCTGCGCGACGCGCGCGCGGTGCTGGGTGGCGCCTCACCGGAATCGCAGCGCCACTGCGTGCATTCGATGCAGCGCCTGATCGAACAGATGATCGCGCAGGGCGTGGTGGCGCCGGTGGATGCGCAGGCGCTGGCGTCATTGATCTACGGCAGCCTGGCCGAGGCCGCGTTCTGGATCGCCGAAGGGGAGGAGGGTGATGCGCGCCTGCGGCAGGCGACGGCCGCGCTTCAGATGCTGTTGCGCGGGTTGAAGGTAGGCGGGTAAGGCCCATCCACGCATGGCGTGGATCTACGGCGGAATCCGCTCTGGTAGAGGCCAACCTCGGTTGGCGCTTCTGAAGCATCGCGCGAAACGCGTGCCAACCAAGGTTGGTACCTACCGGAGCACTTCGGGCCACTCCCGCAGGACTTCCACCGGCACGCTCATGCGTGCGCAGGCGCGGCTGGCCAGGCCATCGGGCAGCGCGCGGCGGAACAGCGGCGCCATGCCCTGCATCAGCTTCGCAGAGGCTGCGGCCTGCGCACGCTGGCGGCCATTGCGTTCCAGCATGCCCTCGGCCCAGTCCGGCAGCAGTGCCGCACCCGCGCCAAGGAACACCTCTCGCGACAGCCCTGGCACCGGAACCGGCAGGCGCACCCCGGACAACACCTCCAGCACTTCCCGCGAGCGCTCGTCCACACGCAGCTCCGGCTGTCGTGCACAGAAGTACGCCGCCACTTCGGCTTCGCTGCGTGGCACATCCACCGCGCCCAGTGCCTCGGCCACGCAGCGGTACTCGTCGTAGTAGCGATCGGCGATGTGCTCCGGCACCTCGCGCCCGTAGCGGCGGAAGCCCTGCAGGAAACCGAAGGCCTCGGTTACGTGCACCCAGGTCAGCAGTTGCGGATCATCAGCAGCATACGGCTCGCCCTGTGCGGTCTGGCCACGGATCTGCGCGTGAATGCGACGCACCTTGGCCACCAGCGCTTCCACCTCGCCGCTGGGCGCATAGCTGGTACCGGCAACGAAGGCGGTGGTGCGACGCAGGCGCCCCACCAGGTCCTGGCGGAAATTGGAGTGGTCGTAGACCCCGGCCAGCGCCCGCGGATGCAGGGTCTGCAGCATCAGCGCACACAGGCCACCGGCCAGCATCGAAGGGAATTCAGCATGCAGCCGCCAGGTGACGCTGTCCGGGCCGAACCAGCCCCGGTCACCCAGGGGGTGGTCGTAATCGATGCCACTCTGGCCACGCGGGAAGGCCTCCAGCACCCAGCGCCGGATCGGCGCGGTGACGGGGCGGGAGAGTCGCTGCAGCAGAGCAGGCATCACAGGTCCAGGAAAGGCGGAAGTACGGCCACGCGTTGCGCGGTCGGCCCCGATTCTGGGCGATCACGACGCTGGCGGCGAGTCTCCGCGCTCAGCCACGGTTTCATGTGCGGCCGCAGCACATTTCACCCTGCGACATCCTGTCGCAGGCTGCGACCGCGATGCTGCAATGCACCAACATTCACCCATTCAGACAAAACCCTTATGCCGCTAGGCATTGCGCCCATTGCACGGCTCGCTGGAAGTGCTAGAACTGAACCCGCCACACCGTCCAACGCTGATCGACGCACGTTCCACAAGGAGCCAGCCATGATTGCTTTGTTCAAGGGTTTGGGACTACTGCTTCGCGACAACGAGCTCTACAGCAGCCCGTTCGAAAAACAGGTCGCGCACTGGCGCAGCCTCAGCGAGCAGCAGATCCGCGATGAAGTGGCTGTGCTGGCCCAGGCCAAGTGCCAGTGGTTGATCGCCTCGATCGTCGGCTGGCAGGCGGCCTCGCTGCTGATCCTCGGCCTGATCACCAACTACCTGTGGCGCGACGATTACCACATCACCTTCACGCGCGTGGTCGTGGTGTTCGGCTCATGGATCTCGATCCTGTTCGTGATCTGGTTCATGGCCAACATGTTCGACCGCACTGCCGGTTTCGAGCGTTGGATGAAGGCCTTCAACAGCCGCGCCCGCATCAGCTCCAAGGCCGACAGTGTCGAGCACGTGGCCGAGGCACTGGACCTGGCCGAGCATTACCCGGAAGTACTCGATTACAAGCAGGCGGTCACCGCCAAGCGCGAACTGCGCCATGAGGACATCCGCATCATGACCGAGATCGGGCGCATGAAGCAGCACTCCGAACTGGTCGGCCGCCTCAACCACGTGGGCGAGAACGAGCACCACCACGACCTGACACTGCAACCTGCCTACTGAGCCTTGAGGGAAGCGGGGGGACCCACAATGCCACCGTGCGCGATCACGGTGGCATTGTTCTTTCAGCAGCCTGCGTGGATCACATGCCGCGGAACAGGCTCATGAACGGTTGGCTGACCACCAGTGTTTCCGTGCGACCCCGCAGCCGCAGCACACCGCGCCCGGTATCGTCGCGGCTGACCGCCGCCACCGCCTTCATGTTGACGATGGTCGAGCGGTGGATCTGGCGGAAGTGCTGCGGGTCGAGTACTTCCAGCAGTTCGCGCAACGGCGTGCGCAACAGACTCTCACCTGCGGCAGTCACCACGGTGGTGTACTTGTTGTCGGCACGAAAGTAAGCGACGTCCTCCAGCATGATCAACTGCGTCTCGCGGCCGTTGCTGGCGGTGATCCAGGCCAGCGGCGGGCGTTCGGCAGCGCCCTGCGCTGGGCCCAGCCGCTGCAGCAGGCGTTCCAGCACGGCGTCATCCTGACGCGTCGATGGCAACCGCGAAAGGATGCGCTCACGCGTCGCCAGCAGGCGTTCGTCACTGACCGGCTTCAGCAGGTAATCCATCGCGCCCTGCTCGAACGCGTCGATGGCGTACTGGTCGTAGGCGGTGACGAACACCACCTGGGTACGCGGGCTCAGCTCGGACAGCGAACGCGCCACTTCAATGCCACTGATGCCGGGCATGCGGATATCGAGGAAGGCGATGTCCGGCTGCGTCTCGGCCAGCTGCTCCAGCGCACTGGCGCCGTCCTCGCACTCGGCCACCAGCTTCAGTTCCGGCCACAACCGGTGCAGCTGTTCCACCAGTGACTGCCGCAGCAGTTCCTCGTCTTCGGCGATCAGGGCTTCAAGCGGCATGGCTGCGCTCCTTGTGTGTCTGCGGCAAGGTCATGGTCGCGGCCACACCGCTGGGGAAGTTGGCGACGATCGCCACGCCAGCCTGCTCGCCACAGGTCAGTCGCAGGCGCTCGCGCAGGTTCTTCAGGCCGATGCCGGTGCCGCTGGTGCCCTGTCCGAAGCCGAGGCCATCGTCGGCCACGGTTACCGTCACGTGGTCATCGAAACCGCGCGCCAGGATCCAGATCGTGCCGCCGCCTGGCTTGGGTTCCAGGCCATGCTTGATCGCGTTCTCCACCAGCGTCTGCAGCGCCATCGCCGGCAGGTGCACGCCATGCAGTTCATTCGGCACCTGCACTTCCACCGCCAGCCGCGCGCCCATGCGGATGCGCAGGATCTCCAGGTAGGCGCGCGTGCGCTCCAGCTCCACGCCCAGCGTCGACACCGATTCATCCACCTGTGGCAACGAGCTGCGCAGGTACTGGATCAGGTGGCCGAGCATCTGTTCGGCGCGCGCCGGATCGGTGCGGGTCAGCACCTGCGCGTTGGCCAGCGTGTTGTAGAGGAAGTGCGGTTCCACCTGCGCGTGCAGCAGGTTCAAGCGCGCGACCGACAGTTCCTTCTCCACCTGGGTCTGCTCGGCCGCCGCCTGCTCATCGCGGCGCTGGTCGGCCACGCGGCGGCTGATCGCGCGGGTGACCGCTTCGGCGTTCTCGAAGTTGCTGCCCTCATCCAGCGCCAGCAGGTCGGCCCACCAGCCAGCATCCGGTTCGAACAACAGGGTGACGGTGCTGGTGCCCTGCCCCGGCGTGACCGTGGCCAGCACGCTGTTGCGCTTGATCGCCAGCCGCGCCGGCAGGTTCCAGCGCGAGGGCTGTCGGCCATTCCAGAGGTCGACCCGGCGCACGTAGGCGCGCACCTGCAGGCTGCCGGCCGAGCTTTCCACATCCTCCACGCGCGGAAGTTCGGCAATCGCCGCTTCCACCACGGCGTAGGCCTGGCCGGCGTCCATCGGCAGTTCCACCTGGCGGCGCTGGCGGCCCGAGAGCGTGGTCGAATCCAGCCGGCCGGCCACCAGCCAGACCCGGCGTACATGGGTGATCGCGCTGCCCAGCGCAGAGATCATCAGGAACATCGCCAGCAGGCCGAACACCCAGCCCGGGCCATCGTTCATGCCGCTGAAGATGCCGCTCCAGACCATGCCGGCGACAACCAGCGCGGCGGCCCAGGCCAGCAGGTGGCGGATCAGGAGAGAGAGGCTGGCGAACACGGCGGCGCCTTGGAGGAAGGGGGTGAGCCGAGCATAGGGCGGCCCGCCGGGCAAACAAGCGGACTGCGACGAAGGGCCGGAAAGCGGGGATGGAAGCCGTTACCGGAACGCCGGGCATGGCCCGGCGTTTCTGGGGGCGGCAATGCCGGCCAGCGGCCGGCACTACCCAACGCCGTTACTTGCGCTGGTCGGCGCTGGCGTCACGCACGGCGCGGAACGATTCGTCCTTGCTCCAGTTCGGCCAGCTGCGCGAGTTGGCCAGCTGGTTGCCCAGCGTGTACAGCACTTCCAGGTCGCGGGCGGCACCGGCGAACACCCAGTCCGGCTGCCATTCGTCGCCCTGCTGGTGGTAACGCTTGGCGGTGTAGTCCTCGGAGGCCTTCTTGCCTGCGGCCACGCCGCCGTCCACCCAGTCCTGGCCGGCCGACCACGACAGCGCCGGTACGCCACGCTTGGCGAACGGGAAGTGATCGGAGCGGAAGAACAGGCCCGCTTCCGGCTTCGGGTCCGGGGTGTAGCGGATGTCCCAGCCCTTGGCCACGTCCTTCAGCTGGTCCAGCAGCTCGAAACGTGCGGCACCGTAAATGCCGAAATCGCGCGACGGACCGAACGGCGCCATGCCATCCATGTTGATCACCGCCACGGTCTTTTCCAGCGGATACAGCGGGTGCGTGGCGTAATACTCCGAGCCCAGCAGGCCCTTCTCCTCGGCGGTGACCGCCAGGAACAGCAGCGAACGCTCCGGTCGCTTGGCCTTGGCGAAGCCACGGGCAAGCTCGATCAGCGAAGCGGTGCCGCTGGCGTTGTCCAGCGCACCGTTGAAGATGCGGTCACCGCGTGCGTCCGGCTCGCCCACGCCGATGTGGTCCCAGTGCGCGCTGTAGACGATGGTCTCGTCCGGGTGGCTGCTGCCTTCCAGGCGTGCAGCCACGTTGTGCGAGGTGATCACTTCGGTCTTCACCGCGTACTTCGCGTCCAGGCTGGCGCCGCTCAGCACCACCGGGGTGAAATCGCGCTGCTGCGCCTTCTTCTTCAGCGCCTCGAAGTCCTGCCCGGCCGAGCGGAACAGCTCCACCGCCAGGTCGCGCTGGATCCAGCCTTCCAGCAGCGGATGGCTCTCGGACGGGTTGTCGCGCACCACATCGAACATGGTGTTGGTGTTGGAGCCGGCCACGGTGGCCCAGCCGTACGACGCCGGTGCGGTCTCGTGCACGATCAGCACGCCCAGCGCGCCCTGGCGTGCGCCTTCCTCGTACTTGTAGGTCCAACGGCCGTAGTAGGTCATGCCCTTGCCGTCGAAATCGCCCTGGCCGGTTTCGAAGTCCGGGTCGTTGATCAGCACCACGGCGATCTTGCCCTTCAGGTCCACGCCCTTGAAGTCGTCCCAGTTGCGCTCCGGCGCCTTCACGCCGTAGCCGAGGAACACCAGTGGCGCCCTGCTGATATCGACGTTGCTGGCACCGTTCATGGCGGCACGCACGGCGATCTGCTTGCCCTGCTCCAGCGGCAGGGTCTTGCCGCCCTGGTGCAGCGCCAGCTGCGGTGCGCCGACGATGTCGCCCTTGCGCAGCGGCACGGCCTGGGTCCACAGGCGCTTGCCGTCCTTGAGGTCACCACCCGGCTGCAGGCCGGCGTCGGCGAACTGCTTGCTGAGGAAGGCGATGGTCTTCTCTTCGCCGGCGGTGGCCGGGGAGCGGCCTTCGTAGGCGTCGGAGGCCAGTTCCTTGACGTCGGCGGAGATCCGCGCGCCGTCGAATTTCGGGGTGGCCGCCATCAGTGCGCTCGACACTGACAGGGCCAGCAGGCCCAGTGCTACTCGTTTCATTGCTCTCTCCAGCAGGGAAATCTCTCTGGAGTGTAATGGGATTCGGCAGGGCTGCGCCCTGCACCTGCAGAGGCCAGGGCCGAAGCAACAGCAACAGCGGGCTATCCGTGGGATGGCGGGGTGGGTCCGGTTGCGGGGGACGCCGTAAACCCGTCCTTGGGGGCTTGGCCGCGGCATCCATGTCGCGGACACCCCCGCAACCGGACCCGCCCCGCCTTCGACAGCTTCCCGCTGCTGTTGGTGGATGTCGACCTTGGTCGACACATCGCTGTTGGTAGGTGTCGACCTTGGTCGACACGGACGGAAACACGAAGGGGTCAGATCCCTTTCCCGGCGGGAAAGGGCTCTGACCCCATCTGTGTGTTGCTTGAGTCTGTTACCAGTTCGGGTCTTCTGCCGGGGCTGCAGCGGCCTTGGGCTTCGGCTTGGCCGCCGGGCGTGCGGCTGCGGGAGCGGCCGAGGCAGTCGCGCCTGCGGCAGCAGCAGCCGGCTTGCTGCCCAGCTTCTGGCGCAGTTCGATCTGCCCCGGACGGAAACCGCCGCGCATCGCGTCGACGCCGTCTTCGATGGTGCCGTACGAGGTCTGTGCGGCCACGCGGTCGATGCGGATGGTGCAGCACGGGTGTTCGCTGCGGCCCAGCGAGCGGCCGGTCTGCGGGTCCTTCAGTTCTTCGCCCAAGCGTACGGCCTGCCAGCGCTGGCCAGCCTGCAGCGTTTCGCCGCCCTGGCTCAGTACCACCTGGTCGCCGTCCACCGAGACCACCGACACCGGGAACAGGGTGGTGACGATGGTGGTACCGATCTGGCCGGACAGCGATTCCATCATCGCTGCGGCCATGTTGCGGCCGTTGACCACGCGCGGCAGGGTGCTGGGGCCGGTCGAAGCCAACTGGTGGTCGAAGCTGTCGGACATCACCACCTGGCCGGTGGTGGCGTTGATCAGGCGCAGGGTGATGCGGCCGCCACCGGAGTACGAGGTCACCTGGCGGTCGGACATGCGCAGGTTGCGCACGCTGCGCGGGTACTCGAAGCGTTCGATGGTCGGGATCAGGATCAGGTCGGTCGCCAGCTGCTGGCCTACGCGTGCGGTGTCCTGCAGCCGCACGTTGCCGCTGTTGATGTGGTCGATCTCGGCCTGCAGCTCGTCACCGAACTCGCGGTCCAGCACGATGAAGCGCTGGGTCTGGGTCAGCGTGTCTGACAGGCGCGCACGGATCGCGTCGGCCACTTCATCGGCATCCACGCGGCCATCGCCCACGGCGTAGCTGCCGGCCTTGGTGCGCGGCAGGGCGACCACGATCTTCGGTTTGCCCTGCTCGTCCGGCGCACGGTACTGGGCGATCTGCGCGCGCACGCGCACCTTCCAGTAGCTGCGCATGCTGCGATGGGTCACGTCGGAATCGAACGAACTGGCGCCACGCTTGGCATCGACGTTGACCTTCTCGTCGTAGCTTTCCCTGACGCTGGCCGAGGCCGAACCGCTCTTGGCCGAGGCTTCGCCGGATGCATTGGCCGACGCCGAGCCCTTGAAGCTCCAGCCTTCGTCGCTGGCGCGCACGCGGGCGATGGTTTCCTCATCCAGCTGCCGCACTTCATCCTGCGACAGGATTTCATAGCCCAGCACCGCGCCCTGCGAGCCGGCGATCATCTGCTGGGTGAACGCGTCGGCGCGGATATCGCCGACGTGTTCGCCATCCACATCCACATGCAGGCCCGCACGCAGGCTCTGCATCTGGCTGGCCACGCGTACGCCGTTGACCTGCGCCACGGCCGACTGCAGCGCTGCCAGCACCGCCAGTTCCGGGGTGCTGCCGATGCCATCGGCTTCACGCGCAACCTGGGTGGTGCCGCCGAAATCCGGCGTGCCACGCAGGGGCGCTGCTTCCACTGGCGCATTGCTGGCCAGCGCACTGGTTGCCTTGTCCTTGGCGGGTGCGGGCGCGGCGGCCGGGGTGTCCTGCTTGCCACAGGCTGCAAGCAGCGCGGCGGCCAGGCCCAGGCCGATCAAACGGGTTGTCGTACGCATGGAGATTCGCCTCGGATCAGATCGAGTCGAGCATCGAGTCGGCGTTGGACGGCACCTTCACCTTGCTCTTCCTGGCGAAGGTCACGGCCGACTTGGTCGAACCGTACAGGCCCTGGATGAAGCCCGGCGATTCCTTGGCCACCCATGCGCCCGCTGCCAGCTTGCGGCCGACGGTGGCCAGCTGGGTCGCACCCAGGTTCTTCATGCCGGCGGTGAAGTTGCTGGCTTCGCCGCCCAGCTTCTGTGCTTCGGCAGCCGAAGACAGCAGCGAGACCAGGCCTTCGGCGTAGTGCTGCTTGGATTCAGCGTTCAGTTCCGGCTGTGCGGCCTGGCGCTCGTTGATCGCGGCCTGCGCAGCTTCGCTGACCGACACCGACTTCTTCATTGCATCGACGCTGACCGAACCCGACGACAGCGCCTGACGCTCGGCTTCCAGCAGCTGCACCTGCTCGGCCAGGCCGAAGGCGCGGGCGAACGAGGTCTGGGCCTGCAGCGAGTGCGACTGCGAGCTGACGAAACGGCGCACCAGCGCTTCCTGCGCGGCTTCGTCCGGAGCGGCGGCGCTGGAGGCGCTGCTGCTGGAGGTACCGGTGGCGGCACCGGCCAGGTCCTTCAGCTTGCCCAGGCCAGCGTGGGCCGGCATCGACAGGGTGGCGGCAGCGATGGCCACGACAAGAGCGGTATTGCGGATCATGGAAGATTCCTTTGGGAGAGACGGCCGCGATGCGGCACGTGGAAACACGCGGGTAGCGCCGGGCCATGCCCGGCGCGGTATGCCAGGGGTCAGCGGACTGCCTTGACGTTCAGTTCGTTGATCATCTGCTGGGCGGCCTTCTCGGCGGCCAGCTGCAGGGCGTTGGTGCGGGCGACGGTTTCATTCGGGCCGGTGCCGGAGAACTGCACCGGGCCCACCGACGACACGGTGCGCGGGAAGCGACCGGTCACGTCCAGCACCTTGCCGGTAACGGTGACGAACACGCGGGTGTTGCCGCTGGCCGGGTCGCGGTCGCGCATGCCGACGTCGAGGGTACCGACGGCGATGTACGGGATGTTGGCCGCACGGATGCCATTGGCGGTGTCACGCAGGGTGGCGGCAGACAGGTCGTTGCCGGTGCTGAAATCCTTGCGGATGCGCTCGATGCTCAGCAGGCCGCGCGATTCGCCTTCCACGTACTCGGCCTCAACCACTTCGTAGCCGGCGGCGCTGAAGGCACCGGTCATCGCAGTGTTGACCTCGGCCGCGTTGGCCACCTTCCAGCTGATGTTGTCGCTGCGCTGGGTGGTGCTGCCGCCGCTGGTGACCGACACCGAACCGTTCTGGTTGATGCTGCCGTTGGTGCTGACCGAGTTGCCGCGGAAGCTGTCGCCTTCACGGGTGTTCTCGCTGTAGCTGCTGCTGGCGTCGACGCGGCGGTATTCCTTGTCCTGGAACGACTGCACGGTGTCCTGCGAGCGTGCCATGAACAGGAAGGTCAGCAGCGAGCGCTGCGCGGCGGTGGCACCGGCCACGGCCGAACCCGCATCCAGCTTGGTCTGCAGCAGCGTGGTGTTGATCTCGGCGCGGACAGTGACGGTGTAGGTCTTGGCCTTCTTGTCTTCGGTGTCCGACAGTGGCACGGCGCTGAGCACATAGCGGTCGATCTCGCCGATGAACTCGGCGCGGCGGGCCTCGAACAGGCGCAGCTTGGCCGCACCGGTTTCAGCGATGTACGCCTCCAGTGCATTGACCTTGGCCTTGTTCAAGGCCTGGGCGCGGGTGTCGGCACTCAGGCGCAGGCCGTAGCTGGCCGAACCGGTACCACGCGAACTCGCGGTCTGCGCGGCGACCGGCGAGGCCACCACCAGGGCGATGAGGATGAGCAGGATGGTACGCATCAACGACATGACTTGATCAACTCCTGGAGGGCTTGGGTCTGCTGCTGCAACGGGCGGCCGCCCGGCTTCTGTTCGTCCAGCCATGCGCGCGAATCGGCACGCTTGGCGGCGGCGCCGGCGAAGGCATCGAAGCCGGCCAGCAGGGTTTCGTAGCTGGCCGACCACTGGTCGACCTGCCACTGCGTGACCGGAACCACCTTGGTGGCCCCCTTGCGCAGCGGCTGTTCGAAATAGACCTTGCCCGAGAACGGTTCGATCACCTTCGCGGTGAAGAAGGCGCCGAACAGCATCGTCTTCATCGCCGGGGTTTCTTCAATCACGCCGTTCTTCAGCGCATCGACCTGCACGCTGATGACGTAGTCCGGCTCGGGAATCTTCAGCTGGTAGACCTTGCCGTCGGCAAAGCGCGCGGCCATCGCACCGCCGATCGCCTGGCCCGAGGCCGGCGGCAGCAGGCCGACGCCGGTGTTGGACGACAGCGTCTTGGACAGCTCATGGGCCAGCGTTGCACGCAGCGGGCCTTCCCACTTCGGGTCCGGCAGCTTGCCGCGTGCCGCATCGGACAGCGTCACGCCACCCACCTGCAGGCGGCGCACCGCCGCGTCGGGCAGGCGGGCCTGGGTGAGGCTGGTGGCAAGGACCTGGGACAGGCTGGTGGCAGCGTTGCCGTACAGCAGATCGGCGACGATCGCGTCGATATCGTCGTTGTCCGGACGGTAATCCTGCACATCGATGCGCTGCAGGGTCAGCGGATAGGACGCGATCACCTGGCGCTCGCGGAAATCGAAGAACAGCGCCTGCAGGGCCACTTCCACCAGTACCTTGTACTGGTTGCCGATCGGCTCGACCGAGACCAGTTCGCGGTCCAGCGCTGCTGCCAGCACAGTCGCGCTGGTGGTGCCGTCGAGCATCGCCACCGGCTGGTCGATCAGTTCCAGGTTCGCCGGCGGCCGGCGCTTGAGCGCCTGCGCCAGGGTCTGGTTCAGCGGGATCAGGCCGCGCTTTTCCAGCACGGCATGCGCATGCGGCGTGGTCGCCTGCACGGCAGCGGCATCAGCGGTATAGGCAAAACCGGCCCAGTAGGCCTGCTGCGATCTGTCTGCAGCCTGCGCAGCCATCGGCCATACGGCCAGGCACAGGGCACAGGCAAGCAGGCGCGCAAAAGCGCGCGATGCGCTCTTCGTCCTTGAATACATCCAACCGCTCCTCGGTCAATACGCACGGAACGTGGACGCTCATGCGCCCACTGGGCGCGAAACATAGCCGCTCACGCGCCTGCCGACAAGTGCTGCGTTCGTCGCAGTCACTCCTGGGGTGGCAGTCCGGCCCGTCGCCGCAGCAGACCCCGCTCCGCCTGGTTCTGGCTGAGTCTGGCGGCTTCGGCGAAAGCGTGACGTGCGTCGAGGTCACGTCCCAGCGCCTGTAGTACCTCCCCGCAGACTACCTGCAAAGGGGCATAGTCGCGCAGGCGTGCATCAACCAGCAGCGGCTGCAGTTGTGCCCATGCAGCGAACGCGCCCTCGCTGCGCAGCACCGCCACTACCCGGTTCAGTGCGACAACCGGCGAACGCATCACCCGCAGCAACTGGGTATAGAGCGAAGTGATACGTGGCCAGTCGGTGGCTTCAGCCCGACGCGCAGCCGCATGGCAGGCGGCAATGCGCGCCTGCAGCACATAGGGATCGTCGCCTCCACCGGCCGCCAGCGCACGGGCCAGCACCTGCTGTCCACGCTCGATCTGCAGCCAATCCCAGCGGGCTCGATTCTGCTGGTCCAGCAGCACCGGCGCGCCCTGCGCGTCGGTCCGTGCCGCAGCGCGCGAGGCCTGCAGCTCCATCAGCGCCAGCAGGCCCAGAACCGGCGGGACCGGCAGCCGATGGGCCAGGACGCGTGCCAGCCGCAGCGCCTCCTCGCACAACGCCGGTCGCATCCAGTCATCGCCGGCGCTGGCCGCATAGCCTTCATTGAAGACCAGATAGATCGCCTCCAGCACTGAAGCCAATCGCTCGGGCATTGCCTCCGCGCGCGGCACTTCATAAGGCACCTGCTTCTGCGCCAGGGTGCGCTTGGCGCGCACGATGCGCTGGGCGATGGTCGGCTCGGGCTGCAGGAAACCACGCGCGATCTCGGTGGTGGTCAGGCCGCCGAGCAGGCGCAGGGTCAGTGCCACCCGCGCATCGGAAGGCAGCACCGGGTGGCAGGCCACGAACATCAGGCGCAGCAGATCGTCACCCAGGTCATCTTCCAGCGCATGGCTGTCATCCGGCGCTGGCAGGGGTGCCGGATGCAGTTCCTCACCCCATTGCGCATGCTGCTGCGCCACGCGCTGGTGCTGGCGCAGCACATCGATGGCGCGGTTGCGCGCAGTGGTCATCAGCCAGGCTCCGGGATTGTCCGGGATGCCCTGCTCCGGCCAGCGCTCCAGCGCGGCCAGCCAGGTGTCCTGGGCCAGCTCCTCGGCACGGCCGACATCGCCCCCGAGCAGCCGCGCCAGGCGCGCGATCAACACCGGCGACTCCATCCGCCAGAGGGTTTCCAGACGCTGCGTCAGTGCGGGATCGAGCATGCGCCGATCACAGCACGCACGCCCGGCCCGCACAAGCGCCACAGCTCACGCTTCGACGATGGGCTTGAAGCCACCCCAGAACATGCGCTTGGTATCGAACGGCATGTCCTTCGGGCCCAGCGACGCCAACCGTGGGTCGGCCATCACTTTCGCGTTGATGCGGTCGCGTGCCGCACGCGAGCGGAACAGCACGAAGGCGACGATCACCGTTTCACCGGGCCTGGCTTTCACCGCGCGCGGGAACGACGTGCTCTTGCCTGGTTCCACGTCGTCGGCCACGCACTCCATGTACTGCAGCGCGCCATGGTCCTTCCAGACCGTGCCGGCCTTGCGGGCAAGGCGGCGGTAGGCCGCCACCTTGTCCTGCGGGCACGGCAGAACGTAAGCATCCACGTAAGCCATGAGGGTTCTCCCTGCGACGGCCGTCAGCCCGGCTCGCCGTCCATGTGTGCGATTTCCCAGAGATGGCCGTCCAGATCCTGGAAGCCGCGCTGGTACATGAAGCCGTAGTCACGAGCCGGCTGCGGTTCGCTGGCACCCGCCGCGAGCGCCTTGTCCACCATCACGTCCACCGCCTTGCGGCTGTCGGCCGACAGGCAGGTGATCACCTCGGTGTGTTTGTGCGCATCGACAATCGCCTTGTTGGTGAACTGCTTGAAGAACGGCTGGGTCAGCAGCATCACGAAGATGCTCTCGCTGATGACCATGCAGGCCGCATCGTCATTGGTGAAGGTCGGATTGAAGCTGTAGCCCAGCGCGGCGAAGAAGGCCTTGGATGCGTTCAGATCCTGCACGGGCAGGTTGACGAAGATCATCTGCGGTTGCGGTGCACTCATCGGTGAAGCTCCTTGTGGATGAAGGAAAGAGGAATCAGGGCTGCTTCATGCAGTTGACCATCCACGGCTTGCCGTAGCGGTCGATCAACATGCCCCAGCGATGCGCCCAGAACGTTTCGGCGATCGGCATCTGCACCTGTCCACCGTCGGCCAGCGCGGCGAACACGCGCTCGGCTTCCTCGATGCTGTCGACATCGACATTGATGGTGGTCGAGCCACCCTCGCCACCGCCGGGGCCGTCGGCGGCCATCAGGATGGCGTTGCCGATCTCCAGCTGGCTGTGCGCGACGTGGTCGAGGGTTTCGGGCGGCATTTCGTTGCAGCCCGGCGAGCCATCGGAGGGCGGCATGTCGCGGTACTTCATTTCCGACGTCACCTGGCCACCGAGTGCCTTGGCGTAGAACGCCATCGCGTCGTGGGCCTGGCCGCTGAAGCCGAGGAAGGGAATCAGTTTCATGGCATTGCTCCGTTGAGGGTTTCAGGACGGTAGCGCCGGGCAGTGCCCGGCGGAGAAATGGATCGGATCAACCTTCCAGCTGTACACGCAGACGCTGTTCCTGCTGCTGTAAGTCGGGGGTGAAGGCTTCACCGAAGTCTTCGGCGGTGATCAGGGGGCGCAGTTCCAGCGTGCCGCCACTGCCGAACGGCGCGCGGCTGGCCCATTCGACGGCCTCGTCCAGCGAGCGCACGTCCCACAGCCAGAAGCCGGCGATCTGCTCGCTGGCGGGGCCGAACGGACCGGCCTCGACCCTGGGTGCGCCGCTGCCGAAATGAATGCGACGGCCGCGCTGGGTGGCGTGCAGGCCTTCACCGGCCAGCATGATGCCGGCGGCCACGAGTTGTTCGTTGAAGGCGCCCATTTCGGACAGTTCCTGTTCGCTGGGCATGCGGCCGGCTTCGGAGTCGGCGTTGGCCTTCACGATCACCATCACTTTCATTGCAGTCTCCCGTGGGGACGCGTGGTGCGTGCCCTTCACTGGGTACAACGAACCAGGGGGCTGGGAATCGACACGTCTGTTGGAAATTTTTCTTCCGCGGAAAGCGTGCCTTCGGCGGAGGTCGGCGAACGGCGGAGCCCCTCCGTGGTGGGGTTGGGTTGGTCGCTGAAAGCTCGGGTTCATGGGTTTGGCCGGGTGGGTAGGCGGGTCGGGGGACGCCGTAAACCCATCCATGGGGGCTTGGCCGCGGCATCCATGCCGCGGACACCCCCGCCCCGCCTACCCACCCGGCCCTGGACAGTTTCCTGCCTCCGGTACCCACCACGGGAAGATCAAGAGAAAAGGCAAACGCAACAGCAACAGCAAAAGCAACAGCAACGGCGGCTGGCTGGCGGCCTCTGCTTTGCGAGCGAAGCGACCCGCTTTTGCTCTTGTTGTTGATTTCCCGTGGTGGATCGGCCGCCGGAATCTGTCTGGGGCCGGGCGGGTGGGATTGGCGGGGTATCCGCGCCATGGATGGCGCGGCTAAGCCTCCAAGGACGGATTCACGGCGTCCCCGCCAATCCCACCCGCCCGGCCCACCCTCAGGAAACCCGCTTTCAGCGACCAACCCAACCCCACCACGGAGGGGCTCCGCCTTTCGCCGATCCCCGCCGAAAGGCGCCGCCTCCCGCGCTGCAACATGCCCACGCGCAATCCTGCGCCATCATGAGCACCCGTCCCCGCCTGGACCGTGCCATGCAGCAATACCTGCTTCTGATCTATATCGAGCCTGCCCTGCTGCAGGCCCTGCCCATCGAAGAATTCAACGCGCTGATGCGCGACTGCCTCGCCCATGCCGACAAGCTGCAGGCCGAGGGCACACTGCTGGCCGCGCAGAAGCTGCAGCCGGTCGACACCGCGCAGACCCTGCGCGTGCGCGATGGCAACAGCCGTGTACTGGATGGCCCGTTCGCCGAAACCCGCGAACTGCTGGCCGGCTTCAACCTGATCGTCGCCCGCGACCGCGACGAAGCCATGCGCATCGCCCGCGACTTCCCGTGGGCGCGCTTCGGCAGCATCGAGGTGCGGCCGCTGGAAGACATGGACGCCGAGCGCGAACGCTGCGGCGCCCCGGCTGCGGCTATGGCAGCAGCCGTACCCTGATCTCGCGCGGGCCTACGCCTTCGTTGCCGCTGTAATCGCGCACGCTGGCGCGCACGGTGTACTCGCCCGGCGGCAGCGACGCCGGCTGCCAGCGCCCGGTTTCCATCAGGCCATCACGCACGGTGTTGGTGGCCAGGTAGCGGAAACGGGTCATCGCACTGCCATGCACGGTGATGCCGCTGTCCGGTGCGTAGGCCACGCGTACCGCTTCCTTCTGCGGCGGCATGCGGTTGAACACGATGTTCCAGCGCGGCTGTTCATAGCCCTGCAGCGGCTGTCCGCCGGCATCGAGGATCTGGTAGCCCACCTGGTACATGCCCAGACGGCGTCGCGGCAGGTTGTTGTCGACCTGGTCCCACGCCTCCACCACGATCTGCACGCCGCGCCCCTGGCGCGCCACCATCACCACGCCATCGCTGCCGGCGGCCATCGGCTGGTCGTTGTCGTCCAGCAGCGCCACATCGGTGATGCGCGGTGCGAAGTGGTCGGCGTAGTTCTGGAAGCCCAGCGCCACGGCATTGGTCTCGAAACCACCGGTACCCACGGCCAGGTGCACGTGCGCCTGGTTGTTGATGCTGCCCAGGCGATCGCCGACGTGGATGCGCATGCCGCGGCGCACGCGCATCCGCTGCAGCTTGCCCTGCTCGTCGTACAGCGCCTGCCAGCGCGCATCGAACGGTTCATTGCGCGGGGTGCGGCCCACCCGCATGTGGATGTACTTGAGGCGGTCCACCGCCAGGCCCTCGGCCTGTTCACCCAGACTCCATGCCGCCATCGGGCTGCTGATCTTGCCTTCGGCAATCGCCAGCACGGTCTGGCCCACATCACCGCGCACGTCGAAGCCGCCATGCAGGTGGTGGCGGCTCTCGCCGGTGAAGTTGCCGCGCACCTCACCCAACGTACCGACCACCTCATGCCAACCGTCCTGCGGTGCCAGCGGCCAGCGGCCGCCCGTCTTCGGCAGCGCCGCATCGGCGGCCGGGCCGACCAGTGCCGGTGCCGGCAGTTCGCCCACCGGCAGCGGGCGCAGGCGATGCAGACGGTAGCTGGCGGCGTCGGCCACCAGCACGCTGCCATCGGCGTCCATCGCCAGTCCGGTGGGGCGGGCCAGCCGCGGCAGGCGACCATTGCCGACCAGCGCGATCTGGTGGCCCTGCGGCGTCACCTGCACGATGCGGCCATCAAGATCGCCCACGTACAGCACGCCGTCGTGCGTGGTGGCCAGCGACAGCGGCCCATTGATCACGCCACCGGCGGCGACCACGGTGCTGACCGTGCCGTCGGCGCCTACGCGGCGCACGGCATTGTTGAACAGGTCGGCCACCAGCAGCGCGCCCTGCGCATCGAAGGCCAGGGCCACCGGCGTATCGAAGCGCGCAGCCGGGCCCGTGCCATCGGCCAGGCCCGGCCGATCGCCGCCGGCCAGGGTGCGCACGTTGCCATCAGTACCGATCACCCGGATGCGGTCATTGAAGGTATCGGCCACGTAGACCTGGCCCTGCGCATCCACTGCGATGCCCATCGGCGCATCGAAGCGTGCCTGCGCGGCAGGGCCATCGGCGTGGCCCTGTTCGCCACCGGCCAGTGTGGTCACCTGGCCATCGGTGCCGATGCGGCGGATCGCATGGTTGCCGGTGTCGGCCACGTACAGGTTGCCCTGCGCGTCGGCGGCAATGCCCGAGGGCGTATTGAAACTGGCCTGCAGTGCCGGGCCATCAACGCGCCCCTCGCCCTGCCCGGCCACCGTTTCAACGCGGCCATCGGGCAAGCGGCGGCGGATCCGGTTGTTGTCACCGGCATCGGTGAAATAGACGCTGCCATCGGCGCCGCGCAGCAACGCGTACGGATCCGCAAAACGTGCCTGTGCGGACGCGCCATCGCGGTCACCCGGGTGGCCATCGCCGGCCAGTGGTTCGATCTGCGCGGTCCACGCCAACGGCGTTGGAGCCGGACCCGCCGGTTCAGCCAGCGTATGCAGCGGTGTCTCCCACCAGGTTGCGGCCAATGCCACTACCGTCGCCAACGCTACGCCTGCCGCCATCCATTGCCACCGTGCCATCGTGCTGCGCTGCCTGCCTGCTGTCTGAAGAGGCACCGACAATAGACGCTGAACGCACGATCCGCCATGGCCAATCGTGCGATCAAACGCCAGAGTTCCATCCATCGCGCTTGTTCTCGCTGGCTCCAGCAGGTTCAATGCGGTTCCCACGGATGGAGATCCTCCATGCCCCGCATCCTCCCCCTCGCCGCCCTGCTGATTGCCGCATTGGCCAGCACATCCGCCTCCGCCTCGATCACGGTGGCGCCGCAGAAGCCGTCGGTCACCAGCGACGCAGTACACATGGCCTATGCCACGCGATGGGATGAGGCGATCCAGCAGTCGCGCAGTGGCAACACACTGGGCGCGCTGATCGCGATGGAGCGGCTGATGGAAGACCCGCTGCTGGACGACTTCGATGCCGAGCACCGCGGCCGTGCCGCGCAGGTGGCCGGCTGGACCGCACTGATGCAGAAGAAGCCGGCCCAGGCCCGCCGCTACCTGCAGCGGGCGCAGGAGGCACTGCCGGAGGATGCGCAGGTCCTGCTCACCCTGATGTCGGTTGAACTGTCCGAGGACCAGCCTGCAGCGGCCACCCGCCATCTGGTGCAGGCACTGAAACATGCCGAAGCGCCGCTGCCGCTCGAACACCAGACGATCGGCTACCTGCAGTACCGCCTGCGCGATCAGCCGCGGCAGCGCATGGACCTGCTGCAGGCGCTGTTCGACAACGGCTGGAAGAGCGGTGGCCTGGAACCGACCGGACTGTGGCTGGCGCTGGCCACGCTGCAGGCCGAGAACGGCCGCGGCGACGCGATTCCGGCCACGCTGGCCCGCATCGACAGCCCAACCGAGATCATCCAGCTGCGCAGCGACAAGCGCTTCGACCGCTATGTCGACCGCGCCGATCCGCGCTTCGACCCGGTACAGGTCGCGCAGAAGCACCTGGACGACCTGCGGGTGTCCGGCCTGCTTGATCGCAAGCTGGACGCGCGCATGGCCCAGTTCAGCGTCACGCTGCTGATGCTGGACCGCAATGAGGAAGTGCTGGCACTGACCGACGGCATGGCCCGGGCGGCTGCCGAAGGCGAATCGCCGTCGGCGGAGGAAGCCGAATGGGTGGCGTGGCTGCTCAACAGCCGGTTCACCGCATTGCGCCGGCTGGGCCGCACCGACGATGCCCTGGCGGCGGCGCAACAGGCGGCCCGCATCGGCGCACTCGGCCCGGACGACATCGAGCACCGGTTGAATGTCGGCTTCGTGTTCACCTCGCTCGGCCGCATGCAGGATGCAGCGCAGGCCGTGAAAGATCTCCCCGACCTCGGTGGCTACGGCAAAGCCGCACAAGCCCTGGTGCAGTTCGCTGCCGCCCGCGAACGCGGCGATGCCCAGGCAATGGAAGCCGCACGCTCGGTGATCCTTGCCCAGCGCGACGACGCGCGCCTGTTCCATCGCGAGATGCTGCTGGACGAAGGCAACCTGGACGGCGCAGCCGCAGTGCTGATCGAACAGCTGCGCTCCCCCACCGACCGTGGCGAGACGCTGGCCAGCCTGCAGGACATGCGCACCTATCCGTCATTGCCGGGCGACGTGAAGATCGATGCAGCCTGGCGTGCGCTGAAGCAACGTGCCGACGTGCAGGCCGAGGTTGCCCGCCTGGGCCGCGTCGAGCGCTACGAACTGGTCAGCACCTCGACCTCGCGCTGAGCAGACGCCTTGTA
Source organism: Stenotrophomonas sp. YJH_SMC_79 (assembly GCF_059367995.1). Classification (NCBI taxonomy): domain Bacteria; kingdom Pseudomonadati; phylum Pseudomonadota; class Gammaproteobacteria; order Lysobacterales; family Lysobacteraceae; genus Stenotrophomonas; species Stenotrophomonas sp. YJH_SMC_79. Next base: position 280,618 of record NZ_JCAFRK010000006.1, read on the forward strand.
GAGCCGAGCATGGGCTCGGCGCTACACGACACATCCAGCACCGCCAGCCTAGCGTGCAGGCACCTCGGTGCGGATGCCCATCGCTTCGCGGTAACGCGCGTACAGCGCCATCACCTTGTCCACATAGGCCAGGGTTTCGGCATACGGCGGCACCCCCTTGTAGCGGGTGACCGCACCGATACCGGCGTTGTAGGCCGCTGCGGCCAGCGGCCGATCGCCGTTGTAGCGGCGCAGCAGCGCGCGCATGTAGCGCGCGCCACCCTCGATCGACTGCTGCGGCGAGAACGGATCGCGCACGCCGAATTCCTGCGCGGTCTCGGGCATCAGCTGCATCACGCCCTGCGCACCTTTGCTCGAGACCGCCAGCGCATCGAAATTGCTCTCGGCATGGGCGATCGCACGCAGCCAGGCGTCGTCGACGCCGGTGGCCTTGGCGGCGGCCTTGAACTGCCTGGCATGCTGGGCCAGCTGCGGCTTGCCGACCTTGCCAAGGCCCTCGTGGGCGGGCTCACCCGGCGGCGTGGCCACGGTGAACTTCAGGAACACCCGCGAACCGGGCAGGTTGCGGGTGGAATAGACCAGCACGCCATCCTGCTCGCGCTCGTACAGCACACCACTGAACACACCCATGTTGCCCCACAGGTTCGGGGCCTGGATGGCGTTGTCGTCGATTTCCTTCGGGGTGCAACGTGAACCGGGTTCCGGGGCGGTGGCCAGGCTCACGGTGTTGCCCTGCACGCAACGGTAGACGGTGCGCGCGGCGGCCAGCCCCGGCCACAGGCTGGACAGCAGCGACAGCGCGAGCAGGAGGGAGCGACGGGACATGGCGGCCGGATGATCCGGCCGCGCCCGCTAACGCCGGGTGAATGGGGCCGGCAGGGCTGCGCCCTGCACCCGTGGTAGTGCCGGCCGCTGGCCGGCAACCTCAACAGCGACGGCAACGGCCGATTTCCTGCGGCTGACAGTAGATCCACGCCATGCGTGGATGTAACTCTCTGGAGACGATGGGCCAATCGATGGAACGGCGACGTTGGATCACTTCGCGGTCCTCCGGCGCACCCAATACCCCACACCCAGCAGCACGAACCACGCCGGGCTGGCGATCAGCGCCTGGCGGGTGTCGCCCTGCAGGCTCAACAGCACCAGCACGCCGGCGAAGAACACCAGGCAGGCCCAGCACATGGCAACGCCGCCGGGCATCTTGAAGATCGAGGCAGCGTGGCGCTCCGGGTAGCGGCGGCGGTAGACCATGTAGGCCACCAGGATCAGCGACCAGACGAAGATGAAGAGCACGGTGGCCAGCGTGGTCACCAGGGTGAAGGCGGTCACCAGGTTCGGGATCAGGTAGATCAGCAGGGTGCCACCCAGCAGGCACAGGCAGGAGAACAGCAGGCCGCGGGCCGGCACCGCCGCGCGCGACAGGCGCGACAGCCCGCGCGGCGCGTGGCCTTCCTCGGCCAGGCCGTAGAGCATGCGGCTGGTGGAGAAGATGCCGCTGTTGGCAGACGAGGTGGCCGAGGTCAGCACCACGAAGTTGATCAGGCTGGCGGCAGCGGGAATGCCGGCCAGCACGAACAGCTGCACGAACGGGCTCTTGTCCGGCACCACCTGGCGCCACGGCGTGACTGCCATGATCGCGATCAGCGCCAGCACGTAGAAGATGATGATGCGCACCGGGATCGAATTGATCGCCTTGGGCAGGTTGCGCTCCGGATCGGCGGTTTCGGCGGCGGTGGTACCCACCAGCTCGATGCCGACGAAGGCGAACACCGCAATCTGGAAGCCGGCGAAGAAGCCCACCAGGCCCATCGGGAACATGCCACCGTCATTCCACAGGTTCGACAGCGCCGCGGTGTGGCCACTGGGTGAGGTGAAGCCCCACGCCACCAGCCCGGCACCGGTGATGATCAGCGCGCAGATCGCAACGATCTTGATCAGCGCGAACCAGAATTCCATTTCGCCGAACAGCTTCACCGTCACCAGGTTCAACGACAGCAGCAGCATCACGCACGCCAGCGCCGGTTTCCAGGCTTCAAGCCCGGGGAACCAGAACTGCGCATAGGCGGCAATCGCGATCACATCGGCGATGGCGGTGACGATCCAGCAGAACCAGTAGGTCCACCCACAGAAAAAGCCGGCCCAGGGACCGAGCAGGTCGGTGGAGAAATCGATGAAGGATTTGTAGTTCAGGTTGGACAGCAGCAGCTCGCCCATCGCGCGCATCACGAAGAACAGCATCGCGCCGATGATCAGGTACACGAAGACGATGGATGGGCCTGCCAGGCTGATGGTCTTGCCCGACCCCATGAACAGGCCGGTGCCGATGGCACCACCGATGGCGATCAGTTGCAGGTGGCGGTTGGACAGGCTGCGGCGCAGGTGCTCGGGGGGCGTTGCGGGCTCGGTCATGGGCGCGGGCAAAAGGGCGGGCGAAGCGTTCGACGGTAGTCCTCCACAGGCCGGAGCGCCAGCGCTGGATGGGCCGATCCCGTCAAACTTGGCCGCTTTCATCACAATGTGACGAAATGCCGGGTCGCGCCCATTCCGCCCGGCCCGGCGCCATGCTCAGATAGCCGCACCTGCCCAAGGATCGGCCCAGTCCATGCACCCTGCCCTGCCCGCCCTGCTGGAGCCCCGGCCATGAGCCGGCTGCGCGTGATCATTGGCGCCACCGCACTGGCGCTGCTGGCTGCGGCTGTGCCGATCGCGGTGATGGCCTATGCCACCTGGGACCGTGCGGTCAGCGTCGAGCAGCAGCGCCTGCGCGACATCGCCGGCCGCACCCTGCGCCGTTCCGACCAGTCCTACATGGAAGCGCTGGCCGCGTTGAAGTCCGCCGAGGCCGGCGCCTACGATCCGTGCGGGCCGGACCACATCCGGCGCATGCAGACTCTGGTGATGACCACGTCGTCGGTCGACCAGATGGGCTATTTCGAGGGCGGCAAGCTGCGGTGCACGTCGTGGGGGCCGTTCCCATCCGACGTGAACCAGCCCAAGGCCGACCATGTCACCAGTGACGGTGCGGGGATTGCGGTGGATATCCGGCCCGAAGCCAGTGGCCGGAGGCAGATGCTGGCCATCCTGTACGGCAACTACGATGTACTGGTCGATCCACGCCGCTTCGTCGACGTCATCGTCGATCCACACGTGCGCCTGGCCCTGGCCAGCCCCGACGGCCGCCTGCTGGCCAGGCAGGAGGGCATGGAACCGGCGCTGCTGGAAGCGCTGCTGCGAACACCGGGCGAAGGCCTGGACCAGAACACGCTGTACGCGACCGCACGCAACGAGGAATGGCTGGCGATCGCCACCACACCGCGCGCCGCACTGGCTGCCACGTTCCGGCAGCAGGCGTGGTTGTTCGTGCCACTGGGCGTCCTGCTGGCCGCTGCCGGTGCCGGCCTGGTGATCTGGCTATCGCGGCGCCGCCTGTCGCTGCGCGGCGAACTGGCCACCGCCATCCGCCGCCGCGAGCTGTACCTGCACTACCAGCCGATCATCGAACTGGATACCGGCATCTGCGTCGGCGCCGAGGCGTTGATCCGCTGGCAGCGCCCGGATGGCACCCAGGTGCGCCCGGACCTGTTCATTCCGTTGGCCGAGGAAGCCGGAATGATCGCCGACGTCACCGACCTGGTGATCGAGAACGTGGTGCGCGACATGCGCGAGCTGCTGGTGGCCGATCGCAGCGCGCACATCGCGATCAATCTCGCTGCCGAGGACATCAGCAGCGGTCGTGCATTGAAGATGATCTCCAGGCACATGGCCGGCAGCGGCATCCTGCCGCAACAGATCTGGATGGAGGCCACCGAGCGCGGCTTCCTCGATCTGGACCGCGCCCGCACGATGCTGGCGCAGGCACGCCGCGCCGGCCACAGCGTGGCCATCGATGATTTCGGCGTGGGCTTCTCCAGCCTGCAGTACCTGGAGCAGCTGCCGCTGGATGCGTTGAAGATCGACAAGTCGTTCATCGATGCGATCGGCACCGAGAGCGCCACCAGCCCGGTGACCCCGCACATCATCGACATGGCCAAGGAACTGGGGCTATGGGTGGTGGCCGAGGGCGTGGAGACCGAAGCCCAGCTGGCCTACCTGCACAGCCGCAAGGTGGAATTCGGACAGGGCTGGCTTTTCTCGCGGCCGTTGCCACGCGATGAATTCGTGGCGTTCCATCACAAACGGCAGCAGCGCTATGGCGCAGCGCGGGAGGACATGCAGAACCCGCGCAGCGTGCCGATCGAGCGTGAGCCAGTGGAATAGGACGGCGAACGGCGGAGCCCCTCGTGGTGGGTCGCGTACAGCTATCCCGGAGTTGGCCGGGGCGGTCGGGTTCGCGGGGGACGCCGTAAACCCATCCATGGGGGCTTGGCCGCGGCATCCATGCCGCGGACACCCCCGCGAGCCCGACCGCCCCGGCCTCTGACAGGGTCCGGCGGCGTCCCGCCACGGAATCAACGGAAGAAGGCAAAAGCAAAGGCAAACGCGGGTCGCTGCGCCCGGTAGATCCACGCCATGCGTGGATGGCGTGGACCACGGTAGTGCCGGCCGCTGGCCGGCACTACCGTAACGTCTGGTCTGCGCCTACGCCCACGCCTTCGGCCGTGCCAGCAACCATGCAGCAGTCACCGCCAGCAGCAGCAACGGCAACCATCCCAACTGGGTGGGCCCACTGGTCTGCAGCAGCACACCACCCGCCACACCTCCCGCCGCAATGGCCAGGTTCCAGCCGGTCACCAGCATCGACTGCGCCAGATCCGCTGCGGCCCCGGCTCGGCGTGCGAGTGCGGTCTGGAACAGGGTCGGCACCGCGCCGAAGGCCACGCCCCACAGGACCGTCGCCAGCAGCAGCGCGGTCGCGTTGCCCGGCCACATCAGCAGCGCCAGCACCGGCAGGATGAAACCGATCACCGCTGCCCACACCAGCGTGTGCAGGTGGCGATCCACGCCCCAGCCGGCAATACCGATACCCGCGATCGCCGCCAGGCCGAAGGCCAGCAGCAGGCGATCCAGCCACGGGCCCGCCCCCGCCTCCACTGCAAGCGGTTCGATGTAGGTGTAGAGCACATTGTGCGCGAGCACGTACAGCACCATCACCAGCAGTGCGCTGCGCACGCCGGGCGTGCGCCACACCGTGCCCAGCGAGGTGCGCTGGCCGGCACCGGCGGCGGGCAAGGCCGGCAGTGCCCAACGCGCATACGTCAGCAGCCCCACGCCCAGCACGCTCATCACTGCGAACGCCCAGCGCCAGCCGATCTGCTGGCCCAGCAACGTGCCGGCCGGTACGCCCAGCGACAGCGCCAACGGCGATCCGACCATCGCCACCGCAATCGCCCGGCCCTGCAGCGAGGGCACCACCATGCGCGCCGCGTAGCCAGCCACCAGTGACCACAGCAGCCCGCCGCTCACGCCCGCCAGGAAACGTGCGGCGAGGATCAGTGGATAGCTGCCGCTCAACGCGGTCAATGTATTGACCACCACGAAGCCAGCGATGGCTGCCAGCAGCAGCGGGCGTCGTGGCAGGCGCTGGGTCAGCGCGGTCATCGGCAACGCGGCCATCACCGAGCCCAACGCATACACGCTCACCAACTGCCCCACCGCCGCATCACTCACACCCAGGCTGTCGCCCATGGGCCGCAATACACCGGCCGGCAAGGTCTCGGTCAGCAGGGTGATGAAGCCACCGCCGGCCAGTGCCAGCAGGCCGGCCCATGGCAGACGCGTGGCTTCACCGGCCGGGCTGGCCGCATCGATGGCATGGCCGCTCATCGTGCAGTCCCCAGATCGGCATACACCGCATCGCGCAGTTGATCGACAAAGGCACCGTCCATGCCTTCGTACAGCGTGTTGGTCAGCGCCACCACGCTCAGGCCGCGCGCAGGGTCGACAAACCAGCTATGGCCGTAGGCACCGCCCCAGCGCCATGTACCTGTGTTCTGCGGCGTGCCGCTGGCGGCCGCATCGCGCAGCACCGCAAAGCCAAGACCGAAGCCCCAGCCAGCCGGCTCCGGTGGTCCCTGCTCGCCGACCTGCGGGGTGGCCATCTCTGCCACGAGGTGGGGCGGCAACAGGCCGGCGTGCTGCCCGTCGCGCAACGCCTCCAGCACCAGCACCACTTCATCGGCGGTACCCACCAGGCCCGCGCCGGCCGAAGGGAACCGGCTGCCATCGGTTGCGCGGGCAAGGCTGTACTCGATGCCCACCGTGCCCTCGAACGGGGCGACCACCTCGCCTTCGCGCAGGCGGTGTGGCTGCGGTGTGTCGGTGACATAGGGCGTGGCCAACCGTGACGCATCGTGGGTAGCGAAGGCGGTATCGCGCAGGCCCAGGGGCGCAGCCAGCAAGCGTGCGAACAATGCCTGCAACGTTTCCCCGGTCGCCGCTTCGGCCACGGCACCGGCCACGTCCACGCCCAGCGAATACATCCACTGGCTGCCCGGTGCGAACAGCAGTGGCGCCTGCGCGATGCGGCGCACGTTCTCGGCCAGGGTCAACGGCCTGGCGTCCATGCCATCGCTGACACCGGCCCGCGCGTAGGGGCCGTCCGCATCGGCTTCGAGGAAGCGATAGCCCAACCCGCTGCTGTGGCTGAGCAGCTGGCGCAGGCTGATGGGCGGCGTGCTGCCATCGGCCATCGCCGGGCGGAAGTCCGGCAGCCAGCGCTGTACCGGCGTATCGAGGTCGAGCACGCCCTGGGCCACCAGGCGCAGGATCACCGTGGTCAGCAGCGGCTTGCTCACCGAGGCCAGCCGGAACAGCTGGTCGCGTTGCATCGGCGTGGCCGACCCGCGATCCGCCAGGCCCGTGGCGCTGGCATGGCGCAGCACGCCGTGCTCGCGCACCAGCACCACCGCACCGACCAGGCGCTGCGGGTGGACCTGCTGCAGCAGCCGCTGCACCGACGGCAGTGTCGGCTCAGGTTCGAAGGAAGGAGTGGCATTCATCGCGGTGATCCGTGGGGGAGAAGCCGCCACGTTAGGCAGCGGGCGTCCGCGCAAAAAGCCGGTTGCCGCTCCGGGCATCATGGACCCCGTAGTCCGCAATCGGCATGATGACCGGACCTTCAAGGCCGCAACGGTCCCCGCTCCGCCCGCACCACAGTGTTGCGATGGCGGAGCCACCCGCAGCGGTCGCGCCGACCTACCCTGCCGCTTTCACCACCTGCACGCCCATGTCAGTCCTGGACAACCTCGCCAACCTGCAGACCTTCGTGCATGCCGCCGACACCCGCAGCTTTGTCGAGACCGGGCGCCTGCAGGGCATTTCCGCCTCGGCAGCGGGCAAGTGTGTAGCGCGGCTGGAGCACGCACTGGGCGTGCGCCTGTTCCATCGCAGCACGCGCAGCATCACCCTCACCGCCGAGGGCCAGCTGTTCCTGGCGCGCTGCCGCCGCATCCTCGACGAGCGCGACGCTGCCCGCACCGAACTGGCGCAGCCACATGCCTCACCCAAGGGCACGCTGCGCATCAGCCTGCCCCTGGTCGGCGACCTCACCCTGCCGTTGATGGCCGAATTCATGGCGGCGTATCCAGACATCCGCCTCGACCTGGATTTCAGCGACCGCCTGGTCGATGTCATCGAGGAAGGTTTCGATGCGGTGCTGCGCGTCGGTGAGCCCAGCGACTCGCGCATGAACGCGCGGCGGCTGGGCGTGTTCCCGCGCCGCATCGTCGCCTCGCCCGCCTACCTGCAGCGCCGCGGCATTCCGCGCATGCCAGCGGAGCTGATGCAGCACACGCTGCTGCACTACCGCTTCCCCAGCACCGGCAAGCTGGAACTGTGGCCGATCCACTGGCCCGACCATGAAACACCGCAGGAGCTTCCGGTGCACATGGTGGCCAACACCATCGAAGCGCGGGTGGCACTGGCGCTGCGCGATATCGGCCTGGCCTTCGTGCCGGTGCACTCGGTGCGCGATGCACTGGCCGACGGCCGGCTGGTGACCGTGCTCGACGATCACGTGCACTCCTGCGGCATCTTCCACCTGCTGTGGCCCTCGGGCCGCCACGTGCTTCCGAAGCTGCGGGTATTCATCGACTTCGTCAGCGCGCGCCTGGAAACCGTGCCGTAGGCCCAACCACTCCGCGCCATGCCCGCCCCACAGTAGATCCACGCCATGCGTGGATGCCCGTGTAGAGTCGAGCCACGCTCGAGTCACCCGTTGCCAACCCGACCATTCAGCCAACCCCGCTATACTGGCCGCTCATTCCTCCCAGAGGCTCGCGACCAATGCGCCATTGATGCCGCCGTCTTCCCGATAGACGGCCTGACTCTTCCCGCCCCTGCGCGCAGGGGAGAACCCGGCATCCATGGAGGTCGCATGACCACACATTCCCTCACGCTCGATCGCGTGTCGTATCGGCTGGCCGACGGCCGCCCGCTGTTTTCCGATCTGTCGTTTTCCTTCGATCCGGTCGCCACCGGCCTGGTCGGTGCCAACGGCGCCGGCAAAAGCGTGCTGGCACGCCTGTTGGCCGGCCGCCTGCCACCCGACAGCGGCCAGGTACGCGGCAGCAGCCGCGTATTCCTGTTGCCCACGCCCGGCTATCCACCTGCCGGTACCGTCGGTGAACTGGCCGGCGTCGGCGCGGAACTGGCCGCACTGCAACGCATCGAAGCCGGCAGCGTGGACGAGGCCGACTTTGCCTGCGTCGGCGACCACTGGGATCTGCGTGATCGCCTGCAACAGCAATGGCAGGCATTGCGCCTGCCCGATGATCTCGATCCCGCCCAGCCTGCCGCGCGTCTCAGCGGTGGCCAGGCGATGCAGGTGGCGCTGTCCGGCGCCTGGGCCAGCGGCGCTGATTGGCTGATCCTGGACGAACCCAGCAACCATCTTGACGTACGGCATCGGCAGCAGCTGTACGAACAGCTGCAGCAATGGCGTGGCGGCCTGCTGGCGATCAGCCATGATCGCGAACTGCTGGCACACATGCAGCAGATCGTCGAACTCGATGGGCGCGGGCTGCATCGTTACGGCGGACCGTGGCAACACTACGCCGACGCGCGCGCGGCCGAGCGTGAAGCCGCCGTTGCCCAGCTCGACCACGCCCGCACCCAGCACCGGCAGCAGCAGCGCAGCGCGCGTGAACAGCACGAACGGCAGCAGCAACGCCAGTCGCGCGGCAACCGCGATGCGAAGCAGGCCAACCAGGCGCCGATCCTGCTGGGCCGGCAGAAGCAGCGCGCCGAGGCCAGCCATGGTCGATCGCAGCAGGTCCAGGCCGAGCGCCTGCAGGTCAGCGCCGACCAGCTGCGCGTTGCGGCATCAGCGGTTCACGCTGCGCCGGAACTGGCGCTGTTTGCCGGTGCGGGCGAACGCGGCAGCGCGCGCCTGCTGCAGGCAGAGTCGCTGGTGCTGCCGCACGGCTGCGCCGCCCCCTTGCAGCTGGAGATCCGCCGGGGGCAGCGCATCGCTGTGGTCGGTGACAATGGTGCTGGAAAATCTACCTTGCTGCGTGTGCTGGCAGGGCAGCTGCCTGCACGCAGTGGCACCGTGCAACGGCATGCGCCATTGGCACTGCTTGACCAGCAACTACTGGGATTGTCCGGCGGGTGCAGCATCCTGGAGACCGTGCAAGCGGCAAACCCGGGTGCCGATGCGGGCGATCTGCGCACGCGGCTTGCGCTGCTCGGGCTGGACGCACAGCGCATCCAGCGGGCAGCCCACAGCCTCAGCGATGGCGAACGCGTAAAGGGTGCGCTGGCCAGCGTCCTGTATGCCGATCCCGCACCCCAGCTGTTGCTGCTGGACGAGCCGGGCAATGCGCTGGATCTGAGCGCGTTGCAGGCGTTGGAGGAACTGCTTGCGGCGTGGCCGGGTGCACTGATGATGGTCAGCCACGACCGGCACCTGCTGCAGGCGTTGCGACCGACCCACGTGCTGCAGGTGAGCACCGAGGGCTGGCAGTGGCGTGACGCTTTGTAGATCTGCGCCATGGGTGAATTCGATTCTGTAGAGTCGAGCCATGCTCGACTCCGCCATGTCGGCCATCCACGCATGGCGTGGATCTACTGCAGCAGCCGAGCATGGGCTCGGCTCTACAGGAGCCGTTGGCTCAGCGCTTCCACACCGGGAACGCCTGCGGCAACTGCTGCCACAGCAAGGGCCCCGCACGCAGCTCCTGGTCGTTGAGCAGGCAGGCATCCAGCTCTGCACGCACGGCGCGCTCGTCCATGTGCACGCCAATCACCACCAGCTCCTGGCGACGATCGCCCCACAACGGGTGCCACAGCCGCTGCATCGCCGCGTGCGCGGCCGAATCCGGGAACTCCTCCAGGCCCGGCAACGGCGCGCTCCAGCAGTCGGCCTGCTGCCGGGCCCAGCCCAGGTCGCTGTAGGGCAGCGGCGTGGGCGGCAGCAGCGGTGTGGTGTCCTCGATGCCCGCACGCACACGATCGCGCGCGGCGTACCAGAAGCCTGCCGCCTGCGTGCGCGTCGCTGCGCCCACCGTGTTCAGCTCACCCACCCAGTCCATGCGGTTGGCCAGCCAGAACCAGCCCTTGCTGCGGATCACGCCTGGCATGCCCGACTGCAGCGCGCGCGCGAATCGCGCGGGATGGAACGGACGTCGCGAGCGGTAGACGAAGCTACCGATGCCGTACTCCTCGGTTTCCGGTGTGTGCTCGCCGCGCAGTTCCTTCACCCAGCCCGGCGCACGTTGCGCACGCTCCATGTCGAAGCGACCGGTATCCAGCAGCTCGGCCAGCGGCACATCGCCGAAGCGGGACAGCAGCAGCTTCGCGTCGCGGTTCAACCCGCGCAGCACGGCCAGCGTGTCCTGCAACACTTCGTCGTCCACCTGGTCCACCTTGCTGACCACGATCACGTCGGCGAACTCGACCTGCTCGCACAGCAGGTCGACCACACCGCGATCGTCCTCCGGGCCAGCCTGCTGGCCGCGCTCGGCCAGGCGCAGCGTCGAACCGAAATCGGCAAGGAAGGCGCTGCCATCGACCACGGTCACCATCGTGTCCAAGCGCGCGATGTCACTCAGGCTGAAGCCCTGCTCGTCGCGCACCGCGAACGTGGCCGCCACTGGCATCGGTTCGCCGATGCCTGTCGATTCGATCAGCAGGTAGTCATAGCGACCCGCATCGGCCAGGCGCCGCACTTCCTGCAGCAGGTCATCGCGCAGCGTGCAGCAGATGCAGCCGTTGCTGAACTCCACCAGCGTCTCTTCGGTGCGGCGCAGTTCGGCGCCGCCTTCACGCACCAGCTGTGCGTCGATGTTGACCTCGCTCATGTCGTTGACGATGACCGCCACGCGCAGGCCCTCGCGGTTACGCAGGATCTGGTTGAGCAGGGTGGTCTTGCCGGCCCCGAGGAAGCCGGACAGCACGGTGACCGGAAGGCGACGGTCGGCGCGGGAAACAGTGTTCATGTCGGAGCGGGTTGGCTGCGGAACGGAAATGTTACTATATAACACTTGTTGTGCAAGGAACCTCCCCCGATGAAGTCGCCTTCTGCCGCCCTGCTTGATGCCGGCGCGGTCGCCCTGTCCAGCCTGTGCCTGCTGCACTGCCTGGCGCTGCCACTGCTGGCCGCTGCGCTCCCCCTGTTCGGCACCTGGGCCGAAGCGGAATGGGTCCACCTGCTGTTCGTGGCCATCGCCCTGCCGCTGACCGGCTATGCGCTGTGGCGGGCCGAGCGCCGTCATCCGCTGCCCGTGCTGGCCTGGGCCACCGCTGGCGCCGGACTCGGGCTGCTGCTGGCCGGCGCGCTGGCGCTACCTTCGCATGACTGGGAAACGCCGATGACCGTCACCGGCAGCCTGCTGCTGGCGGCGACGCATATCTGGAATGCGCGGCACCGGCACGGGTAGTGCCGGCCACTGGCCGGCAACTGCAGGTTGATTGCGGAATTCATGGGGTTGCCGGCCAGCGGCCGGCACTACCCTTGCTATTTGCCGTAGCGGCGCAGCAGCTCGACCAGCACCGCGGCCTCGTCCGCCCGCTGCTGCGGGTCATCGGCACCCACCACGTGCTCCTGCAGGTGCTCGTGCAGCAGCTCCATCAGCAGGCTGTGTGCGGCACCGCGCACCGCCGCGACCTGCACCAGCACGTCCGCGCAGTCGCCCGCTTCGCCCTCGGGCTTGTCCAGCGCCTGTTCCAACGCCGCCACCTGGCCGCCGATACGGCGTACCCGGGTCAGCAGCTGCTTTCGATTCTTGTGTACATGGGCCATGGCGGGATCGTATACCCTATGGGGGTATCTTTCCATCCCATGGTCTGCCCATGCATCTGGACGCCCTCGCCGCCGCCCGCCGCCACGAACACCGCTTCGACGACGGCAACCCGCTGGCCGAACGCAATACCCGCCGCGCGCTGTGGCTCACCGTCGGCATGATGCTGGTGGAGATCGTCGGCGGCTGGTGGTTCAACTCCATAGCCGTGCTCGCCGACGGTTGGCACATGAGTTCGCACGCGCTGGCGCTGGGCCTCTCGGTGTTCGCCTACCGCTGTGCACGCCGCTACGCGCACGATCCGCGCTTCGCCTTCGGCACCTGGAAAATCGAAATCCTGGCCGGCTATACCAGTGCCATCGCCCTGCTCGGCGTCGCTGCGCTGATGGCGGTACAGTCACTGCAGCGGCTGTGGGTACCGGCGCCGATCCACTACAACGAAGCCATCGCCATCGCTGCGGTGGGCCTGGGCGTGAACCTGCTCTGTGCATGGTGGCTGCACGACAGCCCGGGCCACGCGCATCATCACCACGGGCATGACCATGGCCATCATCACGGGCATGACCACGAACACCACGAACACCACGATCACGGCCATGCGCACGGTCACGACCTGAATCTGCGCTCGGCCTACGTGCACGTACTGGCCGACGCCGCCACATCGGTGCTGGCCATCGTCGCCCTGCTCGGCGGCAAGCTGCTGGGCCTGACCTGGCTGGACCCGGTGATGGGCCTGGTCGGCGCCATACTGGTCACGGTGTGGGCGGTGGGCCTGCTGCGCGACAGCGGCCGCATCCTGCTCGACGCGCAGATGGATGCGCCGGTGGTGGCCGAAGTGCGCGAAGTGATCGAACAGGGCCCCTGGCCGGCACGCTTGGCCGACCTGCACGTCTGGCAGGTGGGCCGTGGCAAGTACGCAGTCAGTGCCAGCGTGGTCACCAGCGATGCCAGCCTTGATGCGGATACCGTGCGCACCGCACTGGCCATCCATGAGGAGCTGGTGCACGTGACGGTGGAGATTCACCGCAGCTGATCCTGCGTGACTGCAGTCGAATCTGTAGAGCCGAGCCATGCTCGGCTGTCGCAGGCCATCAGCCGAGCATCGCTCGGCTCTACCGCCTAGAGCTTCAACATCATCCGCAGCAGGTACATCAGCAGCGGCAGCGCGCTGATCACTGCGCCAGCAATGCCGATCCCCGGCCAACGCTCACCCCGCACGCGCGAGGCCACCGCCAGGCCGCCGCCGACCAGTGCCGCACCCAGCACGCCCACGCCCAGCCCTGCGGCCATGCCATTGCCGCCTGCGGCCACCGCGGCCTGCGCCGCCAATGTGCCAGCCCCCCAACCCACAGCGATCCCCAGCCAACTGGCCATGCCGCACCACGGTGCCTTGCCCTGCGCCATCCGAAAACCCCTTTGTTCTTGCCGAATTTCTGTACGGGCTGTGCCCGCATGCTGCCTACACTAGCCGCACCTGCCCCTGTAGGGACATCCCATGCGCACGCTCCGCCTGCTGCTGCCCGGTGCCCTCCTGCTGCTCACCGCCTGTGGGGGTGACGGCGGGCTCCCGTTCTCCGCCGATCCGCTGCAGGGCTGTTTCGCCACCAGCGCGCGCAAGCCGGCCGACTTCCGCATCGACAAGGAAGGTGGCCAGTACTTCGTTTCCTTCAGTCGCGGCGACCAGTGGCAGCGCGAACCCAATGCCCTGCACAAGGCCTCCCGCAGCGAGATCAGCCGCTATTTCCGCGATGACGCCGAGCAGATCGACAGCGCGCTGGTCCGCATGGCCGGTGGCTTCGGCATCTTCCACTTCAACAGGGGCGCATCGCTGAAGGGCAAGGCCAGCGACAGTGACTACATGGCGTTGATGCTGATCGGGGCTGGGCCGGTGTATGCGGTGAAGTGCCCGTAAGACGACATGATTCTGATGGCGGCTCAGGGCAATATGGGCGCATCCTGTCTTCTTTGAGGAGCGATGCCAATGCTGCTGTTTCTGCTGCTTGCGGTAAGCGCACCGAAGACCCAGGGTGCCTATGATGAAGTCCGGCAGCTGCCCGATGACCAGACCCTGATCATGCGCACCCTGGACTGGGATCTCGGTGATGGTCGCCACGAGCGCGTTACCGTGCATTGGCTGCTGCAGGAAGACGGCAGCCTGCGCTACGACTTTGATCGGCAGCCACCGGAAACCCAGGACGTCCATCGTCGGTCGTGCGCCCGCGTAGGCATGCAGCCGTCGCGTGGCGTCGGCATGCTCTCGGGGGAAGGAACCACGCACGGCTTCAGCTGCACCCGCCAGCGGTAGCGCCGAGCCCACGCTCGGCTCCCCCCGTCTACATCCACGCATGGCGTGGATCTACTGCAGCAGCCACACGTGGCCCCTGCAACAGCTGCGGTACCATGCCCTCCCCCGAACCGCCCCGGTACCCGCCGTGCCCCATTACACCGGCCCCCTGCTGACCCGCGACAGCGCCGACACCCTGCGCCGTGCCCATGACAAGGGCGCTGCCGACTGGCAGGGCTCGCTCGACCTCGGCCGCAGCGAGGACAGCGTGGCGCTGGATGGCGACGGCTTCCACTTCCGTGGCCAGGCCTACCCGTGGCCGGGCAAGCTGAAGGACCGCACGCTGTACTACTGGGACGGCGAGGAGTTCGCGCCGATCTCGCGCTACAGCGGCTCGCTGATCAAGCTGGTGCCCACCGAATGGGGCGCTCCGACCTTCGAGATCGACGGCATCAAGATGCTGCCGACCTCCAAACTGTCACCGTTCGAGGATGCACGCCGCAAGGTGGAGCTGGTCGCCCCGGCCGGCAAGGTCATCCTCGATACCTGCGGCGGCCTGGGCTACTTCGCCGCCTGCGCACTGGAGGCCGGTGTCGGCCAGATCCGCTCGTTCGAGAAGAATGCCGACGTGATGTGGCTGCGCACGCTCAACCCGTGGTCGCCGGATCCGGACTCGGCCGCGGCCGGTGGCCGCCTGCAGTTCAGCCACGGCGACGTCTCGCAGCAGATCGAACAGGTGGCCAGCAACAGTGTCGACGCGATCCTGCACGACCCGCCGCGCTTCGGCATCGCCGGCGAACTGTACTCGCAGGTGTTCTACGACCACCTCGCCCGCGTCATCCGCAAGGGCGGCCGGCTGTTCCATTACACCGGCGCGCCGAACAAGCTGACCAGCGGCCGCGACGTGCCGCGCGAAGTGGCCAAGCGCCTGGAAAAGGCCGGCTTCAAGGCCGAGCTGGCGCTTGACGGCGTGCTGGCCGTCAAGCGCTGAGCTTCATTCCGAGTCTACCTTCGCCAGCTTCATCACCCACGCCGGCACCACCGGTTCACCGGCGTAGAAGTCCTTCGGTTTCTTCTCCGCCATCGCCCAGCGGTGCAGCCAGCTCGGGCCGTAGCGGCCGCTGTAGCCTTCGGCACCACGTGCATAGGCCGGGTCACGCATTGCCTCATCCAACGAAATGAAGCGATAACCCCGGCGCTTCGTCGCCGCCACCAGTTCGGCAAACGTCGCTGCATTGAGTTCGTTCGCGTGCATCAGCCAGACCTGCGGCAGCGCATGGCCCAGCAGTGCCTGCGACTGCTTCTCGTAGTAGTCCAGCTTGTTCAGCATGTAGGGCACATAGCCCTTGCGCAGCTGCGCCAGCGTCGCCTCACGCACCGGAGAATCGGGCTGCTCGTTCATGACGTTGGCGTAGGCGAACGCCCAGACCCACTCGCCGTTGTCGACGGTCACCGGCGCCACGCGGTAGCCGTGCTCCTTGAAGAACACGTCCATCTGCGCGCGCTCTTCCGGCGTGCGCCCAGCCCGCAGGTAGGGATGGCGCATCCACTGCGGTTTCAGACCGCGCTCGGCCAGCAGCGGCCGCAGCACCGTCTCACCGCGCAGGAAATCCTGCTGGAATGCAGGCACACCCTTGGCGTTCAGATCCATGTGCGAATACGTGTGGTTGCCCAGCTCATAGCCGGCGTCCAGCCAATCGCGCAGCATCTGCACCCGCGCCGGCTGCACCTGCCCGTCGATTTCAAGCTTGTTCTCGTTGACGAAGCCGACCACCGGCACGCCCGCCTGGCGCAGCTGGCCCATCAATGCCTCATGTCGTGCCTGCAGGTCCGGCGGCACGATCTCGTCCACCCGCGCCCATGGCAGGTCGTCGATGGTCACCGCAATCCGGCGGTCCACCTCGGCGGCGTGTACCGCCAACGAGCACAGCAGCAACGGCACAGCACGCAGCAACCAACGCATCAGCACTTCCTTGCAGGGGCGAAGTGCGGACTTTAGCGCGATTGCGGATGCGTGGCCGGTCACACACCCACTATGGGCTGGACGGCTGTGCCCGGCGCTCGCGCACGATCGCCCGCCACAGCATGAATCCCGCGGCCATCGCCATCAGCATCAACGCGGCCAGCACCAGCGCCAAATCATCGGGATTACGCAGCAGTGGCGCGTGCTCATGGGTGAGGATCTCGAACACCACCTGCTGCGCCTGTGCCAGCGGCAGCCGGCCCTGCTCGCCCAGTTCCACCAGGCATGCCGCCGGGGACAGCTTGGCTACGCTGGTCCACGCCATGTCGTACAGGTGCAATGCCCTGAGGGCCAGCGCCAGGATCGCGGCGTGCAGCGCCATCAACCCCCAGTTGGCGCGTCGCAGGCGCTCCGACAGGCGCCCCAGCCGGTAGACGCAGATCGACATCGCGCCCAGCAGCGCCAGTACCACGCCCGCCATCGGAATCCACTGCAGCGGCTGCCACGGCGCCAAGGCCGTGGAACGCGCCAGCAGCTGTTCGGCCACCTGCATGCGCGCGACCGGGTCGGGGCCACCGCATGAATCATCCACCGGCTCCAGCAGCAGTCCCACGCGGTAGTGGAAGAAGCCGGCGGCCAGCGCCACCGCCAGCAGTGCCACCACCTGCAGTACCAGCAGGATCGGGCCAGGACCACAGATACGGCAGAAGCGGGACGCAGCAGAGGCCATCGGTTCATCCATGACAACAAAGGACCATCCTAACCAAGCGCCCTGTGCTTGTCGGCTGGCGGATACGACAACCGCCGCGTGGTCCCGGTAGGATGTGGATAAGCATGGATGGCCGTATGTAGAGGTGTTGTGGATGGTCACGCTGTATCTGTGGGTGCGAACGCTGCTCCCGCTGCTGGCGTTCGTGATCGCGTGGATGCTGCTGTCGCGCCTGATCAAGGCCCGCGTGGCGCGCCTTCCACGGGTTCCTTTGAACCTGCCGGAACACAGCAGCAGCCCACGCAGGAAGGACCGGCGCATCTACGCGCGCAAGCTGCGGCGCAAACCCAGCCTGCGCACCGCAACTCGCCCGGCCACCGCGCCGCGCAGCTGGAACCTCGCGGCGGTGTTCGTTTCGCTCTGCGCGCTGGTTGCCGCCGTACTTGTCATGCCAGATGGCGCGCGTTTCCAGGTCATGGTCGAGAGCATCACCGGCTACCCGGCCACCATTGCTGAAGTACATGTTCCCGCAGCAAGGCAAACGCTTGTGCTGCAGGCCTGCAGCCCACGCTGGTGCAGCTCTCACAGCCGGTAACGATGCGCTACCCGATCGGTCGCACCGGCGGCGAGCATGACGCGCACGCCACGCTACCGGTACAGGTTAGACATCAGGGTGATCGGCTGCAGGTGGCTACGGCCGTGCCTGTGGACGGCGACGTGATGCGTGCGGAGCTTGCGCGCCTGGCTGGGCTGCCGACGGAGGCAATCACCGTCCGCCAGAGCGAGATCTCACCCTGGCGGGAACCCGGCTGGAAGCCGCTGGCCGAACGGTAAAGCCGAGCGCGCAAGCCGAGCATGGCTCGGCACTACACGCAGCACCGGAACCAGGCCAGGCTGCTGTTGCAGTAGATCCACGCCATGCGTGGATGGACGCAGTGCGGAGCCGAGCATGGCTCGGCTCTACAGATCAGGATCCCCGCGGCAGCTTCGCCGCCCACATGTTGTCCACCAGGTTCGGGTAGCGTCGCCCGTTCTCTTCCGCACGCTGCCGTGCCGCCGCCTTCTGCGCAGGCGACAACGGCTGCGAAGTCTGGCCCTTGGGATTGGGCTTCTTCCACGGGGGCATCTTCGGTTCGCGCATGGCCGCAGCTTACCGCTTCAGGAAGTTCAGCAGCGCCAGATTGAAGTGGTCTGCATGGCTCGTACTGCAGCCATGCGGCGCACCTTCCAGAATCACCACCTCGCTGCCCGCAATCGCCTGATGCGTCCGCTGCCCGGAACCTTCGAACGGCACGATCGCGTCGCTGTCACCGTGCAGGATCAAGGTTGGCACCGTGATCTTCTTCAGGTCTTCGCGGAAGTCGGTAGTGGCAAACGCCTGCATGCAACCCAGCGCCGCCGTCTGGTCGGATTGATGGCACAGCGCGATCGCCGCCTGGCGCGTTTCTTCGGTCACCATCAACTGGCCGTTGGCACTGAAGAAATCGCGGGTGAAACCATCGAAGAAGGCCTCGCGATCCTGCTCCAGACCGCTGCGCATTTCGGCAGCCTTGTCCCCGGTCAACGGGCCTTCCGGGTTGTCGTCGCTGCGCAGCAGGAACGGCGGCACCGCCGCAGCAAACACCACGCTATGCAGACGGTCCTGGCCGTGGTTGGCCACATAGCGCGCCACCTCACCGCCGCCCATCGAGAACCCGACCAGGGTGACATCGCGCAGATCACGTTCCTCGATCAGCCCGGCCAGATCCGCCGCCAGCGTGTCGTAGTCATAGCCCTCGGCCGGCTTGTCGGAACGACCGAAGCCGCGGCGGTCGTAGCTGATCACCCGGTGCTGGGCGTCGCGCAGGATCGACACCTGTTGTTTCCACGCATCGGCAGACAACGGCCAACCATGGATCAGGATCACCGGGCGGCCGTCGCCACCGGTATCTTCAACGTGCAGGCGGATGCGGGAGGCGGGCATGGGAGCTCCTGTGGAAGGGGAGGATTTCAGGCTAGAGACCGGGCCCTATCGCGGTCGTGATGGAATCGCCGGCGGCCATGACACCCTCTGCACAGCCCACGCCACCCGGCCGATCCACCAATGCGGGCATTCACTCCCTGGAAATCCCGTTTCGTCGCAGAGCGGCTGCGGCCCCCAGAGCGGCGTGCGAGCCTGCGCGAATCCCGCCCTGGAGCCTCGCCATGCTGCTGCTCACCCTGCCCCTGCTTGTTGTCGGTCTGGCCGCCACGCCGAATGCTGCCGAAACACTGCGTGAGCAGATCCGTCAGGCCGACGCGCAGCTGTTCGCCGCCGCGTTCGACGACTGTGACGCCGACAAGGCCGCGGCCATGACCACTGAAGACTTGGAGTTCTTCCATGACAAGGCGGGCAAGTCCGCCAGCAAGCGCGACGACTTCCGCCGCAGCGTGGCCGCCCTGTGCGAGAGCACGCGCGCCAACCACACCCACCTGCGCCGCGAACTGGTGGAGACCTCGCTGCAGGTGTTTCCGCTGCACGACGATCGCGCCCTGGAGATCGGCGACCACCGCTTCCACGAGCGCGATGCAAAGGGTGTCGAGCACTGGACCGGCCAGGCGCGCTTCATCCAGGTCTGGCGCCGCGTGGACGGGCGCTGGCTGGCCGAGCGGGTGATCAGCTACGACCATCGGCCGGCGGACTGAGCGCCGCGAAGCGGTGGTTCACGGGCCGGTTCTATACTGCCCAGGTCCATCACCACCCACCGCTGCAGATCGACCCATGGCAGAGATCACCCCCAACCATCCCGAATACGGCCTCAACCAGCAGATCCGCCAGGGGGTGGCCGCTCTGGACGCGCAACATGGCCGCCCGTTCGACCAGACCAGCGAACGTCTGACTGCCAGCTTGACCGTGCTCGCGCGCGAACAGGGCCTGCAGCAGGTCGACCACGTGCTGGTCAGCCATGCCACGGCCAACCAGCCGGCGGGACACAACATCTTCGTGGTACAGGGCGACCCGGCCAATCCGGCGCATCTGCGGGCGATGATGCCGACCGCAGTGGCCGCACAGACGCCGGTCGAGGAATCGATGCAGACGCTGGGCATTGCCCCGCAGCAGCCCGCCAAGGGGCAGCTGCCCGAACAACAGGCCCGTGAGCAGGAGCAGCAGCAGAACCCGGCACACCGCCTGGGCTGAGCCGGCTCCAGTGTTACTGGCGGCCCAGCGCGAGAACGTCGGCTCGCCGTACGCTTGCCGCCCTACGCCATGCGAGGCCCGGACTGCTCCTGCACCTGGCGATGCTGCAGCTCATCCTGCGAGCGCGCCTGCCCAGACTGCGACAGCTGCTCAGCGCGCTCGAAGGAGATTTCTGCGGGTGTCTGCGCGGCTACCGCCGTTAGCATGCTGGCCCGCAACTGTGCCGGGTCGTTGCGCTCCCCCTGGACGATGAAGATGCTCTGCGCCACATCCGCCTGCGCTGTGCGATCGCTCAACAGCACATGGTTGACCTGGGTCAGACCGTTGGCCTTGGCCAGCGCGTACAGGCTGGCACTGATGTTCTCGCTGGTGGCGTCGAAGGCACGGCCACGCTCTGCATCGAGCTGAGCCACGCCCTGATGGATCTGCGAGAGCAGCGGGTCATTGCTGTGCCGGGCCAGATGATCACCGCTACGCTCGCCGGTGCCCTCGGCGTCGCTCAGGATGCGCTGCTGGAAGCTGCGCGCGGGCATGGGGTTGGTTTTCTTCTGATTGAGTTCGCTGTCTGGAAACGGCGGATCAATGCTGTCCACGCCGTGGATGTTGCGCAGCGGCCGGAAGCCATCCTTGCCTGCGCCCTTGCTCTCCAAGGGAATGCGGACATCGGGAAGCAATTGGCCAATACCGCCGCCCAGCGCGTTCACGTCGATGCTTCTTTTCCGCTCGATGCCCGCGTGGTTCAGCGCTTCCCAAGTGAAGTCCACGCAGTTGTGGCGCACATCCTTGTATTGAAGATCGAAACCGTACTTGTCCGGGTGCGAGCCGAAGGCTTCGAGTTTTCTGTACTGTTGCTCGCTGATCTCGAGGGTGCGGCTGTAATGGGGGTTCTTGTACTCGCCCGCATCGGTCTTCATGACCTCGCCCGGCCCGTTCATGCTTCCATGCTCGGAAGGCGCGAAGCCGAAACTCCGCGTCGTCTTGTCCGGCCCATGCAGCACGTAGAACATGTGCCCGGGCCCGGATGTCTGCGGAACCCCGTCCACAACTTTCTGTACCCCTCTCTCGTCCACCAACGGCGTTCCAGGTGCGGCAATGACGATTTCTACGGTGTAGCGCGGCTTATCCATAAGAGAAATCCTTCAGTTCCTTCCAGCAGTGGGGTGGCGACTATTTTCCAGAGAGCGGGTCGGCATGAACCCGCAGCTGCGCCGGGTAATGCTGGAGCGCAGCGGTGGGCTTCACCGTGCGCACATCCAGGCGGTAGCGGGCATCGGTTTCCATCGGCAGGGCGACGATGCTCAACCTGTATCGGCTGGTGTCCATCGATACCTCATGCGCGTAGCGCCAATTCGCCGATGCATGCCATTCGGGGAGCGGCTCCCCCAGATTGCGCGCCCTTGCCTGATAGACATCAGAAGTTGCAACGTCCTGCCAGGCATCTGCGACCCAGCGCTGCAGGGACAGCTGGAAGGGAACATGGACATTGTCCATGTCAGGCTCACTGCCAGGCCCGGGCCCATGTCGCTGAACCTCGAGATCCAGCACATAGGGTCGACCCGAATAGAAGTTGCGGGCATTCGTCTCGAACTCGAACCGCACCGCTTGCCCGGACTCGGCAAGGTTGATCGGCTTGACCAGATCCAGCGGCTCCGGCGCATCCGGTACGCGGCTGCTGCAGGCGCCGAGTGCGCTCGCCAGCGTGAAGATCAGGCCGGCACGCAGCCAGCGGTGGATACCCAGCATGATTCAGACCCTTTGGCTCCCTGCCATGGGGTTCAACCCTAGCGGGTTGGCGTTGGGCACTGCAACCGGGCAATGAAAAAGGCAGGGCCTGCACCCTGCCTTCTTCACGCGGTAAACCTCCGGGAGTGGCCCGGCGTCATCGCATCAGAGCTGAATCCGCGCCACGCTCTCGTCAGCGCTCTTGTCATCCTTCTCGCCGTTCTTGATGCTCACGAACAACACGTTGTTCTTAGCATCCAGCGCCAGGCTGTTCGGGTGGGTCGGCACCTTGTAGGTGGCCACCTTCTGGTAGCTGTCACTGTTGTACGCGGTCACCGTGCCCGCTTCGCGGTTGGTCACGTACAGGCGCTTGCGCGGTGCATCCAGCAGGATGCCCAGCGGGCCGGCATCGGTTGGGATGCTGGCCAGTTCCTTGCCGGTGCTGCGGTCGAGCACCAGTACGCGCTGGCCCGGGTGCTTGCTGACCAGGCCGCTGCTCTTGGCCTGGTAGCCACGCAGGAATTCCGAGCCCTGGTCGGTCACGAACAGGCGCTTGCCGGCCGGGTCCAGCGCGATGTTCATCGGCTGCTCGGCGGCGATCTTGTGCTGCGCCACCACCTTGTTCGAATCGGTGCCCACCACCACCAGATCGGCCAGCAGGTTGCTGGTGTAGACACGCTTGTTGGCCGCATCCAGCGCCAGGCCCGGTGCCTTCGCATTGCCCAGGCCGTCAATGGTGTTGATCACCTTCAGCGTGTTCGTATCGATCACGAACAGCACGCTGCTCACCTCCGGCTGGCTGCTGTGGCCGGTCACGTACAGGCGGTTGGCCGCGCTGTCGACCACCAGCTCGCGCAGGTCGTGGGTGTAGGCAGCCTTGCCGTCCTTGCCGGTCTTCTTCTCCATCAGCTGGATGGTGCCGACGGCCTTGTTCTGTGCGGTGTCGACCACGGTCACCGACAGATCCACGGTGTTGCCCACGTACAGGCGGTCGTGGGCGTCATCCAGCACCACGCCGAAGGCTTTGCGCTCCAGCGGGATGCGGGTTTCCACGGCCAGCGTGGTCGGGTTCAGGCGCAGCACCTGGGCCGGGCCGGCGTCATCGCCGAAGCCGCCGGAGGAGGCCACGAACACGGCGTTCTGCTTCGGGCTGTAGGCCAGCTCGTACAGGCCCTTGGCCACGGCCTGGCGCTGTACGGCGGCGACGGCGCTGGCGGCGGGTGCGTTGTCGGCGAAGGCCGAGGGCACGCCGAGGCTGAGCGAAACGGCAACGGCCAGGGCGGCCGAGCGGAAGAGAGGATTACGGAACATGCGAGCGTCCTTGAATGGGCACGGGAGGGTGTCCTGGCTCGCTGGGCCGTTCTACGACGGCCCGACCTGCATCTGTCTGCGCGGGGTGGGCTGGCTGGGTAGCGGGGGAATGGTAGCAGGTGGGGGGCGTGGCGTGCGTCTGCGCGCGTATGGCAGGCGCGCGGATTACTGCTCTTTCAAGCGCAGCGAATCGGCCACATCGGTCGTGGCCGCCACCTCGGTGGCGATGCTGGCGCGGCGGTGCCCCGGGTCATTGCGATCGCCCTGCACGATGAAGATGCTCTCGGCGGCATGGCTGCTTTGGGTCGGCTGGCTGAGCAGCACGTGATCCACCCGCGAGAGATTGTTCTGCTTGGCCAGCACCAACAGGCTGGCGCTGATGCGCTGGCTGGCAGCATCGAACGGGCGGCCATGCGCGGCGTCCAGTTCGGCCACTTTCTGGATCAGCTGCGAGAACAGGCGATGGTCCGGGTGCGAGGGGTCCAACAGCGTGCCGGCCACTTCAATCGGCGTCGGCGGCGGCTCATCGCTGGCGCGGTCGCCCTGGCGATGATGTTCGGCCTCGCGCTCGGGCATCGCATGGTGGGCTTCTGCATTCAGATCGCTACCAGGGAACGGCGCGGCAATACACTGGATTTCCGGCAGGTTGAACAACACCGCGAACTCGCCCAGGTTGCTGCCGCCATCCAGCGGCGCCGGCAGCGGATGCAGGCCGGCATAGTGCAGCGCGGCCCATACGAAATCACTGCAGCGGTTGATGGTGGCCGGGCGATCCACATCGAACTCGAACTCGGCCGGTTCCTCGGCGAAATCACGCAGGCAGCCGTAGTGCTCCTCGGTAATTTCCAGGGTGCGGCTGTAATACGGGTCCAGATGCTCATCGGCATCGTCGTGGCGCACCTGCGCGTACTCCACGCCGGTGCGGGTTTCGCCCGGCACCTGGCGCGGTGGCGCGAAGCCGTAGCTGTGGGCCTCGTCGCCCGCGGCCACCTGCAGGTACATGTGGCCGCGCGGCGAGATGCCCCCACTTTTCAGCGGGGTGCCGGGTGCGGCCAGGTACAGCGTTGCGGTGTAGCGTGTTGCCTGCTCCATGCCTGTTCAGCCTTGATGGGTGCTGCGGTCCTGGCCGGATGATGGCATAGGTGGGATGGGAGGCAGGTGGAGAGGCCCAAGCTGCGGGATCGGCTTTCTGAATGTGTGAACCAGCGTGCATTCCGGCAGCGTAAGGCCGAGGATGTGAAGTGCGGCGGAAGGGAGTCGTATATTCTTCAGAAACAGAGCAATGGAATTGCCGATGAACACATCTTTGCAAGTCCGCGTGCCGCAATCTGAGCATGATGAGCCCCCCAACGGGATAGCGGGCAGAATGCGCTCTGTCGTGTGTGGTCAGGAGGATCTTTGTGGGTACAAACCTTGGCCACAGACGCGACACCTACTCCACCTCCTTGCAACGGTTTCGGCCGGAGTTCGTGTATGGGCGCATGTCGTGATTCCTGGCACTGCGCAGCTACAGCGCCTGTAGGCGGAAACTAGCAGCGCGCAGGCGCGCCAAATTCATCACCAGCACCAATCAGTACCAATCCCAGGAAAAGACGATGCCCATTGAATTCAGGCCCGACTCCAACTCTGCATTCGATGCACCCAGCGCGGTGAGAATTTCTTACCCGCGGGTTCTACCTGCCACGCTGTCCGATGGACGCGAAGTCACTGAGTATCAATACACTTTCCGTCGTGACGGTGAGCGGGTAGCGTCGCTTGGCATCTTTGGAACAGAAACGCTTGCGATTGACGAGAACGGCCGTGAGCGAATTTACACGTTGGACCTTAGTACCAGTGAAGTACTGAAATCGATCATCGATTTCAAAGAGGAAATAGGAAATCCCGATGAAGCTTCTGCATTCATCCGCGCCGTCGCGCAGGGACTGGTTAATGTATTTTCCAATCAACCCAGCATTTTTGAGAGCATTCGCTACATCGCAGTCGCTCGGATTAATTCATTGCTTCAACTTGGCATCGCAATGCCAGCGGACAGAATTCAGCTACAGAACGAAGAAGTAGTTCTAGGCAGCTTGTTTGTTCCGCAGAAGCAGGCTGAGGCAGGGTGATATGCCCCAGTTCTCATTTGAAAATTTCGCACTGACGACCCTGACGCCTGCCACAGATGCGGCCAGTGGGGCACTGCTTACCGACCAGCAGAAGGCAGAGGTGGTCAGCTACCTGAAATCCCCAGGCTCCGGGCCCGACGGAGTAACGAGCTACGAAGAGTTCGTCAACTCAAAGCTGCGCACCTTCCCCGCTGAACTTCCGCCCGGCGTTGACTATGTAGCGTTCTCGGGTACTGACAGCTTCGACAAGGGAAACTATTTCAATGCAACGGACTACGGTAAGAATTTACAGGGAAGGACAGGTATCATCGGGGATACCCCGTGGGGAAAGTACATTGAAGAGATTGTAGACAAACCTGAAGCCCATCCGGACTTTCACACGGTTGCCGACAAGTTCCAGGCATTCATGGATGCTCGGGGCTTCAAGCCGATGGGCAACGGTGTTGGCGCGCTCCAGGACATGATGTGGAACGCTGGCAGCCCCAAGTTTTTCGAGAACGCCATCGCCACAGGCAAGCCCTTGGTTGCATTTGTCGAGAATGCCAAGCTCGAGCGTGGCTTCCACAAATTTGAGCTAGCCACCGCCCTCGACCACCCCACCGTCCGCATCAACGGCTACCCCATAAGCGCCTTCGGGCCCGAGCCGCTGGCCTTCGCAAGCCAGTCCGCCGCCGAGTACCAGGCGCTTGAGCGCAGCCTCGCGCAGCATGCCATCACCAACAGCGCGCACCCCGTCGACGTCGCGCAGGTGCGCCTGCATCTCAAGCCCATCGATGGCTATGACGCTGTCAGCAAGACGCTCTTCGAACGACCCCTGCACGACTACAGCGCGTTGAACCTGAGCGAGATGTCGATCACCCGCGCGAACTGGGTCGCCGCGCATGCCAGCCTGGGCACAGGACCGCGCCTGTTCGCTGACCTGCCCGAACCACCATCGCACGCGCCCCTGCAGCCGGGCGCTCCCCGCGGCCCTCCGCATGCGGCAACCATTGCCGAGACAGTGGCCGACGTTGCACCGCATGGCGTACATGCCGGAATCAATCCCGCTATCAAGGTTGCCGGCGTTGCAGGCGTCGCCCTGCTTGCGCACGACTTCGCCACCTCTGGGCACAAGTGGATTGAGCTGAACTCGCAGGGCAATGCCGCAGGCGCAGATTCCACCGCTGCCCACTTCGTCGGCCGCAACGTCGGCGGTGCAGTGGGGGGCTTTCTTGGCGGCGCCGGTGTCGGCCTCGCTTCGGGCTCGTGGACGGGCCCTGGCGCCATTGCAACCGGTATCGGTGGGGGCGTCCTCGGTGCATACCTTGGCGAACGCTGGGCCGAGCAGAAGGACATCGAACGCATCTACTCGCAGGTTGACCCGATGGGGCGCACCTGGACGCGCGACCCCGCTGATCCCAATGGGCGCTGGCTGCGAGCCGGCGAACAGCAGCAGGTCCAGAGCACCGATCTGGGCACCGGCGTCGAAGTCCACCCGGTGCAGACGGCACAGGGTGACGACGTCACCTTCCGCACCAGCTACGTCGCCACCGGCACATTGGAGCGCCAGTTGAACTGGCAGGCGGCTCGGGCCTCGTATGAGTTGGGCCTGTCGAACCCGCCACCACCACAGAATCCCTACCGGCTGAATGCCAATGGCTTGGCCCAGCCGGCACGAGGCGCCTTCGAGACCGATCGCGCCTTTGTACGCGATGCCAGCTCGGGGAAATGGGAACTTGAAATCAAGGAAATGGTGGATGGTCGAGTGCCCAACAGCCGCCACCTGCCAGTCTCGGCGGAGCAGGCGCAGGCGCTGGATGAACAGTCGCGCGCAGTCATTGCCCAGAACGCGTCAAACACCAAAGCCGCGATGGCTGCGCGCTACATGGTTGCTCACGAGCAAGGACGTTGGAGCGACTTCGGCGACGCGAACAATCCATCCATTCCCCGTGCCGTTCAGGACGCGCAAGCCAGCGCCGACACGTTGAAGGCGAGTGATGGCAATGCCTATACAAGGCAGGCGGACGGCCAATGGGTCAGCAAGGGTGTGATCTTTAACAGCGCCGCCAACCGGAACCTGAGCGACGAACTGGAGATCACCTGGCAAAGCCAGAATGACGGTATCGCCGGGCTGCACGACATCGCCAGGCAGCTCAAGGACACCGCACAGGTTGCACACGAAGGTATTCGCGGCCAGGTGGATGCGCTCTACGCGCGCCATGGCATCGAGCGCACCGAACAGCAGCTTGCAGCTACAGCCGTCGCTGTGGAGCAGACGCTGAATCTGCAGGGCAGAACGGGCGACGTGGTTCTGGAACTGATGCCGGACCCACGTACCCACGCGCCCAGCGCAGATAGCGCCATCGCCACGTTCGGTGATGCGGGCGGCAATCGGATGACGCTCACCGGCACCACCACCGTTGAAGACATTGCGCGTGCTCAATCGCAGCTTCGGCCCGAAGCGCTACTGGCTGCACAAGGCGTTACGCCTGCAGATCAGGCAACGACGCCCGACGTACCCGAGCTACGCATTGCTGCGTTGACTGCAAAGGAGCGGGACGCACACCGGCAAGCCCTGCAGGAGGCCAATCGCCAAGGCAGTGCGGCGGTGGATGCACAGCAGGCAGCGTCTGCGGCCGTGCTGGAGGCGCGAGGGGTGCAGGTTGACCCGGTTGAGGCACTGAAGGTCGACAGTGACCTGCAGCCAGGTGCGGCAACCAACGCCGCCGTTGAGTCCGCTCGCCAGCCCGCTCCGTCGCCCGCTCCTGTCATCGCGGCGCCCTCGGCGTCGATTGCTGAGCCAGAGCGCAGGCGTCCCTCGCGTGAGAGTGAGCAGCCAGTGGAAAGTCGCCCTGAACGACAAGCCGATTCGGCGCAGCGTGCAGAGGATGCCGCCCGGCAGGACGTTCGGAAGGAGGAGCCAGCACCGACCGCACCAGCAGTGGGCCCACAAAGTGCCTCGCAGCATGAACCGACTGTAGAGCCAGCACGTGAGGAGCGGAATGCCTCGGTCGTAAGTACTGCGGCCAGTGCAGGCTCAACCCAGCCAGTTCACATGCAGGAGCATAAGGCCGAGGATCCCGCGCACCAGGGCAGTGCTGAGCCGCAGAAGCTTGCGGACGCACTGCCGGCGCAGCCCGCCGTCGCTACAGCTCAGGACAAAGCAGAGAAGCAACCTTCTGAGAGCGAGCAGGCGCCAATGACCGCTCAGGAAGTCCCGTTGGATCTCCCAGCCCCGCCACCATCGGCCCGGGACGATCCAGGGCTGGAACCAGCAGGCCCCAGAACGGCTGACGTTAGCGGAGACGCCACCCGTCAGGCAGCGCTTCCCTCTTCCCCTTCAGATGAGGAGCGCGACCTCCCTGAGCATGTAGCGCCGCCGTCGGCCACGACGGCGGAAAGCAATCCAATGCAGCCCGGCCATCCCGATCACCCGCTCTATCAGCAGATCCGCGAGGGGGTGGAAGAGCTTGACGCCAAGCACGGCCGGAGCTTCGATGCGGCAAGCGAGAGAATGACCGCCAGCCTGCTGGTTCTGGCCAAGGACAATGATCTGTCCCACGTTGATCATGTACTCGTAAGCAACGCCACTGCAACGCATCCTGCCGGCCATACCCTCTTCGTGGTTCAGGGCGAGGCGAACGATCCTGCCCATCTGCGCGCTTCCATGCCAACGGCAGAAGCCGCGCAGACGCCTGTGGAGGATTCACTGCTGCAGTTCGATTCGGTCAGCAGGGAGGCACAGCAGCGCGCACTGGCCAATCAGCAGGAGCAGCAACTGCAGGACGAGCGAGCGCAGCAGGACATCCAGGTGCGGGCAGCAAGCGCGTGTTAATGGGTACTACGGTCCTGGCTGGCTGATGGCATAGGTGGGATGCGGGCAGGTGGAGGAATAGAGGCGACCGATCGCGGCTTGCTGAATATGTGAGCCAGCATGCAGCAATGACCCCGCGGTGGCTGCGGTCCCGGCTGCGACTGGAGCTTGCCATTCCACCGTTCTATAGTCGTTTCGATCATGCAAGGGAATCGCCCATGAGCAGAGCACCGGCTTGCCGGCTTGCCTCCTTCGCCCTGGTGGCAGTGCTGAGCACCACCGCCTGCGCGAAGGCCCCATCCACGGAAAAGGACCCGAACGGAACCCCCATGTCCGAAAGCACAACCAGCCCACGTACGGTGGGCGGACAGACCTACACGACGCACCCGGTAGAGGCTCGGCTTGGCCCGCACCGCTTCATGTTCCCGGCCAACCTCTACTACAACCAGACGGGCCCCTTGGCCGATGGGGGCGTCATGCTCACTGTGTTCTGGCCTGATTTCGATGCAGCGCCTCCTGGTGATCGCCCGGTGCGCAGCACGCAGGACAGCCGGCGGCAGGTACTGGTCGAGCTTAGGTACATCGATCGCGTTCCCATCCAGAACTATCTGGCACGTCGGTCCAGCAGTGAGGCCACCAGCGCGCCGGGGTCGCTGGAGCGAAGAGACCCGGTAGAGAATCTTGCGCTACGCGTTGCACAACCCGAGCGATGGGGCCTGACGCCCTATTCGATCGACCCATCGTTGATGGAAGCCTATGCAAAGGAGTCAGAGGCTGCGCTGGGCAGGCCTTACGTGCACAACCCGGGGATGGAGCCAGACTGGTATGTGGCCCGCTCGGCGGAGGGGCAACTGACAACGTTCATCAGCTGCGACCCGGCAGATCGCATTCCTGACGGACTTGTAGCTCAGGGAAAGACACTTGAACGCGTCGGAGAAGGCCAGATCGCAATGTGCCGCCATTCCATCGTGGATGTGGGCGACAGCATCGCCATCGAGATGAACTATGCACGCGTAATGCTGAGCGACTGGCAGCGTCTGGAAACCAGCGTGCGTGATCTTCTGAGCCGCTATCGCGTTCAGCCGTAAACCGCATCTCAAGGATGAATCATGAGCGGACTTACCGATAAGGACATTCGTGTCCTGTCCTCCTACGCGAAGGAGGGAAATCGCGAGCTGTATTGGAACTATCTCGCGCAACTTCCCGACAATGATGGCTACGGCCTGCTGGCGTTGGGTGTTGTGCGCAACGACAGCCTCCCCGGCCGGGTGGCCAACAGCTTTGCAACCGCCGTTGCCGAGCAACAGGCCACGCTGTTCGGCAACGAGAAGAACGTCGCGTTCACCGAACGCAGGCAAGAGACCTTCGGCCAGGATCTGATCAGGAACGACCTGGCGGAGCGCAGAAGTTGGATGGAGGCCGGCAGGCCCGATCTGGCACTCAACCTGCCCTACACCAGCACGCTCAAATCCCACGATGTTTCGTTCGAAAAGAACGACCTCAATGTGAACTGCTGGACGCCACGCTTGCTGCTGGTGTCCACGGAGCACAAACGCGGCGAGCAGGCAGCCGAAAAGGTCTGGCAGAACATGCTCGACAACAGCGCTGCCGGCGCATTCCGTGCTGGCAAGACGGCCGTCAGCGTGCACCTGGATATGCCGCAGCCCGCTGGGCATTTCTACTTCGTTGAGCTGAGCAAGTTCGAGGGCGCAGCGCTCCTGCAGCGCGACGCCGTAGATCCGAACGTGATTGGTACCAAGTTCGACTATCACAGCTACGACGCCAAAGACGGCAGCTGGAACCGCACAGTGGGCGTTCCCCCGCTCGATAGAACAACCAAAGAGACCGATCCCGCCGAGATTTCCGCGTTGAACGAGACCCGCGAGGTTCGCCTGGAACGCGAGGTCAAGGCGAAGCAGTTTCATCCTGAAGATCCCTACAGAGAGATCGCCAAGAGCCCGCGCGTGGTGTCTACGCAGGAGCCCGAGCCTCTCTTTACGGAAGGACGCCGAATCGCGGCGATAGAGCCAGGCAGCCCGGACTATGCCCTCCATCAGCAGATTCGCCAGGGCGTCGCTACACTGGACGAGAAGCACGGCCGCCCCTTCGACGCGACCAGTGAGAACCTCGCCGCCAGCCTGACAGTGAGGGCACGCGAGCAGGGTCTGGAACAGGTGGACCATGTGGTGCTGAGCAACGCCACAGCCAATCAGGCGGCGGGTCACACCATCTTTGTTGTACAAGGCGACCTATCTGACCCTGCGCACCTGCGTGCAGGAATGCCCACTGCCGTGGCTGCACAAACGCCGGTGGCTGAGTCGCTGCAGCAACTGGCTGTGGTTGGCGATCAGCGCGAGCTCGCCCGTCAAAATGAACAGCAGGCGCTGGATGCACGTACGCAGGAACAGCAGAGCCACGCCATGCGCATGGGCTGAGCGCCCCAGGTTGAGGCGGCCTCCCTCGGCGCCAGAGATCTCAGTCCCTGAGACCTTCCCAGGTCATCCTCCCCTGCTTCGGGAGGATGACCGTGACCAAGATCGACCCCGCATGGCTGGAAGCCTTCGACAAGGAGCTGCTCCACCTGTTCGCCATCGACCATGGCGACGCCGGCATGGATGAGTACCTGCTGCGCTGCTACGCAGACCTTCCACCACGCGAGGCCGCGCTTGCCTTCGGCAGCGACTACGACCTGGAGCGCGACGACGCGCTGTGGCCACGGCCGGGCATGGCGCTGCAAAGTTAAGCTGTGTCGCAATCGGCACGCTGTGCGTATCAGCCCGATGGACTATGTGTCGCTTTTGGGATCCCGAACGGCTGAAAACCGTGCTTTTTGATGCGCATTCGGGCGGTAACTTAACACCGGCCGAAACCACTGCACCGCAAGGGTTCTGCCACGCGCGCGCCATGCAACAATGCCGTAAGCGTCAGCATTTGCGGCCTTTGCGGCCTACGAATTCTTGGCATCTCGCAGTCATGCGAGTACACCTTGGCATGCCACCTCACACAGGGTGGCGCGGGCGTCGAAAACCCGGTCATTAGCCAATGTGTTTGCGCTTGTCAGCCGGCGCCACCTCTGCGTGGCGCCGGCTGGCAATCCGTTCGCGGTCCATGGCGGGCGGTGCGTGGGGGTCTTCGGACCCGCCGGATTGGCTATTGACCGGTTTTCGAGCCACGCACCGTCCGCCACTTTTATCAGTGGCGCTGCTATCTGTCCTGTACGGAGCATTGCCATGAACACATCGGACTTCCGTTCCCTGCACGCGCAGTACGATCCGGACAACGCCGAACCCGAGCGCGAACCGTCTGCCGACCCCAACGCCTTCGTCGCCACGCTGCACCGCATCGGAACCGGTGCGGCTGCGGATGGCCAGCCTTGGCCGGAGCGGCATCAACTGCCCGGGCGGTGTCTCCAGCTGGCGGATGCGGATTGCGCGCTGGCGGGGCTGCGCGTGGTGGCGGAACTGATGCTGGCTGCGGAGCGGACTCGGCAGAATGGCGCGCCCGAGGAGTACCTGGGCGATCGGGTGATGGAAGGGTTGAAGATGGCATGTGTGGCGTTGGCTGCGCAGGTGGCTGAGCGGTTGCAGGTGCGGGAGTAGCGCCCAAGGCTTGAGCCTTAAGCAATGGGCTGCAGGCTATCGTCGCGGCCCCATTATCCGTTCGCCTCTGATCTGCAGGACTTCCAATGAAGTCTCTGACGTACGCAGTACTGTGCTTAGCAGCGCTGATTGGTTCAGCGCTCGCCCACTTCCACTTGCCAAAAGGCGATTTGGAGCTGAAGACTTACCCCAAGGTCTCGGCTACCGAATTTGCTGTCATGCGCGAGGAAGCCCTAAGCCTAGCGGCTGAAGATGCAACGCTCGGTGCCGGACGCTTTGAAGCAAGGTACTTCGAGCTCACTTGCCGAGGTGAGCCCGCTCTGCTGGTGGACAACTCCTCATCACAGTTGCTCATCCTAGGCTTCATAGGCCGAGCCAATGAGGCGCCTTGCGTTCAACCTCTACTCCAGCGCTGGAGTAGCCGACTACTTCCCGCCGACTAAGGCTTTGCAGCTGGACTTCACATACGAGGCGTACCGACGGGCCTGAACAGCGTGCGGTTTGCGCTGACACGCGACGCCCTTCCGTTCCAAGCCATTAGCGGCTCATTGCGTCGTTTACGGCATACTTTCCCCAGGACGCCACTTGCGGTCGCGGACAGGGGAAGGCTGTGAGTAGGTGGACTGAAGACGAACTGGCTGCTGCCGTTGAGGCGTATCGCCAAATGGAGGCCCGTCTTGCCAATGGATCAGCCCTTGAGAAGGCAAGGGTCTATCGGGAACTGGCGGCCCGCCACGGACGCACGTCCAAAGCCTGGGAGTACCGAATGCAGAACATCTCCCATGTTCTAGATCAGGCAGGTAAGCCCTGGCTACCCGGGCTTCTTCCAGCATCGAACGTGGGCGCAAAGGTTGAGCCGAAACTTGCCAAGCTCCTCGGGCTTTCCGGTGAGGCGCTCACGTCGGTCTCTGGTCCTACAAGGAGACTGTTGGAGCAGGAGGCCAAAGCGGCGGAGGTATCTGGAAGTTTCTCCCCAGCGGACGAGGTGGACGAGCGGCAACGTGTGCTGGCAGCTATCGTTCGGCGCCGCGGGCAGCCCGCCTTCCGTAAGGCACTGCTGGACGCATACGGTGGCCGCTGTGCTATGACGGGATGCAATGTGGTCGATGCGCTTGAGGCGGCCCACATCCGCCCCTATTCCGGCCAGTCGAGTAGCGTGGTCAGCAACGGCCTGCTGTTGCGCGCAGACGTTCATACCCTTTTTGACCTCTACCTTATCGCCGTAGACCCGATGTCCTTGCGAGTGTCTCTGGCGCCTGCATTGCATCAGTCAAGCTATAGCGACCTTGTCGGCAAGGAACTGGCGTCCCCAGCATCGGCTACGCTTTCGGCCAGTCCTGATTCGCTAGCCTGGCACCGGTCGCAGTGTGCCTGGGCGTAGGGCTTCCCCGCCTGCTTGTCTCAGCTCCTGAGACAACAGACGGAGATC
The DNA here is from genome assembly GCF_059367995.1 of Stenotrophomonas sp. YJH_SMC_79. Lineage (NCBI taxonomy): Bacteria > Pseudomonadati > Pseudomonadota > Gammaproteobacteria > Lysobacterales > Lysobacteraceae > Stenotrophomonas > Stenotrophomonas sp. YJH_SMC_79. Next base: position 314,869 of record NZ_JCAFRK010000006.1, read on the forward strand.
CTTTGCATCCTGATTCCACTTGCCTCACTTGACGTATAGATCAATAATTGGGGCGTCTCGAATACGGAAGCCGGGCGTGATCACCCTCCAAGAACTAGGCTGTCAGGTAGCCGCTAGGCGTAAGCAGCTGGGCTTGAAGCAGATTGACGTAGCAAAGACCAGCGGCGTGACTGCTGAACTACTTTCGCGATTCGAAAGGGGTCACCTTTCTGAGCTCGGCAGCAGAAAGCTGATTGCGGTGTTGTCGGCTTTGGGTATGGAAATCTCACTCAGCACGACGCCATCCTTCATTTCGGAAGAGGGATGATCGCGTCCAAATTTATGTGGACCATTGGTCCAACCAAGCAAAATTCACTGGAGTATTGGAATGAGATCGGTTGAGCTTTTCGCAGGAGCCGGTGGTTTGGCCATGGGATGCGAAATTGCCGGTTTCGAGCACTTGGCCGTGGTCGAGTGGGACAAATGGGCGTGTGACACGGTCCGCGAAAATCAGCGACGCGACTACCCTCTTGTTCGGGGCTGGACCCTTCACGAAGGCGATGTCCGCTCGTTCGACTGGTCTTCCATCCCGCAGGACATTGAGCTTCTGGCTGGAGGACCACCCTGCCAGCCATTCTCCATCGGCGGCAAACACAAGGCGCATGAAGACGGACGGGATATGTTCCCGGCGACTGTCGAGATCATCAGGCAACTGCGACCGAAGGCCTTCATTGTTGAGAACGTGAAGGGGCTGACTCGCGCCAAGTTCGCGAACTACTTCCATTACATTCAACTGCAGTTGGAGTTCCCGGATGTCCCTCCCCGCAAGGATGAGGACTGGTCAGATCACCTCGCGCGCCTTCAGGTCGAGAAGACATCGGGCAAGCGGAAGGGCAAGGGTCATACCTACAACGTCATCCCTACGCTGGTGAATGCTGCGAATTTCGGCGTTCCACAGAAGCGTGAGCGTGTGTTCTTGGTGGGCTTCAGAGACGATCTCGGCGTGGAATGGTCGTTCCCGCATGAAACCCATAGCTACGATGCTCTCCTGCATGACCAATGGGTGACCGGAATCTACTGGAAGCGTCACGGTATACGTCAGCCCAAGATGCCCGCAAAGCTGGCGGCTCGGGTCGCTAAGTTGCAGCAGTTCCGTACGATGCTGCCGACGCAGGCATGGCGGACGGTTCGAGACGCATTGCAAGGGCTTCCAGATCCAGAGGGTCGCGAAGCGAAGAAGTTTGCGAACCACATCTATCAGGCAGGCGCACGCTCCTATCCTGGGCATACTGGTAGCCCTCTCGATCTTCCCGCAAAGACGCTCAAGGCCGGCGGCCATGGCGTACCTGGCGGAGAGAACATGCTGGTGAAGGATGACGGCTCGGTTCGCTACTTCACCATTCGGGAGAGCGCTCGAATTCAAACGTTCCCCGATGGATTCCAGTTCCACGGCAGCTGGTCGGAAACCATGCGACAGCTTGGGAATGCAGTACCCGTATTGCTGGGACAACGGGTGGCGGCAAGTGTTGCGGAGCAGCTCGCGATTGCGGGACTGTCGCAAATCGCCAAGAATGAAGCAAACACCAAAAGAAAGCGCGCATGACTGCCAAAGTAATTCCGTTCAATCCACTGGATAAGAAGAACCTTGGCGCGAGCGTTGCCGAGGCATTGCTGACTAAGGAAGTGCACCCCCTCGGCGAGCTATCGCCGTTCGATGGCGCGGGTATTTATGCCATCTACTACACGGGCGACTTCAAGGCTTACGAACAGATTACTCGGCTCAACAACGACGGCAAGTTCATGTTACCCATCTATGTGGGGAAGGCTGTTCCCGCCGGCGCTCGCATGGGGGCAGGCACCGATGTGCCACCTGGCAAGGTCCTCTTTAAAAGGCTTAAGGAGCACGCGGACAGCATCAAGGCCGCAACGAACCTGAGCATCGGGGACTTCTTCTGCCGATTCCTCGTTGTCGATGACATCTGGATTCCGCTCGGCGAGTCGCTCATCATCTCCCGTTTCACGCCTGTGTGGAATTCGCTGATTGACGGATTCGGGAATCACAACCCTGGGAAGGGGCGCCATGCAGGCATGAGACCTCGTTGGGATGTACTCCACCCTGGACGCGAGTGGGCCCAGCGTCTAGCAGAGCGGCCTGAATCACAACTTAGAGTTGCCGAAGACGCCGCGACCTATCTCCGCGTACTGCCAGCGTGCCTTTCGGACAAGTTCATTGAAGCGGAAGGCGAGTAAGAAAGACGCTACGTCAATAAATTGACATGTCGCAATTGACTTGGCATCAGAGTTAACCTTTGGTCTCCGATGCTACGTCCAATTGCATGCAGTACTTCCAAGACCTCGAATTCGACCTACCAGCAGCCCTTTTAAAGGAGCTGGTTGAGCTATTTGCACGAATGAGCGCGGCACCGCTCAGCCCAGAGTACGTAACCGCCCTTGCCGACGGACAGGGCGTGTATCAGCTCTATCACCGAAAAAAGCTCGTCTATGTTGGGAAGACAGACAACGAAGCCGGACTGCGCAAGCGACTTCTTAGACACTGCGAGAAAATTATTTCTCGATTGAATCTGGATCCAAGAGACGTTTCTTTCAAGGCCGTGAGGATCTATGTCTTCACCGCAATGGACTTGGAGGGATCCTTAATTAGGCACTATCGGACTGAGCAAGGCGCGCTCGCCTGGAATAATAGTGGATTCGGCTCAAATGACCCCGGAAGAAAACGCGATCACTCTAAACTTAAGAATGATCACTTCGATTATTGCCACCCGATCAATTTGGACTTTAGGGTGTCCGTTGGCTCGCAACACTATATGGCAGCAGCTGCCATACTGACGGAGCTCAAGGAAAATTTGCCATACACAATCAGATTTGAGACAACATCTCCGGGTTCAAAACGGCCGCATGCAGACCTCTCCGATGCTGTCGTCGAACTTCATCGCGGATCGCAGACCGTTAGATCCATACTAAAATCCATCTCCCGCGCACTCGGCCCTGATTGGCAAATAACGGCTCTTCCCGGGTACGTAATTGTCTATAAAGAAAACGAGCACTACGACCACGGGTTTGTTATTTAGAAAGATCCATCCTCAACAGAAGATGCCCTTTAAGTAGACCCTACATTTTAACCGAACAACAATGACCTACCCGCCTTTCCTCAGGCCATGCGTTTAATGTGGCGGCATAGGCCGCAACTTGGGTCGTCGTCCTCAGCGCCTGATGAGGGCGCTGCTGGCTGAAGAAGGTGATCCAGCCAACGATCAACCTCGTAGCGCGCACCCGCTTTCGAAACCATGCAGGTGTACGCATTGCTCCTTCAGCGCCCGGATCACGCGCTCCACCACGCCGTTCTGCTGCGGGCAGTGTAGCGTGATGAACTCCTGCTTCAGGCAATAGCTGTATACCAGTCGCGCGTAGTCGCGGCATGCAGGCGCTGCGCCTGAGCTTCCAGGGCTGCGCGACCGGTGAACTCCAAGCCATTGTCGGATCGCAGCTCGTTGAGCCGATCTAGTAGATGATTGAGGCCGAACCATCGTTCGGTTACCGCACTGTGGCTGCGTTGCTTGGCAAGAACAAGAACACTGTACAGCGGATCTTCCAACTCAGGGGCTAGCAGGTACGCGAGAGTCCGTTCGGCCAGCGCCCGCTAAGCGAAGCTTTCCCGCGCCGAGGCTCTGGATCAGCGTTGGGTTACCGACCTGTCCCGCGTATGGGGCGGAAAGGATGAACGAACCATCCGACCACAGAAGGAGCAGTGCGTGCCCCCATCGATTCGAAAGCCAAACCCATTCGCCGCGAACGACCGATAACTGAATCCCTTTCCACGATCAACAGCATTCACATCTAGCAGCTGACAATGCTGCGCCGCCAATGCAGGCCATACAACCCAACCAACCCGCCTGCAATCAACTATAATTTTTCGCCAGGAATCAGATACGCCTTATCAGGAATACTAAAAAAATCGATTGCCGCCGCCAAAAGACTTTTACATTGAACTAGAAGAAGCCCCTAAGTCGACGCTTAGCCATTAACTTATCAAACCCATCCAAATGGGAAATAACTTCGTCAACAAGCTTTTCCTCGCCTTGCCGAGTAATCTCCTTTGCAATTTTCACAGAAGTATGGGCAACGGCCCCACGCTTCTTCCCGAGCTCAGTCATCTTATCCAGGAAGAGACTAGAGACCGTGATGAAACACTCCATCTTGAAGCCCAGATGAGAAAACATCTTAATTATGTTTTCTTGCTTGATCCCATTATTGGAGCTAGCCGCTTGCCTAGCATCTCGGCAAGCCCTGGTGGCCCATCTATGGATTGGCTGGCTGTCGTGCCCTCCTTTTAACTCCATCTCCAGATCCTCCACCAGCCGAATACATATGGCTTCAAGGTAGGCCTCAATCTCTGCGTGAACTAGCAATCTAAAGGCCCTCATCCTGTCTTGTTCAATCTGCGTGTAGCTAGCAACAGGACTGAGCGGCGGCAGAAAGTTACCCTTCAGCACGCGAACTCTTTCAAGTAACTCTTGATAATAAGTGGATGACACAGCCCCGCCCCGTTATGGCACCAGTGAAGTCCGCTTAACTTCTCGACCGAGCACTTCTTCCAACGACTGCCCCCAAACTCGCAATCGAGTAAATACAGCCGACTTCGACTTGGTCGTAGACTCCAATGCACTTTTGAAATCAGCATTTTCAACACACAATTGAATGAATGCGGACCTCACATCCCCCTGCAGCTCATTTGAAATAATTGATTCACGAACGTCTTCATCGGCAAAATAAAACGTCATCACGTCAAAAACAGCACGATTGAATCTTCTCTCTGCGCCTTCGGCATTCCATTTAACGAAAGAGTCGCGACCAAAGATTTCTCGTACAAACTTGATTGCATTTTCACACTCTTTGGCGGAAGACATTACGCTCCCAGACACTTTACCCCAGTTCTCGTTCATCGCCTTGACCGTTCCATCAAGAAATGACTTTAGATCACCCCTGTAATCAGCAAGGAAATACCTAAATCCCATGAACCTGATAAGAAGCTCCACATCTCGCATTCTAAAATCAGGCAGGCCCTTGTTTCCAAAAAGAGCGATCAGCTCGTCGCTCTGCTCAGAATAGTCAAAAGCAAAGTCAATAAATGGCCCTGGGTGCAGAACATGACGCAACTCCTGGGGTGACAGCGGAACACTTCCCGAATTCAGACGATGGAAAATAAGATATAAAATCTTCTCATCACGCCAACCCTTAATAATCGTTGTCCTGATGGCTGAATTTTCAAATGACGCAACATCATCCCGGCGCGCCACATCGCCCTGCATATCTGCCCAACTCATTCCATTCAGGTCGCTTCGAATTTCCAATCCGCTCAGCTTTAGGCCATTAGTACCTTTAGATGCAAAGTTCTGCAAAGCAAGCAGCCTCTGCTTTCCATCAATCACTACATAGCGACCACGGACACCCGCAAGTTCAGCAAGGACCAGCTGAGGCACAGGTAAACCAAGCATCAACGATTCAATGAACTTGCTTTTCCGGTGCGAATCCCAGGCCTCTCGTCGTTGGAATCTGGGATTAAGAAGGATATTCTCCTTCTGCAATTGGCTAAGCACTGTTTCGGCCGTCCAATCAGAGTCGGTGACACTAACCCCCTCAAGGAGTTGAGCAGCAGTGAAGTTCGAATCCTCTTCACTCTCGACGTCCGCAACCGCCTCGTCGTAGAAGTCAGGCAGCATTTCCACCTCCGCAATATAAAAGTTCCAATTATGGGCAGAAAAAAGGCGACCTAAAGTCGCCTCTTTTCACATCTTTCGGCTCACATCAAACCCCAACAGGATTAGCCTTCTCCGGATCAATCTTGTACTGCTTGATCGCCCGGGCCACATCCTTCGCGGTCATCTTCCCTTCCTTCGCCAGCGCCGCAATCGCGGCATGCGCGATGTAGTAGCGATCCACCTCAAAGAACCGGCGCAGGTTCGCACGCGTATCCGAACGACCAAACCCATCCGTACCCAGCACGGTGTACGACATCGGCACGAACGCACGGATCTGGTCCGCATACGCACGCACGTAGTCGGTGGCGGCAATCGCCGGGCCCTGGCGACCTTCCAGCAGCTCGGTCACGTAGGCCTTGCGCTGCTCACCTTCCGGATGCAGGCGGTTGGCACGCTCCACGTCGAAACCATCGCGACGCAGTTCGTTGAAGCTCGGGCAGCTCCAGATATCGGCGGTCACGCCGAAGTCCTTGTCCAGCAGCTCGGCCGCGGCAATGGCTTCGCGCAGGATGGTGCCCGAACCCAGCAGCTGCACGCGCAGCTCGCCCTTCTTCGGCTTGCCGGCGTCGGTCAGCAGGTACATGCCCTTGACGATGCCTTCGGCCGCGCCTTCCGGCATTTCCGGGTGGGTGTAGTTTTCGTTCATCAGGGTGACGTAGTAATACTCGTCAATCTGATCTTCCATCATGCGCTTGGTGCCGTGCTGCAGAACCACCGTCACTTCGAAGCCGAAGGTCGGGTCGTAGCTGCGCACGTTCGGGATGCCACCGGCCACCAGATGGCTGAAGCCATCTTCGTGCTGCAGGCCTTCACCGTTCAGCGTGGTGCGGCCGGCGGTGCCACCCAGCAGGAAGCCACGGGTACGCATGTCCGCTGCCTGCCAGGCGATGTCGCCCACGCGCTGGAAGCCGAACATCGAGTAGTAGATGTAGAACGGCAGCATCGGCACGTTGCTGACCGAGTAGCTGGTACCGGCGGCCATCCACGAGCTGATCGCACCCGGCTCGCTGATGCCCTGCTGCAGCACCTGGCCGCTCTGGTCTTCGCGGTAGAACATCAGCTGGTCGGCATCGACCGGCTTGTACTTCTGGCCGAACGGCGCATAGATGCCGATCTGGCGGAACAGGCCTTCCATACCGAAGGTACGGGCTTCGTCGGCCACGATCGGCACGATGTGCGGGCCCAGTTCCTTGTCGCGCAGGGTGATGTTCAGGCTCTGCACGAACGCCATGGTGGTGGAGTAGCTGCGCTCGCCGCTGCTCTTCAGCAGGCGCTCGTAGGCTTCCAGCTTCGGCGCCACGAAGGTCTTGTCGGCCTTGCGGCGGCGCTGCGGCAGGTAACCGCCCAGCGCAGCACGGCGTTCCTGCAGGTACTGCACTTCCGGCGAATCCGGGCCCGGGTGGTAGAACGGCACCTGGCCGTCGGCCAGCTGCGCGTCGGTCACCGGAATGTTGAAGCGGTCGCGGAAGTGGCGCACCGCTTCGTCGTCCAGCTTCTTGGTCTGGTGGGTCGGGTTCAGTGCCTCACCGGCGCTGCCCATGCCGTAACCCTTCACGGTCTTGGCCAGGATGACGGTCGGCATGCCCTTGGTGTTCACGGCCTGGTGGTAGGCGGCGTACACCTTGTGCGGGTCGTGGCCACCACGGTTCAGGCGCCAGATGTCGTCGTCGCTCAGGCCGGCCACCATCGCTGCGGTTTCCGGGTACTTGCCGAAGAAATGCTCGCGGGTGTACGCGCCGCCGAAGGCCTTGCAGTTCTGGTATTCGCCGTCGACGGTTTCCATCATCAGCTTCTTCAGGACGCCGTCGCTGTCCTTGGCCAGCAGGGCATCCCAGTAACCGCCCCACAGCAGCTTGATCACGTTCCAGCCGCCGCCACGGAACACGCCTTCCAGTTCCTGGATGATCTTGCCGTTGCCGCGCACCGGGCCGTCCAGGCGCTGCAGGTTGCAGTTCACCACGAAGATCAGGTTGTCCAGGCCTTCACGGCCGGCCAGGGCGATGGCACCCAGGGTTTCCGGCTCGTCGCTCTCGCCGTCGCCGATGAAGCACCACACCTTGCGGTCGGACTTCTCGATCAGGCCACGGTTTTCCAGGTAGCGCATGAACTGCGCCTGGTAGATGGCGGCCAGCGGGCCCAGGCCCATCGACACGGTCGGGGTCTGCCAGTATTCCGGCATCAGCCACGGGTGCGGGTAGGAGGACAGGCCACCGCCGTCCACTTCCATGCGGAACTTGTCCAGCTGCTCTTCGCTGATGCGGCCTTCCAGGAAGGAACGCGCGTAGATGCCCGGGGCGCTGTGGCCCTGGATGAACAGCAGGTCGCCCGGGTGGTTTTCGCTCGGGGCGCGCCAGAAGTGGTTGAAGCCCACGTCGTACAGGGTGGCGCCGGAGGCGAACGAGGCGATGTGGCCGCCCAGGTCACCCGGCTTGCGGTTGGCGCGCACCACGGTGGCCATCGCGTTCCAGCGGATGATCGAACGGATGCGCCATTCCAGCTCGGCATTGCCCGGGCTCTTGGCCTCGAGCTGCGGCTCGATGGTGTTGACGTACTCGGTGGTGGGAGAGAACGGCAGGTAGGCGCCCGAACGACGGGTCAGTTCCACCATGCCTTCCAGCAGCTGATGCGCGCGCTCGGAGCCCTCGACATCAATAACGGCCTTCAACGACTCGATCCACTCCTGGGTTTCCACAGGATTCGGGTCGTTGTTCAGCACCTCGTTCAACCAGTTCATTAGCGCTCCCATAACCGCACGCACGCGCGCGACTGTTGTATAGATTTCTAGACCGCAAAGTGTAGCGCACCAAGGGCTTTCGTCACTTGGCTACGCAGGCGTATGGATGCAACCGGCCAGTGTCCGCAAGGGGCTTGCCGGGCCCGCTGAAGGCCCTGCGGCGGGCCTTGGTGGCTGCGCGGGCTGTCGCTTGCGGGCCGCTGCGCCCATGTGCAGGACGCAGTGTTACCGCTGCCGATGACGGTTGTAGGGCAACTCCGGCGCCGCTATGGGGGCGGTTCGGGCAGCGGTACTGAACCGGCGACAACGTGTCGCACCTGCCTCTGGATCGGTGCCGGCAGCGGGTCCAGCGTGGGCCGCGAGTGATGGGCCTGTCGGCCCTGCTCCCTTCCACAGTACCGCCGGGGCGCCCTGCAAAGGGCGCCCCTTTTGCTGTGGGCCCGCGGCCGGCCGTGGCCCAAAACTGACCCGCTTGTGGCCGGATCGGTGATTGTCGTCTTCGATATATCGATATATCGTTTGCACACTCGTTTACCGATATATCGAAATGAGCCGTACCGCTTCTCCCAGAGCCCGTTCCACCCATCCCGAAGTTCCGCGCCGCAACGGCCAGCCGCGCGTGCTGAGCCGCGGCGACCTGCGCCTGCTGGTGCTGGCCCTGATCGGCGAGCAACCGCGCCATGGCTACGAGCTGATGCAGCTGATCAGCAACCAGTTCATGCAGGCCTATACGCCCAGCGCCGGCACCATGTACCCGCTGCTGGCCAGCTTCGAGCAGGCCGGCTGGATCGAGGCCGAGGAAGTGGACGGCAAGCGGATCTTCCGCATCACCGCCGCCGGCGAGTTCGAGCTGAAGGTGCAGCGCACCCAGGTGCGCCTGGCGCAGCGGCGTGCCTTCGACCGTGCCCGCGAGATCACCAAGGCCTCGCTGCCGCCGCCGCTGGCCGGTGCCCTGCGCGAGTTCAAGCGGGCGCTGGTGCACCACCACGGCCGCTGGGCCGAGGGCGAAGCGGAAGAAGTGGCGGCGCTGCTGACACGGGCATCTGCGCTGCTCAACGGTACGGCCGGTAGCGAGAGCCCACCCATTTCAACGACCCAGCCAGACTGACTCCAGCCAGGTCCCCCCTACGCCGCGCAGCACTGCGCGACACCTTTGCAGGTAACCCCATGACCGAACACAACAACACGCGCCTGCGCCTGGATGTGCGCTTCCGTGAACTGACCGTGCTGCGCACCGAAGAAGTCACCCCGCACATGCGCCGCGTGGTGCTGGGTGGCGACGATCTGGCCGGTTTCGATTCGCCCGGCGCCGACGACCACATCAAGCTGTTCTTCCCCAACGCCAGCGGCGAGATGGTGCTGCCGGTGCTGACCGCCGAAGGCCGCAGCTATCCGGCCGGAAAGGAGCCCTCGCCGGCCCGCGACTACACCCCGCGCTGGTGGGACCACGAAACCGGCGAGCTGGCCATCGACTTCGTGCTGCACGACCAGGGCATTGCCGGGCCGTGGGCCGAACAGGCCAAGGCCGGCGACACGCTGGTGATCGGCGGCCCGCGCGGCTCGTTCGTGGTGGCCGACAGCTTTGATGCCTATGTGCTGATCGGCGATGAAACCGCGCTGCCGGCCATCGCCCGCTGGCTGGACGTGCTGCCGGACGGTGCCGAGGTGCAGGCCTTCATCGAAGTGAGCGATGAAGCCGAACGCCAGGACCTGCCGCAGTACGAGAACGTGCGTATCCACTGGCTGGAGCGCAATGGCTTCCCGGCGGCCAGCAGCACGCTGCTGGAAGACATGTTGACCGACTTCGAGGCACCGGACGGCGATGCCTTCTACTGGATCGCCACCGAATCGCGCCGCGCACGGATGATGCGCAAGTTCATCGAAGGCCACCTGGGCGTGCCGCGCGACTGGATCCGCTCGACCGGCTACTGGAAGGCCCACCCGGACGAAACCGACGGCGATTGATCCAAAGACGGTGGGTGCGGACCATTGGTCCGCACGCCCTGCAACAGGTAGTGCCGGCCGCTGGCCGGCAACCTCATGAACCTTCGACAGGAACCTGCAACTGCCGGCCAGCGGCCGGCACTACACCCTGCCGCGTCCACCCGAACCGCTGCGCGGCCCAGATCTCCAGCGCCACCAGCAGCGCGATGACCAGCAGCGGCAGCAGCAGCCCGAAGTACACGCCGGGCATCATGCCGTTGATCTGCGCCTTCACCAGCCGCAGCACACCACGGGTGTGCAGCAGCTCATCCACATGCATGGTCAGCGCCTCACGTACCACCTTGGGCTCCAGCCCGACCGTGCCGGCCTTGTCCACCAGCGTGTCTTCCACCATGCCGCGCAGCAGGCCTTCGCGCACCTTGCCGATCACCCAGCCGGTGCCGCGCGCCAACGGGCCGTTGCCAAGACGATCCAGGCCGGGCAACGGATGTTCGCTCAGATAGGCAGAGGCAATGGTGTCGGCGACGTCGCCCACCGTGCCCTGACTGCGCAACGCCTCGCGCATGCGCGGGTCGTCCAGCGAATCGGTGAAACCTTCGCTCCAGCCTTCCACCAGGGTCTGCAGGTGCGGCTGGAAATGATCGAGCTGCTTGAACAGCGCGCGATGTGCACCAGCAGTGAAGCCCAGCTGCAGGCCGAAGAAGGCGGTGGCCAACGGCAGCAGCACCACGTAGCTGGCCAGCAGCCAGTGATGCCAGCGCTTGCGCCGCTGCAGCCAGCCGCGGCGGTGCAGCCAGCGCCAGCTGAGGATGCCCAGCACCAGGCCAAGCAACGTGCCGAGCACGCTGCCGCCCAGCAGATCGAGCACGCTCAGGCCCGACCAGAATTCGTTCAACCAGTACTGCGCGTCCTGCATGGGTCTTCCTTCCGTGGGTGATAAGGCGGGCCATTGTAGAGCCGAGCCCACGCTCGGCTGCTCTTCGTTCCGCCATCGGAGAACCCTCGCGCTGCGCGCGATGAGCCGAGCATGGGCTCGGCTCTACAGGGATTTCGACACCCGGTTCAACGCTTTACCCGGCAAGCAATGCGACAATCGCGCTCCTTTCCTGCAGCAACGAGGCCCACATGGCCAAACTGACCCTGGCCAGCGTGGATGCGCTGCGTACCCGCTTTGCCGATGACGCCGCCTGCGATGCGGCCTTGGCCGCCTTCGCCGACACCGCTGCACTGCGCACGCCACTGCGTGAGCTGGTGGAGGCACAGCACCGCTACCTGCAGGCCGAGTTCGAAGTGGCGCAGGTGGCCGATGTGCTGCGCCGCGACCAGAAGTACGCGCCGGTGGGCCGGCCTTCGATCAACATCGTGCAGTTGCGCAAGCAGCAGGCCGCGACCAAGCAGGCGGCGCTGATCGCACGCCAGGTGGTGGCGCAGGCCGCGCAGACCTTCGTGCGCGTAAGCGGGATGACGGTGAAGGCCAAGCAGAGCCCGAGCGAAGCGTGCGTGGCATGGTTGGGCGCGCTGCGCTGAGCGATCGTACTCGGTAGTGGCCAACCTTGGTTGGCCTGCGGACTACCCGTGTGCCAACCAAGGTTGGCATCTACCAAGGCACTCTCCGGCCCCGCATGAACCGGTAGTGGCCAACCTTGGTTGGCCTGCGGAGTGCCCGTGTGCCAACCAAGGTTGGCATCCACCAAAGCACTCTCCGGCCCCGCATGAACCGGTAGTGGCCAACCTTGGTTGGCCTGCGGAATTCCCGTGTGCCAACCAAGGTTGGCATCTACCAAAGCACTCTCCGGCCCCGCATGAACCGGTAGTGGCCAACCTTGGTTGGCCTGCGGA
>NZ_JCAFRK010000007.1:0-118438 GCF_059367995.1 Stenotrophomonas sp. YJH_SMC_79
CCGGCACTACCTCATTCTTCCGGCGACGGCGGATTCGATGCCAGCAGTTCCAGATGGCGCTGTTCCATTTCCTGACGCAGCTGGCGGCGGATCTGCGCCGCGGCCTGGCGGCGCTTCTCGTCCGACGTCGCCGGCTGCAAGGGCGGGACCGGCGTCGGCCGGCCTTCCTCGTCCACTGCCACCATGGTGAAGAAGCAGCTGTTGGCGTGGCGCACGCTGCGCTTGAGGATGTCCTCGGCCACCACCTTGATGCCGATCTCCATCGACGAGGTGCCGGTGTAGTTCACCGAGGCCAGGAAGGTGACCAGTTCGCCCACTGCGATCGGCTGGCGGAACATCACCTGGTCCACCGACAGGGTGACCACGTAGCTGCCGGCATAGCGGCTGGCACAGGCGTAGGCCACCTGGTCGAGCAGGCGCAGGACGGCGCCGCCGTGGACCTTGCCGGAGAAATTGGCCATCTCCGGCGACATCAGCACGGTCATGGACAGCTGGTGGGTTTTGAGTTCGGTCGACATGCGGCGATTGTATCGGGCGCGCATCGCCCTTGTAGAGTCGAGCCATGCTCGACTGCATTGGCCTGGCCCGGAGGCAAAAAGAAAGCCGAGCATGGCTCGGCTCTACAGAAAGCGGAAGGGCCGCTTGCGCGGCCCTTCGTGTTTCTTACTTCAGCTTCGCATCGGCGCGCAGGGCGGCGGCGCGGTCGGTCTTCTCCCAGGAGAAGGCCGTGGCGCTGACGGTCTCGCCTTCGCCGTTGAGGTAGCTGAACTCCTTCGGCTTGCGGCCGAAGTGGCCATAGGCCGCGGTCTGCTGGTACATCGGGTGCACCAGGTCCAGCATCTTGATGATGCCGTACGGGCGCAGGTCGAAGTGCTTGCGGATCAGCTTCTCGATCTTGTCGTCGCTGATCTTGCCGGTGCCGAAGGTGGTGACCGAGATCGAGGTCGGCTCAGCCACGCCGATGGCGTAGGAGACCTGCACTTCGCAGCGGTCGGCCAGGCCGGCGGCAACCACGTTCTTGGCGACGTAGCGGGCCGCGTAGGCTGCCGAACGGTCGACCTTGGACGGGTCCTTGCCGGAGAAGGCGCCACCACCGTGACGGGCCCAGCCGCCGTAGGTGTCGACGATGATCTTGCGGCCGGTCAGGCCGCAGTCGCCCACCGGGCCGCCGATCTCGAACTTGCCGGTCGGGTTGATGTGGAACTTGGTGCCCTTGTGCAGCCACTTGGCCGGCAGCACCGGCTTGATGATCTCTTCGCGGACGGCCTCGATGAGGTCCTTCTGCTTGATGCCCGGGGCGTGCTGGGTCGACAGGACCACGGCGTCGATGGCCGAGACCACGCCGTTTTCATAGCGCAGGGTGACCTGGCTCTTGGCGTCCGGGCGCAGCCACGACAGCGGCGAGTTCTTCTTCTTGCGGATCTTGGCCTGCTGCTCGACCAGGCGGTGCGACAGGTGGATCGCGGCCGGCATGTAGCTGTCGGTCTCGTTGGTGGCATAGCCGAACATCAGGCCCTGGTCGCCAGCGCCCATTTCTTCCGGCTTCTTGCGATCCACGCCCTGGGCGATGTGCGGCGACTGCTTGCCGATCAGGTTCAGCACGCCGCAGGTGGCGCCGTCGAAGCCGACGTCGGAGCTGTCGTAGCCGATGTCCGTGATGACCTTGCGGGTCAGCGCTTCCAGGTCGATCCAGGCGCTGGTGGTGATTTCACCGGCGACAATGGCAACACCGGTCTTGACCATGGTCTCGCAGGCCACGCGGGCGCGCTGGTCCTGGGTCAGGATCGCGTCCAGCACCGCATCGGAGATCTGGTCGGCAACCTTGTCCGGATGGCCTTCGGAGACCGACTCGGAGGTGAAGAGATAGCTGGACATCAGGCGTAATATCCCTTGATTCGGATGGAAAGATGGGCGCGCATGATACACGGGGTGCGCCGCCTGTGCATTGTGAACCTGTACCGGTTGCCGGTGGTTAAGCCCGCGTAGGCCCGGCAAGGGCCGTCCTGACGGGATTGGGCCCCAGCCTCGAGGCCCAGTGTTCCACCAGCGTGACAACGGGCCGGGTGGCCAGGGGGTCGGTTGCGGCCCCGCTCCGGCAGGGTCGACCGTCATCGTTCTGCCCCAGAACCGCCATCTGGCTGCCGTCTGCCGGGCGCAGGCTGTCGGCCAATCCGGCCGCCGGGCATGAGTGGATCCGCCATGCAGGAACTTGAACAGCGTCTCCAGCAACGCTTTCCCGATTGGTTCCATGGCCGTCGTGGCCAGCTGGCGCGGCCGTTGCTGCGCAGCGTCGGGCGCTGGTCGCGGCTGGACCAGATCGAAGCTTTCCTGCAGCGCAGTGCAGGATTGCGCGGCTTCGGCTTCGTCGCCGCCGGGCTGGAGTTCATCGATGGCCAGTACCAGGTGGACCCGGCCGCGCTGGCGAAGATCCCGGCCACGGGCCGCCTGCTGATTGTTGCCAATCATCCGTCCGGGGCGCTGGATGCGCTGGCGCTGCTGGATGCGGTTGGCCGCATCCGCCGCGATGTGCGGATCGTGGCCAATGACCTGCTGGGAGCCATCGCGCCGCTGCAGGACCTGCTGCTGCCGGTGCGCATCCTCGGCGGCAAGGCACAGCGTGGCAGCCTGCACGCCGTAGAGGAAGCGCTGGCCGCCGAGCAGTGCGTGATCGTGTTCCCGGCCGGCGAGGTCTCGCGCCTCTCGCTGCGCGGTATCCGCGACGGTCGCTGGCAGCGGGGGTTCGTGCGTTTCGCCCGTGCCGCGGGCGCGCCAGTGCTGCCGGTGCGGGTGGAAGCACGCAATTCGGCGCTGTTCTACGGCGCCTCGACCCTGTTCAAGCCGGCCGGCACCGCGCTGCTGGCGCGTGAGATGTTCACCCGACGTGGCCGTCCGCTGCGCCTGTGCATCGGTGAGCCGATGCAGCTGGGCAAGGGCGGCGACCCGGGCGCGCAGCTGTTGGCTGTGCGCCGCGCGCTGTATGCGCTGGGCCGCAATGGCGCGGCGGGCGGTGCCGCTGCCGTTGCAGGCCCCGAGCCGCTGGCCTCCCCGGTGCCACCGTCGCGGGTTGCCGCTGGCATTGCTGCAGCCACCCAGCTGGGCCAGACCGCCGACGGCAAGCAGATCCTGCTGGCCACCTGCAGCGCCGATTCACCGCTGCTGCTGGAACTGGGCCGGCTGCGCGAACTGACCTTCCGCCAGGTAGGCGAGGGCACCGGTCGCAGCCGCGACCTGGACGACTACGACCCGCAGTACGAGCACATCGTGATCTGGGACGCGGCCGCACAGCGCATCGCCGGCGCCTACCGCATCATGCGCGGTGCGCAGGCGCTGGCCCGGCACGGCCTGTCCGGGCTCTACAGCGCATCGTTGTTCCGCTATTCCGACGATGCGATCACCCACATCGCCGAAGGTCTGGAACTGGGCCGCAGCTTCGTGGTGCCCGATTACTGGGGCAGCCGCAGCCTGGACTACCTGTGGCAGGGCATCGGCGCCTACCTGCAGTGCCGGCCCGGCATCCGTTACCTGTTCGGCGCGGTGTCGATCAGCGCGGCGCTGCCGCGCGATGCGCGCGAGCAGCTGGTGGCGTACTACCAGCGCTACTACAGCGGTACCGCTGGCCTGGCTGAATCGAACCGCCCGTTCCAGTACTTCGCCGCACCGCCGAGTTTCGGCGAGCTGGATGCAGGCGCCGCGTTCGATGTGCTGAAAGCCAACCTGGCTGCACTCGGCACCGGCGTGCCCACGCTTTATCGCCAGTACACCGATCTGTGCGAACCGGGGGGAGCGCGCTTCCTCGCCTTCGGCGTGGATCGGGACTTCAGCGATTCGATCGATGGCCTGATCGAAGTGGACCTGTGCGCGATCCGGCCGAACAAGCGCAAGCGCTACCTGCGCGACGCGGGGACGCCGGCATGAGCGCGCTGGCGAACCTGTCGCCACACCGGCGCGCAGTGTTCGTCTCCGATGTGCACCTGGGGTCACGTCACTGCCATGCCACCGAGCTGGCGCGGTTTCTCTCGCAGCTGCGCTGCGAACGGCTGTACCTGGTGGGCGACATCATCGACCTGTGGTGGATGGCCCATCGCCGTGCCAACTGGCGGCAGTCGCACAGCGAAGTCATCCAGGCCCTGCACGCACTGCGCCGTGCCGGCACCGAGATCATCTACATTCCCGGCAACCACGATGCCTCGCTGCGCCAGGTGTGCGGGCTGATGCTGCCGGCGATGCAGGTGCGCCGCCGCGCCATCCACGTGACTGCCGATGGCCGCCGGTTGCTGGTCGCGCACGGCGACGACTACGACGGCGTGACCCACTTCGGCGGCCTGCAGGAGAAGTTCGGCGACTGGCTGTACTACCGCATCCTCACCGGCAACCAGGCGCTGAATGCAGTGCGGCGCCGGCTGGGCATGCGCTACTGGTCGCTGTCGGAATTCCTGAAGAAGCGCAGCGGCGCGGCCGAACGCTACATCGAGCGCTTCGTGCAGGCCGGGCTGGACGACGTGCGCCGGCGCGGACTGGATGGCATCGTCTGTGGCCACATTCACCGCGCTGCGTTGATCGAACGCGATGGCCTGGTCTATGCCAACGACGGCGACTGGGTGGAGAGCCTGACCGCATTGGCCGAAGACCATGATGGCGCGCTGCGCCTGCTGGACCACAACGGCCAGACTCTGGTGGAGCTACCGGGCGCGCGCATGTCGCAGGCGGCGTAACCTGCCTTTTGTAGAGCCGAGCCCACGCTCGGCTTGCTGTTTGTTCTTCGTACAGACCGCGCTGCGCGCGCAAGCCGAGCGTGGGCTCGGCTCTACAAAGAACCCCCACAAACGTGTGGCCATCGCGCTAGCATCGGCCCATGGATTCCCTGACCCAGATCGTACTCGGTGGCGCCGTCGCCGCTGCCATCGCTCCGCCCGGCCATCGCCGTGCGGCCCTGCTTGCCGGTGCCGCGCTCGGCACCCTGCCGGACCTCGACGCGCTGTGGCTTGGCTTCACCGCCGCCGACCCGGTGGCGAACATGATCGAGCATCGCAGCTTCAGCCACTCGTTGCTGGTGCTGCCCTGGGTGGCTGCACTGATCTGGTGGTTGTTCAAGCGCTTCGGCAATGGCCGCGTCGCGCAGTCACCGGTGCGCTGGTTCTGGGCGATCCAGCTGGCGCTGGTCACCCATCCCGTGCTGGATGCGTTCACCGTCTACGGCACCCAGTTGTGGTGGCCGCTGCGGCCACATCCGACCATGGGTTCCAGTGTCTTCATCATCGATCTTGGCTACACGGTGTGGCTGCTGCTGGCCTGCGTGCTGGCCTGGTTTGGCCGCGCCCGCCCCTGGGCTGGCAAGGTGCTGGGTGTGGCGTTGCTGGTCAGCAGCGCCTACCTGGGCTGGGGCCTGATAGCAAAGGCCCAGGTCGACCGTGCTGCCCAGCAGAGCCTGGCGGCGATGGGCCTGGGCGATGCGCCGCGCTTCTCGGTGCCAATGCCGTTCAACACCCTGCTGTGGCGCGTGGTGGCGATGACGCCGAACGGCTACGTGGTGGGCGACCGCTCGCTGGTGGCTGACCATGGGCCGATGCAGTTCGAAGGCCATCCCTCCAACGTGCAGGCATTGCGCGAGGCGCAGGCGATTCCGGCGGTGCAGCAGCTGACGTGGTTCAACCGTGGCTTCATGCGTGCACAGGTGGTGGACGGGCGGCTGGTCCTGAGCGACCTGCGCATGGGGCTGGAGCCCGACTACACCTTCAACTTCGCCGTGGCCCAGCAGGTCGACGGGCAGTGGCGGCCGATCACGCCCGAGCAGGTGCGGACGGATTACAGCAGTCCCGCCGCGCGCGCTGATGCCGGTCGCCGGTTGGTGGCGATGTGGCAGCGGATCTGGCACGAGCCGGCAGCCGCCGCGCCCGGAGCTGCACACCCGTAGATCCACGCCATGCGTGGATGGCGCAAACAACAGCCACGCATGGCGTGGCTCTACTGCGGCTGGCGGTTGAGCTTGATCGAACGGTTCAGCACCTGGCGCGGCACGTTGGCGATGTCAAAGCCAACGAACGCCAGCAGGAACTGCAGCCCGGAGATCAGCGCGACCATCGCGATCATGATGGTACCCACCGGCGTGGCGACATCGGCCTGGGCCGACCGCACCCAGTGGTACAGCCCGAACAGCCCCCCGAAGGCGAGCAGGCTGCTGCCGGCGATCAGCTCCAGTGACGCGATGCTGAGGTCGCGCAGGAAATAGTTGTAGGCAATGCGCTTGAGCGTGTTGCGCAGGTGCTTGAAGGTGAACTCACCCAGGATGCGACCGATGCGCAGGTTGCTGGTTTCGTCGCCGTAGTGGGCATCCATTGCCACATCCTGCACGACCGCGCGCACGGTGTTCAGTCGGAACAGCATGTCGGTCTCGAAGAAATAACGGTCGCTGACCGCCTCGAGTTTCAGGTGGCTGGCGACCTTGGCATGGATGGCGGTGTAGCCGTTGGTCGGATCGAACACCTGCCAGTACCCGGACGAAGCCTTGGTCATGAAGGACAGCAGCAGGTTGCCCAGGCGCCGCACCGGGGGCATGCGGCGGATGTGGGTCAGGTTCCAGAATCGGTTGCCCTTGGTGTAGTCGGCATGGCCGTCGGCGATGGGTGCGACGAAGTCCATCAGCAGCGCCGGGTCCATCTGCCCATCGCCATCGACCTTGACCAGGATATCCATGCCATCGGCGATGGCCGCGCGGTACCCGGTCTTGATCGCGCCGCCGACGCCGAGGTTGTGCTGATGGAACAGCACGGTGATGCGCGGGTCGTTGGCTTCGGCCTGGATCAGGCGGCCGCTGCCGTCGGGGCATGCATCGTCCACGCAGTAGATCGCCGTTACCGCATCATCGATCGCCGCCAGCACGGACAGCACCTGGCGGGTCACTTTGTAGCAGGGGATGATCACGGCGATCCGTGCCGGCGCGGATGCGGAGGGCGTGGTGGTGGTCATCGGATTCATCGGGCTGGGTGGGCCAGCAGGGGTTTTGCCGGCAGTTCCACCAGATCCCCCTGCAGCACCCGTGGTGCGTCGCCCTCAGGCGCTACGGTGATGTGGTGGTAGCGGTTGAAGGTGAAGTTGAACGCCTCGTCGGACATCGATGGGAAGTACCGGCGGAAGTAATCCATCTGTGGCAGGTACAGCACATGGTTCACGGCGGGAATGCCAACACCCGGCAGGAGGCCCCCGAACCCGCCGGGAGCCACCAGCACGCCTTCGGTCGTGGTGGCTGAGCCTCGGGCCTGCAGGGAGTGCAGGACGGCAGTGCGGTCCATCGCGAAGATCGGGCCGGCCGGCTGCACCGGATTGAACAGGCCGTTGCCCAGCAGGTTGGCCAGTGCGGCGGTGGCCAGGACCAGGCTGGCGGCATGCGCCGACAGCTTTGGGCGGCGGGCAGCAACGGCCAGCCCCGCCAGGCACAGATAGGGAATGGCATCGGCAGCGCTGTGCAGGCGGCTGAACTGGCCTTCACCGAACAGGAACTTGGCCAGGCTGCCGACCATCAGCAGCGCCGCCAGAAGCAGCAGGCGCCAGCGCTGCAGGCGCACGCCGCAGTGCACCAGGATCATCGCGCAGGCGATGTTGAGCAACAGGCCGAAGGCCAGCAGCGCGCGCGCGGGGGGCACCATCGACAGGGTGGTCAGCTTGCCAACCACGGCGGGCACAGGCAGGAAGATCCAGCAGGCGATGAACAGCAGGCCGGCGGCCAGGATCAGTAGGGAGCTGCGGTGGCTTTTCGCCCATTCGCGCAGCCGTGTGCCATCGGCCAGCACCAGGGTGAACAGCGGCAGCAGGCTGCCCAGCACCGCGATTTCGCAATCGTTGGACGCCTTGAACAGCGGCAGCGGGGCGAACCGGTAGGTCATCAGGTTCGGAAAGAGGTGCGCGAGCAGGCTGGTCAGGCCGACACCGCCACCGGCGCTCTGGCGCTGGCCGGGGTACACCGTGTTGCGCACGATCGGGATGATGTCGTGGAAGTAGCCGACGAACACCGCCAGTGCAATCGCGCCTGCGATGGCGGCATCGACCAGACGTACAACGGTGATGGCATCGCGCCGGACCGCCAGCACCAGTACCGCCAGGGCCAGCACCGAGGAAATGATGAACGGCGGGTAGGACACTGCGATCAGCCATGCCGCCAGTGCATAGGCGCTGACTGCGATGCGCAGCGCGCGATGGCCGATGCCCAGCCATGCCACCGCAGCCCAGGGCGCCAGCGCGAATGCACCAGCATTGCTGGTCCACCAGACCTGCACGAACGGCGCGAAGAACAGCGTGGCCGAAACCAGTACTGCGGCCGGTGTCGGCATCCGCAGGTGGCGCAGGAGCAGAGCCCATCCGCTCAGGAAGGCCATGGCCATGAACATGAAGAAA
The DNA here is from genome assembly GCF_059367995.1 of Stenotrophomonas sp. YJH_SMC_79. Lineage (NCBI taxonomy): Bacteria > Pseudomonadati > Pseudomonadota > Gammaproteobacteria > Lysobacterales > Lysobacteraceae > Stenotrophomonas > Stenotrophomonas sp. YJH_SMC_79. Next base: position 8,386 of record NZ_JCAFRK010000007.1, read on the forward strand.
AACGAATAGGCGTTCGCTGCAGGCAGCAGGAAGAACGCCCAGTGGTAAGGCTTGAACAGCAGCCCCCAGTCCAGCAGCGGCAGCGCCTGGAAGGTGCGCAGTGACTCGTGGTACGCCGAGTGCGCATTGACCTGCCCGAAGTCGTTGTTGACCGCGATCTGGATGTACGGCGTGAACACCATCCATTCGTCGGTGCGGATGTAGCGGGCGGTGCCGAGCAACGGCTGCTGTGGCGCCAGGCCCAGATACTCGTAGGCCAGCGAGTAGGAAGAAGGCGTCAGCGCGAACGCGACATACAGGATGCACAGCAGCGCCATGATCCCGGCAAGCAGGCGAACCTGGCCAGGTCGAAGCCCGCCCGTCTGGGCCGGGTCCTGGGCAGGGAAAGGCGTTCGGCCGTTGTCGTTCATCATGCTCCCGCAGGTCAGGTCCATCCGCGCGCGACAAGCTCACGCACCGATGCTCTGCTGCCGCACGGGGAGAGGCCCCGGCACGCGCCGTTCCGAGGCCGGGACTGCGGGATTCTAGCCGGTTGCCATCGCAGCCGCTGGCCGCCCTCGGGTGAGACCGGGCCTCAATACACCGTGGCGCGGCCCTGCACGAACGAATAGAAGAACACCGCGTTCGGATCGTTCTGCACCAGGCGGAACTCGCGACGCATGCCTTCCACGGTTTCCTCGTCCACCGAGCCGGCCTGCAGCAGCTGATCAGCGGCCGACAGCAGCAGCTGCTCCCAGAACGCGATCATCGTCTTGCGACGCGCCGGCTCGCGGTTGTCCAGGTGGATGGTCTTGATCTCGGTGTGCACGTCGCGGAAGCCACCGGCCAGCAGCAGGTTGCCCAGCTTGGCGCCGACGAACGGGTCGCCACCATGGTCGTACTGGAAATCGTTGAAGGCCATCCAGTAGCGCCAGATATGCGGCGAATACGGGTCGAGCAGGAACGAGGCGTTCATCACCTCGGTGATGTAGACCGGCGACCCCGGGGCCAGCACGCGGCGCACTTCACTCAGCACGCGTGCCGGTGACGGGACGTGTTCCAGCACCCAGCACAGGAACGCCGAATCGAAGCTGCGCGCCTCGAAGGGCAGTTCGCCGGCGTCAGCCTGTTGCAGGGTGTAGCGGTCGCTGCACCAGGGTGTGCGCGACAGGTTCCCGCGCGCGGTTTCCAGCTGGGTCTCGCTCAGGTCCACGCCGGTCACGTGCAGTTCCGGGAAGCGGCGCAGCAGGATCTCGGTCTGCGCACCCACGCCGCTGCCGACTTCCAGCAGGCGCCGCGCGCCGCTGTAGTCGATCTGGCCGAAGATGCTTGATTCCAGCAGCCGCGCCTGGGTCATCAGGCGCTGCTGCTCGGTGCCGGAGAACCCGTGCAGGTAGGTCGGGGAGGAGATCGGCGGGGTCATGACGGCGGGCTCTTGTAGCGTCGAGCTGGCTCGACTGTTCGGAAACGCGGGGCTGACGGCTCAGGCCGCCGAAGACAGCGCCGGTTCCCCGGCGATCAGGCGGTCGAAGTACTCGGTGGTCAGTGCGATCTGACTCTGCGGGTCTTCGGCACGGTTGACCACTGCGCGGAAAGCGGCGTTCTCTGGCCGGTCCTTGGCATACCAGCCCAGGTGCTTGCGCGCGATGCGCACGCCCTGGGGCTCGCCATAGAACGCATGCAGTGCGTGCAGGTGGCCAAGCAGGATGTCGCGTACTTCCGCCAGCGATGGGGGTGGCAGTTCCTCGCCGGTGGCCAGGTAGTGCGCCACTTCGCGGAAGATCCACGGCCGGCCCTGCGCCGAGCGGCCGATCATCACCGCGTCCACGCCGGTTTCCTTCAGGACGTAAGCGGCCTTCTGCGGCGAATCGATATCGCCGTTGGCGATCACCGGAATGCGCAGCGCGGCCTTGATCTCGGCGATGGTGCCGTACTCGGCCTGGCCGGTGTAGTGCTGGTCGCGGGTACGGCCGTGCACCGCCAGTGCCGCGATACCGCTGTCCTCGGCGATGCGTGCGATCAGCGGGCCATTGCGATGGTCGCAGTCCCAACCGGTGCGGATCTTCAGCGTGACCGGCACGTCCACCGCGTTGACCACGGCCTCGAGGATGCGCGCCACCAGCTGCTCGTCGCGCATCAGTGCCGAACCGGCCCAGGCGTTGCACACCTTCTTGGCCGGGCAGCCCATGTTGATGTCGATGATCTGCGCGCCGTGGTCGACGTTGTAGCGCGCGGCCTCGGCCAGCTGCTGCGGTTCGGTGCCGGCGATCTGCACGCTGATCGGTGCCGGCTCGCCGTCATGGTCCATGCGGTGGATCGACTTGCGCGTATTCCAGAAGCGCGGGTCGCTGATGGTCATTTCCGAGGCGGCCAAGCCTGCGCCCAGCCGTTTGCACAGCAGGCGGAAGGGCTTGTCGGTGACGCCGGCCATGGGCGCCAGCACGACGTTGGGGGCAATGGTGTACGGGCCGATCTGCATGCGCCCATTGTAGGGCGCGCGCGGCGGTACGGCCGTGCCAGGCCGGCCCCGGTTCAGGCCGATCGGCACCGACCTCATGCCGTACCGGCATCAGCAGATGCTTGACGGTTGCTTCCACCGCCCCCAGGGGCGGGCGATGGTGAGCGGCTACCCCAGGTCCTGCCAGGCCTGGCCGGTACCCAACGCGAAGGCCAGCCCCAGGCTGAGGCAGGCCAGTGAACTGACCACCCAGAAGCGCCGGCCGTTGTAGCCGGGACGGAGCAGGGCCAGCGTGAAGCCCATCGCCGCGCGCAGCAGCAACAGCAGGGCGATGCCCGACAGGACCAGACGGCTGGCCGGCAGCGGCGAATGCCAGCCCGCGGCTGCCAGTGCGTACAGCGTCCAGACCACCAGCACGGCAGTGATGCCGGCGGTCATCAGCGGTGGCCACCAATGCCCGGCCTGTGCCAGCCGGACCATGCGCTGGCCAGCACCGAAGTACCTGTACCACGCGGCGCCGAAGGCAATGCAGCCGATATGCAGCAAGGCTGCGATGGCACTGCCGGCGGCGGCAACCAGCAACCAGGGGAATCCGTCCATGTCCTGCCCACGCTGAAACGCTGCGCGGATGGTGGGTGAGGGGCAGGATGCGGGCAATGCGACCGGCAGTCGCAGCCGTTCGATGCGACCGCTGCTGAAGGCGCTGCGCTCAGCGCGGTGGATCGATCTGCAACCCGGCACCGAGACGGTCCAGGGCCACGTCCACGCGTGGCAGCCGTTGCCGACCCTGCAGCCACAGCAGGCGCAGCGGCAGGCCGCGGCAGTCCAGCGACGGCAGGATCGAGACCAGGCTGCCGCGCGCCAGCGCGTCATCGACCAGCCAGGTGGCCAGCTGCGCGATGCCGAAGCCGGCCTCGACCGCCGCCACCTGGGCCTCGGCGCTGCCAACCACCAGGCGCGCGCGGGCCTGCAGCGGTGTACTGCGCTGCCCGCCACCGGCCACCTGCCACGGCCCGATGCTGCCGTCCGCGCGTCCGAACAGCACACCGTCATGTCCGGCCAGCTCGGCGGCCGAGCGGGGCTGGCCATGCCGAAGCAGGTAGGCCGGGGAGGCGCAGAAGCGCAGGCATTCGTAACCGAGCAGGCGGCTGCCCAGAGGGGCGGGCAGCGGCTCGGGACCGCCGATGCGCACGGCGAGGTCGACGCCGTCCTCGGCGAGGTCGCTGAAGCGGTCGCTGAAGGTCACCTGCGGATGCAACTGTGGAAACTCGGCGGCCAGCTGCAGCAGCAACGGCCAGACTTTGAGGCGCCCGAAGGTGGCCGGCGCATCCACCCGCAGGCGGCCCACGGGCGCGTCTGCGTGCGCGACCAGCACCGACTCGGCATCGGCCAGTTCGCCCAGCACCCGCACGCAGGTGCGGTAGAAGCCCTCACCGGCCTCGGTCAGGCGAAGGCGGCGCGTGCTGCGTTCGAACAACCGCGCGCCCAGGCGTGCCTCCAGCCGTGCGATGGTCTTGCCCACCGCCGAACTGGTCAGGTGCAGGCGTTCGGCGGCGGCAGTGAAGCTGCCGGCATCGGCGGTGGCGACGAAGGCCTCGATGCCGCGCAGGCGCTCGGTGGGAAGCACGGGGAATTTCTGTCCGGAATCGATGGAAAACATAGCAGCAATCGGAATCCAGGGAGGAAATAGGCTGATGGCCCCTGTTCTGATGCCCGCTCATGTCCTCCCTCGATTCCGCCGTGGCCGCTGTCCCCGCAAATGCCCGCGCACGCCTTTCGGTCGTCCTGCTGGCGGTGTCCGCCTTCGTCATCGTCACCACCGAGTTCCTGATCGTCGGCCTGCTGCCCGCGCTGGCGCGCGACCTGGGCCTGGGCATCGCCCGTGCCGGGCAGCTGGTTACCTTGTTCGCGTTCACCGTGATGCTGGCCGGGCCACTGTTGACCGCGCTGCTGTCACACGTTGGCCGGCGCCGCCTGTTCGTGGCGATCCTGCTGTTGTTCGCGGGTTCCAACGCGCTGGCCGCGATGTCCACGCAGCCATGGCTGCTGGCGCTGGCGCGGGTGCTGCCGGCGCTGGCGCTGCCGGTGTTCTGGGGCACGGCCAGCGAGACCGCTGCGCAGCTGGCACCTGCGGGGCAGGGGGGGCGTGCGGTGGCACGGGTCTATCTGGGCATCACCGCCGCGATGCTGTTCGGGATTCCGCTGGGCACGTTGGCCGCCGATGCCATCGGTTGGCGTGGCAGCTTCTGGTTGCTGGCAGCGTTGTCACTGCTGATGGCCGCTGCACTGGCGTTGTGGATGCCCGATACCGTTGCCGGACCGCGGCGCGCGCTGGGCGAACAGGCACGAGTGCTGCGCCAGCCGCAGTTGCTGGGCCATGTGCTGCTGTCGGTGCTGGTGTTCACCGCGATGTTCGCTGCCTATACCTACCTGGCCGATGTGCTGGAGCGGCTGATGCAGGTACCGGCGGCACAGGTGGGCTGGTGGCTGATGGGCTTCGGAGCTGTCGGGTTGATCGGCAATGCACTGGGGGGGCGCTGGGTCGATCGTGCGCCGCTGGGCGCGACCCTGGTGTTCTGCGCGGTGCTGGCGCTGGGTATGCTGGCCAGTGTCGGGCTGGCCGGCCACGGCACGTTCGTGCTGATCGCACTGGCCCTGTGGGGTGTGGCGCATACCGCATTGTTCCCGTTGTGCCAGGTGCGGGTGATGCGTGCGGCGCCCCAGGCGCAGGCGCTGGCGGGAACCTTGAATGTGTCCGCGGCCAACGCCGGAATCGGCCTGGGCGCGCTGCTGGGAGGTGGGGCCATCGAACGCTTCGGGCTTGCCTCGCTGGGCGTGGTGGCCGCTGCCGTGGCGCTTCTGGCAATCGTCGCGGGCCTGCTGCTGCGGCGGCTTGCCCGGTCTCGCTCATCCACGCATGGCGTGGATCTGCCTCATTGAAAGGCAAACAAAAAAGCCCGGGTGTCTGCACACCCGGGCTTCTTCATCCACGCATGGCGTGGATCTACTTTGCTTCAGCGTCGGCCGGGGTGAAGCGCGGCATCGCCGCTGCAGCGCCTTCCTTCTCGGTCGAGCGACCGGCGAACTGGTTGGCGAAGCGCACGTGGCGGGCGAACGGGGCATCGGCCACCTGCGCCAGCGACGCGGCCAGCGCACCGTTGAAGGCGTCACCGGCACCGGTGGTGTCGATCGCCTGCACCTGTTCCGCACCCACGCGGTAGTACGGCTGGGTATCGCCGCGCAGGTTCTCGTCGGCATGCGAGACGAACACACCCACCGAACCCAGCGTCACCACCACGGTGCCGTTGCCGACCAGCTTGCGGCACAGTGCATGCAGGCTGGCGCCATCCAGCGCGGCGACGTCGTTGGCATCCACGCGCTCGCCGACATGACGGCCGAGCAGGGCAGCGAACTCGGTCTCGTTCGGGGTGATCACATCGGCCAGCTTGAGCAGGCCGATGGTCGAGGGGGCATCGGCCGGTGCGGTGTTGAGCACGGTGGTGACGCCGGCCTCGCGGGCCGTGGCCAGTGCCGCTTCGATGGTCTGCACCGGCGATTCCAGCTGCACCAGCACCACCTTGGCACGGGTCAGCAGGGCCTGCTGCTGTTGCAGGAAGTCGGTGCTCAGCGCGGCGTTGGCACCCGGGCCGATCACGATGGTGTTGCGGCCACGGGCATCGACGTAGATGCCGGCGGTGCCGGTCGGTTCGCTGCTGGCTTCGGCGATCAGACCGAAGCCGTCCTGTGCGGCCAGTTCACGGGCGGTGGCGCCACCGGCGTCGTCGCCCAGCGCACACACGAAGTGGGTGTCGGCACCGGCGCGGCAGGCTGCCACGGCCTGGTTGAAGCCCTTGCCACCGGGGCCGGTGCTGTAACGGCCGGCAATGGTCGCACCCGGTGCCGGCAGCGACTCGCACCGCCACACGTGATCGACATTGAAGGAACCGACGACAACGACACTGCTGCTCATAGGGAATCTTTTCTCAACCAAGGGTTCAACTGAAGTGCGTCAGCACGCCGGCGATGGTCGCCGTCATGAAGGTGGCAATGGTACCGCCCAGCACCGCGCGCAGGCCGAACTTGGCCAGGTCGTGGCGCCGTTCCGGGGCCAGGCCACCGATGCCGCCAATCTGGATCGCGATCGAGCTGAAGTTGGCGAAGCCGCACAGCGCATAGGTCGCGATCAGGCGACCTTCGCTGGACAGGCTGACGCCAGCCACCTGGCCGTTCACGATCTGCGACAGCTCGGTGTAGGCCACGAACTCGTTGATCACGACCTTCTGGCCGATCAGAGAACCGACGGTGGTGGCATCGGCCCACGGCGTGCCGATCACCCAGGCGATCGGGGCCAGCAGGTAGCCGAAGATGGTCGACAGGTTGGTCGGCTTGCCGATCTGCGCAGCCAGGCCGGTCACTTCACCGATCCAGGTCAGCGGGGCGTTCAGCAGGGCGATCAGGGCGATGAAGGCCAGCAGCATGGCGCCGATGTTCAGCGCCAGCTTCAGGCCGTCGCCGGCGCCGGCCGCAGCCGCGTCGATGATGTTGCTGGAGGTCTTCTCGACTTCCATCTTCACCGTGCCGCGGGTGAGCGGGGTGCCGGTTTCCGGAATCAACAGCTTGGCCACGACCAGAGTGGCCGGCGCGGCCATGATGCTCGCCGCCAGCAGATGCTTGGCGTAGAAGGCCTGCTGCGCCGGGTCGCCGCCGCCGAGCATGCCCACGTAGGCCGCCAGCACGCCGCCGGCGATGTGTGCCATGCCGCCGATCATCATGGTCAGCAGCTCGGACTGGGTCATCTTGGCGATGTACGGGCGCACGGTCAGCGGCGCCTCGGTCTGGCCGATGAAGACGCTGGCGCAGACACTGGTGGTTTCCGCACCGGACACACGCATGACCTTGGTGATCGCCCACGCCATCACGCGCACGATCGCCTGCATGATGTTCAGGTGGTACATCACGCCCATCAGCGCCGAGAAGAAGATGATGGTCGGCAGCACCTGGAAGGCGAAGATGAAGCCGTAGTTCTTGGTGTCCATCAACGAGCCGAAGATGAAACCGGAACCCTCGTTGACGAAGCTCAGCACCTTGACGAAGCCGTGGCCCAGCGCGTCGAACACGTCGCGCCCGCCCGGCACCAGGATCACCAGCGCCGCGAAGGCGATCTGCAGGGTGATACCGGTGGCAACCAGCTTCCAGTCAACCGCACGCTTGTTATTGGAAAACAACCAGGTGATGCCGATCAGCACCGCCAACCCGAACAGGCCGAAGCCGATCCTGCCCAAACCTTCGACCATGTGAGTGACTCCCCTGGGGCGTCGCGAAAAACGGGAAGCCTAGTGCAGGGCCGGGGCCGGGGCAAGGAAAAGCAGCGTGCGCGCACCCATCGGTACCGATCAGGCCAGCAACGGCAAGGGCTTGCGGCCGGCGGCGACAGGTAGAATGGGGATCGATCCCGGCCCGGATGCGGGCCCGCAGCAGGAGATTCGCATGCAATACCGTCGCCTGGGCTCCACCGGCCTGCCGGTTTCCGCCCTTTCCTTCGGCGCCTGGGTGACCTTCGGTGACCAGATCCCGCGCGATGAGGCCCGCAACCTGGTGGCCGCCGCCTGGGATCATGGCGTCAACTTCTTCGACAACGCCGAGGGCTACGCCAACGGCCGCGCCGAACAGGTGATGGGCGATGTGATCAGCGACCTGCGTCTGCCGCGCGACGGCTTCTGCGTGTCCAGCAAGGTGTTCTTCGGTAGCGCCAAGGACCCGCGGCCGACACAGCGCGGCTTGTCGCGCAAGCATGTGACCGATGCCTGCCACGCCGCGCTCAAACGCCTGCGGGTGGATTACCTGGACCTTTATTACTGCCACCGCCCGGATCCGGACGCGCCGATCGCCGAGACCGTGCACGCCATGGATACCCTGGTGAGGCAGGGCAAGATCCTCTACTGGGGCACTTCCGAGTGGTCGGCGATACAGATCCAGCAGGCGCTGGATTTCGCCGAACGACACAACCTGCAGGGCCCGTCGATGGAGCAGCCGCAGTACAACCTGCTGCACCGCGAGCGGGTGGAGGTCGAGTACGCACCGCTGTACGCCCGCGCCGGGCTGGGCACCACCATCTTCTCGCCGCTGGCCTCGGGCCTGCTGACCGGCAAGTACGATCAGGGCATTCCCGCCGATGCGCGACTGGGCCGGGAAGGCATGGAATGGCTGCAGGACCTGGTGCTGGGCGCCGACGCCGAGGCCCGCCTCGGCCAGGTGCGCCGCTTCAGCGAAGTCGCGCGGGCGCTGGGCCAGGCCCCGGCCACGCTGGCCATCGCCTGGTGCCTGCGCAACCCGAATGTCTCCAGCGTGATCCTCGGCGCCAGCCGGGTCAGCCAGCTGCTGCAGAACCTGCAGGCGCTGGAGGTGCTGGAGCAGGTCGATGCCGCCGGCTGGGCCGAGGTCGAGGCCGTCTTCGGCTGAACCCCGGGGCCGACCGGGCCTCGGTGGCCTCGGTCGGGCCTGCTCGGGATCGTGATCGATAGAGTCGACTGCTTCGGATAGTCGACTGCTTCGAGCAGCAGCAGTCGCCTCTACACATCTGTGTCGTCAATTTGATTGACGTTATCTATCGAATTTCAGAATTCGATCATTAATCTCATCAATGAAATTGAGAATGGTTGTTGATTGTCAACTGAGACTCATTATCATTTAACTCGTCCCTCGCACGAGTCCAGATGCTCATGAATGCTCAACCTGTACTGCTGCGCCCCGAAACGCTGACCCTCCGCGATCGTCCGGTCCGCGTCGTTCCGCCGGAAGAGGTCATCGACAGCGAAGCCCTGCTCAAGGGCCGTCGTGAAATCCTGATCCAGCACGGCGACCGCTTCTATCGCCTGCGGCACACCAGCAACGACAAGCTGATCCTGACCAAGTAATCGCGGTCTGGTCGCCCGCCTCCCTCCCTCCCTCCTGCCGGCAGCGCCGACAGGGTGGGCGACCCGTCCGCTCCCGCTCTCTCCCCCTCGGTCTACCGCGTGCACCTTCCGGGTGTGCCGGTAACCGGGGGTTCCCCTGCCTGACCGAACGATCCCGATGACCCGCCATACCGCCCTTTGCCTTGCTGTCTGGATGGCGCTGCCGCTGTCCGCCCACGCTGCTGCCACTGCTGCCCCCGATGCGCGCGAATTCGATCGGGTGCAGGTCACCGCCACCCGCACCGAGCGGGCCGTGAGCGACGTGGCGGCCACCGTGGACGTCATCGACCGTGAGCAGATGGACCGGCACCTGGTGCAGGACATCAAGGATCTGGTGCGCTACGAGCCGGGCCTGTCGGTCACCCGCAGCGCGACCCGCTTCGGCCTGGATGGTTTCCGCATCCGTGGCCTGGACGGCAACCGCGTGCGCATCCAGACCGACGGCATCGTCATGCCGACCCGGTTCGACATCGGTTCGTTCGCCAGTTCCAACCGCAACTTCACCGACCTCGATACGCTCAAGCGCGTCGAGATCGTGCGTGGACCGGCCAGCTCGCTGTACGGCTCCGACGCACTCGGTGGCGTGGTCGCGTTCGTGACCAAGGACCCGGCCGACTACCTCAAGGACGGCAAGAACAGCTACTTCGGCCTGAAGTTCGGCTACGACGGTGAGTGGAAGGGCCTGCTCGGCGGTGCCACGGCCGCCTTCGGTGGCGACCACTGGAGCGGCCTGGTCAACGTCAACCACCACCAGGGCCAGGAAACGGACAACAAGGGCACGGTTCGCAGCGACAACGACACCCGCACCGCGTCCAATCCGCAGGATCGCGACGGCCGCAGCCTGCTCAGCAAGCTGGTCTATGCACCCAGCGAAGACCAGCGCTTCCGCTTGACCGTGGAAGGCAACGAAGACACCACCGATACCAATGTGCTGTCGGCGATCGCCAGCGTCGCGCCGCGTCCGGGCGCACTTGCTGCCGCCACCGGCATGAAGTCCCACGACACCCAGAAGCGCAACCGCGTGTCCTTCGCCCACGAGATGGATGCGCTGGACCAGCCGTTCGCCGACAGCCTGCATTGGCAGGTGTACGCGCAGAACAGCGAAACCCGGCAGCAGACCGACGAGACCCGCACCGACGGCACCCGCCGCCACCGCGTGTTCTCCTTCGACCAACATGCCTATGGCCTGCAGGCGCAGTTCAACAAGGCGTTCACCACCGGCAGCGTCGAGCACGCGTTGACCTACGGTTTTGAAGGCACCCGTACCGAGATCCGCCAGAAGCGCGACGGCTATCAGGTCAGCAAGGCTGGCGTGGTCAGCAACACGGTGCTGCCGGACACCTTCCCGGTGCGTGACTTCCCGATCAGCAAGACCACCGAGCTGGGCCTGTATGCACAGGATGAGATGCGCTTTGCCGATGGCAGGCTGTCGCTGGTGCCGGGCGTGCGCGTGGACCGCTATGAGCTGAAGCCGGAAGTGGACGGTATCTTTGCCGAAGACAACCCGACCACGGCCGTGGCGCAGCTGAAGAAGACCAGCGTGTCGCCGAAGCTGGGCATGGTCTGGCGCTTCACCGACGAATGGTCGCTGTTCGCAGGCTATGCACGTGGCTTCCGTTCGCCGCCGTACAACGACGTCAACATCGGCCTGACCAACGTCGCCTTCCGCTATACCGCCATCGCAAATCCGGACCTGAAGCCGGAAACCAGCGACGGCTACGAACTGGGCCTGCGCTTCATCGCGCCGGCGGTGTATGTCAGCGTCAGCGGCTACTACAACGACTACAAGGATTTCATCCAGTCCAACGTCGATACCGGCCGCAACGCACAGGGTTTGACCGTGTTCCAGTCGCAGAACATCGCCGACGCGCGCATCTATGGCGCGGAAATGAAGGCCGGCATCGAGTTCGGCGAACTCAGCCCGGCGCTGAAGGGCTGGGCGCTGCGCAGTGCGTTGGCATGGTCGCGTGGTGACAACCGGACCGATGACGAGCCGCTGGCCTCGGTCGATCCGTTGCGTGGCACGCTGGGCCTGATGTACGACACCGATACCTGGGGCGTCGAACTGGCCGGTACCTTCGTGCAGCGCAAGAAGCGCCTGCCGCCGCCTGCTGCGCAGACCAATCCGAACGCACCGGCGCCGTTCGTCTACCAGCCGGCCGGCTACGGCGTGCTGGACCTGATGGCGCACTGGAACTTCGCACCGGGTGCCACCTTCAATGTCGGCGTGTTCAACCTGGCCGACAAGCGCTACATCGAATGGTCGTCGATCACCCCGAGCCTGATCACCAATCGCGCACTGAGCGATCGTTTCAGCAGCCCGGGCCGTACCTTCTCCGCCAGCCTTGCCGTTTCCTGGTGACCTCATGAGCCGAGCATTGTCCGCACGCAGGAATGACTCCATCGCCGCGCCACACAGCGCGGCCTGGCCGACCCCGGCACAGCTGGCCACGCTCGGCACCGTGTTGTGCCTGTACCACGCCGACGGCAACGAGTTGGGCGGCTGGCGCCAGGCCGTACGCGTGCACGCCTGCCAGGGCGTGGACAGTGAAGGCCTGCGCGAGAGCCTGTGCTTCCTCGATGGCCGCGGTCGCTGCGTGTGGCGTTTGTACCTGCTGCCCGACAGCGATTTCCTGGCCTGGGACCGTCTGGTCGCGGCGCTGCCGCCGGGACCGGAACACGACAGCGAGGCGAGCGTTGGCGAACGCCTGTGGCGGCGCCTGGCCGGCCATCTCGGCGGCCAGCGCTGGCGCCTGTGCGCGCTGCGCCTGCACGCCGCCGACGACGGCCGCACCCTGGCTGCCAGCCTGTCGACCCTGTCCTCGCTGGGCGCGGCCACCGCGCGCCGCATCGCACGCCTGGAAGGTGCCGAAGGCGAGCTGGCGATCGACGACTGCTGCTGTGCCGACGCTGCGCGGCGCCCGGCGCCGCGGATCCCCGGCGACCTGCCGCTGATCCGTTTGTGACCCTCTCCTGATGGAACGCCCGTTGGCCACGGATGGCCCCTCAATGAATCTGCAACCCCGAAGGAAGACCCCGATGAAGCTCCAGACAGCCAGCGCCATGCTGCTGCTCGCCGCCAGCGGCGTGGCCAGCGCGCAGCCCTCCGATATCGCCCGCGACCACGACAGCATCCTCGCCATGCAGGGTGAGTACACCGTGGACTTCGCCTTCGACGAGACCGTGCTGCTGAAGCCGGGCTACGAGCGCGCGCCGGCGATGCGCAGCGGCGGCAGCGAAGTGGTCATCGTGGTCGAGGACACCCCGAAGCGCATCGTGCTGCAGCACCTGCTGCTGGATGAAAAGAGCGGCCACATCACCAAGCACTGGCGCCAGGACTGGGTGTACGAAGCACCGAACCGTTTCGAGTTCAGTGCCGACCAGACCTGGAACGTACGCAGCATTCCGGCGGCGGTGAACCAGGGCGCCTGGACCCAGTGCGTGTACGAAGTGAGCGACGCACCGCGCTACTGCGGCACCGGCGCCTGGACCTACACCAACAACGTGCCGAGCTGGACCAGCGATCTGAGCTGGCGCCCGCTGCCGCGCCGTGAGTACACCAAGCGCAGCGACTACAACGCGCTGGCCGTGATCAACCGCCATACGCTGACCCCGAACGGCTGGACCCACGAACAGTTCAACACCAAGGTGCAGCGCAACGACGATGGCAGCCAGGTGGAGATCGCACGCGAGTTCGGCTTCAACGACTACGTGAAGACCACCGAGGTCGACTTCACCCCGGCGCGCAACTACTGGAAGGCTACTGCCGGTTACTGGGCCAAGGTGCGCCAGCGCTGGGACGGTTTCCTCGGCCAGGCCCCGGGCGTGCACCTGAAGACCAAGATCGACGGCATGGCGATGATCATTCCGCTGTTCACCCAGGCCGAAGAGATCCAGTCCGGCAAGAAAGTGAAGGACAAGCAGATCGACGAAGTGTTCGCCAAGTACGTGGAAAAGGCCCAGTAGATCCACGCCATGCGTGGATGCACTGCACTCAGGACGTCGGTCCACCCAGCGTGGTCAGGTCCAGCCCTGCATCCTGGAAAGCCTGCAGGGTGACCTGCAGGCTCGCCTCGTCGTCGCGGGTGCGGACGCCCATGACAGCTTCGTGGCAACGCACTTGATCCGTACTGCAGGCACTCCGGTCCGGCAGCAGCAGCGCGGTCTGCGAGACCAGGATCGCCATGTGCGCCACTTCCTTTCTTGGCTTCGGTTGGCCCTGGTAGAACCGGTTGAACTCCGCGCGCAGGTCGGCCATCACCTCGGCATCGGTGCGCGTGCGTGACACGCTGGCCGGAACCAGATAGGTCGGGTGGCCATCGTGGAAGGCGCGCACCTCATCGGCCAGCACCGTTTCCAGTATGAAGGCCTGTACCGGGTCCGGGACAAGGCCCGGTGCAGTGCGGGCAGATACGGCCGGCATCGCCACCAGCAGTGGCACGCCGGCCAGAAGGACGCGCAGGCAGAAGCCGTAGTTCATTCCTATTCCTTGAACATCAGAAACGCCGCCACCACGATCAACCCGAACGCGGCGTAGTGGTTCCACTTCAGCGGCTGGCCCAGGTAGAACGCGGAAAACACCGCAAACACCAACAGCGTGATCACTTCCTGCATGCCCTTCAGCTGCGGCGCCGAATACACCGCGCTGCCCAGCCGGTTGCCCGGCACCTGCAGGCAGTATTCGAAGAAGGCGATGCCCCAGCTGACCAGGATCACCATCATCAACGGCGCGCTCTTGTACTTCAGGTGGCCGTACCAGGCGAAGGTCATGAAGATGTTGCTGCCGAGCAGCAACAACACCGGGTACAGGTAAGCAGCGAACGACGTGCCGGGCATCCGGGCGATCTCATCGGGTGGGGCGCGCAGCATACAGCCGGCCCCACCCGCAGCGTGTCACGAGCGCGTCAGGCTTCGCGCAGGGCGAGTGCCGGCGGCGTATGCAGGATCGCCCGCGTACCCCACCAGCCCGCCAGCAGGCTCAACCCGATGCCGACCACGCCGCCGATCAGCAGGCCCGGCCACGGTGGCAGCAACGGCAGCTCGAACACCTTCTGCGAGACCGCCACGCCGATGGCGGCCGCCGCGCCCACCGCCAGCATCGCCGCCAGCATGCCCAGCGCGCCGAATTCCACCAGCACCGCGCCGCGCAGCTGGCGCCGGGTTGCGCCCAGCGTGCGCAGCACTGCGCTGTCGTAGCGACGCTCGCCCGCCGTGGCCTGCAGCGCGGCCAGCAGCACCAGCACGCCGGCCAGCAGGCTGAACACCATCACCAGCTGCACCGCCTGTGCCACCCGTTCCATCACATCGCGCACCTGCGAGATCACCGCGTCCACGTCCAGCAGCGACAGGTTGGGCTGCGCGCGCACCAGCTCGCCCAGCCCGGCCGCCTTGCCGGCCGGCAGATGGAACGCCGACAGCAGGTTGTGCGGGGTATCGCCCACCGCATTCGGATTCAGCAGCACGAAGAAGTTCGGCCGGAAGGTGTTCCAGTCGGCCTTGCGCACACTGGTGACGGTGAACTCGCGCTCCTGCTCGCCGACTGCAATGGTGATGCGGTCGCCCGGATACACGCCGTAGCGCTTGGCCCAGCCGATTTCAACCGACGCCTCCGCCGCCGTGCTGTCGGGCGTCCAGAAGGTGCCGTTCATCAGCGTGTTGGCCGGCGGGAAGCTGCTGCGCCAGCTGAAGTTCAACGGCCGGTTCTCGTCGTCGTCATCGCGCTGGCCGCCCTGCGCCGGTTGCCCGTCCTGACCGGGCTCGCGGTCCACGCGCAGCGGCGGCTTGCCGTTGATGGCGATCAGGCGCCCGGTGGCCATCGGTTCGATGCTGGCGTCGTTGGCACCCAGCCCGCGCAGCGTTGCCAGCACACTGTCGCGCTGTTCGGGCTGGATGTTGATCAGGAAGTAGTTCGGCGTGTCCGCCGGCAGCCGCTCGCGCCACTGCTGCAGCAGGCCTGGGCCGGTCACCGCCAGCAGCAGCAACGCGCACAGCGACAGCGACAGCCCGACCAGCTGCATCACCGCCAGCAGCCGGCGCCGGGTCAGTGCGGCCAGGCCCAGTCGCCAGTTGCCATGCAGGCGATGCTGCAGGCCGCGCATCAACTGCAGCAGCACGAAGCCGACCACCCCGGCCGCCACCGCCAGCGCGGCCAGGCCGCCCAGCACCCACAGGGCCAGCTTGAGGTCACCGGTGACCTGCACCGCCAGCAACAGGCTTGCCCCCAGCGCGGCCACATAGGCCAGCAGCGAGGCTGGCGGCAGGGCAGCGAAGGAACGGTTGAGTACGCGCATCGGCGGCACCCCGCGCAGACGCAGCAGCGGTGGCAGGCCGAAGCCGAACAGCAGCAACAGGCCGATGCCGGCACCGGTCAGCGCCGGCATCGCTTCCGGCAGCGGCAGGCGCTGCGGCACCAGGCTGCCCAGCACCTGTACCAGCCCTTCCTGCGCAGCCATGCCCAGGCCGATGCCAAGCGCACAGGCCGGTACCGCCAGCATCAGCAGCTGCAGTGCCAGGCCGAGCAGGATGTCGCGCTGGCGCGCACCCAGGCAGCGCAGGATCGCCACCTGGTCGATGCGGCGAAGGGCGAAGCGGTTGGCCGCCAATGCGGTGGCCACGCCTGCCAGCAGCACCGCCAGCAGCGCGCTCAGGCCGAGGAAGCGGCCGGCCAGGTCGAAGGCCTGGCGCACGCCGCGCTGGGTGTCATCCACGTTCAGCAGGCGCAGGCCCTTCACCTGTGGCAGCAGCCACTCGCGCAGAGACGCGACCTGTCCTGCCGGTCCTGCAAACATCAGCCGGTAGTTGATGCGGCTGCCGGGGCCAAGCAGGCCTGTGCCTTCCACATCGGCGCGGTTGACCAGCAGGGTGGGGGAGAGCGTCAGCAGGTCGCCACCGGTATCCGGTTCGGCCTCGATGATGCCGGCGATGCGCAGCGTGCCAGCGCCGAACTCGAGATCATCGCCGGCCTTCAGTCCCAGCCCCTGCAGCAGGCGCGGGTCGGCATAGGCCTGGCCCTTGGGCGGCATGCCGGCGTTGGCGATCAGCGCGCCACCGGGCGTGCTGCGCACCCTCAGCGTGCCACGCAGCGGATAGCCCGCCTGCACCGCCTTGATGCTGGCCATCTGGCTGGCATCACCGTTGAACAGCACACTGCCGAAGCTGGCGATACGGGTGAAGGCCAGTCCACGGCGCTGCGCCTCGTCGGCGAACGCCTGCGGCGGGTCATCGCGCCCGGCGATGCCGAGGTCGCCACCGAGCATTTCCGCTGCGCTGCCGGTCAGTGCCAGGTTGACCCGGTTCACCAGCGTGCCGACCGCGGTCATCACCGCCACGCCCAGCACCAGTGCGGCGAACACGGTCAGCAGGTCGCCGGCCAGGGCCTCGCGACGCAGCGCGCGCCATGCATGGCGCAGCAGGTTCATGCCTGGGCCCCATGTTCAACCGGCAGCAGCCGGCCGTCGTCGATGCGATGGATGTACTGGCAGCGCTGGGCCAGGCGCAGGTCGTGGGTGACCAGCACCAGGGTGGTGCCGCTGCCTGCGTTCAACTCGAACAGCAGGTCGCTGATGTGCTGGCCGGTGGCATGGTCCAGCGAGCCGGTCGGTTCGTCGGCGAACAGGATGCGCGGGCGGGTAACGAAGGCACGTGCCAGCGCCACGCGCTGCTGCTCGCCGCCGGACAGCTGGCGCGGGTAGTGGCGGGCGCGATGAGCCAGGCCCACCTGGGCCAGCACCTCGTCCACCCGCGCGCGGTCCTCGCGCCCGGCCAGCTCCAGTGGCAGCGCGACATTCTCGGCGGCGGTCAGCGCCGGCAGCAGGTGGAAGCTCTGGAACACGAAGCCGACCTCGTGCGCGCGCAGCTGGGCACGTGCTTCCTCGTCAAGGTGGCCCAGGTCCTGGCCCACCAGCGCGATGTGGCCGCGGCTGGGCAGGTCCAGGCCGGCCAGCAGGCCGAGCAGGGTGGTCTTGCCGGAACCGGAGGCGCCGACGATGGCCACGCTGGTGCCTTCATGGACGGTCAGGGTGATGTTGTCCAGTATGTGGACTTCACCCTCCGGGCCCTGCACGGACTTGCCGACCTGGTCGACGGCGATGGCGACGGGCGCGCTGCGGGGGGACAGGCTGTCGATGAGGAGACTCCAATGCGCAAGACGGGATGGAGCCGGCGAGCCGGCGCGATGATGGTGCTGCTGCTAGGGTTCCTGCTGCTGCCCGGGCTGGCCTGTGCCAAAGGTCCGGCCGGCACCGTGCTGGTGCTCGGCGACAGCCTCAGTGCTGCCCACAATATCCCCGCCGACGCCGGCTGGGTCAGCCTGCTGCAGCAGCGGGTCAGGCAGCAGTCGAAAACCCCGGCGCGCATCGTCAACGCCAGCATGAGCGGCGAGACCACCGCGGGCGCGCTGACCCGCCTGCCGGGCCTGCTGGCGAAGGAAAAACCGACCGTGGTGGTGATTGCCCTGGGCGGCAACGACGCACTGCGCGGGCTGACCCCGGCACAGGTGCAGGGCAACCTGGAAAAAATGGTGCAGGCCAGCCAGAAGGCGGGGGCCAAGGTGCTGTTGCTCGGCATCGACGTACCGCCCAACTATGGCCCGGCCTACCGCCAGCGCCTGGCGGCGGCTTACAAGGCGCTGGCCACGCAGTACAAGGTGCCGCTGCTGCCGTTCCTGTTGGAGGGTGTGGCCCTGCAGCCGGGCATGATGCAGGCCGACGGCCTGCACCCCACCGCGCAGGCGCAGCCGAAGGTGCTGGACAACGTCTGGCCGCTGCTCAGGCCGCTGCTCTGAACCGTTTGATTCCCTCTTGACGGAACTTCACATCACGTCCACCGTCGATGCGGCATGTTTCACAAAGCTGAAGTTAGAGGGAATCACATGCGTCAGACGAAGGAGACCTCCGGCTTGGTGCTGGTGGTCGAAGACAACCGCAACATCTCCGAGATGATCGGGGAATACCTGGAAGGTCGCGGCTTCGAAGTCGACTATGCGCAGGACGGCCTGGATGGCTACCGCCTTGCGGCGGAAAACAGCTATGACGTCGTGGTGCTCGACCTGATGTTGCCGCGCCTGGATGGCATCGAAGTGTGCCGTCGCCTGCGCAACGATGCGCGCAAGTCCACCCCGGTGCTGATGCTCACGGCACGCGACACGCTGGACGACAAGCTCACCGGCCTGGGTTTCGGTGCCGATGACTACCTGACCAAGCCGTTCGCGATCCAGGAGCTGGAAGCCCGCCTGCGCGCGCTGATCCGTCGCGAGCGTCGCCAGGTCGGTTCGGAAGTGCTGAAGGTGGCCGACCTGGTGCTCGATCCGGTCAGCATGCGCGCGACCCGTGCCGGCACCGAGCTGCAGCTTTCGCCGATCGGCCTGCGGCTGCTGACCATCCTGATGCGCGAATCGCCGCGCGTGGTCACCCGCCAGGAGATCGAACGCGAGATCTGGGGCAACGGCCTGCCGGATTCGGACACCCTGCGCAGCCACCTGTACAACCTGCGCAAGATCATCGACAAGCCGTTCGACCGTCCGCTGCTGCACACCGTGCAGAGTGCCGGCTACCGCATTGCCGACATCGCCCAGCCGATGGCCTGAGCAGGATACTCGCCGGTGCAGTGGCAGGCCCGGCCGGGTTGTGGCCACGTACGAGGGCGGGGCATGACCGGCCGGCGTTGTCGCCGGTCATCGCCCATGCACCCGCACGGCGTGGCGCGCTGCCTATAATCGCAGCGCTCTGACCGGGACCCCGCAATGCCGCACGGCCTGCCGCGCAAGATCCGTATCGCCTTCATCCTGCAGGCAGTGCTGGCCAGCCTGGGCATCCTGCTGGGTGCGTGGCTGGTCTCGCTGGTGATCAAGCACAGCCTGGTCGGTGCCGCCCTGCGCGAGGAGGCGGCGTACTACTGGACGCTGCACGAAGCGTCGCCGGTGCAGCCACCGCCCAATACCCAGAACATCCGCGGCTACCTGCTGGAAAGCGGGCAGTCGGCACTGTCGTTGCCGGCCAACCTGCGCAATCTGGAGCCCGGCTTCCACGAACTGCCCAAGGATGACCAGCTGGTGCTGGTCGACGTGCGCCCGGCCGGTCGCCTGTACCTGGTGTTCCTGCGCTCGCGCGCGGAGATGCTGGCGTTCTGGTTCGGCATCGTGCCGGTGCTGCTGACCCTGCTGGCGGTGTATGGCGCCAGCTGGGTGACCTACCGCGCGTCCAAGCGCCTGGTGTCGCCGGTGAACTGGCTGGCACGGCGCGTGTCGCGCTGGGACCCGGGGCATCCGGAAGCGGCCGACCTGGAGCCCAACAAGCTGCCCGCCGACATGCAGGGCGAGACCCGGCAGCTGGCGGCCGCACTGCATTCGCTGGCCAACCGGGTCAGCGCGCACGTGGCGCGCGAGCGCAATTTCACCCGCGACGCCAGCCATGAACTGCGCACGCCGTTGACCGTCATCCGCGTCGCCAGCGACATGGCGCTTGGCGATGACAGCCTGGAGCCGCGCCTGCGCCGCAGCCTGCAGCGCATCCAGCGTGCCGGCCGTGACATGGAGGCGGTGATCGATGCGTTCCTGATCCTGGCCCGCGAGGCCGACGTCGAGCCCCAGGTCGAGCTGTTCGACGTCAACGACATCGTCCGCTATGAAGTGGACAACGCCAACGAACTGCTGGGGTCTCGCCCGGTGTCGGTGCACCTGCACAGCGATGGCCCGGTGCAGCTGCATGCGCCGCCGCGGGTGCTGCAGGTGGTGGTCAGCAACCTGGTGCGCAACGCCTGCAGCTACACCGATGAGGGGCGCATCGACGTGCATGTGCACAACGACCGGGTGGTGGTGCGCGATACCGGTATCGGCATGTCGGCCGACGCGCTGTCGCGGGCCTTCGAGCCGTTCTACCGCGCCGAGCCGAGCCGCCCGCAGGGCACCGGCCTGGGCCTGTCGATCGTACGCCGGCTGTGCGACCGCTTCGGCTGGAAGGTCAGCCTGGCCAGCGAGCCGGGCCAGGGCACCGAGGCCACGGTGATCTTCCGGTAGAGGGATTTTGCCGGGCTGCGCCCGGCACCCGCCGAGGCAACATCAAAAGCGGGCATTCCGTGGAATGGCGGGGCGGTGTGGGTTTGCAGGACACGCCGTAAACCCGTCCATGGGGGCTCGATGGCGCCATCCATGGCGCCAACGGTCCTGCAAACCCACACCGCCCCGCCTTCGACAGTTTCCCGCGATCCGCAGTAGATCCACGCCATGCGTGGATGGGGTTGCTCAGTTGCAGTTGACCTTCGGCGCCAGCGCCCTGGTCCAGATCGCATACCCGGCCGGGGTCATGTGCAGCATGTCCTCGCGGAACAGCTTCGCATCCGGCTGGCCATCCGCGCCCAGCATCGGCGTGTAGATGTCGGTGAAACCGGTGTTGGGCAGCTTGGCCAGGGCGGCCTTGATCAGCGAGTTGGCCTCGTTGATCGCCGGCAGCAGGTGCGCGCGCGACGGGCTCGGCTTGATCGACAGGTACTCGACCCTGGTCGTCGGCAGGTCGCGGTGCACGCGCTGCACGAAGGCGACCACGTCATCGCGCACCTGGGTCGCGCTGCGGCCGCTGTTGAGGTCGTTGTCACCGGCGTAGAAGAACACCTTGCACGGCGCATACGGCACCACGATCTGGCCGGCATACCAGGTGCTGTCACGCACTTCCGAACCGCCGAAACCGCGGTTGAATACCGGCTGGCCGGGGAAGTCGGTGGCCAGGCTCTCCCAGAAGCGGATGGAGGAGCTGCCGATGAACTCGATGCCGCCCCGTGGCGGCGGGTTGGCCTGGTCGGCGCTGGCGAAGTGGGCCATGTCGCCGGCCCAGGCCACGTTGGAGACCTGCTCGGGCACGCGCGGCGGCTTGGCCGGGCTCAGCGCCTGGGCCAGGGGGGCGGCGGTCAGCAGGCCCAGCATCAGCAGGCAGGTACGGCGGTGGGACATCAGGCGCTCCAGCGGGGAAGGGGAAAGCCATCATAGAAGCTGGGGCGGCCCGGGGCTTGCCCCTGGCAGTCCATTCACCGGGCCGGTGCCGGGATGCGGCTGGCGGCCTTGTGGCAAAATGGCAGCCATCTGCCTATCCCTGTGCACCCATGATTCCCTGCCGTGCGTCTGAGCGGTCGCTGCGCCGCGCCCCTGTTGCTGGATGTTCCCCCCGTGGCTGATCAGTTCGGCCATCTGCCCCGCGGCCCGCGCCGCATCTTCCAGGCCGCCCGCTGGTCCTGGCAGGGCCTGCGCGCCGCCTGGCTGCACGAATCGTCGTTCCGGCTGGAGGTCTACCTGCTGATCCTGCTGGCCCCGGTCGCGATCTGGCTGGGGCAGACCCCGGTCGAGCGCGCGCTGCTGATCGGCTCGATGCTGCTGGTGCTGGCGATGGAACTGGCCAACTCGGCCATCGAAGCGGTGATCGAACGTTACGGCAGCGAGATCCACGAGCTGGCCGGCCGCGCCAAGGACATGGGCTCGGCGGCGGTCTTCGTGCTGATGATGAACGTGCTTCTGTGCTGGGCGCTGGTCGTGGTCCCGCATGCAATGGCCGGCATTTACGGCTGATCCCCATTCCCCCTTGTTGAAGACTTCCCATGTCCCTTGAGTTTCTTGCCGATCCGAATGTCTGGTTGACCCTGTTCACGCTGAGCGCGCTGGAAATCGTGCTTGGCATCGACAACCTGGTGTTCATCTCCATCGCCGTCAGCAAGCTGCCAGAGCACCGCCGCCCGTTCGCGCGTCGGCTCGGCATCGCAGTGGCCTGTATCACCCGTATCGGCCTGCTGGTATCGCTGGCGTACCTGGCGCACATGCAGGCGAACCTGTTCACCGTAGCCGGCATGGGCATTTCCATCCGCGACCTGGTGCTGATCGTTGGTGGCCTGTTCCTGATCATCAAGGGTTGGATGGAGATCAAGGAAATGATCACCGGTGGCGAGGATGAAGATCCGAGCACGACCAAGACCTCGGCCGTGTTCGGCTACGTGATCGCGCAGATCGCGGTCATCGACATCGTGTTCTCGCTGGACTCGGTGATCACCGCGGTCGGCATCGCTGACCACGTGCCGGTGATGGTCGCCGCGATCCTGCTGTCGGTGGCGGTGATGCTGCTGGCCGCCAACCCGCTGGGCCGCTTCATCGACGCCAACCCGACCGTGAAGATGCTGGCGCTGGCCTTCATCCTGCTGATCGGTGCGGTGCTGATCCTGGATGGCCTGGACGTGCACATTCCCAAGCCTTACATCTACGCCGCCATGGGCTTCTCGGTGCTGGTGGAGTGGCTGAACCTGCTGATGCGCCGCCGCGCACGCGAACACCACGTGCCGGGTGCCGGCGACTGGTAAGCGCGCCGCTGGCGTGTGAGTCCCTCAGAACCCCCGGCCTGGCCGGGGGTTCTGCGTTGTGGGGGCCCGGCTCTGCTACGGCGCTGCGGTTTTTGCACCTGTAGCGGGGTTCTGGCCTCCACTTGTGAACCAGGATCAACAGTGTTTTCCCGGGGCGAGGCTTAATCCGCTACAGCAAAGCGCGCAGGCTACGCACTCCCGATTCCCACCCCCAGGAAACCCTCCCATGAATTCCAGAGCCGCCTTGCTGGCGCTTGCCGTCGGCGCCTTCGCCATCGGAACCACCGAGTTTGCGCCGATGGGACTGTTGCCGGTCATCGCCGACGGCGTGGGCGTGGGCATTCCCACCGCCGGCATGCTGATCACCGCCTACGCCGTGGGCGTGATGCTGGGTGCCCCGGTGATGACCCTGCTGATGGGACGGTTCGGCAAGCGCACCGCGCTGATGCTGCTGATGTCGATCTTCGTGGTGGGCAACCTGCTCTCGGCACTGGCCCCAAACTACGGCCTGCTGTTGCTGTCGCGCCTGGTCACCAGCCTCAATCACGGTGCCTTCTTCGGCATCGGTGCGGTGGTCGCCGCCAGCCTGGTACCAAAGGAAA
Source organism: Stenotrophomonas sp. YJH_SMC_79 (assembly GCF_059367995.1). Lineage (NCBI taxonomy): Bacteria > Pseudomonadati > Pseudomonadota > Gammaproteobacteria > Lysobacterales > Lysobacteraceae > Stenotrophomonas > Stenotrophomonas sp. YJH_SMC_79. The sequence goes on from NZ_JCAFRK010000007.1 coordinate 31,704, forward strand.
AGCAGGCCGCCGCCGTGGCGACCATGTTCATGGGCCTGACCATCGCCAACATCGGTGGCGTGCCGCTGGCCACCTGGGTCGGCCAGCAGCTGGGCTGGCGCTTGTCTTTCGCTGGCACGGCAGTGCTGGGCGTGGTGGCGATCACCGCGCTGGGCCTGGCCCTGCCGGCATCGGCACCGGGCCCGCGTCCGGACGTGCGCGGCGAGATGAAGGCCATCCTGCAGCCCCAGGTACTGCTGGCGATGGGCACCACGGTGCTCGGCGCGGGTGCGATGTTCACCCTCTACACCTACGTGGCGCCGGTGCTGACCGAACTGACCGGTGCCTCCAACGCCTTCATCGCGATGTCGCTGGCGCTGATTGGTATCGGCTTCACGTTCGGCAATGGCATCGGTGGGCGCATGGCCGACTGGTCGCTGGACGGTGCCACGCGCATCCTGCTGGCAGTCCTGGCCCTGCTGATGTTCATGTTGCCGCTGGCCTTCATGAGCCACGCCACCGCGGCGCTCGGTGTGCTGCTGTTCGGCGCGGCGACGTTCGCCATCGTGCCGCCGCTGCAGATCCGGGTGATGGAAGCGGCCAGCGAAGCGCCGGGGCTGGCGTCGTCGATCAACGTGGGTGCGTTCAACCTGGGCAATGCCGTAGGCGCGGCGCTGGGTGGTGCGGTGATCAGCTCGGGGCTGGGCTACGCCGCGATTCCGGTGGCCGGTGGCCTGCTGGCGGCGGCGGGGTTGCTGCTGGCATGGTTGGGGCGTCCTCGCACTGCGGTGGCCGAGGCTTGCTGAGTGATGTGGGGTTCCGGCAGGGCTTGCAGCCCTGCACCCGCTGCAATCAACGTCAACGGCAAAAGCCTGCATTCCGTGAGTTGGCGGGGTGGGTCCGGTTGAGGGGGACGCTGCAAGTACGTCCATGTAAGCTCGGTCGCCGCATCCATGCGGCTCACGCCCCCTCAACCGGACCCACCCCGCCTTCGACAGATTGCCGCGATCGGTCGGAACGGCGCTCTGCTCTGGTAGGTGTCGACCTTGGTCGACACGAATGCCTGAAGAACCGGCTTTTGCTTTTGATTTTTCTTTTGATCTTCCCGCGGTGCGCAGGAAATTGTCCGTGGCCGGGAGGGTGGGTTGGCTGGGGGCGTGAGCGCCATGGGCCCGAGGCATGCCACGGGCGGGTTGGGCAGGATGCCCAACCCCGGTCTTGCCGTGTGCGCAGGACAGCGCACACGAGTAAGCGCGACCGAGCCTACATGGACGTATTCACGGCGTCCCCCAGCCAACCCACCCTCCCGGCCAACCCCGATATCCAGCAAACACAACACCGCGGAGGGGGCGGCGCCCGATGGCCGGTCTTTCACCCGAACCATGGCATGCTCGGTGCCCAGTCCACCCGGAACCTCCGCCATGCGCCTGTTCACCCGTGTCCTGCCCCTGATGCTGCTGGCCTCCCTGCTCTCCGGCTGCGGCTACAACGCCATCCAGCAGAAGGATGAAGCGGTCAAGGCCAGCTGGTCGGAGGTCATCAACCAGTACAAGCGCCGCGCCGACCTGGTGCCCAACCTGGTGCAGACCGTGAAGGGCTTCGCCAGCCAGGAAGAGCGCGTGCTGACCGAAGTCACCAACGCCCGTTCGCGTGTCGGCCAGATCAACGTCAATGCCGATGACGAAGCCTCGCTCAAGCAGTTCCAGCAGGCCCAGGGCGAACTTGGCAGCGCGCTGTCGCGGCTGCTGGTGGTCACCGAGAACTACCCGGAGCTGAAGTCCAACCAGAACTTCCGCGACCTGCAGGCGCAGCTGGAAGGTACCGAGAACCGGGTCACCGTCGCCCGCGGCCGCTACATCCAGCAGGTGCAGGACTACAACACCTACATCCGCTCGTTCCCGCAGGTGATCACCGCCAAGCTCTTCGGTTACAAGACCAAGCCGAACTTCACCGTGGACAACGAAGCACAGATTTCCAACGCGCCGGCGGTCGATTTCGGCAACGCGCCGCAGCAGCCGGCACCGCAGCCGGGCCACTGACCGATGCGCCTGGCCACTGCGCTGCTGGCCCTGCTGCTGTGGCTGCCGCTGGCCGCGCAGGCACAGCAGCTGGCGCCGGTTCCTGCGCTGGATTCGCCGGTGGTCGATACCACCGGCACGCTGGATGCCACGCAGAAGCAGGCGCTGGTGCAGCAGGCGATCGAACTGCAGCAGCGCAAGGGCAGCCAGTTGCAGGTGCTGGTGGTGCCCACCACCCAGCCGGAAGACATCGCGCAGTACACCACGCGGGTCTTCGACCAGTGGCAGATCGGCCGCAAGGGTGTGGATGACGGGCTGCTGCTGGTGGTGGCCAAGGACGACCGGCGCGTGCGCATCGAGCCGGGCTACGGCCTGGAAGGCGCAATTCCCGATGCCATCGCCAACCGCGTCATCCAGGAATACCTGGTGCCGCGCTTCCGCAGCGGCGACTACGCCGGTGGCATCACCGACGCCACGGCGGTGCTGGTCAAGCTGATCGACGGCGAAACGCTGCCGGCACCGGTCAGTGGCCATCGCGGGCGTGAGCCCAGCGGTGGCGGCGATACCTGGTTCCTGGCGCTGTTCATCGGCGTGTTCGCCGGCAGCATCCTGCGCGGCGTGTTCTCGCGGGTGCCGCGACCGCTGCGTGGCCTGCTCGGCGGTGCTGGTGCAGCACTGGCGGCGTTCCTGTTCACGTCCACGCTGCTGGCCAGTGGCCTGGCAGGCGTCGTGGGCCTGATCGTTGCCATGCTCTCCGGTCACCCGGGCCGCTTTGCCGGAGGCGGCGGCTGGGGCGGTGGCAGCTGGGGCGGCGGAGGCGGCTTCGGTGGCGGTGGTGGATTCGGCGGCGGCGGTTGGGGCGGTGGTGGTGGCCGCTCCGGCGGTGGCGGTGCTTCGGGGGGCTGGTGATGATCCAACGACTGTGTCGTCATGTGTTTTCACCGTCGGTACGGCGCGCGTTCCCGCCGGCCACGCTGCAGGCGATCACCGAGGCCATCGCGGCCGGTGAGCAGCGCCACGGTGGGCAGGTGATGTTCGCGGTGGAAGCGGACCTGCCGCTGGCGGCGCTGTGGCACAAGGTCACACCGCGCCAGGCTGCCGAACATGCCTTTGCCCGCCTGCGCGCCTGGGATACCACCCACAACAATGGTGTACTGATCTACCTCCTGTTGGCTGACCACGCCATCGAGATCGTTGCCGACCGTGGCCTGCAGGGTCGGGTCAGCCCGGCGCAGTGGCAGCGGGTCTGCACCCACCTGCGCGAGGGCCTGCGCGGGCCCAATCCGGTGGAAGCGCTGCAGGATGCCATCGACGAGGTCTCGAGCCTGATCGAAGGGCACTTTCCGGCCTCGACGCGGTCGAACGATGACGCGTTGCCGAACTCGCCCCAGCTCCTTGGTTGAGCCGGGGCGGCACTGGCCCGAGAATAGGCGTTCAACCGCAAGGCACCTTCCATGATCTATTTCCACGACATCGACCCCATCGCCCTCTCGCTGGGGCCGATCAAGGTGCATTGGTACGGCATCATGTACCTGCTGGGCTTCACCGCGGCCTGGCTGCTGGGCCGCAAGCGCATCGCCGCCGGCCGCCTGCCGGGCGTGGACGCCAATGGTTTCTCCGACCTGCTGTTCTACGCCATGCTCGGCGTGGTGCTGGGCGGGCGCATCGGCTACATGCTGTTCTACGCGCTGGGCGATTTCCTGCACAACCCGCTGCTGCTGTTCAAGGTGTGGGATGGCGGCATGAGTTTCCACGGCGGCCTGCTGGGCGTGATTGCCGCCTGCTGGTGGTGGTCGCGCAAGCACAAGCTGCATTTCTTCGACACCATGGATTTCATGGCGCCGCTGGTGCCGCTGGGCCTGGGCTTCGGACGCATCGGCAACTTCATCGGCGCCGAGCTGTGGGGCAAGTACACCGACGGCAGCTGGGGCGTGGTGTTCCCGTCCGGCCTGCCGGCACCGCTGAACCAGCTCGACCACGCCACCTTGCAGGCGCAGTTCGCCACCGGCGCGCTGAACCAGTTCGCGCGCCATCCGTCGCAGCTGTATGAAGCCTTCCTGGAAGGCCTGGTGATGTTCGTGGTGCTGTGGACGGTGTCGGCCAAGCCGCGCCATCGCTATCTGGTGGGTGGCCTGTTCGCGCTGCTGTACGGCCTGTTCCGTTTCGCGGTGGAGTTCGTGCGCATGCCCGACAATGGCGTCTACGTGGCCTTCGACTGGCTGACCCGTGGCCAGATCCTCAGCCTGCCGTTGATCGTCTTCGGCCTGGTGCTGCTGGTGATGTCGCGCCGCGCGCCGGTACTGCAGCCGCAGCTGCCGGTGGCTGCCGAGGGCAAGGCATGAAGGCTTACCTGGACCTGCTCTCGCACGTGCTGGAACACGGCGCCGAGAAAAGCGACCGCACCGGTACCGGCACCCGCAGCGTGTTCGGCTGGCAGATGCGTTTCAACCTGGCCGACGGCTTCCCGCTGGTCACCACCAAGAAACTGCACCTGCGTTCGATCATCCACGAACTGCTGTGGTTCCTGAAGGGCGACACCAACATCGGCTACCTGAAGGACAACCAGGTACGCATCTGGGACGAGTGGGCCGACGAGAACGGCGATCTCGGCCCGGTGTACGGCAAGCAGTGGCGCAGCTGGGCCACCGCCGATGGTCGCGAGATCGACCAGATGCAGTGGCTGGTGAACGAGATCAAGCGCAACCCCGATTCGCGCCGGTTGGTAGTCAGCGCCTGGAACGTGGGCGAGCTCTCGCAGATGGCGCTGATGCCGTGCCACAACCTGTTCCAGTTCTACGTGGTGGACGGCAAGCTCAGCTGCCAGCTGTACCAGCGCAGCGGCGACATTTTCCTCGGCGTGCCGTTCAACATTGCCAGCTATGCGCTGCTGACCCATATGGTGGCGCAGGCCACCGGCCTGGGTGTGGGCGATTTCGTCCACACGCTGGGCGACGCGCACCTGTATTCGAACCACTTCGAGCAGGCCCGCGAGCAGCTGTCGCGTGAACCGCGCGCGCTGCCGAAGCTGTGGTTGAACCCGGAGGTGACCGACCTGTTCGGCTTCCAGTTCGACGATATCCGCATTGATGGGTATGACCCGCACCCGGCGATCAAGGCGCCGGTGGCGGTATGAGTGCGATGAAGCTCTCGATGATCGTGGCGCTGGACCGCAACCGTGGCATCGGCCAGGGCAATGCCATGCCCTGGCACCTGCCGGACGACTTCAAGCACTTCAAGGCGCTCACCCTGGGCAAGCCGATCCTGATGGGGCGCAAGACCGCCGAGTCGATCGGCCGCGTGCTGCCGGGGCGGACCAACCTGGTGCTGACCCGCAGCGGCCAGGTGCCATTCGAGGGCATGCGCGCGGTGGCGTCGCTGGACGAAGCGAAGTCGATTGCCGAAGGCGAGGGCGCCAGCGAGCTGTGCATCATCGGTGGTGGCGAGATCTTCCGTCAGCTGCTCGACCAGGCCAGTGATCTGTACCTGACCTGGGTGGATGCCGAAGTCCCGGCCGATACCCACTTCCCCGAGGTGGATGCGCAGGACTGGCAGGAAGTGAGCAGCGAGCCACACCCGGCCGATGCGCGCCACGCGTATGCGTTCCGCTTCGTGCACTACGTGCGCCGCTGAGGGCGGTTTCCTGCAGAGCCGAGCCATGCTCGGCTGCTGTTGGTGGACACATGGCGTAGCCGAGCATGGCTCGGCTCTACAGAACCGGCCGTTGCAACGTTCAGGGCATCCGGTAATGCCCGATGATGGCGTGCTGGAACAGCAGGTTCTCTTCGCGCGTGCCGCGCGCGATGTTGTGCAGCACCAGCGGCGTGCCGTCGGCCAGGTAGCGGTCGGAGACGATGCCCACATGCAGCAGGCCGTTGCCGTTGAGCTTCCAGGCAACGATGTCGCCGGCTGCGTAGTCGGCGGCGGCGGCGGTGATCGGCTGCTGCCACCCCTGCCGTTCAAACCAGCGCATCAGGTTCGGCACGCGGCGATGATCGATGTTGCGATCCGGCCGTGACAGGCCCCAGATCGCCGGATAGGCACTGAAGTTGCCGCGCATGTCTTCATGCACGCGCGCCTGCAGGTCCAGGCCCTGGCTGCGCAGGGCGCGCACCACTACGTCGGTGCACACGCCGCGATCAACCGGGACGTCTCCGCCGGGATAGGCCAGCACCTGATAGGCAGGGTCGTAGCGGGTGGTGACACCGATCTGCGCGCGCGCTGCAGCCACCAGTGGCGGCGATGGCGCCTGCGGTTGCGATGGCGTGTGGTCGGCGTTTCCGCCACCGCTGGGGGCAGGGGCCGAAGTGGGCTGGCAGCCGCTGGCCAGGGCCAGCGTCAGCAGCACCATCCATGGTGCCCAGCCGCGCCGCGTCATGCCTGCGGCGGGGGACTGTTGTTGCCGGGGCCCGCAGAGCCACCACCACTACCGCCACCACGGCGGCGGCGACGGCGCGGGCCGCGGTTGCCCGGGTTGGCGGCCGGAGCGTTGCCGCCGCCCTGTTCCTTGCCCTGCGCCGGTGCAGCCGGGCGCTCGTGCGCCGGCCGCGCTGGCGGGCGGGCGTTGGGCACAGGGGCGGGTACATCGCGGCCCGGCACCTGCACCACGCGCAGTTCATCGGTATCGAGCTGGATCGCGGTGAGCTTGCCGCCCCACACCGCGCCAGTGTCGATGGCGTGCACGCCCTGGGTGATGGTCAGGCCCAGCGCCGACCAGTGGCCGCAGACGACCTTGAGGTCACGCTCGACCCGGCCCGGCACCTCGAACCAGGGGTACAGCCCCTGTTCCTGCGTGCCCGGCGTGCCCTTGTCCTCGATGCCGATGCGCCCGCGCGGGGTGCAGTAGCGCATGCGGGTGAGCACGTTGATGATCGCGCGCGAGCGGTCGTAGCCGGACAGGTTCGGTGCCCAGCTCGGCTTGTCGCCGTACATGTTGCGGAACAGCTTGCGGTAGCCGGCGCCGTGCAGCTGTGCCTCGACTTCGGCCGCGTGCTTCTCGGCCATCTGCGTGGTCCACTTCGGCGCCAGGCCGGCGTGCACCATCATCCAGCCCAGCTCGCGGTCCACGTGCACCAGCTTCTGCAGGCGCAGCCAGTCCAGCAGTTCGTCGCGGTCCTCGGCCTGCACGATGCGCAGCAGGTCCGGGTTGACCTTGCGCTGTTCCTCTTCGGTGCGCGCACCGACGGCCAGCAGCGAAAGGTCGTGGTTGCCCAGCACCACCACGCTGTGCTCGCGCAGCGAGTGGACCAACCGCAGTGTTTCCAGTGACTGGCCACCGCGGTTGACCAGGTCGCCGCAGAACCACAGGGTGTCCTGCGCCGGGTCGAAGCGGATCTTCTCCAGCAGTCGCTGGGTGACGTCATAGCAGCCCTGCAGGTCGCCGATCGCCCACACACTCATCGTTCGGCCTCCGTGTCAGTGCAGGGTACGCGGGATGGCCAGCACGAAAGGTGCGACCGGCGCGGCAAATTCGGTGCCGTCGTCGGCGACCATGTCGTAGTGGCCCTGCATGGTCCCGTGATCGGTCCCCAGCATGACACCGGACGTGTAATGGAAGTCTTCACCGGGACGCAGGCGCGGCTGCTCGCCGATCACCCCGTCGCCATCGACATGCTCGACGCGGCCGTTGGCATCGGTGATGCGCCAGTGGCGTGCGACCAGGCGCGCGGCAACACGTCCCTGGTTGTGGATGCGGATCGTGTAGGCGAACGCATAGCGCCCGTCTTCCGGCGCGGATTGATCGTCGAGGAAGCGCGGTGCGACTTCGACGGAGATGGCATAAACGTCAGCGTCTTCCATACCGGCAGTGTAATCAGGAGGCATTGGCCAAAGCGATGAATTCGGCCACGTCCAGCTGTTCGGCGCGGGCATCGGGACGCACGCCGGCGGCAACGAACTGTTCGGCGGACACCACGTTGTTCAGGGCGTTGCGCAGGGTCTTGCGGCGCTGCCCGAAGGCGGCCTTGACCACCTCGGCGAAACGCTTGTGGTCGTTGATGTTGATCGTGGCCGGGTCACGCGGCACCAGCCGCACCACGGCCGAATCGACCTTCGGCGGCGGCCGGAATGCGCCCGGCGGCACCACGAACAGCGAGGTCACCTGGCAGTAGGCCTGCAGCATCACGCTGAGCCGGCCGTACACCTTGCTGCCGGGGCCGGCCGCCATGCGGTCGACCACTTCCTTCTGCAGCATGAAATGCATGTCGCGGATCACCGCGGCGTGCTCCAGTGCATGGAACAGGATCGGCGAGGAGATGTTGTAGGGCAGGTTGCCGACCAGGCGGATCGGCTGGCCATCGGCCAGCTCGGTGAAGTCCACCCGCAGCACGTCGCGGTGGACGATGGTCAGTTCGCCCAGCGGTTCGGCGGCGGCGGTCAGCGGCGCGATCAGATCGCGGTCGAACTCGATCACCGTCAGCTTCGGATGCACGCGCAGCAGCGGCAGGGTGATCGCGCCCTGGCCGGGGCCGATCTCGACCAGCCGGTCGCCGTCTTTCGGGTTGACCGCCATCACGATCTTGTCGATGTAGTGGCGGTCGGCCAGGAAATGCTGGCCAAGCTGCTTCTTGGCCGGGGCGGTGAACACCGGGCCGGAGGGGGAATGCGGGGAATTCATGCGCTCAGTGTACGTTGCCGCGCAAGCTGCGCACACAGCGTTGTTGCCGCCTGCAGGCTGGAAGGATCGGCAATGCCGCGGCCGGCAAGGTCCAGCGCGGTGCCATGGTCCACCGCCACGCGCGGGTAGGGCAGGCCCAGGGTCAGGTTCACTGCCTGCTCGAAGCCGGAATACTTCAGTACCGGCAGGCCCTGGTCGTGGTACATCGCCAGCACGGTGTCGAAGCCGGCCAGCTTGGCCGGCAGGAACGCGGTATCGGCCGGCAGTGGCCCGATCAGGTCCATGCCCTCCGCGCGCAGGCGCTGCATCAGGGGAATGATCAGGTCCAGCTCTTCGCGGCCCAGGTGGCCGTCTTCGCCGGCGTGCGGGTTCAGGCCGAGCACGGCGATGCGGGGTGCTGGCAGGCCGAATTCGCGCCGCAGTGCGGCATGCAGGGTGCGCAGGGTGTGTTCCAGGCGGGGCGCGGTGATCGCGTCGGCCACTTCGCGCAACGGCAGGTGGGTGGTGGCCAGGGCCACGCGCACGATGGGGTTGGCCAGCATCATCACCACCTTCACGCCGGCCTGGTCGGCCAGCAGTTCGGTGGTGCCGCTGTAGGCGATGCCGCCTTCGTTGATGACCGCCTTGTGCACCGGGCCGGTGACCACGCCGTGCAGTTCGCCGGACAGGCAGGCCTGGCCGGCACCCAGCAGGGCGCCGATGACCGCCCCGGCATTGGCCGGGTTGGCCTGGCCGAAGTGGCTCTGGGCGGCATTGGCCACAACGCGCACACGCAGATCGCCGGGGACGCGTGCTTCGGCGTCCTCGGGCAGCAGTTGCAGGGGCAGGTTCAGCGCGGCCGCAGCCGCGCGCAGGGTATCCGGGTCGGCGAAGGCCAGCAGCCGGCAATCTTCACGCGGCTGCTGGACGAGGCGGACACACAGCTCCGGGCCGATCCCGGCGGGCTCGCCCGGTACCAGAGCGAGCTCGGGGCGCATCGATCAGGACTGCGGCGGCGTGGCGGTGTTTTCCGCACGGTCACCGCTGCGGAAGCTGACGTAGGCTTCGCCACGCAGTTCCTGCAGGAAGCGGTTGTACTCGTCTTCCAGCTTGCGGCGGCCAATGGTCTCGCGGACCTGGGCACGCTGGTTGTCGTTGGTCACGTCGGTCTGGCGAGTGGCCACGCGCTGCAGGATGTGCCAACCGGCATCGGTGCGGAACGGCTGGCTGACGCCGCCGTCCTGGATACCGGCCACCTGCTGGCCAAAGGCCGGACCGAATGCATCGGCCGGGAACCAGCCCAGATCGCCGCCCTGGCCCTTGCTGTTGTTGTCCTCGGAGGACTCCTTGGCCACGGTCTCGAAGTCCGCGCCGCCAGCGATGCGGGCACGCAGGGTATCGATCTTGGCTTTGGCGGCCGCGTCGGTCTGATGATCGTCCACGCGCACCAGGATGTGGCGACCGTGGTACTCGGTGACGGTGCTGGCGCCGGCAGCGGCACTGGCATCGCGCACTTCCACCAGCTTCAGCAGCTGGAAGCCGCTGGGGCCGCGGATGGGGCCGACCACTTCGCCGGGCTTCATCTTTTCCATCATCTGCGCGAACGCCTGCGGGATCTCATCCAGGCTGCGCCAGCCCAGGTCGCCGCCTTCCAGCGCGTTGGGGCTGTCCGAATAGCGCACGGCGGCCGCGTTGAAGTCCAGTTCGCCCTTGTCCAGCAGCGCCTTCACACCGTCGGCCTTCTTCTGGCCGGTGGCGATCTGGTCGGCGTTGGCGCCGTCCGGCAGCGCGACCAGGATGTGTGCCAGGTGATACTGGTTGCCGGCAGTGGCCTGCTGCTTCAGCGCGGCATCGACCTCGCCCTCGCTGACGCTGATGCGGCTCTGCGCGAAGCTCTGGCGCAGGCGCTGCACGGTGATCTCATCACGCACCGAGGCGCGGAAATCGTTGAAATCGATGCCGTCGTGCGCCAGGCGCTGGCGCAGGGCATCCAGGTTCGAACCGTTCTGCTGGGCGATGGAGTTCATCGCCTGGTTCAGCTCCTGGTCGCCGACACGGATGCCGCTGCCCTGGGCGCGGGCCACCTGCAGCTTGACCAGCACCAGGCGCTCGAGCACCTGGCGGCTGAGCACGTCTTCCGGCGGCAGCTGGTTTTCCCGGCCGGCGTACTGCGCCTTGATGTTGGCGATCGCACGCTGGAGTTCGCTCTGCAGGATCACGTCCTCATCGACGACGGCGGCGATGCGGTCGAGCGGCTGCGCCTCCTGGGCAAGCACCTGCAGGGGGGCGGACACGCTGGACACCGCCAGCAGCGAGGCGAGTAGAACGGGGAAGCGCTTGGTCATGGGATCAGATTCGGATCGTAGTCATCGCGGGTCGCTCCGGTGTTGCTGGGCGGCACGAGATAGAGGTCGTCGCGGTTGTAGCCGAGGATAGCACGGCGCAGAGTGCGGTCCGTGTCCTGGCCGATGGAGCTCAGGCCCTTCAGGACGAACTCCACCTGGATGGAGTTGTTCATCTCGCCTTCGCGATTGCGGACATAGCGGCGGCCGACCACACGCACGGCCAGGCAGCAGCTGTCCCACTGGACGCCGCCGATGATTTCCAGCGGCTCCTTGTCCTGCAGCGAGTAGTAATAGCGGCCGACCAGGCTCCAGCGCGCATTCAGCGGGTACAGGAACGACAGGTCGGCCTGCTCCAGCAGGGTGCGGTCATGCTTGTTGGCACCCGGCAGGGCACCGGCATTGATGCGGTAGCGGTAGCTCAGATTGACCACGCCGTCGTTGGGCATCAGGTAGCGGGCACGGACGCTGGCCAGATCCTCGCGCTTGTACTTCGGGTCCCACTGGTAGGTGGCGCCCAGGGTCCAGCGGTCGTTGATCATGTAGTTGCCGTCGGCGATCCAGGCCGACTTGCCCTTTTCCACCGGCTCACCGCCGGGGGTGACGGTCACCCGCGACTCATCGAAGTACTGGATCTGGCCGATCGAGGCCGAGAAGCGCTCCTTGCCGGTGCTCTGGTCGATGAAGCGGGTGCTCAGCGCCAGGGTCAGCTGGTTGGCATCGTTCTGGCGGTCGGCGCCGGTATAGCGCGAATCGCGGAACAGCTGGCCCCAGCTGAAGGTGAAGTCACGCGTATCGAAGATCGGCAGCTCGTCCTGGTTGCGGTACGGCGCGCGCAGGTAGAACAGGCGCGGCTCCAGGGTCTGCAGGAACGACTTGCCGCCGATGCGGGTCTCGCGGTCGAAGAACAGACCGGCGTCAATGCTGCCGATCGGCAGGCTGCGGCTGGGCGAGGTATTGCCGCGCAGCTGCTCGGGCGTGGCCGTGGCCGGGTCGATGCCCTGCGAGCGCAGGATCTGGGCCTGGATGCCGTTGACCCCGTCGACCAGGCCGCGATCCAGCTGGTAGGCGGTGTAGCGGTAGGCCAGGGTCGGGGTCACATACCAGGCTGCGCCGCTGATCGGGAACGACACATACGGCTTCACGTCCAGTCGCGAACCACCGCTGACACCAACGCCGGAGGTGAGCTGTTGGCCCGTCCGCGTGTACTGCAGATCCTCGCCGGTGCCGACGGCGTTCTTGAAGTTGATGTCGTCGTGGGTGAAGCGCACGGCTTCGGCGTAGATGCCGGTTTCCAGCCATGAGCGGACCGGCTTGTCCCAGTTGAAGTACAGGCGCGGCTGGCGGTTGTAGGGCAGGGCGCGCTCGTCGAGGGTGTAGTCGGTCAGCTGCCAGCGGTCGGCCATGATGCCGGCCGTCCAGTTCGTGCCGGTGCCATACAGGCCCACCGTGCTTTGCAGGTTGGAGGCGGTCACCCCCACCAGGCGGTTGGCGAAATCCTCGACATAGCGCTCGTCGCTGACCCAGGCCAGGTTGGCACGGGCCTGCCAGTGGCTGTCCACGTTGTGGTAGCCGCTGAACATCACCCGGCCGCGGTCACGGTCGCGCAGGCGGTCGTTGGGCATGAACGAGGTCAACACCTCGCCGCGGCCGCCGTTGTAGAGGTAGCGGAACTCGTTGTCGAGCAGCAGGCCGCGCCGGCTCATGTAGCGCGGGGTCAGCGTGTCGTCGTAGTTCGGCGCCAGGTTGAAGTAGATCGGCTGGGCGTAGTCGAAGCCGTTGCGCCCGGACATGCCCAGCTGCGGGAACAGCAGGCCGGTCTTGCGGCGGTCATCGATCGGGAACTTGAAGTACGGCGCCCACAGCACCGGCACCTTGCCGATGCGCAGCACGGCGTTGCGCGCGGTGCCGAAGCCCTCGTCGTTGTCCACTTCGATCTGCGGTGCCGACAGCTTCCACACCGGCTGCGAGGGGTCGCAGGTGGTGTAGGTGGAGCGGTGCATCTGGCCGACCGCACCCTGCAGGTCGACCGATTCGGCATCGCCGTTGCCGCGGCGCGACACCAGCTGGTACTGGATGTCGGTGATCTTGTGGGTGTCGCTTTCCTGGTTGCCCTCGGCACGCTTGGCGACCATCCGGATCGACCCGTCCTGGTAGCGCACATTGCCGTCGGCGATGTAGTTGCCGGTCTCGGTATCGAAGCTCAGCTTGTCGGTACCGACGAACTGGTCGCCGCGGCGCAGCGCCACGTTGCCTTCGTACTGCGGCACGGTGGTGGTGCCCAGCAGCTGGTCACCCTCGATGTCGGTCGGCTGCTGCTCGCGCGCGGCGGCGGCGCTGGCCTTGTCCTGGCCGGGGACCGGGGTCGGGGCGTCGGTGAACGCGGGGATGACGTCGGTGGCCGGGCACAGGCCCCAGTTGAGCGGCTTTTCATCGGCCATCACCGGCAGGCTGATGGCGATGCTCAGAGGCAGGGGAAGCAGGCGGAGGGCTCGGCGCACGCGGTTCGGATTCGGGCGAAAACGGACGGTAGCTTGCCCCATCCCTTGCATAGGGGCAATGAAGGGCGCCGGAGGTTGCCGGTTCGGGTTCATCCGGCAGCGTTGCCGCCAGCCGCTGAGATCAGGGCCTGGACATGGGCCACACTGCACTCGGCCAGTGCCTGCAGGTCATAGCCGCCCTCCAGCATCGACACCACCCGGCCGGCCCCGTGGCGGCGTGCCAGCGCGTGCAGTTCACCGGTGATCCAGGCGAAATCCTCGGTCTCCAGCATCAGGTCGGCCTGCGGGTCGCGCAGGTGGGCGTCGAAGCCGGCCGAGATCAGCAACAGCTGCGGGCGGAAGTCGTCGATGGCCGGCAGCATCTCGTCGGCCCAGACGTTGCGGAAGCGGAAGCCCCCGCTGCCGGGGGGCAGCAGGATGTTCATCAGGTTGCCTGCGCCGCGGTCACGGCGCAGGCCGGAATTGGGGAACAGGCCGGCCTGGTGCGTGCTGTAGTACGAGACCCGGGCATCGTGCTGGAAGATGTCCTGGGTGCCGTTGCCGTGGTGCACGTCGAAATCGACCACCGCGATCCGCTCCAGGCCATGACGGTCGCGGGCATAGGCGGCGGCGATGGCGATGTTGTTGAGCAGGCAGAAGCCCATCGCCGTGCTGCTGGTGGCGTGGTGGCCGGGGGGGCGCACCGCGCAGAAGGCCAGCGGGTCGTCGCCCAGCATCACCGCATCGACTGCGGCCACGCCGGCACCGGCGGCGTGCACGGCAGCGCTGGCCGAGCCGGGCGAGGTCCAGGTGTCCATGTCCAGCTGGCGCAGCGGCACGGTCTGCGGCTGCAGCACGAAGTCCAGCAGGGCGCTGTCATGGACCCGGGTCAGCTCGCCGAACTTGGCCGGCGGCGCCTCGCGCCATTCGAGCTGCCCAGGGAAGGCCGCATGCAGCGCATCGAGTACGTGCTGCAGGCGTTGCGGGCACTCCGGGTGGCCGGGGCCGGGGTCGTGCAGCAGGCAGGACGGATGGGTGTAGACCAGCATCGTGCCGACTCAGCGCTGGCGCTGCTGCGGTTGCCACAGCGCCTCGCCCTGGCCGTCGGCACGGGCCAGCACCCGGGCCAGCACGAACAGCAGGTCCGACAGCCGGTTGAGGTATTGCAGCGCCTCGCTGCGCACGGCTTCGTGGCGGGCCAGGGTGACCGTCTCGCGCTCGGCGCGGCGGACAATGGTGCGCGCCAGATGGCAGCGCGCTGCCGCCTCGCCCCCGGCCGGCAGGATGAACTCCTTCAGCATCGGCAGGCCGGCGTTGTAGTGGTCCAGCTGCTGTTCCAGTGCCGAGACATCGGCGGCGTGGATCGCGGCGTGGCCGGGGATGCACAGCTCGGCACCCAGGTCGAACAGCTGGTGCTGCAGGTGCACGACCAGTGCGCGTACGTCCTCCGGCAACGGTACCGCCAGCAGCAGGCCGAGCGCGGCGTTGGCTTCGTCGACGGTGCCGTAGGACGCCACCCGGGCGTCATCCTTGGCCACGCGCTGGCCGTCACCGAGGCCGGTACTGCCGTCGTCGCCGGTGCGGGTGTAGATGCGCGAGAGGCGATGACCCATGGCGTGGCTCAGTGCCGGATGTCGCGGCGTGCCTGCTGGAGCTTCAGCACCTGCTCCACGGCCAGCTGCAGCGCGGCGGCCAGCGCCACGTAGATGGCGGTGGTACGCAGGTAGGGGCCGAACCACTGCGCGTAGTTCTGCGCCCAGCCGGCCAGGGTCGGCTCGGCCACGTTGCGGCTGCTCCAGTAGAAACCGCCCTGCGCCAGCAGGTGGCAGACCGCCACCGACGCGACCAGCAGCAGCGCGCCCTTGGCCAGCACCGGCCAGCGCGCGGTCTGGTAGTTGCGGCCCAGCAGCATGCCGCCGGCCCACAGCGAGAAGTACGCCGGCAGCAGCAGCCAGTAACCCGGCGACACGCAGTAGTGCTGCCAGAAATCCAGGCCGCTGCTGCGGATCACGATCCAGTCGACCAGCACCGCGAACACCATCAGCAGCGGGAACGCCCAGCGCGTCCAGCGCGCCAGGTAGAAGCCACCGATGAAGAACACCGCCCACGAGGCATCGGGGATTGCCGCGAAGTGGTTGACCCGGGTCGCTGCCAGCACCAGAACGAGCACGGACAGGACGAAGGCGCGGTTGGCAGTGTCGGACATGGAGGCGGGCCCGGAGCGGATTCAGGTTTCATTCTAGCCCGCCGCGCGGGTTGGCGCAGGTGCCGCCCGTTCGGCGTACAGTCGGGGCGAGCGCGTATCATGAACACATGAGTGAACGACATGACGTGCTGATTGTCGGTGGTGGCCTGGTGGGCGCCAGCCTGGCCATTGCCCTGGACCGCCTCGGCCGCGACGTGGGCCTGCTCGAGGCCAGCCCCGCCGGCGAGCTGCCGGCGGTGTTCGACCAGCGCAACCTCAGTTTCGCCGCAGCCACCGTCAATGCGCTGACCGCGCTGGGGGTGATGCAGAAACTGACGATGGCGCCGGGCCCCATCCGGCGCATCCACGTCAGCCGCGCCGGCGATTTCGGCCGTGTGCAGCTGGAAGCGGCCGATTATGACCGGCCGTGGTTCGGCCAGGTGGTGGTCGCCCGCGACTTCGGCCAAGCGCTGGAAGCGCGCCTGCAGGAGCTGCCGCGGCTGCACCGTTACCGGCCGATGCGGTTCCTGGGCCTGGGCGAGGTGGTCGGCGGCTACCGCCAGGTGCGGGTCGCCGACGAGGCCGGCGAGCGCGTATTGCTGGCACGGCTGGTGGTGGGTGCCGACGGTACGACCAGTGGCGTGCGCGGTGCACTGGGCATCGAGGTCGACCGCCATGATTTCCAGCAGACCCTGTTCGTGGCCCGCGTGCGCAGCCAGCGCGCGCCGGATGGCACCGCGTGGGAGCGGTTCACCGATACCGGCCCGACCGCGCTGCTGCCGCGTGGCGATCGCCACTTCGGCACCGTGCATGGCGTGGCACGGGACCAGGCCGATGCGGTGATGGCGCTGGACGATACGGCGTGGCTGCAACGCCTGCAGAGCGCGATCGGCTGGCGTGCCGGCCGCCTGCTCGAATCTGGCCCGCGTAGCGCCTACCCGCTCATCCAGGTGCTGGCGCGTGCGCTGGCCG
This sequence comes from Stenotrophomonas sp. YJH_SMC_79, assembly GCF_059367995.1. Lineage (NCBI taxonomy): Bacteria > Pseudomonadati > Pseudomonadota > Gammaproteobacteria > Lysobacterales > Lysobacteraceae > Stenotrophomonas > Stenotrophomonas sp. YJH_SMC_79. The sequence continues at coordinate 48,272 of NZ_JCAFRK010000007.1, forward strand.
GTGAACGCACGGTGCTGCTCGGCAATGCCGCGCAGACCATCCACCCGTTGGGTGCGCAGGGCTTCAACCTGGGCCTGCGCGATGCGCTGACCCTGGCCGAACTGCTGGAAGATTCCATCGATGATGCCGGCAGTGACGCACTGCTGCAGGCCTATGTCGCGCGCCGCGAGGAGGACCGCCGGCAGACCGTGGCGTTTTCCGGAGGGCTGGCGCGCCTGACCAGCAATCCGGCGCCGCTGATGCGGCCGCTGCGCAGTCTCGGCCTGGTGGCCGCACAACGTGCCTCGGTACAGTCGATGCTGGTCGGTGGCGCGATGGGCTTCCGTGGCGAAGTGCCGCGGCTGTGCCGTGGAGAATCGGCATGAGCCGGCGTGCGCGCCTGGACGTGGCCATCGTCGGCGGTGGCGTGGTCGGTGCCGCCTGCGCGCTGGCGTTGGCCGATGCCGGTTTGTCGGTTGCGCTGGTGGAAGGTCGTGAGCCCGCGCCGTGGCAGGCCGCACAGCCCGACCTGCGCGTGTTCGCCTTCGCCGCTGACAACGTACAGCTGTTGAACCGCCTCGGCGTATGGCAGGCGATCGCGCAGGCCCGCGCCTGGCCCTACCGGCGCATGCAGGTGTGGGACGCGGCCGGTGGCGAGGATCTGCTGTTCGACGCCGATCGCTTCGGTCGTCGTGAGCTGGGCTACATCGTCGAGAACGGACTGCTGCAGGACCGCCTGTGGGCGGCGCTGCCCGCGGCGGGCGTGCAGCTGCATTGCCCGGCACGGGTGGAAGCGCTGGAGCAGGACGAGGACGGCGTGCGCCTGCGCCTGGACGACGGTCGTCGCCTCGAAGCGTCGTTGGCGGTGGCCGCCGACGGTGCCGAATCGACCCTGCGCCAGCTGGCCGGGATCGAGGTGGAAAAGCATGACTACCACCAGCGTGGCGTGGTGGCCTATGTCGACAGTGAACTGCCGAACCAGGCCACGGCCTGGCAGCGCTTCCTGCCGACCGGACCGTTGGCGTTGCTGCCGGTGGCCGAGCGCCGCAGCTCGATTGTCTGGACCCTGCCCGAGGACGAGGCTGCGCGCGTGTTGGCCTTGGACGAGGATGCGTTCAACCGCGAACTGACCCGCGCCTTTGCGGCGCGGCTGGGTGACCTGCGGCTGGCCTCACCGCGTGCGGCGTTCCCGCTGCGCCGCCAGCTGGCACGCCATTACGTGGCCGGCCGTGTGCTGGCATTGGGGGATGCAGCGCATGTGGTGCATCCGCTTGCCGGGCAGGGCGTGAACCTGGGCCTGCGCGATGTGGCTGCTCTGCAGCAGTGGCTGGCGCCGTCGGCCGAACGCCGCGGCCAGCCGCGCCTGTCGCCGCAGCGCCTGCAGCGCTGGGCGCGCGAACGCCGTAGCGACAACCAGATCGCCGCCTACAGCTTTGACGCGATCAACCGCCTGTTCTCCAACGACGAAATGCACCTGACCCTGGCCCGCGGCCGCGCGCTGGGCTGCGTCGGCAAATGGCCGCCGCTGGTGCAGGCGTTCTGGAAGCGCGCCGCCGGCGTCTGACGCAAAAAGGGGACGGAGGGGATTAAGTCGTATGTGCACATACGACTTAATCCCCTCCGTCCCCATTTTCAATCAACCAGCCAACCGGCCAGGTCGGCACGATCCAGCTTGCCGCGACGCTTCACGTCCAACGCATTGAACTCATCGGCCAGCGCCGGATTCGCCTGCGCTTCCTCGCGGCTGATGAAACCATCGCCGTTCACATCCAGCGCAGCGAAGTGGATGCGGTACTGGCCGACCACGCTGCTCGGTTCCAGCGAACGTACGGTCACCTGTGCCTCGCCAGCCGGCTGTGCAATCTCGACGCTGCCGCTGACCCGGCCGGCATCCAGCGGTTGCTGGCGGATCGCGCCGCCGGTCGGGCCCAGCGGCTGGCTCTGTGCAGGGGTGTGCGGCAGCTGCTGGGCCATCGCCGTTGTACTCAGCAGCAGGACGGCCAGCAGTGCAATCGAACGACCTTGCATGGGTTCTTCCTCCTTGGTAGCGCCAGGCCATGCCCGGCGGACACCGCAGCGTCAGCGCAGCGGCGAGGCCAGTACCGTGATCTCCTCACGGTCGTGGTACAGCTGCTTGGCGCGTACCACCAGCGGCTTGCCGGCCTGGTCCTGGAACAGGTCCAGGCACAAGCGGGTTTCGTCCCAGCGCTTTTTCATCGGCAGCTTCAGATTGAAGATCGCATGCCTGCACCAGCCTTCGCGGAACCAGGTGGCCATGCGTTCGGCCACGCGGCGCGGCTGCTCGACCATGTCGCAGACCATCCAGTCCAGCGGCTGCTCCGGGTGCCAGTGGAAGCCATCGGCGCGCAGGTGCTCGACCAGGCCGGTGTCCAGCACGTGCTGGCGCAGCGGGCCGTTGTCGATGCTCAGCACGTGCATGTGCTGGCGGGTCAGCACCCAGGTCCAGCCGCCGGGTGCGGCGCCGAGGTCGGCCGCGCGCATGCCGGGCTTGGCCAGCGCTTCGCGTTCTTCCGGCGTCAGCAGGGTCAGCAGCGCTTCGTCCAGCTTCAGTGCCGAACGCGAGGGCGCTTCGGGCAGCAGCTTCAGGCGCGGGATGCCCAATGCCCACGGCGCGCTGTCGGCCGGGTCGGCCACGCAGACGAAGGCGTGGGTGCCGTCGACGAACACCACGTGCAGGCGCGGCAGGCGATTGTTTGGCTTGTCAGTGAGCGTGCCGGCCTTGCGCAGCGCCGGGCGCAGTGCATTGCCGAAGGCACGGGCCAGCCCGGACAGCGGCTTGCCGGCGTCCGAATCGGGGTGCTCCACCCACAGGTCACCGAAGCGCGGCGCATCGGCCAGCACCTCCAGCATCGGGGTGATCCGGTCAGCCGGGTCCAACTGCGGCAGCTCGGCCAGCACGACCAGCTTCTGCCGCGCGAAGATCAGCTCGCGCCAGCGCAGGCGCGGAGCCAGTGCCGCAGCTTCGTCGCACATGAAAAGCACATAGCCGTCATTGCGCTGGGTACGCGCATAACCGGCGAAACCGGCTTCGCCGGCACGGAACTGCAGCTCGCCGGCCAGCTCGGGCTCGAAGCCCTGCCGGCACAGGCACAGCAGGCCGATGCCGGTCTCAGTAACGGGCGCCATCGCTTTCCCCATAGGCACGCAGCACGCTGCGCGCGGCGTCGCGGTTCAGGCCCTGCACCACTTCGATGCCGCGCTTGTTGAGTTCACCCACCCAGTCGGCCGGCAGCGGGCCTTCATCGAACGGGGTCAGCTCTTCGACGTCGGCCGAGTTGGCACCGATCAGCAGGCGGTCGATGCCGGCCCACACGGTAGCGCCATAGCACTGGCAGCACGGCTGCGAACTGGTGGCCAGGGTGACCGGCGACAGCACCGCGTTCAGGCGCGGGGTCTGCAGGCGCTGCTGGGCCAGCATGTAGGCCATGTTCTCGGCGTGCGCCAGCGAGGTCGCATGCGGCATCACCCGGTTCACGCCGGCGGCGATGACCTTGTCGTCCGGTCCGAACACCACCGCGCCGAACGGGCCGCCACTGGCGTGCTCGACGTTCAGCCGCGACAGCTCGATCGCCAGCGCGACCTTGGCCTCATCGCCCGGATATCGACGATCCAGGTCGATCTGGTCGTGGATCCAGGCGGGAAGGGTCAGGTGGACTTGCGCGTACAGCATCGCGGGGGTGCCTCGTAGTGGAATGGAAGAAAGTGCGGTTGCTTGGGAAACCGGCGCGCAGTGTAGCTGCACCGGCCTGTATCGGGTGTGGCGGCGGGTCAGCCCGGCGAGCCGGTGCGGATCACCACGTACTGCTTGCGGAACTCCAGCCCGGCCTGCGGCCAGCTGGCCGCGTAGGCGCGCAGCAGGGGCAGGGCGGCGGCGAAGTCGTGGCCGTTGACCCGGCAATCGGCCTCGCACAGGCCACCGGCATCGCGCGAGGCGAACAGGCGGATGGCGAGGAACTGGCGCGCCTTCAGCAGCTCGTCGAAGGCGTCCATGCTGCGGGTGAACAGGCAGCAGGGGCAGGAGCCATGATCGTCTTCGCTGCAGGTGGAGGCATCCACTTCCTGTGCACGGTAGTGCGCCAACGGCCCCAGCACCACGGTGCGTTCGTGTTCCTCGCCATCGTCACCGGCCGGATAGGTCAGGCCCATCATCGGCAGGCCCTGTGCGCCGTCGGCGCCCACTGCAGTCTGCAGGGTCGCCAGGTCCACCCGCACCCAGGTCTGGAAGCCGGACTGCAGCGAGGTCCGTTCGTCGGCACCGTTGGCGTGCTGGTACTCGAACAGGCCATCAGCGAACAGGATGGGGTGCTGTGCCTCGATGACCGTGGACGTCTGCCAGCCGCCATTGTCGCGCGCGTGCGCGGCCATTGCGTGAGGGGTCAGGCGCAGTCCGCTTTCCAGCAGCAGTGCACCGCCGTCGACGCGGCAGGCGATGCCGGCGTCCTGCAGGACCTGCTGCAGCAGTGGGAGGAGCGCGGTGGAGGAGGTGGTCATGTCAGGCCTGTGGATGGATCGGGTGGGACATCCAGCCTGGGCCGGGTGTCAATGGTCGAGTGCGTCGCGCTCGGCGCGATAGCGCTGCGCGTCGGGCTGCTGCTGCGGATCGTTGCCGTGGTCGCGCAGCCAGGTTTCCAGCTCGCGGCGATAGTCCGCGCGGAAATCGGCATTGCCCGGGCTGAAGTGCAGCTTGCGCGCCGCCACCTCCACGCGCTCGCGCGCGCTGGCCCGGGCCTGGGCGATGCCATGCGGTGATTCGTTGGTGAGGATGACGAAGTTGCGCGGGAAGCCCGGCGTGTACTTCACCACGAACGGCTGGTCCTGCGCCGGGATGCGGATGGCGTTTTCCAGCGGCCACAACGAAGCGGTATTGGTGTGGAACACCACCTCCACATCGCGCCCTTCGGCAGTGCGCAGCACCGCTTCGTAGCGCCAGATGTACTGCTCGTTGAGCGTGGAATTGGTTTCCTCGGCCTTGACGATCACTGTTTCACCACGCTCGCCCACCACGTTGAGGAACGCGGCGTTGAGGAAGTGGCCGAGGAAGATGTTGAGCATCGCCAGCGGGAACACCACGATGGCGTAGCCCGGAAAGCGCCGCCACCACGAGACCAGGCCGGCCAGCACCATCGCCGAAAAGAACGTCAGCAGCGGATGCTGCGAGATGAACCAGAGCAGGGCGGAGAGGGCGGTGATCATGGTCGCGGTCGTGCGGGCGCCGTCCTGGCGCCCGCGCAGATCCTCAGGCCGACCAGGTGTCGCGCAGGGTCACGCTGCGGTTGAACACCGGCTTGGCTTCGGTGTGGTCGCGGCGGTCGGCGACGAAGTAGCCGGTACGCTCGAACTGGAACGACTGCTCCGGCGCGGCGCTGGCCGCGGCCGGCTCGACATAGCCGGTGACGGTGCGGCGCGATTCCGGGTTGAGGTAGTCGCGGTAGGTCTTGCCTTCCGATTCATCGTCCGGGTTCGGCACCGAGAACAGGCGGTCGTACAGGCGGATCTCGGCCGGCACGCCGTGCACGGCGCTGACCCAGTGGATGGTGCCCTTGACCTTGCGGTTGGCGCCTTCCATGCCCGGACGCGATTCCGGATCCAGCCAGCCGCGCAGCTCGGTGATGGTGCCGTTGGCATCCTTGATCACTTCATCGCAGCGGATGATGCCGGCGCCGCGCAGCCGCACTTCGCCACCCGGGACCAGGCGCTTCCAGCCCTTCGGCGGCACTTCGGCGAAGTCCTCGCGGTCGATCCACACTTCGCGTGCGAACGGCACTTCGCGGCTGCCGAAGCTCTCGTTCTTCGGGTGGTTGCTGAAGGTCAACTGCTCTTCGTGGCCTTCCGGCAGGTTGGTCAGCACCAGCTTGACCGGATCGATCACCGCCATGCGGCGCGGCGCTGCACTGTCCAGATCTTCGCGCAGCGCACCTTCCAGCACGCTGAAGTCGATCAGCGAGTTCTGCTTGCTGATGCCCACGCGCTCGGCGAACAGGCGCATCGCGGCCGGGGTGTAGCCACGGCGACGCAGGCCCTGCAGGGTCGGCATGCGCGGGTCTTCCCAGCCATCCACCAGCTGCTCGGTGACCAGCGCCATCAGCTTGCGCTTGCTCATCACCGTGTAGTTGATGTTCAGGCGCGAGAACTCGATCTGGCGCGGCTTGGCCGCTTCGCGTGGCAGGCCGGCGTCGACCAGCGGCTGGGTCAGGGCATCGTCATGGGCGAAATCGACGTTGTCCACGCACCAGTCGTACAGCGGGCGGTGGTCTTCGAATTCCAGCGTGCACAGCGAGTGGGTGATGCCCTCGATCGAATCACCCAGGGCGTGGGCGAAGTCGTACATCGGGTAGATCGGCCACGCGTTGCCGGTGTTCTGGTGCTCGACGTGCTTGATGCGGTACAGCGCCGGATCGCGCAGGTTGATGTTGCCGCTGGCCATGTCGATCTTGGCGCGCACGGTGCGCGCGCCATCCGGGAATTCACCGGCGCGCATGCGGCGGAACAGGTCGAGGTTTTCCTCGACGCTGCGGTCGCGCCACGGCGACGGGCGGCCCGGTTCGGTCAGGGTGCCGCGGTAGGCGCGCACTTCCTCGGCCGACAGGTCGCAGACATAGGCCTTGCCCTGTTCGATCAGCTTCTCGGCGGCCAGGTAATAGGTCTGGAAGTAGTCCGAAGCGTGGCGCAGTTCGTTCCAGCTGAAGCCCAGCCAGCGCACGTCGTCCTGGATCGCGGCCACGTACTCCGGATCTTCCTTGGCCGGGTTGGTGTCGTCGAAGCGCAGGTTGCAGACGCCGCTGAACTCACCGGCGATGCCGAAGTTCAGGCAGATCGACTTGGCATGGCCGATGTGCAGATAGCCGTTCGGCTCCGGCGGGAAGCGGGTCTTGATCGCCTGGTGCTTTCCGCTGGCCAGGTCCTCGCGCACGATCTGGCGGATGAAATCGCGCTTTTCGTGGCTGTCGGCGGGGGTCTCGGGGCTGGCGGGGGTGTGCTCGGACATGAGTCGGCGAAAAGAAAGGCAGAAAGACCAACAGTCTAGCGCGTACGGGGCAGGGCTGCCCGGTGGGGTGTGGGGATGCCGGCCAGCGGCCGGCACTACCCACCCATCTTCCGGTAGCGCCGGCCGCTGGCCGGCGGAACGTGGATCGCCGTACAGATGGGTAGTGCCGGCCGCTGGCCGGCAGAACGGTCATGCGCCGTCACCACCACCATTCAGCCCCCGGGCGTATGCTGGAACCCTGTCCCACGGAGCCGCCGCATGCACATCGTGTACAAGGCCGACAACCTGTTCGACGCCCACCTGGTCAAGCACGCGCTGGAAGATGCCGGCATCCCGGCCTTCGTGTTCGGCGAGTCGCTGCTGGGCGGCATGGGCGAACTGCCGCTGTTTGGCGTGCTGCGGGTGGGAATCCCCGATGCCGCGCGCACCCAGGCCGAGGACATCGTCGCCGCGCTGGACTTGGGCCAAGCCCCATCCGACCCCATTTCAGATGCAGACGACATAGCCGGCCTGCCGGCGTAGGAGCGCATCATGTTGGGAATTGGCCAGGGCATCCTCGGCATCGGCGCCTTCAAGCAGCGCCTGCCGCGCCCGGAAGAGGCGCTGCCGGGGCGCGAGCAGCCATTGCCGCTGCACAGCAACCAGCACTTCGTGAACAGCCATCCGCTGAAGGACCGTTTCGCCGGCCTGCAGCAGATCCGTTTCGCACTGGGTTGCTTCTGGGGCGCCGAGCGCAAGTTCTGGACCGAACCGGGCGTGTACAGCACCTCGGTCGGCTATGCCGGCGGCATCACCCCGAACCCGACCTATGAAGAGGTCTGCTCGGGCCTGACTGGCCACACTGAAGTGGTGCAGGTGGTGTTCGACCCGGCGGTGGTGAGCCTGGAGCGGCTGCTGCAGCTGTTCTGGGAAAGCCACGACCCGACCCAGGGCATGCGCCAGGGCAACGACACCGGCACCCAGTACCGCTCGGCGATCCACGCCACCGACGAGGCGCAGTACGCCGCGGCGCTGGCCAGCCGCGAGGCGTACCAGGCGCAGCTGGATGCGGCCGGCTACGGCCCGATCACCACCGAGATCGTGTATCCGGCACCGGAGTACTACTACGCCGAGGACTATCACCAGCAGTACCTGGCGAAGAACCCGAACGGTTACTGCGGCATCGGCGGCACCGGCGTGAGCTGCCCGATCGGGTTGGATGTGGAGGCGCCGCGCTGACGCGCGGTGGTCCGCCTGCGGCGGGCAACGTCAACGGCTGAAAGCCAAAGCCAAAGCCAAAGCCAAAGCCAAAGCGGCTCTGGTTTGCTGTGAGTTTGGCGGGATGGGTGCAGATGGCGGGACACGCCGTGAACCCGTCCTTGGGGGCTCGGCCACGGCATCCATGCCGTGGACGGTCCCGCCATCTGCACCCGTCCCACCTTCGACAGTTTCCCGGTGACGGTGGGCGAGAGCATGGGTTACTGACGAACTGAAGAAAAACAAAAAGGACGCGGCGTTCGCCGCGTCCTTTTTGTTTGATCCTGCAGTGCTTTCTGTAGAACCGAGTCATGCTCGGCTGCGAGCAAGCGAAGCGCGCGACCCGCTGTTGCTCTTCTTTCTTTCTTCCGTGGCGGGCGGCCACCGGAAACTGTCAGAGGGCGGTCGGGTTGGGTTCGCGGGAGTGTCCGCCGCATGGATGCGGCGGCCAAGCCCCCACGGATGGGTTTACGGCGTCTCCCGCGAACCCAACCCGACCGACCCAGCGCGGCTTTTTGCTCTTCGCGACCAACCGACCCGCCACGAGGGGCTCAGCCGTTGGCCGGAATCACAGTTCCGAACGAATGCGCTCGCGCAGCGCCTGCAGATCCTTGGCAAACGCATCGATACCGGTCGCCAGCTTCTCGGTCGCCATCGGATCGGCGGCCAGATCCGCCGCGAACTTCGCCGCATCAATCGGGGTCACCGCCACGCCGTCGGCGGCACCGGCCACCAGCTTGCGCGGCAGCTCGCCGTGGTCGGCGTCCAGCTTCTCCAGCAGGTCCGGCGAAATCGTCAGGCGGTCGCAGCCGGCCAGCGCTTCGATCTGCGCGGTCGAACGGAACGAGGCGCCCATCACCACCGTCGGCGAACCGCGACGCTTGAATTCGGCGTACACGCCGCGCACGAACTTCACGCCCGGGTCTTCGTCGATGCTGGCCGGGGCCTGGCCGTTGGCCACGTACCAGTCCAGGATGCGGCCGACGAACGGCGAGATCAGGAACGCGCCGGCTTCGCTGCAGGCCAGCGCCTGGGTCGGGTTGAAGATCAGGGTCAGGTTGCAGTCGATGCCTTCGGCCTGCAGGATGCGCGCGGCTTCCACGCCTTCCCAGGTCGCGGCGATCTTGATCAGGATCTTCTCGCGCGGCACGCCGGCATCGGCATACATCTGGATGAACTGGCGGGCCTTGGCCACGGTGGCGGCGGTGTCGTGGGCCTGGTCGGCATCCACTTCGGTGGACACGCGGCCCGGCACCAGCGTGCTCAGCAGCGCGCCGACGCCGATGGTCAGGCGGTCGGCCACGGCATGCACCACGGCTTCGCGGTCGCCCGTCTGCTGCCGGCCCCAGGCCAGTTCGCGTTCGATCAGCTCGGCGTAGACCGGCAGGTCCAGCGCCTTCTTCACCAGGGTCGGATTGGTGGTGCAGTCCACCGGCTGCAGGCGCTTGATGGCCTCGTAGTCACCGGTATCGGCAACGACCACGGACAGTTCGCGCAGCTGGGACAGTTTGGACGGGGTACTCATTACGGCTCCTGGTGCAGGGGGATCGAATCGCGCGCGGTGCGCAGCGGTAATCAGGGGCGGTCGTTGTGGACCGCGGTCACGCGCAGGCGCAGCTTGCGGCCGCCGGGCGCGTTCCAGTCGATGCTCTGGCCGATCGAAAGGCCGAGCAGGGCACTGCCGACCGGGGCCAGCACGGAAACCTTGCCTTCATCGACGTTGGCTTCGCGGGGGAAGACCAGGGTCAGGACGTGCTTCTCGCCCGACACTTCATCTTCGCACTCCACGCGCGAATGCATCATGACGATGCCTTCGGGAATCTGGTCCGGTGCCAGCACGGTGGCACGGTTGAGTTCTTCAGCAAGCGCGAGCGCGGCAGGCGTCTGGCTCAGCGCGGGGGATTCGAGCATGGCGTCCAGGCGGTCCATGTCGAAGGTGGAAACGGTGATCGACGGCGGCAGGCCGCTGGCGGTACTCATGGTGAAGCTCCTTGGTTGAAAGCCATGCAAAAGGCGGCACCTGCTGGCGCCGCCTGTCTGTATTGTGGGGACAAATGCGGCCGGAATCGACTCCTGCCGATTCCAGGCCGGTGCTGCGGGGGTTCAGCCGTTCAGCGCGGGGCCGGGCAGGGCGGCAGTGTCGCCGGCGGCGTTGACCGCCTCCAGGGTGAACAGCGCCTGCGGCAGGCGCTTGAACTGGTCGGCCAGCTCCATCAGGAAGTCGTTCATGGCCGAACTGCGGCGCCAGATCATGGCGATGCGGCGGCTGGGACGGCCTTCGCCGGTGAAGTCGAGCAGGCGGATGTTGTTCGAGCGCGGGACCGGCGGCTGCACTGACAGGCTCGGCAGCAGGGTGATGCCGACGTCGGCGGCGACCATCTGCCGCAGGGTTTCCAGGCTGGTGGCGCGGAACTCGGACTTCTCGTTGGCGCCGAACAGGCGGCAGACCTCCAGTGCCTGGTCGCGCAGGCAATGCCCGTCTTCCAGCAGCAGCAGCTTCTGCGTGGCCAGTTCCTGCACGTCCAGGTGTTCGCGACGGGCCAGCGGGTGGCGCCCGGAAACGGCCAGCAGGAACGGTTCCTCGAACAGGAACTCGGCATGCAGCTGGTCGTCGATCACCGGCAGGGCCAGCAGCGCGGCGTCCAGCTTGCCTTCGCGCAGGCGGTCCAGCAGCACATCGCTCTTTTCCTCGACCAGCAGCAGTTCCAGCTCCGGGAAGCGCTCGCGGATGCGCGGGATCACATGCGGCAGCAGGTACGGGCCGAGGGTCGGGAAGATCCCCAGGCGCACCGTACCGGCTTCCGGGTCGCGGCTGCGTCGCGCCGCTTCCTTCAGCTGTTCCACTTCGGACACGATCACACGCGCCCGTGCCGCCGCTTCCTGGCCGGCCGGGGTCAGCATCACCTTGCGCGGTGCGCGTTCCACCAGTGGCAGGCCCAGCTCTTCTTCCAGCTTGCGGATCTGCGTGGACAGCGTGGGCTGGCTGACGAAGCATGAAGCGGCAGCCCGGCCGAAATGCTTGTGGTCGGCCAGGGCTACCAGGTACTTCAGATCACGTAGGTTCATCCTTACACCCCAGGGGTAACGGACCGGCTGACGGCGTGGTTACCCGACAGGCAGACAAAGTTCCCGGTGATCTGGGAACGGTGGATCAGGCCGCTTCAGCAACGGCACCGCTGCTGTTGCTCACCGACGAGCGGATCAGGTGGTCGAACGCGCTCAGTGCGGCGGTTGAGCCGGCGCCCATGGCGATGATGATCTGCTTGTAGGGTACCGTCGTGCAATCGCCAGCGGCGAACACACCCGGCAGGTTGGTCTGGCCGCGGTCGTCGATGACGACCTCGCCACGCGGCGACAGCGCCACGGTGTCCTTCAGCCACTCGGTGTTGGGCAGCAGGCCGATCTGCACGAAGATGCCTTCCAGCTCGACGCGGTGGGCGTCGCCGCCGACGCGGTCCTTGTGGACCAGGCCGGTGACGCGGCTGCCGTCGCCCAGCACTTCAGTGGTCTGCGCGCTGGTCAGCACGGTGACGTTGCCGAGGCTGCGCAGCTTCTTCTGCAGCACTTCATCGGCGCGCAGGCTGGAATCGAACTCCAGCAGGGTCACATGCGACACGATGCCGGCCAGGTCGATGGCCGCTTCCACGCCGGAGTTGCCGCCGCCGATCACCGCCACGCGCTTGCCCTTGAACAGCGGGCCATCGCAGTGCGGGCAGTAGGCCACACCCTTGTTGCGGTACTGGTCCTCGCCCGGCACATTCATCTGCCGCCAGCGCGCGCCGGTGGACAGGATCACCGAACGCGACTTCAGCACCGCGCCGTTTTCCAGCTGCACCTGCACCAGGCCGTCTTCACCGGCCGGCACCAGCGCACTGGCGCGCTGCAGGTTCATGATGTCCACCTCGTACTCGCGCACGTGCTGTTCCAGCGCCGTGGCCAGCTTCGGGCCTTCGGTCTCCTTCACCGAAATGAAGTTCTCGATCGCCATGGTGTCCAGCACCTGGCCACCGAAACGCTCGGCGGCGATGCCGGTGCGGATGCCCTTGCGTGCGGCGTAGATTGCCGCTGCAGCGCCGGCCGGGCCACCGCCCACCACCAGAACGTCGAAGGCGTCCTTGGCAGCGATCTTCTCGGCATCGCGCTTGCTGGCATTGGTATCCAGCTTGGCCACGATCTGCTCGAGGGTCATGCGGCCCTGGTCGAACACTTCACCGTTGAGGTACACGGTCGGCACCGACATGATCTCGCGCTTCTCGACTTCGTCCTGGAACAGGGCACCGTCGATGGCCACGTGCTGGATGCGCGGGTTGAGCACCGCGGCCAGGTTCAGGGCCTGCACCACGTCCGGGCAGTTCTGGCAGGACAGCGAGAAGTAGGTTTCGAACTTGTACTCGCCTTCCAGGTTCTGCACCTGCTCGATCAGCTCGGCGGTGGCCTTGGACGGATGACCGCCCACCTGCAGCAGCGCCAGCACCAGCGAGGTGAACTCGTGGCCCATCGGCAGGCCGGCGAAGGTCAGGTGGATGTCCTGGCCCGGGGTGCCCAGGTCGAACGAGGGCACGCGGCCCTGGCCGTCGCGCAGCACCTGCAGCGAGATCTTGTCCGACAGGCTGTCCAGGGTCTGCAGCAGTTCCAGCATTTCCTGCGACTTGGCGCCATCGTCGGCGTGCGCGGTGATCTGGATCGGGCGGGTCACGCGCTCCAGATAGGTCTTCAGCTGCGACTGCAGGTTGGCGTCCAACATCGGGTCTTCTCCTGGCTTCAGGCAAACAGGGGGCGTGGCACCGCTGTAGAAGGTAGCGGACCAGCAGGGGGTAGGGGTGAACCCAAGACAGCGACCGTGGAAGGGGCTGGCTGGCCAAAGCGAGCGGGCGTTGGCTGTCTTGGGTTCACCCCCACGCCGGCGGGGGGACCGGCACGGGGATGAAGGGCGCACCGTGGCGTGGGGCCACGGCAGGCCGGTACTGCGTTAGATCTTGCCGACCAGGTCCAGCGACGGGGTCAGGGTCTTCTCGCCTTCCTTCCACTTGGCCGGGCAGACCTGGTTCGGGTTGGCGGCGGTGAACTGGGCAGCCTTCAGCTTGCGCAGGGTCTCGGCGACGTCACGGGCGATCTCGTTGGAGTGGATCTCCAGGGTCTTGATCACGCCTTCCGGGTTGATGATGAAGGTGCCGCGCAGGGCCAGGCCTTCCTCTTCAATGTGCACGCCGAAAGCGCGGGTCAGCTGGTGGGTCGGGTCGCCGACCAGCGGGAACTGGGCCTTGCCGACGGCCGGCGAGGTTTCGTGCCACACCTTGTGCGAGAAGTGGGTGTCGGTGGTGACGATGTAGACCTCGGCGCCGGCCTTCTTGAACTCGGCGTAATGGTCAGCCGCGTCCTCGATCTCGGTCGGGCAGTTGAAGGTGAAGGCGGCCGGCATGAAGATCAGGACGGACCACTGGCCCTTCAGGCTGTTGTCGGAAACCTTGATGAACTCGCCATTGTGGTAAGCGTTGGCTTCGAACGGCTGGATCTGGGTGTTGATGAGGGACATCATTTTTCCTCTGGTGAAGGGGAGTGGGTGAATCGACAGGACCTAGGTTACCGATTCGCTTGCGATAAGAACAATCCATTGATTGCATCTATTTGATAGATGGAGTCTATCAAAGTGCCATGAGCAGACACTGAATCTTGCCGTTCCCATCGTGCAACTGCCTGTGTGACAAGGGAAATCGTCCTGAGCGGGTGAAGAGGGCTGATAGCCCCTCCTTATGCCCTCTGGCGAAACCTGAACGGATTCCAGCTTTTGTAGAGCCGAGCCCATGCTCGGCTGGGGGTGGAGCAGCCGAGCATGGGCTCGGCTCTACAATTGCGGAATGTCTTTCCAAACCGAACCCACCCTGCGCCAGATCGTGGCCGATGCCAGCGCCCGCCTGGGCGGCATCGAAGCCCGCCACGAGGCTGAACTGCTGCTGCTGCACGTGCTGGACCGCCCGCGCAGCTGGCTATTCGCCCACGCCACCGATCCGCTGGCCGCCAATGACCAGGCCGCCTTCGAGGCGTTGCTGGCCCGCCGCGTGGCCGGTGAGCCGGTGGCCTACCTGACCGGCCGCCGCGGATTCTGGACGCTGGACCTGGAGGTCGACCCGGCCACGCTGATCCCGCGCCCGGAAACCGAGCTGCTGGTCGAGCTGGCACTGGAGCGCCTGCCGCAAGACCAGTCGCTGCAGCTGGCCGACCTGGGCACCGGCAGTGGTGCGATTGCACTGGCACTGGCCAGCGAACGGCCGCAGGCGCAGGTGCTGGCCACCGATGCCAGCCCGGGCGCGCTGGCCGTGGCCGCGCGCAACGCGGCCCGCCATGAACTGCGCAACGTCCGCTTCGCCGAGGGCGGGCACGACTGGTATGCGCCGCTGCAGGGCGCGCGCTTCGACCTGATCGCCAGCAACCCGCCGTATATCGCCAGCGACGATCCGCATCTGGAACAGGGCGACCTGCGTTTTGAACCGGCTACCGCGCTGGCCTCCGGCGTGGATGGCCTGGATGACATCCGTCGCATCGTCGACGGTGGCCAGGCCCACCTGCTGCCCGGCGGCTGGTTGCTGATCGAGCACGGTTGGGACCAGGGCGAGGCGATCCGCGCGCTGTTCGACGCTGCTGGTTTCACCGAGGTGCAGACCGTGCAGGATCTGGAGCAGCGCGACCGCATCACCCTGGGTCGGCGTCCGGCCTAGAATGGAGGTTCTCCTGCCCCGGCAGGGCATCACCCTGGAGCTGCAAGCATGCGTACGCTGTACCCCGCCATCACCCCCTACGACGTCGGCACCCTGAAGGTCGACGACCGCCACACGCTGTACTTCGAACAGTGCGGCAACCCGGACGGCAAGCCGGTGGTGATGCTGCACGGTGGCCCGGGCGGCGGCTGCAGCGACAAGATGCGCCAGTTCCATGACCCCTCCAAGTACCGCATCATCCTGTTCGACCAGCGTGGCGCCGGCCGTTCCACCCCGCACGCGGATCTGGTGGACAACACCACCTGGGATCTGGTGGCCGACATCGAAAAACTGCGCGAACACCTGAAGGTGGATCGCTGGCAGGTGTTCGGTGGCAGCTGGGGTTCGACCCTGGCCCTGGCCTATGCCGAAACCCACCCGCAGCGCGTGACCGAACTGGTCCTGCGCGGCATCTTCATGCTGCGTCGCTGGGAGCTGGAATGGTTCTACCAGGAAGGCGCCAACCGCTTGTTCCCGGATGCCTGGGAGCACTACCTCAAGCCGATCCCGTCGGTGGAGCGTCATGACCTGATCTCGGCCTTCCACCGCCGCCTGACCAGCGAAGACGAGACCACCCGCCTGGAAGCAGCCAAGGCCTGGGCGGTGTGGGAAGGCGCGACCAGCTTCCTGCATGTCGATGATGACTTCATCAACAGCCACGAAGACCCGCATTTCGCGCTGGCGTTTGCCCGCATCGAGAACCACTACTTCGTCAACGGCGGTTTCTTCGAAGTGGAAGACCAGCTGCTGCGTGACGCGCACCGCATCGCCGATATTCCCGGCGTGATCGTGCACGGCCGCTACGACGTGGTCTGCCCGCTGGCCAACGCCTGGGACCTGACCAAGGTCTGGCCGAAGGCCAAGCTGGAGATCACCCCGGCCTCGGGCCATTCGGCGTTCGAGGCCGAGAACGTGGACGCGCTGGTGCGCGCCACCGATAGTTTTGCCTGATACCCACGGGGTCAGATCCCTTTCCCACGGAAAGGGCTCTGACCCCGGTCCGGAACCCCATCCACGCATGGCGTGGATCTACCACAGCCTGGTAGTGCCGGCCGCTGGCCGGCAACCGGGAAACGGTTGGATCGCGCAGACGCCGACCAGCGGCCGGCGCTACCAATCGCCGGCCAGCAAGGCGTCAGCCAGCACCTGCAGCTTTGGCGAATGCTGGCGCGACGGCGGGTAGATCAACGACAGTTCGCGGCTGCGGCCTTCGAACGGCTGCAGCACGCGCTGCAGCCGGCCATCGGCCAGCGCGTCGGCCACCGCGAAATCCATCACCTGCACGATGCCGATACCGGCGATGGCCGCTTCCACCAGCGGATCGCCGCTGTCGAACACCATCCGCGTCGGCGGCGTGACTTCGCGCAACTGGCCGTCCTGCAGGAACTGCCAGTCCACCAGCCGCCCACTGCGCAGGTTGCGCACGGCCAGGCACGCGTGATCCTGCAGCGCGGCCACATCGTCCGGCGCGCCACAGCGGGCCAGATAGGTGGGGCTGGCCACCGTTACCCAGCGCAGCGGCCGCAAGGGCCGCGCAACAATGCGCTGGTCGGCGATGACGCCGGTGCGCAGCGCGGCATCGAAGCCTTCCTCGACCAGATCGACCAGGCGGTCGCTGAGCACGGCTTCCACCTGCAGCTGCGGATGCCGTTGCAGCAACGGTGCCAGCATCGGCACCAGCACCTTGCGCCCGAACATCGACGGCGCACTGATCTTCAACGTGCCTGAGGGCGTGCACGGGCGATCGGCCAGCTGCCGCTCGGCATCGTCCAGGCCGGCCAGCAGCGGTGCCACCTGTTCCACGAACTGGCGGCCATCCGGGGTCAGCGCCACGTTGCGGGTGTTCCGCTGCAGCAGCTTCACCCCCAGCGATACTTCCAGCCGCCCGATCGCACGCGACAGGCCGGACTGGCTCAGGCCCAGCTGGCCGGCGGCCACGGTGAAACTGCGGGCTTCGGCCACCTGCACCAGCATGCGCACCGCATTGAGGTCCATCGAGGCTGCATTCATGCGGAAAATCATGACAGAAATGGCGGGTAGGGGGTTTATTGATTCGGCCGCATCAATGAGACTGCGCTCCCCCACCGATCCAGACCGCCGATGCCTCCCCTCAAATACCCGCGCTGGGCGCTGACCCTGCTGGCCACCGCACAGCTGATCATCGCCCTGGATGCCACCATCATCTTCGTCGCCCTGCACGACATGGGGCGCGCGCTGCAGATCAATGCGCAGCAGCTGCAATGGGTGGTCAGTGCCTACACCGTCGCCTTCGGCGGCAGCCTGCTGCTGGGAGGCCGTGCCGCCGACCTGATCGGCCGCCGCCGTTTCTACCGGCTGGGCATGCTGCTGTTCGCACTGGCGTCGCTGCTCGGTGCGCTGGCACCGAATGCCACCCTGCTGATCATCGCGCGCGCCGCGCAGGGCGTCGGTGCGGCCCTGCTGTTCCCCGCCACGCTGGCACTGATCAACACGCTGTACGCCGAAGGCCCGGTGCGCAACCGCGCGCTGGCGATCTGGAGCATGGCCAGCGCGGTGGGCCTGGCGCTGGGCACGCTGCTGGGTGGCGTGCTGACCCAGGCGTTCGGCTGGCCGGCGGTGCTGGCTGTAATCGTGCCGCTGGCCACCGCTTGTGCGGTCGCTGCTGGTGCGTGGCTACCGGCCGATGGCCCGCAGGTGCGAGGCCGCTCCTTCGACCTGGCCGGTTGCCTCACCGTCACCGCCGGCGGCAGCCTGCTGGTCACCACCCTGGTGCAAGGGCCGGAGTGGGGCTGGACGGCGCCGGCCACGCTCATCTGCCTGCTGCTTTCAGCGGTACTGCTCACGGTGTTCGTGCAGATCGAAAAGCGCAGCCGTGACCCGCTGATGCAGTTTTCGCTGTTGCGCCTGCCGGGCCTGCGCGCGGCACTCGGCCTGACCTTCGCCTTCATGAGCAGCTATGGCGTGCAGTACTACTTCCTGGCGCTCTACTTCCAGGATGGCTACGGCTGGAGCCCGCTTCAGGCCGGCATGGCGTTCCTGCTGCCGACATTGGTGTGCACCTTCGGCATCCGTATTGCCGAACGCATGCTGCGGCGCCGTTCGCCACGACAGGTACTGGCCTGGGGCTTCGCCGCTGGTGCCATCGGCATTGCCGCGGTGGCGCTGGCGATGCCGCATGGCGCCAGCTACTGGCCGCTGCTGCCGGGCATCGTGGTGCTGAGCGTGGGCCAGGGCATGAGCTGGACAGCAATGTGGATCGTGGCCGGCCAGGGTGTGCCGGGGCCGCAGCAAGGCGTCGCGTCTGGCATGGCGGCCACCGCCCAGCAGATCGGTGGCGCTTTGGGATTGGCGGTACTGGTGATGATCGCCAACGCCGCGCGTGGCGCGCAGGCGGCAACGAGTCCAGGTGCCCTGCAGGGCATGGTCAATGCACAGTACGGCGCCGCGCTGTTCGCCGCGCTCGGCGTGGTGATCGCGCTGGGCCTGCGCCCGGCGCCGGTAGACTCGGCAGCGACTGCCTGCCTGAGCACCGACGCATGATCGAACTGCTGGACCTGCGACAGACCCTGCATGCCTTCGCTGCCTGCAACGATGACGATGAGGTTTGGAACGCCTTCGGCTGGGTGATGGCCAGCGGCGAGGACCTGCTGGCGGCACGGTTGTGGTTGCCGTCATCCAGTGATGAAGCGCTGGATGACGACGGCGAGCGATCGGCCGCTTCGGCAGCGATGGGGCTGTTCCCGTATCTGGAACCGGCCACGTTTGCCGACGTGCTGGATGTGCAGAAGCGGCAACGCCCGCTGTCGTCGCTGCAGGAGTACGCGCAGGCGCTGGCGTACTACGCCGAGTACGACGCGTTCCAGCAGGTGGAAGGTGTTGACGAGGCACTGGGTGAAGCGGAGGCTGCGGAACAGGTGGCTGCGCGCGAGGCAGGTGTGGGCACAGGCATCTTCGCGTCCTTCGATCTGACGCTGAGGGCGTGCCCGGAGGGGCAGATCAAAGCAGCAGCCCAGCGCGTGGCGCACCTGCTGGAGATTCCGGTGGGCGAGGCGCTGGCGCGCTGCCGCGCGTTGCCGTTGGTGCTGGGTGAAGCGCTGGATCGTCGCCGCGCGCAGGCGATCAAGGATGATTTCGACGCCATCGGTGCGACCGTGCAGGTGCACGGCTTCAAGCCGTTCCCGTGGATGGACGCGCCCGTATTGCGTTGAACAACACCATCCACGCATGGCGTGGATCTACTGGGGTATCGCGAGTAGATCCACGCCATGCGTGGATGACCCTCACCCGGCCGCCAGCAACCCCGGCTGCAACGCGCTGAAGATCCGCGCCAGCCGATCCGCCCACGCGAGCTGCCCAGCCACATCGGCAATCAGGTCCTGGCGGATTTCCAGTTCCACGTGCACCAGCCCACGGCCTTCGCCGTGCACCGGCACCGCGTAGTCGCTGGTGCTGCTTACCGAATACGGTTCGTTGTCACCCACCACCAGGTCGCCCTCGTCGCGCAGTGCGTGCAGCAGCGCATGCGCAAAGCGCGTGTCCTGGTGGTAAAGCACGCCGGCATGCCACGGACGCTGCGTGCCGTTCATCGCCGGGGTGAAGCTGTGCATCATCACCAGCAGGGTGGGGCGGCCGGCATCGCGGCGTGCATCAAGCTCGGCGTCGATGCGCGCGTGGTAGGGTGCGTGGATCGCATCGATGCGCTGCTGGCGCTGCGCTGCCGACAGCCCGGCATTGCCTGGCACCACGGTGTGGTCGCTCACTTCCGGAATCAGCGTTGGCGACACCAGCGGGCGGTTGCAGTCGATCAGCAGCCGCGAATAGGTCTGTTCGATCGCCCAGGCATCCAGCCGTTCGGACAGTGCACGGGTGGTGCCGGCAATGCCGATGTCCCAGCCGATATGGCGGTCCAGTTCGGCCTGCGGCAAGCCCAGGCCTGCAAGGGCACGCGGCACCTGCTGGCCGGCATGATCGGCCAGCAGCAGGAACGGCGAGGCGCCCTGCGGCCGGTGGATCGTGTGGATCGCCGGGTCGTCTTTGCCCAGAAGCGCAGGCAGCGCGTGCAGATCGGCGTCAGCCACGCGGGCGTCCATCCAGGTGGTGCTCGATCATCCACAGTCCGGCCCACAGCTTGGCGTCCAGCTCGTAGCCTTCGCCCATCTTCTGCACCAGCCACGCGGCGGCCTGCGCGCGCGGAATCTCATGCACGATGATGTCTTCGCTGTCGTCACCACCGCCCTCACCAACGCGGCGCAGGCCGGTGGCACGCACGAAGGCGATCTTCTCGCTGCTGGCGCCGGAGGAGGTCGGGCCTATCAGCAGCACTTCGGCGTGATCGGCGGTCCAGCCGGTTTCTTCTTCCAGTTCGCGCACGGCCGAAACTTCGATCGATTCGCCTGCATCGATGTCGCCGACCAGGCCGGCCGGCATCTCGATGGTGGGCGCCTGCAGCGGTACGCGGAACTGTTCGACGAACAGCACGTTGTCGTCAGGGGTGACCGCGATGATGATCGCCGCCAGGCCACCGGCATGGGTACGCTCGCTGTATTCCCAGGTGCCTCGCACCAGCATGCGCTGGTACTTGCCTTCATAGACGACGCGCGGGGCTTCGGTATTGCGCTGGCTCATGCGGGCTCGCTGTGGGTGGGAAGAATATCGGGCACGCCGGCGGCATCGAACAGCCGGCGGCGGGTCATCGGGCCGAAGCGCAGGGTCTGGCAGAGGCCGCCGAGCAGCTCGGGATCGGCGTTCTGGCGCAGCAGGCCGGGCTGGCTGCCTTCCAGCGGCGCGTCCAGCGCGATGGTGGTGAGCTGGCGCCAGAGCAGGGCGTGCTCGCGCTGCTCGCGCAGGCGCACTGCCATTTGTGCGGCGCCGCGCAGGCGCAGGAACGGCACTTCGTCCAGGCGTTCGTACAGCACATCCATGCTGCCGAAATGGGCCAGCAGCACGGCGGCGGACTTGCTGCCGACACCACTGACACCGGGAATGTTGTCCACCGCGTCGCCACACAGCGCCAGGTAATCCGCGATCTGGTGCGCATGCACGCCATGTCGTGCCTTCACCCCGGCCACGTCCCAGCGCTGGTTGCGTGCGTAGTCCCACTGTTCGTCGTGGTCCAGCAGCAGCTGCGACAGGTCCTTGTCGGCGGAGATGATCACACCGCGGTGGCTGCCACGATGCACATGCAGGGCGCTGCCGATCAGGTCATCGGCCTCGTATTCATGGTGGGCCAGAACGGCAAGGCCCAACGCCGCGCACAGCGCCTTGCAGTGCACGAACTGGCGCTTGAGCGCCTCCGGCGCCGGGTCGCGGTTGGCCTTGTAGGCGGGGTACAGACGGTGGCGGAAGCCACTGTCCAGCGCTTCGTCGAAGGCGATGGCGATGTGACGCGGGCGCTCGCGCTCCAGCAGGTCCAGCAGGAAGCGGGCGAAGCCGTGCACGGCATTGGTCGGCCAGCCCTGCGCATCCTGGAACTGATCCGGCAGCGAGTGCCAGGCGCGGAACACGTAGATGCTGGCGTCGACCAGGTACAGCGACGGCGGTGGTACCGGCAGGGTCATGCCGGTGGCGTCCAGTCGCGCAGCAGGGCGGCCGGATCCGGACGCTCGCGCTCGGGCACAGCGGCCTTCGGCGTGCCGATATGGATGAAACCGGCGATGCCTTCGCCCTCGGCCAGGCCCAGGTAGGCGTGCACGGCGGGGTCGAAGGCCATCCAGGCGGTCAGCCACTGCGCGCCGAAGCCCAGCGCCTGTGCGGCCTGCAGCAGGGCGAAGCAGACGCAGCCGGCGGTCATCAGCTGTTCCTGCTCGGGCACCTTCGGGTCCGGGCGCGGGCTGGCCACCACCACGATCACCAGCGGCGCATGGCTGAAACGCTGGCGGTCCTTCTCGAATACCGCCTCGCCGGCATGCGGGTCGCGCTGGCGGCTGCGCTCGGCCAGGAAGTCGCCCAGAGTGTGACGTGCATCGCCGGCGATCTTCAGGAAGCGGAACGGCACGCGCTTGCCGTGATCGGGCACGCGCACTGCCGAAGCCAGCATCCGCTGCAGGGTGGCCGGATCCGGGCCGGGCTCGGCCAGTTGCCGCGAAGGCACGGAGCGGCGGGCATCCAGGGCAAGCAGGGCAGCGGGGTCGGGCATGGAGTCTGAACCGGTCATCACGGGTGTTTGATTATAGTCGGGGTGGTCAATGACGCCGTCTGTGTCGCGTCCTGCCCCTGAATATCAAACTGTGATGAACATCATGCCACTGGCGGGAAAGGGACGACCGCTTCCTCTCGCCTCGTGGGCCTCGCACGGCTTACGATATCTATCTTGCCGGGCCGCCGGTCATGAGGTTTGAAGTGAGGACTGTTTCACTGTCCGTGACGGGCTGGCCGGCCTACCATCGACGTACCGGTACATGGGGTGTACCGGCCGTCGCGATGTCCATGCTGTCTGTCGTACCAGAGAAGGTGGGGAGCCTTCCCGAATGATGAGCGCGCCCACACCGATGGGATCGCCGGGCCGTGACCCGGCCCAGCTTCAGCGTGCCCGGGACATGGTCCTGCCGGCGCTGTGCCAGGCTTTCGGGGCCGCACTGGCGCGTTTCGACGATGCACTGTTCGACCGGGCCGGCAATGCAGGCTCGTCGCAGCTGCTGTTCCTGGATGCGATGCGCGAGCTGCGCCGCCGCCGTGAGGACATCGCCGCCGCCTTCGCTGGCCACCTGCAGCGGGCCTGGGATGCACTGGCCAGTGGCGAGCCGCTGTCGGCCGAAGCCACCCTGTCCGGGCCGGCCGAGGATGGCCTGAGCCTGCTGGCTGAACATGTACTGGAGTCGCGGTTGGCGGTGCGCAATTTCGCCACCGTGCTGCTGCGCGACTTCAAGCCGGTGCTGGCGCGGCTGGACCGGCGCCTGGGCCGCTTGATCGGCGGCGCCGAGCTGGATGCCGACCACAACCCGGTCAGCCCCGAACACCTGGGCGTGGCCATCCATGAGGCCTTTGCCGGCTGCGAGCTGGCGCCGGAAGTGCACCTGGTGCTGATCAAGCTGTGCGAGCGCGACCTGCGCGCGCCGGTGGGCCGTATCTACGAGAAGCTTGACGAGCAGCTGGCCGCCGCTGGCGTGATGTCGCAGATGGGGGCGCCGCGGCGTCCGCTGTCGGCCGCGCCCGACCCGCGCATGGCGCCGGGCGCGGACGATCTGGTCGAGCCGCGCCACGCGGCGGGCTTCGAATCCGACTTCAGCGATGATGAACAGGCCGCACCGGCCTGGGCGCAGCGCTTTGCCGCGCGCTGGTCCGAGCGGCGTGGCCACATGCAGCAGCACCTGGGCGCCGAAGACGGCGACACCGGCGAGGCCCATGCGGGCCAGCAGGGCATGCTGCTGGAGGCGCTGCACGAACTGCTGCAGCAGACCCGCCACGTGCGCGAGGACGCGACGTCGGCCGCACAGGTGGCGATCGGCCAGCAGCGTCCGCTCAGCCAGCGCGAGATGATGTCGGTGCTGTCGCTGCTGCAGGCCACGCCCAGTGCGACGCT
Organism: Stenotrophomonas sp. YJH_SMC_79; assembly: GCF_059367995.1. Taxonomy (NCBI): domain Bacteria; kingdom Pseudomonadati; phylum Pseudomonadota; class Gammaproteobacteria; order Lysobacterales; family Lysobacteraceae; genus Stenotrophomonas; species Stenotrophomonas sp. YJH_SMC_79. The sequence goes on from NZ_JCAFRK010000007.1 coordinate 71,742, forward strand.
GCGTGCGGCCATCGGCGAGGATGGCGAATCCCTGGCGCAGCGGCTGAAGAGTGAAGTGCTGTCCAGCGCCACCCGTCTCGGCGTCGATCCTGGCCAGACCCGGCTGGACCCGCAGGACGAGGACGCGATTGATCTGGTCGGCATGCTGTTCGATGTGATGCTGGACGAACGCGAGCTGGAAGGTCGCTCGCGCGAGCTGATCGGCCGCCTGGTCGTGCCCTTCGTCAAGGTCGCGATGCTCGACCGCCGCATGTTCGTGCAGAAGACCCACCCGGCACGCAAGCTGCTCAACTCGCTGGCCGAAGCCTGCGAGGGCAATACCGGCGAAAGCCAGGCCGAGCGGATGCTGATGGCCAAGGTCGAGGAGATCATCGAGCGGCTGGTGGCCGAGTTCAACGAGAACCTGGCGATCTTCCTGACCCTGGAAGAAGAATTCCGCGAATTCCTCGTGCAGCACCGCCGCCGCGTGGAAATCGCCGAGCGCCGCGCAGCCGAAACGCAGCGCGGCCAGGAAAAGCTGGAAATGGCCCGCAGCCGGGCCGGTGCCGAACTGGACCGCCGCATCGGCGATGCCACCCTGCCGCCGGCCATCGCCGGGTTCCTGCGCCAGCCATGGCAGCACCACCTGACCCTGGCGCTGCTGCGCGAGGGCGAGGAGGGCGCGTCGGTGACCGAGGCACTGAGCCTGGGCGACGGCCTCCTGGAGGAAGTGGCCGAGGCCCGCCGCCAGATCGTCGGCAAGCCGTGGCTGCAGGCCTGGCAGCCGGTGCTGGCCAAGGTGTTCGCCAGCGTGGGCGTGCACGGCGATGCCGCTACCGGTGCCATCGACGCCCTGCATGACACCCTGCAGGGCATTGCCGAATCGCGGCCGGAACTGCAGCGCGCGCTGCCGGAGCTGCCACAGGTTGCCTTGCCGGCGCCGCCGGTGGCTGAATCGCCGGCGGTGGAGTTGAGCGGCCAGATCGATGCCGATGATTTCGACAATGCCGACGCCGATCGCTTCCGCCGCATGGAAATCGGCAACTGGCTGGACTTTGTCGACAAGGACGGCAAGGTGCAGGCAGGCAAGCTGTCCTGGGTCAGCCCGATTTCCTCGCGCCTGCTGTTCGTCAACCGCCGCGGCGTGCGCTTCTGCGTGGCTTCGCCGGAGGAGCTGGCGGTGATGGTGCGGCTGGGACGGCTGCGTGCGCACGTGGATGACGGTGCCTTCGACAGCGCGATGCAGGGTGTGATCGATCGGCTGGACCCGGGCAGCGCAACACTGCACTGAGCCGTGGCCGCCTGCTAGGATCGGGAAAACTCACCGATCAGCGGGGACCTGCATGGCCGTGGCGTTGCTGGGGATCAAAGAGACCGCGCCGGGCGAACGGCGCGTGGCGTTGACGCCGGAAACCGCGCGCAAGCTCGGCGCCCTGGGCATCACTGTCTGGTACGAGCCCGGTGCTGGACTGGCCGCGGGTTTCACCAATGCAGCGTATGACGATGCTGGTGCCCGCGCGTTCGATGCCAGCCGCTGGGCCGAAATCGACATCCTGTTGTGCGTGCAGGCGCCGGCGGCGGCGCTGCTGGAACAGCTCAAGCCGGGTGCCACCGTGGTTGGCCTGTTGACTCCTGCCAGTGATCCGGCCCTGGCGGCATTGGCTGCCGATGACCGCCTGCACTTGTTCCCGCTGCAGCAGCTGCCGCGCACCACCCGTGCGCAGGCGATGGACGTGCTCAGTTCGCAGGCCGGCATGGCCGGTTACAAGGCCGCGCTGATCGCCGCCGAACGCGCACCACGCTTCTTCCCGATGCTGACCACCGCTGCCGGCACCGTGCGGCCGGCCAAGGTGCTGGTGATCGGTGCTGGCGTGGCCGGACTGCAGGCCATTGCCACCGCGCGCCGGTTGGGCGCACAGGTGGAAGGTTTCGACGTGCGCCCGGAAACCCGCGAGCAGATCCAGTCGCTGGGCGCGCGCTTCCTGGACCTGGGGGTGAGCGCGGCCGGCGAGGGCGGCTATGCGCGCGCGCTGACCGACGAGGAGCGCGCCGAGCAGCAGCGTCGGCTGGCCGACCACCTGCGCGGTGTGGATGTGGTGATCTGCACGGCGGCGGTACCGGGGCGCCCGGCACCCACCATCGTCACTGCCGCAATGGTGGAAGGCATGGCCACCGGCAGCGTGATCGTGGACTTGGCGGCCGAGAGCGGCGGCAACTGCGCACTGACCCAGCCGGGGCAGTGCATCGAGCATCAGGGTGTGACCATCGATGGCCCGCTGGGCCTGGCCAGCCGCGGCGCGACCCAGGCCAGCGAGATGTATGCGCGCAACCTGCTGAACTTCGTCGCGCTGTTCGTGCACGAGGGGCAGCTGGCGTTCGACTGGGACGACGAGTTGCTGGCCAAGACACGCTGGCTGGCGTGAGTCGGTAGATCCACGCCATGCGTGGATTAACGGCCCCGTGTGCGGACCAAGGTCCGCACCCACCCTGCGGATGCCAGCGTTACCGCGGCTTCGTCGGCGGTGGGTTGTCGCGCACCCAGTCCTTTCGCTGTTCCGGCGTCATCTGCGACCAGCGCTCGCGCAGTGCGTCGCGCTGCGCGGGGGGCAGTTCCCGCATCTGGCCGAACAGGGCCCGGGCCTGCTCACGCTGTTCCGGGCTCATGTGCTCGAAGCGGCGCAGGCCACGGCGGGCCTTGTCGCGTTCCTCAGGGCTCATCGTCTGCCAGCGCTGGCCGTGCGAGAGCATGCGCTGGCGCTGGCCGGCATCGGCGCTGTTCCAGCGGTCGCGCAGCGGCGCCAGCAGCGATTCCCGCTGAGCTTCGCTCAACTGTTCCCAGGCCGGCAGCGGCGTGGCCGGCGCAGGGCGTGCCGCAGGGGCGGGCGCGGCGCTCTGCGCCAGCGCCGGGAGGGCCGGCAGCAGCAACAGAGTCATCAGCAGGGGCAGGGTGTGCAGTCGGGACATGATTCACTCCATCGCCAGGTCGGTATCGCCCAGCCACAGGTACAGATCGGGATTTTCGTCGTAGAGCGCGCTGTTGTCTTCCACCGAGGCAAGCACAGGTGCCGGCGCCGGGCCCGTCAGCGTGCCATGGCCAGTGAACTGCAGGCCGATACCCAGCGCCACCACCAGCGAACAGGCACTGGCCAACCACCAGCGCCAGCGCCCGCGATGGGCGGCCGTGGCGCCGTGGCGAGCCTGGCGCAGCCGGGCTAGCGTTGCCGGCGACAGCGCGTGCAGCGACTGCGCGTGCAGGCTGCGCAGGGTGTCATCGGAAGGCAGGGAGCGGTTCACGGGTGGATCTCCAGGTAATCCTGCAGCGCTTGGCGGGCGCGTGCCAGATGGGTTTTTACCGCGCCTTCGCTGCAGCCCATGGCGCGGGCGGTGGTGGCCCCGTCCAGGTCCTGCAGCACGCGCAGGGTGAAGGCCTCGCGCTGGCGGGCGGGCAGGCGGCGCAACGCGTCCACCAGCTGCTGGTACTGCTGGCGCTGTTCATGCGCCTGTGCCGGGTCCGGGCCGGGATCGGCCCAGTCGATCTCGCCGCCTTCCGCATCCTGGTTGTCGCGCCAGAACGGCAGGCGGAAGCGGCGCCGGCGCTGCACGTCGATCACGCGCCGGCGCAGGATGCTCCAGAACAGCGGCGCCCATTCGGCAGCCGGCTTGTCGGCGTAGTCCAGCATGCGCAGCAGCGCGTCCTGCACCGCGTCCATGGCGTCTTCGCGCTGGCGCAGGCCGGCCTCGGCGAAGCGGAACGCACGCGGGCCAACACTGGCCAGGAACGCTTCCAGCGATGCTGGCAGTGCATCGGTCTCGGCGCTCGGGGGGACGGGGCTGCTCACCAGCACAGGGTACGGTTCCTCGCTCGGGGTCACCATCGACAACGCGTGAGTGCGGCTTCGGTTGACGCCGGGTGCGCACCGGGTTCAGCCCATGGTTATGATGGGACGACGAAGACAGAGCAGGAGCGTTGCCAGTGAGTGACGGGTTCGTGGCGCTGTACATCTTCATGCTGGCGGCCATCGCCGGCCACGTGATCATTTCGCGGGTGCCGGTGATCCTGCATACCCCGCTGATGTCGGGCTCCAACTTCATCCACGGCATCGTGCTGATCGGCGCGATGGTGGTGCTGGGGCACGCGCAGACACCGCTGGAAAAAGCCCTGGGCTTCCTCGCCGTGGTGCTCGGTGCCGGCAACGCCGCCGGTGGCTACGTGGTCACCGCGCGCATGCTGGAAATGTTCAAGCCGAGCGCGCCCAAGGGCGGCAAGGACGAGCCGAAGGAGCCGCAGGCTTGAACATCAGCACCGTCGAACTGCTCGATTGGCTGGTCAAGGCCAGCTACCTCGTCGCCGCCACGCTGTTCCTGCTGGGCCTGCAGCGCATGGCCTCGCCATTGACTGCGCGCAGCGGCATCCGCTGGGCCGGGCTGGGCATGCTGCTGGCCACGGTGGCGACCTTCTTCCTGCCTGAACTGCACAACGTACCGCTGATCCTGGTGGCGCTGCTGCTGGGTGCCGGCCTGGCCTGGTGGTCGGCCGGCAAGGTGGCCATCACCGACATGCCGCAGATGGTGGCGCTGTACAACGGCATGGGCGGTGGCTCGGCGGCGGCCATCGGTGCAGTGGAACTGCTGCGCTACGCCTTCCTTGCCAATCGCGATACCAGCCACTGGAGTGCGCAGGCGCTGGCCGACCTGGCCGCGCGCCAGCCGTCGGGCATGGTGCTGCTGCTGGCGGTGGTCGGCGCGGCGATCGGTGCGGTGTCGCTGTCCGGCTCGGTGATTGCCTGGGCCAAGCTGGATGGCCGGCTGGACAAGCGCGTGACCTGGCCCGGCCAGCAGGTGATGAACCTGCTGGTGGCACTGGCGGTGGTGGTGCTGGCGATCATCGCGGCCAGCACGCTCAACACCTGGGCGATCGTTGCCTTCTTCGTGCTGGCGCTGGCGCTGGGCGTGCTGATGACGCTGCCGATCGGTGGCGCCGACATGCCAGTGGTGATCTCGCTGTACAACGCCTTCACCGGCCTGGCGGTGTCGTTCGAAGGCTACGTGCTGGGCAACGAGGCGTTGATCATCGCCGGCATGATGGTCGGCGCGGCCGGCATCCTGCTGACCCGGTTGATGGCCAAGGCGATGAACCGGCCGATCCGTAACGTGTTGTTCTCCAACTTCGGCGGTGGTGCTGGCGGGGAAGCGCAGGCGATCAGCGGTTCGCAGAAGCCGATCGAGGCGTCGGATGTCGCGGCGATGATGGCCTACGCCGAGCGCGTGGTGATCGTGCCTGGATACGGCATGGCCGTGGCGCAGGCCCAGCACAAGATCTGGGAACTGGCGCAGCGGCTGGGCCAGCGCGGGGTCAAGGTGAAGTTCGCGATCCACCCGGTGGCCGGGCGCATGCCTGGGCACATGAACGTGCTTCTGGCCGAGGCGGGCGTGCCCTACGACCTGATCGCCGACATGGACGACATCAACCCGGAGTTCGCCAACACCGACGTGGTGCTGGTGATCGGTGCCAACGACGTGGTCAATCCGGTGGCACGCACCGACCCGGCCAGCCCGATCTACGGCATGCCGGTGCTGGACGTGGTCAACGCGCGCAACGTGGTGGTGATCAAGCGCGGCAAGGGCACTGGTTTTGCCGGCATCGAGAATGCGCTGTTCTATGCCGACAACACCCGCATGCTGTACGGCGATGGTGCGGAAGCGGCAGCGTCGCTGGTGAGCGAACTGAAGGCGCTCGACGGCGGGCATTGAGGTCCGGCTGCATCCGGTGGGTGCGGACCTTGGTCCGCACGCTCTTGCCGGCCAGCGGCCGGCACTACCCTCCCATCCACGCATGGCATGGATCTACCCGCGCATCCCCGGTAGCGCCGGGCCATGCCCGGCGGGCGCAGCAAGCGGCACGCTCAGCGCGCCAGCCAGGCACCCACGGCGACACCCACGGCCAGCCAAAGCCATTCCACGGCGCCATTGGCCAGGGTGATCAGGGTCCAGGCCAGGTGCGGGCCCATGCGCAGGCTGGCGTCCCACAGGTCCAGCCCGATCGAGCCGCCCATCCAGGCGCTGGCGATGGCCCAGTTGGCCGCGGCGGCCACCAGCAGGGTGCCCAGTACGACCAGGGCAATGCGCAGCCGGCCCGGGCCCAGCGTGCCCATGCGCAGCATGAACACCAGTTCCAGGGCGGTCAGTACCGCCATCCAGCCGACCTGCCGGCCGGTCATCAGCGCCAGCACCATCCAGGCAAGGGGAGCAACAACCAGACCCAGCAACAGCATGATGGGCCAGAGCCAGGTCACGGTCCTGGCACGCGCGGCATTGGAGGACATCGAAGCTCCCTGAAGATCAGCCACAGGATACTGTGGTTTGCCGCAGTGCACCGGCGGCCGCAGGGCGGCTGGGCTAGAATGCCGTCTTGCGTGGCCCCGGCCACGGCCCCATATCGGTACCCATGTATTCCCGTAGCAGCGAACCTGTCCACTTCGAACGCGATTGCGAGGCCGTGATGGTCCCGCAGGGCGACACCGTGACCCTGCCCGCCGGCAGCTATGGGTACATCACCCAGGCGCTGGGCGGCAGTTATTCGGTGTTCGTCGAGGGCAACCTGTTCCGCATCGCCGGCAAGGATGGCGACGCCATCGGCAAGGAGGCGCCGGCACCGCTGGAACTGCCGGCCGACGCCACTGATGAACAGGTGGAACAGCTGGTATGGCAGCAGCTGCGCACCTGCTTCGATCCGGAAATTCCGGTCAATATCGTCGAACTCGGCCTGGTTTACGAGGTCGAGATCAAGCACCTGGATGAAGGCCAGCGCGAGATCGACGTGAAGATGACCCTGACCGCACCGGGCTGCGGCATGGGCGACATCCTGGTCGACGACGTGCGCAGCAAGCTTGAAATGATCCCGACGGTGGCCGAGGCCGACGTCGACCTGGTGTTCGACCCGCCGTGGAACCAGCACATGATGTCCGAGGCGGCCCGGCTCGAGACCGGCATGCTTTGACCCAGGGCCCGCAGTGACGCGGGCCCGGCACTACCCGCAACCAGAACAGGAATCCTCCGGTGTCCCAGTCCATCCCCAGCTTCGCCGTCACCCGTTCGGACCACCCGCGCAGCGCTGAAGAGCGCGCCCAGATCCTGGAGAAGCCGGGCTTCGGCCTGCATTTCACCGATCACATGGTGGAGGTGCGCTGGGACAAGGATGCCGGCTGGCACAACGCCAACGTGCGTGCCTACGGTCCGCTGCAGCTGGATCCGGCCGCAGCCGTGCTGCACTACGGTCAGGAAATCTTCGAAGGCATCAAGGCCTACCGCCATGCCGATGGCTCGATCTGGACCTTCCGTCCGGATGCCAACGGCCGCCGCCTGCAGCGTTCGGCACAGCGCCTGGCGCTGCCGGAACTGCCGGTGGAGATCTTCGTCGAATCGCTGAAGCAGCTGATCGCCGTGGACAGTGCCTGGGTGCCGTCGGCTGATGAGTCCAGCCTGTATTTCCGTCCGTTCATGATTGGCGATGAAGCCTTCCTTGGCGTGCGCGGCGCGCACAAGGCCGGTTACTACGTCATCGCCAGCCCGGCCGGCCCGTACTTCGCCAAGGGCGTCGCCCCGGTGTCGATCTGGCTGTCCACCGAATACGCGCGCGCGGCCAAGGGCGGCACCGGCGCCGCCAAGTGCGGTGGCAACTATGCTGCCTCGCTGCTGCCGCAGCAGAAGGCGCAGGCGCAGGGCTGCTCGCAGGTGCTGTTCCTCGACCCGGTGGAAGGCAAGTACCTGGAAGAGCTGGGTGGCATGAACGTGTTCCTGGTCTACAAGGACGGCACGCTGGTGACCCCGGAACTGTCCGGCAGCATCCTCGAGGGCATCACCCGCGAGAGCATCCTGCAGCTGGCCCGCGACCGCGGCATGAAGGTCGAAGAGCGCAAGGTCACCATCGACGAGTGGAAGAACGGCGTGGCCTCCGGTGACATCGCCGAAGTGTTCGCCTGCGGTACCGCCGCGGTGGTCACCCCGATCGGCCAGCTGAAGGGCGAGGGCTTCTCGGTGGGCGATATCAACGCCCCGGCCGGCGAGGTGACCATGTCGCTGCGCAAGGAACTGACCGACATCCAGTACGGCCGCCTGCCGGACCGCCACAACTGGCTGGTCAAGCTGGGCTGATCGCCCGCGGTCAACGGTAGAGCCGAGCCCACGCTCGGCCGGCTTTCCGGAAAGCCCGTCCCAGTGACGGGCTTTCTGCGTTGTGGACCCGCCCGCCAGACCGCAGCAGGTGATTGCTTGACGCAAATAGGTTTGCGATGCAAACTGAATTCAAGCGACCCCGGTGGAGCGTGTCATGCAGCAGCCGTCCGTCATTGATCCTTCCTCGCGCCTGCAGGCGCTGACCCGTGAGTACTCCCGGTACTCGCGAAGTGCCGGGGGCCTGTCGGCGATGGCAGGCGGCTTCGCCTGCCTGGCCTCGTTCCTTGCCGGCGCCCTGTTGCCGACCACCCTGGCGCTGCGCATCGTGCTCATTGCCCTGCCGGTGTTGTGGATCGTCGGCAAGCAATGGCTGGCACGCCGTTACTACCAGCGGCTGGGCCAGGTCGAGGAGCAGGTCACGCCGGTTGAACGCAATTTCCAGCGCTTCTTCATCGCCTTCACCGCGCTGGTAAGCGTGCTGGTGATCGGCAGCGTGCTGCCCCGGATGGTGCCGATGGGCGAGTTGCCCTGGGATCTGCGCGCCATCGGCTATCTGGTCGTGGTGGCACTGTTGCCCTGGATGGTGTGGCGCTGGCTGCGTACGCCGCTGGAGTTCATCGTGGGCGTGTTCCTGCTGTGCCAGGCCGCGCTGGCCTTCACCGGACAGGCGTATGGCTTCGGCCCGAGCACCGCCGTGTTCCCGTTGGCATCCATCGCGCTGATCGTGGTCGGTTGGCGTGACCACCAGCGCTTCCAGCGGCTGCAGGTGGAGATGCGCGCGTTCATGGCGGCGCGGACGAACGTCGAATGACCCAGCTGCCTGATTCCAGAGCGTTGCTCCAGCTCGACCGCTTGATCCATGAGCCGGCACGGCTGCTGATCCTGTCGATCCTGGCAGGTGCCGAATCCGCCGAGTTCGGTTTTGTCGAGCATCTCAGCGGGTTGAGCAAGGGCAACCTCTCCAGCCATTTGAGCAAGCTTGAAGCGGCAGGGCTGGTCGCCATCGACAAGTCGTTCCGTGGCAAGCGCCCATTGACCACCTTGCAGTTGACGCCGATGGGCCGCACTGCCCTGGCCGAGTACCGCACGCAGCTGGCGGCGATCGTTGCCGGCATTCCCGATCCGGATCGAAAGGACTCCTGAAATGACATTGCTCCCGCGCCTGTTTGCAGTTCTGGTTGTTTCCTTCTCTGCCCTCACCGGCGTGGCCGCGGCCGCAGATCCGCGCCAGCAGGGAGCCGCGCTGACCGCGCAGTTCTACGAAGGGCACATCGATGCCCTGTGGGAACGGATGACCCCGCAGATGCAGGCGGGGCTGCAGTCCCCGCAGAGCCTGGTGGCGCTTCGCGAGCAGGTGCTGGCGGGCTGGGGCACGGAAACCGAGCTGGTCAGTGAGAAGGTCGAGAAGGTTGATGGGTTCGACACCTATCTGCGGCAGGCGCGCTTCGCCAGGAGCCCGGCCATCATCCAGGTGCTGTGGGCCATCGATGCCGACGGGCGGATCGGCGGCTTCTACATCCGCCCGCTGCAGACCGCGCCGCCGCAGGCCGCGGCGAGCGGGTTCCTCGACTACCAGACCCGCACACGGCTGCAACTGCCGTTCGACGATGAATACTTCGTGTTCTGGGGCGGGCGTACTGTCGAACAGAACTACCATGCGGCCCATGCCGGCCAGCGCTTCGCGCTGGATCTGCTGATGATCCGCGATGGCCGTTCGCACCGTGGCGATGGCCTGCGCAACGATGACTACTACTGCTTCGGTCGCCCGATTCTCGCACCGGCCGACGGCACGGTGGTGGAGGTGATCGAGGGGGTCGCCGACAACGTGCCGGGCCAGATGAATGCCGCCCAGCTCACCGGCAACCGCGTCATTCTCGATCACGGCAATGAGGAGTACTCGGTGCTGGCGCACCTGCGCCAGGGTAGTGTGCGCGTCGCCCAGGGACAGGTGGTCCGCAGTGGCGCGCACCTCGGTGACTGTGGCAACAGCGGCAACTCGTCCGAGCCGCACCTGCACTATCAGCTGCAGGCCGGGCCCGTGTTCGGTGTCGGCGAAGCGCTGCCGGCACAGTTCTCCGGCTACGTGGCCGATGGCCAGCCGGTTGTACGCGGTGAACCGGTCAAGGGGCAGCGTATCCGGCCTGCCGGCGTTGCGCAGGCGAAATAGCCAGCGCGTCCAACGCAGCGGGCAGGGCACCGTGCGGATGCTGCGCGACCGCTGGTGTGGGCAGTCGACGCCGATGTCGGCAAAGTCATTCCAGGACACGTGACGACCCAGTCAGGTCTGTGCAGGACACGAGAAAGTTCCTTCACCTTCACAAACCCTCGACCCGAAAAGTCTCAGAACGAACATTTCATCTTGCTGAAAAGACGCTGAAAATCTTGTGGTGTCCGGTTTCGGCCTTTAGCGTCATCTGCACGGCGGATCGTTAGGGGGATCCGCTGACTCACCGGACTTCGAACCTCGCCAATGCAAGCCAGCCCATGGTTCGGGCCGGTGCTTCTGCCGATTCCGGCATTCACACCACAAGAAAGGGAAATACGATGTCCCAGGTAACGCAACCGCGTGTGCGTCGAGTGTGGGTGGTCCTTGGTGCGTCCGTTCTGTCATCGCTGCTGCTGGCCACGCCTGCGCTGGCCGGTGATGTCCAGCTCAGCGGCCTGCAGTCCGCGCCGACGCACCAGCGTTTCATCGTGAAGTACCGCGACGGCAGCGCCGCCGTGGCCAGCACCACTGCGCTGGCTTCGTCGCTGAAGACGGCCGCCGCTGGCCTGGCCAGCAGCCAGGGCCGCGCGCTGGGCCTGCAGGAGGTCCGCAAGCTGGCCGTTGGCCCGACCCTGGTCAGGACCGATCGTCCGCTGGACCGGGCCGAATCCGAGCAGCTGATGCGCAAGCTGGCCGCCGACCCGAACGTGGAATACGTCGAGGTCGATCAGATCATGCGTGCGACCCTGACCCCGAATGACACCCGCTTCAGTGAGCAGTGGGGCTTCGGCACCACCAATGCCGGCATCAACATCCGGCCGGCCTGGGACAAGGCCACCGGCACCGGTGTCGTTGTCGCGGTGATCGATACCGGCATCACCAACCACCCGGACCTCAACGCCAACATCCTGCCCGGCTATGACTTCATCAGCGATGCGGCGATGGCGCGCGATGGCAACGGCCGCGACAACAACCCGAACGATGAGGGCGACTGGTACGGCGACAACGAGTGCCAGGCCGGTTACCCGGGTTCGAACTCCAGCTGGCACGGTACCCACGTCGCCGGCACCGTGGCGGCAGTGACCAACAACAGCACCGGCGTGGCCGGTACCGCGTTCAACGCCAAGGTCGTGCCGGTGCGTGTGCTCGGCAAGTGCGGCGGCTACACCTCCGACATCGCCGATGCGATCGTGTGGGCTTCCGGCGGCACCGTCAGCGGCGTACCGGCCAACGCCAACCCGGCCGAGGTCATCAACCTCTCGCTCGGTGGCGGTGGCAGCTGCTCGACCACCTACCAGAATGCGATCAATGGTGCGGTCGGCCGTGGCACCACCGTGGTGGTTGCCGCTGGCAACAGCAACACCAACGTGTCCTCGTCGGTGCCGGCCAACTGCCCGAACGTGATCGCGGTGGCGGCCACCACCTCGGCCGGTGCGCGTGCCAGCTTCTCCAACTATGGCAATGGCATCGATATCTCGGCACCGGGCCAGGGCATCCTCTCGACCCTCAACAGCGGCACCACCACGCCGGGCAGCGCCAGTTACGCCTCGTACAACGGCACCTCGATGGCGGCACCGCACGTGGCCGGCGTGGTCGCGCTGATGCAGTCGGTCGCTCCGAGCCCACTGAGCCCGGCGCAGGTCGAAAGCATCATCAAGAGCACCGCACGTCCGCTGCCGGGCGCCTGCTCGGGTGGCTGCGGCGCCGGCATCATCGACGCCAATGCCGCCGTGGCTGCGGCGATCAACGGTGGCGGCAATCCGAACCCGGGTGGCAATGTGCTGCAGAACAACGTGCCGGTGACCGGCCTGGGTGCTGCGACCGGTGCCGAGTTGAACTACACCGTTGCGGTTCCGGCTGGCAGCACCCAGCTGCGCGTGGCGATCAGTGGCGGCAGCGGTGATGCCGACCTGTATGTGCGCCAGGGCAGTGCCCCGACCGATACCACCTACACCTGCCGTCCGTACCTGAGCGGCAACAGCGAGACCTGCACCATCAACAGTCCTGCCGCCGGCACCTGGTACGTGCGGGTGAAGGCGTACAGCACTTTCTCGGGCCTGACCCTCAACGCCCAGTACTGAGCCCAAGCCCCTCTCCATGGGCACGCCCCGGCCTAGGCCGGGGCGTTTTTGCTTTGGGCAGGTGCCGACCTTGGCCGGCACGCTGTTCCTCAGACCGACTCGAAGCGGTTCGCGGCCACGTTCTTGCGCACGTGCTGAGGGTCGAAGATCCGGCCGTTCATGGCGATGTACACGCCGCTCGGCAGCGACTGCACCGCACCGATCGCGCAGCCGATGTTGAACTCCGCATCCGAACCTCGGAAACGCGCCGGGCTGAGTGCGCCGGTCATCACGATGGTCTTGTCCGGGATCGTCGCCAGCACCTTGCCGGTCTGCACCATCGAATCGGTGCCGTGAGTCACCAGCACGTGGCGGGTCGGCTGCGCGGCGATGGTGGCGCGGATCAGTTCGCGGTCCTCATCGTTGATGTGCAGCGAATCCTTGCGCAGGATCGGAATCACGTTGAAGCGGAACGTCACGCCCAGCTCGCGCAGGATCATGCCGATCTGGGGGTCGCCGATCTGGTAGTCCGACTTGTCGTCGAAGTAGATCTTGTCGATCGTGCCACCGGTGGTGACGACCAGGAGCTCTTCCATCATGTGCATGCGCGAAACCAGGACAGGTACAGCGGCGCGGGGCCAGGAACACAGATGATACGGCCCGGCGGGCGCAGCGTCAGCGTCGCTTGCCGAAGCGGGCGCGCAGCCCTGGCAGGCTGGCGCTGAAGATCACCAGCAGGGCCAGCGCGATCTCGATCAGCGCCAGCCAGCGCGTCTCCGGGTGGCTCCAGGCGCTCATCACGCCGTGGCTGAACCAGCCCAGCGCCAGCACCGAGGCCCAGAAACCCGCCTTGCGCCAGCCCAGGCGCAGTGCGATGGCCAGCGCCAGCGGTGGCGCGGTGAACACCAGCTGGGTGGCCAGCCAGTGCTTGTCATTGATGAACCAGCCGGCGAACAGCGCGGCCAGCCCCATCAGGGCCAGCAGCAGGACCGTGCGCGGCGGCCGGTTCATCGGGCCAACCGCTGCGCGATGTCGGCCACCCGGCGGCCCAGCGCACGGGCCAGCACGGCCTCGTCGTCGGTCGGCTGCGGATCGTCGGCGGCACCGGCCACGTGGCTGGCGCCATAGGGCGTGCCGCCACTGGTGGTATGGCTCAGCGCCGGTTCGGTAAACGGAATGCCGACGATCACGCAGCCGTGGTGCAGCAGCGGTACCTGCATCGACAGCAGGGTCGATTCCTGGCCGCCATGCATCGAGGCGGTCGAGGTGAACACCCCGGCCGGCTTGCCCGAGAGGGTGCCGTTGACCCATTCGGCGCCGAGACCGTCGAGGAAATGCTTCACCGGCGCGGCCATGTTGCCGAAGCGGGTCGGGCTGCCGAGCAGCAGGCCCTGGCACTCGACCAGGTCCTGCACGCTCACATAGGGGGCGCCATCGTCGGGTACAGGCGGCTGCGCGGTCTGGGTCACCGCGGCCACCGGCGGCACCGTGCGCAGGCGCGCGCTCATGCCCGGCACTTCGCCGATGCCCCGCGCGATCTGGCGCGCCAGCCGTGCCACCGAACCGCCCCGGCTGTAGTACAGCACCAGAATCTCGCCCATCGTGCCCGCTTCTCCTCGTCGTGTGGCCACCAGTATGGCTATCCTGCCAGCATTCCGCATCGGGTACCCTTCCACCGATGGAACCTCTGGATACGCTCAACCTGTGGATGGAGCGCGCGCGGGATCGCGCACGGGCCATCAGTTTCGGCCGCTTCCTGTGGCATCGCTTCCTCGACGACCGCCTGTTCCAGGCAGCGGCGGCGCTGGCGTACACCACGGTGTTCGCGCTGGTGCCGCTGGCCATCGTGGTGTTCGGCGTGCTCTCGGCCTTCCCTGTCTTCGACCGCTGGAGCGACCAGCTCAGCGATTACGTCTTCTCCAACTTCGTGCCCAATGCCGCGCGCGCGGCGGAGGGCTACCTGCGGCAGTTCTCGGCCAGTGCCGGCCAGCTCACCGCCGCCGGCTTCATTGCGCTGGTGGTGTCACTGCTGATCACCCTCAACAGTGTTGAAGAGACCTTCAACCAGATCTGGCGGGTTGGGTCGACCCGGCCCAAGCTGACCCGTTTCCTGGTCTACTGGACCGTACTCACCCTGGGCGCGATGCTCGCCGCCGCTTCGCTGGCGGTGTCGGCGCGGGTGTTCGCGATGCCACTGTTCGGGACCCAGGAAGGTCGTTGGCTGGCCGAGTTCGCATTGCGGCTGGCGCCGATCCTGATCGAGTTCGTCTGCATCACGCTGATGTTCCGGGTGGTGCCGCACCACACCGTGAAATGGCGGCACGCGGTGCCCGGCGCGATCCTGGCGGCGGTCATCCTGGAAGTGGTGAAATGGGGCATCGGTGCCTACCTGGGCAGTTTCCAGTCCTACCAGAAGCTGTATGGCACGGTGGCCTTCGTGCCGATCCTGCTGCTGTGGATCTACCTGTGCTGGGTGGCAGTGCTGCTGGGGGCATCGTTGTCTTCGTCGATGGCCGCCTTCCGCTACCAGCCGGTGGAACTGCGCCTGCCGCAGGGTTACGAGTTCTATGGCCTGCTGCGCCTGCTGGGCCGCTTCCACCATGCACGTGCCAAGGGCAAGGGCCTGGCCGATGATGAAATCCTGCGGCTCGAGCCGATGCTGACCGATTCGCTGCTGCAGGACCTGGCCTGCAACCTGCAGGAGATCGGCCTGCTGCGCCGCGATGAACGTGGTGAATGGCTCTTGTCGCGTGACCTGGACCAGGTCAGCCTGGCCGATCTGTACGAATGCACCCAGCTGCGCATCCCGGTGGCCGAGCAGCATCTGCCGTACCGGGACGACAGCCTGGGTCGCGCCGCATTGGCGGCACTGGACGACCTGCGACTGCCCCTGCGCGAACGCCTCAAGCGCAAGGTCAGCGATATCTACACCGAATCTGGAGACATGCCATGACCCGCAAGACCCCGTTGCTGCTGCTCCCGCTGGCCCTCCTGTTGGCCCTGGCGGCCTGCAAGCCGGCACAGGAGCCGACCCCGGCCAGCAGCCAGCCGCCGGCGCAGGCACCGACACCGAGCACGCCGGCACCGGTCGAGGAGACCCCGGCCGAACGCATCACCGCCGAGTTCCCGACGCTGAAGATGAAGGCGGTCGATGGCAGCGACTACGACCTGGCCGCGCACCGCGGCAAGTGGGTGGTGGTGAATTTCTGGGCGACCTGGTGCGCGCCGTGCCGCAAGGAAATGCCGGAGTTGTCGGCGCTGCATGCGATGCGCAGCAACATCGAAGTGGTCGGCCTGGCCTATGAGGACATCGAAGCGCCGGAAATGCAGGCGTTCCTGACCAAGCATCCGGTGACCTATCCGATCGTGATCGTCGACCCGTTCGATCCGCCCGCCGATTTCGCCACGCCGCGCGGCCTGCCGCTGACGCATCTCATCGATCCGCAGGGCAAGCTGGCGCACAGCTTCCTCGGCCCGGTGACTGCCGCCGACATCGAAAAGCAGATCGCGGCTGCCAAGTAGTGGGTGGGTCGGCAGGGCCTGCGGCCCTGCACCCCGCGGTAGTGCCGGCCGCTGGCCGGCAGTAACAGCAACAGCGTGCATTCCGTGGGTGGGCGGGGCGGTGTCGGAGTGCGGGGACGCCGCAAGTACGTCCCTGTAGGCTTGGCAGCCGCTTGCTCGTGTGCGCTTTCCTGCGCACACGGCAAGACCGGGGTTGGGCGTCCTGCCCAACCCGCCCGAGGCGTGCCTCGGGCCCATGCGGCTGACACCCCGCACTCCGACACCGCCCCACCTCTGACAGATTTCTGCGATCTGGTAGATCCACGCCATGCGTGGATGAATCTCCATCGAGTTCGAATACTTCGACAATCGAACAAAGAGCATCCACGCATGGCGTGGATCTACAGAATGCAATGCCGACAGATCGCGGAGATCTGTCGAAGGCGGGGTGGGTCCGGTTGCGGGGGCGTGAGCCGCATGGATGCGGCGACCGAGCTTACATGGACGTACTTGCAGCGTCCCCCGAAACCGGACCCACCCCGCCATCCCTCAGGAAGCCCGCCGTTGCTGTTGCTGTTGCCGTTGCTCTGGCTTCGGCAGGTGCAGGGCCGCAGGCCCTGCCGAACAACCCCTATTCCTCGACCGGGAAGTCCTCGATCGGCTTCAGCACATCGTAGTGCTCGCGGTGCAGCTTGCCCTTCAGCTTCGGCAGCTCCGGCAACGGCGCATCCACGCGCGTATCCGGCAGCCGGTCCAGCAGGTTGCGCACCAGCGTCAGCCGGCCCAGGCGCTGGTCGTTGAAATCCACCAGCGTCCACGGCGCCGCTTCGCGGTGGGTGGCGCGCAGCATCGCCTCGCGTGCCTCGGTGTAGGCGCTGTACTTGCTGCGTGATTTCAGGTCCACCGGAGAGAGCTTCCAGCCCTTCAGCGGGTCGATATGACGCTCGGCGAAGCGCTTTTCCTGCTGCTCCTGGTCAACGCACAGCCAGTACTTGAACAGCAGGATGCCGTCGTCCACCAGCAGCTGCTCGAACACCGGCGCCTGGCGCAGGAACTGCTGGTACTCGGTCTCGCTGCAGTAGCCCATCACCCGCTCCACGCCGGCACGGTTGTACCAGCTGCGGTCCATCAGCACGATCTCGCCGGCGGCCGGAAGGTGCGACGCGTAGCGCTGGAAGTACCACTGCGTGGCTTCTCGGTCGGTAGGCTTGGGCAGTGCCACCACCCGGCACTGGCGAGGGTTGAGGTGCTGGCTGATGGCCTGGATCGCGCCGCCCTTGCCCGCCGTGTCACGCCCTTCGAACAGCACCAGCAGGCGTTGCCCGCTGTGCTGCACCCAGCGCGCCATCGCGGTCAGTTCCAGCTGCAGTGGCAGCAGCAGTTCGTCGTAGTCCTTGCGCTTGAGCTTGGCCATCGTCACACCACGCGGGAAGGAAGCCCGAGCGTAGCGCACCGTCGCGTCACCGCATGTAGAGGCAGGGCGACCGCCGCTGGGATGAGATCGATTGGGTATCGATTGGGTGCCGACTGGGTAGAGTCGACTATCGCGCGCAGCGCGGGGTTTTCGGCTTCCGGCCGAGAGCAGTCGACTGACAGTCGACTCTACCCAGCAGGCATTTTCCAGTAGACATTACCCGGTCTGTTCCGCTGTTCCCAGCCAGCCGTGCTCGCGCGCCAGCTGCTGCACCAACGCCGACAGATCATGGGCAAACCCGCCCATGTCGAACAGCCCGCTGCGCTCGCGTGCCTGCGCCAGTTCAGCACGCAACGCGGCCAGCGCAGCCGGGTCGTTGCCCAGTGCACTGGCGGTGGCGATGAACGCGGCATCGTCGGCGACGTTCAGCCGGGCCAGGCCAAGGTGATGGTTGAGGCTGCCGGCCACGCGCGCGGCGAAAGTGTCGCCCGGGCAGGTCAGCACCGGGCAGCCGGCCCACAGCGCATCGGAGGCGGTGGTGTGGGCGTTGTACGGATGCGTGTCCAGGAACAGGTCGGCCAGCTGATAACGGGCCAGGTACTGCGGATGCGGCAGCTTGTCCATGAACACCAGGCGCGCCGGGTCCAGGCCCGCGGCCTCTGCGGCGGCACGCAGGCGCGCGTCGGCCTGGCCGGGCCCGGACAGCAGCCACAGCACGCTGCAGGGCACCGCCTGCAGCACTGCAAAGGCACGGCCCATGCTGCGCGGGTTGAGCTTGTAGCTGTTGTTGAAACAGCAGAACACCACGCCCTGCACGGGCAGACCGCAGTCGGCACGCGTCGGCGCAGGCTCCAGCACGCGCGTGTTGTCCGACGGCTGGAAGGCTCGCGGCAGGCGCAGCGCGCGTTCGTTGTAGTGCGGCTCCAGTGCGGGCGGCAGCGCGAAGGCATCGCCGATCACCGCATCCATCCACGGCCCCCCCGACGTGCCCGGATAGGCCAGCCAGTTCAGCTGCAGCGGGGCAGGGCGCATCGCCAGCACTTCCGGCGCGCCACCACCGCCCCAGCCACGCAGGTCGAACAGCAGGTCGATGCCCTGTGCGCGGATGCGTGCGGCGGTATCGGCATGACGCAGGCCGGCCACATCATGCAGCTGCGTCGCTGTCTGCAGGCGCTGGCGGATGCGGCTGCCATCGTCGCGGTTCAGTGCGAACAGATGCAGTTGCAGTGCGGGGTCGTGACGCAGCTGCTCGAACAGCGCCACGGTCAGCAATCCGGTCGGATGTGCGCCGAACCCATTGGAGAGGAAACCGACGCGCAGCGGGCCGTGCGGGCGCACCGTTGCCGGCGGCAATGGCCGCACCGAGGCAGCCACAGCCACCGCACGGGTGCGTGCGCAGGCCAACTGCTCGGCAGCGCTGGCGTCCTCGCTGAGGAAGGCAAACGGCTCGACCACGCCCTGGCCGCTGGCCACGGCGGCGCGCACCTGTGCGGCCAGCGAGTCCACGTCCTGCCAATCGCACAGGCGACGCTGCCAGGCCAGGCGCTGGGCGGCGATGTAAGGTTCGGCCGGCATCAACCCATGTGCGCGTCGATAGGCCGCCGACGCACCTTCGGCATCATCGGCATCTTCCAGTGCGTGGCCCAGCCACAGCGCAATGCCGGGATGTTGCGGTGCCAGTGCCGAGGCCTGGCCGAGCAGCTTGGCTGCATCGCCATGTGCACCGGCCATCCACGCCACGCGGCCGAGCCGCGCCAGTGCTTCGGGGTGGTTCGGGCGCAGCTGCAGGGCACGTCGCGCGGCCTGTTCGCCGGCAGCGATGTCGCCGGCTTCCAGTTCCACGTCGGCCAGCATCACCCAGGCGACGAAGTCGTCGGGCTGGCGGGCAATCGCTTGCTGCAGGTGCTGTCGCTGCTGCCAGGCCGACATCGTGCTCAGCCTGCCGACAGCTGGGCCAGGGCGTCGACCTGGTGTTCGTGGCTGAGCCGCTGCAGCAGCGGGTCGAGGTCACCGGCCAGGATGTTGGGCAGGTCGTACAGGGTCAGTCCTTCCACACGGTGATCGGTGATGCGCCCCTGCGGGAAGTTGTAGGTTCGGATGCGCTGGCTGCGGTCACCACTGCCCACCTGCAGGCGCCTCGACTCGGCCTGCGCGGCATCCTGGCGCTGGCGCTCGGCGTCCAGCAGCTGCGCCTTCAGGCGCTTCATCGCCTTGTCGCGGTTGGCGTGCTGGCTGCGCTCGGTCTGGCATTCCACCACCACGCCGGTTGGCACATGGGTGATGCGGATGGCCGATTCGGTCTTGTTGACGTGCTGGCCGCCGGCGCCGGAGGAGCGGAACGTATCCACCTTCAGGTCGGCCGGGTTGATGACGATGTCATCGACTTCGTCGGCTTCGGGAATGATCGCCACGGTAGCCGCCGAGGTATGGATGCGGCCCTGCGATTCGGTGGCCGGCACGCGCTGCACGCGGTGCGTGCCCGATTCGAACTTCAGGCGCGAGAACGCGCCACGCCCGACCACGCGTGCCACCACTTCCTTGTAGCCGCCGTGCTCACCGGGATTGTCCGATTCGATCTCGACTTTCCAGCCCTGGCGTTCGGCATAGCGGGCGTACATGCGGAACAGATCGCCGGCGAAGATCGCTGCTTCGTCGCCGCCGGTACCGGCGCGCACTTCCAGGAACAGGTTGCCCTCATCGCGCGGGTCGCGCGGTACCAGCAGCAGGGCAAGCTCCTGTTCCAGTTCCTGCAGGCGGGCCTGGGCCGCGGCGATTTCCTCGTCGGCCAGTTCGCGCAGGTCGGGGTCGGCGCGCATGCCTTCGGCCGCGGCCAGGTCGGCCTTGGCGCGGGTTTCGTCGGCCAGTGCGGTGGCGACCGGCTCAAGTTGGGCGAATTCGCGCGAAAGATCGCGGAAACGGGTGTTGTCGGCGACCACATCGGGTTCGGCGAGCAGGCGTTCCAGTTCTTCGCGGCGCTCGGCCAGCGCTTCCAGCTTACGGCGCAGGGTCGGCGTCATCGGGTCTCACGGGTGGGTGGCGGTAACCCGGCGTGGCCGGGAACAGGCGCTCGGCGGCGCGGGTCAGGTCGGCATCGCCACTGAGCGCGGCTGCGCGCAGGGCGGCGGTCGGCGGATGCAGCAGGCGGTTGGTCAGGCCGTGGGCCAGCAGTTCCAGCACTTCATCGGCCGGCTTGCCGTTGGCCAGTTGCTGGCGCGCGCGCTCCAGCAGCTCGGCGCGGGTGGCCTCGCCGAAGGCGCGCAGCTGCCGCAGCGGCGCCTGGTGGGCGCTGGCCTGCAGGGTTTCGACGAAACGCGAGACCTGCA
This sequence comes from Stenotrophomonas sp. YJH_SMC_79, assembly GCF_059367995.1. NCBI lineage: Bacteria > Pseudomonadati > Pseudomonadota > Gammaproteobacteria > Lysobacterales > Lysobacteraceae > Stenotrophomonas > Stenotrophomonas sp. YJH_SMC_79. The sequence goes on from NZ_JCAFRK010000007.1 coordinate 92,397, forward strand.
GGTCGATGATCGCCTCGGCCTCGGCGGCCGCTTCGCGGCGGCCGCGGCGGTTGTCTTCCACCGCGCGCTCCAGGTCGTCGACGGTGTAGAGGAAGGCGTCGTTGAGCGTGCCGACCTCTGCCTCGATGTCACGCGGCACGGCCAGGTCGAACAGCAGCATCGGTTTGTGCCGGCGCGCGCGCAGGGCATTGGCCACCATCTCGCGGTGGATCACCGGTTCGCGTGCGGCGGTGGCCGAGAACACCACGTCGGCCTCGCCGAGGTGGCGGTCCAGTTCAGTCAACGGCAGGGCCACGCCGCCGTGGCGGCTGGCCAGCTCCTGCGCGTGGGCGAGGGTGCGGTTGGCGATCAGCAATCGCCGCACCTTGCCTTCACTCAGGTGGCGTGCAGCCAGCTCGATGGTCTCGCCCGCGCCCACCAGCAGCACGGTGGAATCGTCCAGGCGTGCGAAGGCGTTCTGCGCCAGGCGAACTGCGGCCGAGGCGACCGACACCGGATTGGCGCCGACCTGGGTGTCGGTGCGCGCACGCTTGGCGACCGAGAAGGTCTGCTGGAACAGGCGGTCCAGGCGCTGGCCGAGCAGGCCGTGGTCACGCGCGGTCGACCAGGCATCCTTCACCTGGCCGAGGATCTGCGGTTCACCCAGCACCATCGAGTCCAGGCCGGTGGCGACCCGGAACAGGTGGCGCACGGCCTCGGCATCGGCGTGCTGATACAGGTAGCCCTGCAGGTCGCCGGCCTGGGTGTGCAGCCACTGGTCCAGCGCCTGTGCCGAATCGGCCACGGCATACAGCTCGGTGCGGTTGCAGGTGGACAGCAGCACCGCCTCGGCGATCTGCGGAGTATCGCGCAGCGAACCGAGCGCGCGCGGCAACGCCTCACCGGCGAAGGCCGCGCGCTCGCGCAGCTCCACCGGTGCGGTCTGGTGATTCAGTCCGAGCACCCACAGGGTCATTGTTCAGTTGCTTGCGATAAGCTGCTGGCCATTGGACGACATTTTAAGGCCCCGATGCCGACGATGCCCGCATTGATTCGCATCCCCAGTGTTCTGCTGCTGTCCCTGGCCTGCAGCCAGGCCCTGGCGGCGGTGCCGGCCAAGGCCCCCGTACGGGCCCCGGCCACTGAGGAACTGGCGCTGGAACCGGTGATGGCCGGTGAGTTCGCCCTGCAGGCCGGCAAGCTGGCCGAGGCCGCGCGCTGGTACCTGCAGGCCGCCCAGCAGACCGACGGCGACGCCGGCCTGGCCGAGCGCGCGACCCGCATTTCCATGCTCGCCAACGATGATGCCAGCGCCGCCAAGGGCCTGGCCCTGTGGCAGCAGCGGGCCCCGCGCTCGTTGACCCTGCGCAGTGCGGCCGGTGCGCTGGCCATGCGCCAGGGCGATGTGAAGGCTGCCCGCACCGAACTGCAGGGCCTGCTGGCCGACCCCGACGAGCGCGGCTGGAAGTTCGCCCTGGCGGCCCTGATCGGCGGTGGCCGCGATCCGGCGGTGCCCGCGCAGGTGCTGGGCGAGCTGGTCGAGGTCAACGCCATTCCGCCGAAGATCGAGGCCTGGCAGGAGTTCGGTCGCCTTGCCCTGCGCATGGACAAGCCCGACCTGGCGCGGCGCATGATCGATGAAGTGGTCAAGCGTTTCCCGGAAGAACCGCGCGTGGCGCTGCTGCGTGCCAGCCAGCTGCAGCAGGCCGGGGAGACCGGCAAGGCGCTGTCGCTGCTGCACGATGTGGAGCCGAAGACCCGCCAGGACCCGGAACTGCGCAATGCGGTGGCCATTGCCTATGACAGCCTCGGCCAGCCGTCCGCCGCCGAGCGCGTGCTGGCGTTCGGCCCGCAGGACGTGCAGACCTGGGGCATGCGTGCCTCGCTGCTGGCCAAGCAGGGTGACAAGGCCGCGCTGTCCAACCTCTACAACGAGCTGTCGCGGCAGGCGGCCAAGCCGGACCCGGCGCAGCGCCTGCTGCTGGGCAAGATCGCCGAGTACCTGAAGCGTTACGCCGAGGCCGTGCAGTGGTACCACAGCGTGCCCGGTGGCGATGAGTTGAGTGAGGCGCGCCTGCGCGCGGCCAACGCCCAGGCCCTGGCCGGGCGCCTGCCGCAGGCATTGGATGAAGTGCACGCGATCCAGTCCGATGCGGTGGTTGACGACGACGTGCGCCGCGACGCCTACCTGCTGGAAGCCGAACTGCGCCAGCGCGCCGACGACACTGCCGGGGAGTTGGATGCGCTGGCCCGCGGCCTGGCCGCTTACCCGGATGACAACGGCCTGCTGTACGCCCGTGCGCTCACCTGGGAACGCCGCGACGACATTCCGCGCGCCGAGGCCGATCTGCGCAAGATCCTGGTGACCGACCCGGAGAACGTGCCGGCTTTGAACGCGCTGGGTTACACCCTGGCCGATCGCACCGGTCGCCTGCAGGAAGCGCTGGAGCTGATCGACCGCGCCCGCGTGGCCGAACCGGACAACGCCGCCATCGTCGACAGCTATGGCTGGGTGCTGTATCGCCTGGGTCGCAAGGAAGAAGCACTGGTGCAGCTGCGTCGGGCATGGACCCTGGCCAAGGACCCGGAGATCGCTTCCCACGTAGGCGAAGTGCTGTGGGTGCTGGGCAAGCATGACGAGGCCCGCCATTTCTTCGAGGAAGCGGCCAAGCTCGATCCTGAAAACCGCGCGCTGCTGCGCGCCCGCGAGAAATTCAATCCATGAGTGTTTCCCTGATCCGGCCGCTGCTGTTGGCGGCCGTGACCCTGGCGGTGACTGCCTGTACCAGCGTGGGCACGCAGAAGACCCCGGCGCCGGCGGTGGTCGAGGTTGTTTCGGCCGAAGCGGCGCAGGTCGAGGCGGCGCGCGTGGCCGTGCTGCACGCGCAGCCGGACTGGGCTTTCCAGGGCCGGGTCGCGGTCAGCAAGGGCAAGGACGGCGGCAGCGGTCGCATCGACTGGAAGCAGGAAGGGCGCCGCTATGTGGTCGAGCTGAGCGCGCCGGTGACCCGGCAGAGCTGGAAGCTGACCGGCGATACCCATTCCGAAGCCGGTCGCCTGGAGGGACTGGCCGGCGGGCCGCGTGACGGCGAGGACGCCCAGCAGCTGCTGCTGGAAGCGACTGGCTGGGACATTCCGGTCAACCAGCTGCCGGCGTGGATCCGTGGCCTGGTGGCCGGTGATGCTGCTGGTCCGGAAAAGGTCGAACGCGACGGTGAAGGCCGGCCGCGTCGCATGCAGCAAATGGGCTGGCAGGTGCAGTATCTGGACTGGTACCCGGCCGAGGCTGGGCGCCCGGCGGTGCCACGCCGGATCGAGGCCAGCAATGGCGACGCCAAGGTACGCCTGCTGGTGGACCAGTGGGGGCAGGGCACCCCATGAGTGGGGCAGTCGACGGCGCGGGCTGGTCCTGGTGGCCGGCCCCGGCCAAGCTGAACCTGTTCCTGCACATCACCGGCCGCCGGGCCGACGGCTACCACGAACTGCAGACCGTATTCCGCCTGCTGGACTGGGGGGATCGCATCGGCCTGCGCCTGCGTGAGGACGGCCAGGTGCGCCGGCAGGGGGACGGCCTGGCGGGCGTGGCCGAGGCCGACGATCTGGCCGTGCGCGCAGCGAAGCTGCTGAAAGAGGCGGTCAATGTCGCGCAAGGTGTCGACATCATCGTCGAAAAAAACGTTTCTGCAGGTGGTGGTTTTGGCGGCGGTTCCTCCGATGCGGCCACCGTGCTGGTTGTGCTGAACCGGCTCTGGCGGGCCGGTCTGGACGAGGATGCGCTGGCCGCGCTGGGCCTGCGTCTGGGCGCGGACGTGCCGGTGTTCGTGCGCGGCCGCAATGCCTGGGCCGAAGGCGTGGGCGAGCGCCTGCAGCCGATCACCCTGGGCCCGGCTTGGTACGTGGTGGTCGAACCGGGTGTTCATGTTCCCACCCCGGCCCTGTTCGCAGACCCGGATTTGACGCGCGACAGCCCAGTTGCGAAAATAGAGGACTTCGCTTCCGGGACCCTGGTCGGGAACGCGTTCGAACCGGTGCTGCGCCGCCGCGAGCCTGCCGTAGAGGCGGCGCTTGTCGCGTTGAGCAAGATCGGGTCCGCGCGGCTGACCGGTTCGGGAAGTGGTTGTTTCGTCGAGTTCGCATCGCAGTCTGCCGCAGAGCAGGGACGGTCGAAGTTGCCGAAGGAGTTGCGGGCAAGGGTGGCAGCGGGCGTTGCGCGTTCGCCACTGCTGGATGCACTCGAGCAACACTGATTTATCAATGCAGGGGCGTCGCCAAGAGGCCCAAGGCACCAGGTTTTGATCCTGGCATTCGTAGGTTCGAATCCTACCGCCCCTGCCAATAGCGGCTGTGTCCGCGCCTTCCAGCGCATTGCCTGCGCGGGACGTGGAAACAGCCGCGGTGTTGTCAGCAGCAAGGGTCCATCAGGGTCCTTGCCGACTCCGGATCCCCGCCACTCGTCCCCGCCCGAGACAATCATGATGCAAGAGTCCCCGAACCTGCTGGTCTTTTCCGGCAACGCCAACAAACGTCTGGCGCAGAACATCTGCAAGGAACTGGGGGTTCGCCCGGGCAAGGCGCTGGTCTCGCACTTCTCCGATGGTGAAGTGCAGGTGGAGATCGAAGAGAACGTCCGCAAGCAGGACGTGTTCGTGATCCAGCCGACCTGCGCGCCGAGCGCGGAAAACCTGATGGAACTGCTGGTGCTGATCGACGCGCTCAAGCGCGCATCGGTGGCCAGCGTGACCGCCGTGGTGCCGTACTTCGGCTACTCGCGCCAGGATCGCCGCATGCGTTCCTCGCGCGTGCCGATCACCGCCAAGCTGGCGGCCAAGATGTTCAGCACCGCTGGCGCTGATCGCGTGCTGACCGTCGACCTGCACGCCGACCAGATCCAGGGCTTCTTCGATATTCCGGTGGACAACGTGTATGCGTCCCCGCTGCTGCTGGCCGACATCTGGCGCGCCTACGGCACCGAGAACCTGATCGTCGTCTCGCCGGACGTGGGCGGCGTGGTCCGCGCCCGTGCCGTGGCCAAGCGCCTGGATGACGCCGACCTGGCGATCATCGACAAGCGCCGCCCGCGCGCCAACGTCTCCACCGTGATGAACATCATCGGTGACGTCGAAGGCAAGACCTGCGTGATGGTCGATGACATCGTCGACACCGCCGGCACCCTGTGCGCCGCTGCCGCTGCCCTGAAGGCGCGCGGTGCGCTCAAGGTCGCCGCCTACTGCACCCACGCGGTGCTGTCGGGCCCGGCAGTGGACAACATCACCAATTCCCAGCTCGACGAGCTGGTGGTGACCGACACCATCCCGCTGAAGGACGCCGCGCGGGTGTGCAGCAAGATCCGCCAGCTGAGCGTGGCGGAAATGCTGGCCGAAACGATGCGCCGCATCGCCTTCGGCGAGTCGGTCAGCTCGCTGTACGTCGACTGAGTTTTTCGCCCCCGCCGGCAACGGTGGGGGCATACCCCGGGTGCTTCTGGTCGCGGAAGCATCTTCAACCGCCACGCCGCAAGGCGAGGCAACAACCTGAGTAGTCGAAAATGTCGAAGACCCATGAAATCAAGGTCACCAAGCGTGAACTGCAGCGTAAGGGTGCGAGCCGCCGCCTGCGTCACGCTGGTGTGATCCCGGCCATCGTGTACGGCGGCAACGCCGAGCCGGTCGCCATCAGCCTGGACCACAACGAAATCTGGCTGGCCCAGCAGAACGAGTGGTTCTATGCCTCGATCCTGGACCTGAACCTGGACGGCCAGGTGCAGAAGGTGCTGCTGCGTGACATGCAGCGCCACCCGTACAAGCAGCTGATCATGCACCTGGACTTCCAGCGCGTGAACGAGAACGAAGCCCTGACCGCTTCGGTCCCGCTGCACTTCATCAACGAAGACACCTCGCCGGCTGGCAAGGCTGCCGACGTCGTGGTCGCCCACGAACTGAAGGAAGTGACCATCAGCTGCCTGCCGAAGGACCTGCCGGAGTCGATCGAAGTCGACCTGGGCGAGCTGAAGGCCGGTGACATCGTCTACCTGTCCGACATCAAGCTGCCGAAGGGCGTGGAAATCCCGGCCCTGGCGCTGGGCAAGGACCACGACGACGCCATCGTCACCGCCAAGGCCGGCAAGGTCGACGCGGCTGACGAAGAAGCGGCTGCCGCCGAGTAATACCGCTACGGTGCCTGCCTCCGGGCAGGCACCGTGTTGGAAGGAACCATGGCAGGACTGCGACTGATCGTCGGTCTGGGCAATCCCGGATCGGAACACGCCCGGACCCGGCACAATGCCGGGTTTCATTTCGTTGAGGCCCTGGCGGAAAAAGCCGGTGCGCGATGGAATGTGGACAGCAAGCTGTTCGGCGAGACCGCCAAGGTCGAGATCGCCGGGCAGACGGTGTGGCTGCTCAAGCCCGCCACCTTCATGAATCTCAGCGGCAAGTCGGTCACCGCCGCACAGCGGTTCTGGAAGATCGAGCCGGAAGAAACCCTGCTGGCCCACGACGAACTGGACCTGGCGCCCGGCGTGGCGCGGCTGAAGTTCGACGGTGGCCACGGCGGACAGAACGGCCTGCGCGACACCATCCGCCTGCTCGGCCACGGCAAGTTCCACCGCCTGCGCGTGGGCATCGGCCACCCCGGCCACAAGGACCGCGTGGTGGGTTGGGTGCTCGGCCGCCCGTCGAAGGACGACGACGTGCTGATCGCGCGCGCCATCGACGATGCGATCGACGTGCTGCCGCTGGCAGTGCAGGGCGATTTCAACGAAGCGATGAAGCGGCTGCATACCCCGAAATGAATGGTAGGTACCGACCGTTGGTCGGTACGGAGAATGATTGGAAAAGCAGCGCCCAGGTCGCTGTTTCCCCAATCACTTTCACCCCAGAGAGCTGTCACCCATGGGTATCAAATGCGGCATCGTCGGCCTGCCCAACGTCGGCAAGTCGACCCTGTTCAATGCGCTGACCAAGGCGGGTATCGCCGCGGCGAACTTCCCGTTCTGCACCATCGAGCCGAACGTCGGCATCGTGCCGGTGCCGGATCCGCGCCTGAACGAGCTGGCAGCGATCATCAACCCGCAGAAGGTCATCCCGACCGCGGTCGAGTTCGTCGACATCGCCGGCCTGGTCGCCGGTGCCGCCAGCGGTGAAGGCCTGGGCAACAAGTTCCTGGCGCACATCCGCGAAGTCGATGCGATCACCCACGTGGTGCGCTGCTTCGAGAATGCCGACGTCATCCACGTCAACAACAAGGTCGACCCGATCTCGGATATCGAAACCATCGATACCGAGCTGGCGCTGGCCGACCTGGACAGCGTCGAGAAGGCGCTGAACCGTGCCGAGCGCGCTGCCAAGGGTGGTGACAAGGACGCCGCGGCGCGCAAGCCGGTGCTGGCCAAGCTGCAGGCCGCGCTGTCGGATGGCAAGGCCGGTCGCTCGGCGGGCCTGGACGAGGAAGAGAAGGCGCTGGTACGCGATCTGTTCCTGCTGACCCTGAAGCCGGTGATGTACATCGCCAACGTGCTGGAAGACGGTTTCGAGAACAACCCGCACCTGGACGCCGTGCGCGCGCACGCCGCCGCTGAAGGCGCGCAGGTGGTGCCGGTGTCGGCCGCGATTGAAGAAGAGCTGTCGCAGCTGGACGACGAAGACCGCGATACCTTCCTGGCCGACCTGGGCCTGAGCGAGCCGGGCCTGAACCGCGTGATCAACGCGGCCTACAGCCTGCTCGGCCTGCAGACCTACTTCACCGCTGGCGTGAAGGAAGTCCGCGCGTGGACCGTGCGCAAGGGCGCTACCGCCCCGCAGGCCGCCGCGGTCATCCACACCGACTTCGAGAAGGGCTTCATCCGCGCCGAGACCATCGCGTATGACGACTTCATCAAGTACAAGGGCGAAGCTGGCGCCAAGGAAGCCGGTCGCCTGCGCCTGGAAGGCAAGGAATACCGCGTGCAGGAAGGCGACATCCTGCACTTCCGCTTCAACGTCTGATCCTGCGGCAGCGGATCGACCCTGGACGCCCCGCCTTGCGCGGGGCGTTCGCGTTTCCGCGGGTGGACAAAAAAACACCACGTTGCGAAACGCTTGCGGTGTGACGCTCGCCGGCACTTGTCCACAGCAAACTCCCATTGCTTTCCACGCCGGGTGTGGAAAACCGGCGAACCTGATGTAGAGCCGAACTCACGCTCGGCTTAGGGGGGGGCATCAGCCGAGTGCGGGCTCGGCTCTACCCGGCTTGCCCGAGCAACGTGGGTAAATATTCGCCATGCTTCGAAACGCTTGCGTGGTAATGCTCCCACCCACTTGTCCACATCAAATCCCAACCACTCTCCACGCCGGGTGTGGAAAACCACGGGTGGGTATGGACAAAAATTCACCACTCCCTGAAATGCCTGGTGCGTGGCGCTCGCCGCCACTTGTCCACATCAAACCCCCACCGCTTTCCACGACGTGTGTGGAAAAAAGAACCCGGCACTCCCTTGCCGGGTTCTTCCCGCATCACCAGTTGTACGAGATGCCCAGCTGGGCGCCGACATCGCGGAAGCCCATGCCACCGCTCTGCCGACTGATCTCTCCCCAGCCGCGCCATCCGCCGGACAGGTTCAGCTGCATGCCGGCCTTGGCCTCGTAGATGTCACGCGGCAGCTGGCGGCGCAGTTGCTCGCCGTCCATCGCCAGCCCCGCGCCATTTCCGCCGGACCACCAGTTCACCGCCACGTACGGGTGCACCTGGCCCTGCGCCGGGCTCAACCCACGGCTGTACAGGCGCAGGCCGAGACGGGTGCTGGTCTCGCCACCACCGCGGTCCTCGACCACCGTGCCGTTGGCCTCGACCACGCGGTCGCTGTCATAGCGGCTGTGCACCACCTGCAGCTGCGGTTCCAGGTAGATGCCGCGCTGCGCGGTGCGCCGCAGGGGCAGTACATAGCCGGCCTCGGCCGACGCACTCCAGTTGCGGGCGTCATAGCGCTCCTTCTGCAGGCCTTCGCCCTGCACGCTGTTGCGGAAGCGGCCGTACTGCAGCCAACCATCCACATAGGCACCGCCCTGCATGCGCGCATCCTGCAGCCAGGTGGCATAGGCACCCACGCTGGTGCCAGTGACCACGCCACGCGCGGCGTAGCCGGTCACCTGCGAGCGGCTGTCATTGCGCGCGCGGCCGTGGCCGAGCATCGCACCCGCCTGCAGCTCGCCGGTGCCACCCACCTCGAAGCGGTGGCCGACGCCGACCAGCACGCTGCTGATCTGGCCATCGACCTGGACCTGGCGGGTGCGGCCGTGGCTGTCAGGCTGCGCGCTGCGAAGGTGCATCCAGGCCACGGCATCGCCGCTGGCGCCGGCCTCGGCGGCGGGATCACCGGCGCGGTCATGCAGGCTGTGCCGGAACATGTCCAGTGCGGCGCTGCGGTTGGCCAGGTAGGCCGCCGGTTCCGGGCGTTCCACCTGCGGGCGCGGCGGATCGATCGGCGGCTCCGGCGGTAACGGCGGATCGATCGGCGGTTCCGGCGGTGACGGCGGATCGACCGGCGGTTCCGGCGGCTGCGGCGGATCAACCGGGGGCTCCGGCGGTTCCGGCGGATCGACCGGCGGTACGTACTCCGAACGCAGGTACCAGTTGCCATCATCCGGGGTCGACACGCCACCCTTGAACAGGAAGTAGTCGTAGGCGCCCGCAACCGCGCGCCCCTGCAGGCTGAACTGTGCATCCGACTGGCCAGCCACGGTGATCAGGCGGATGCCCTCCTGGGTCAGTGCACCGGCGCCGCCGGCGTTGCGCACGCTCACGTTGGCAGTGCCGCTGCTGTTGCCGTTGATCACCAGCTGGTCGCCCAGCGAAGTGTCGTCACCCAGCGCGCGGTTGAAGATCCACTGGCCACCGTTGCCCACATAGTCGCCGCTGACGGTGACGGTCTTGAAGCCGCCCGCCGCCGGCGCATCGAAGGCGATGGTGCCGGCGTGTTCGAGCGCGCCGACGCTGGAACTGGCACGCACGTTCCACTGGCTGCTGCCATCCAGCGCCAGCTGTGCGACCTGATAGCCCGAGTCGTTGCGCAGGGCACCGCTGAACGTGGTGCCGTTGCCCAGCACCATGTGCACGTCAGCCGTTGCGCTGTCGACCACCACGTCACCGCGCAGCGTGCTGGCGTCGGCGCTGAAGTCGATGCGGCTGGTCGCCACGCTGCTGCCATCGGTGAATACCGTGTCGCTGACCCGCAGCAGGCGGCCACTGCCGTCGCCTGCAGTCACATCGCTGCTATTGACGGCCAACGCATGGTTGCTGCCCTGCAGCCAGAACGCGGCGCCGCTGGCGGTCTCGATGTGGCTGTCATTGAAGGTGGCACGGTTCCAGTACGGGCCGAACGCGGTCAGGTAGGAGCGGTAGCCGCCGCTGTTGCTGCCGGTCATGCGGATGTCCAGGCGATCGGCCTGGGTCAGCCGCGCCGTGTTCATGTGCACGATGCCGAACACGTTCTCGCCGTCGCTGCGGATCGCAACGGTGTCGAGCAGCGCGGTGGCGGTGGAGCCACCGATGAACACACCACCGCCGCCATTGCCGCGCACGTCGATCACGTTGCCGCTGGCTTCAATGCGGCTGGCGGTGCTGCCGGTGGAGCCGGTCACGCGTACGCCATAGGTTGCATCGCCGTGCGTGGTGATCCGGCCGCCCTGCACGGTGGCGACGCCGCCGGCGATCTCAACGCCGTAGCCGTAGGTGTCGGTCCAGGTGTCGATGCTGCTGTCGGTCAGCTGCAGGCGCGACTCATCGCTGGCCAGCCAGAATCCGGAGTAGCCGTCGCGGACATCGAACGCGGCATCGCGGGCGGTCAGCTGGCCCCAGCTGTTGATGTTCACGCCATAGCCGCCCACGGTGTAGAAGCTGCCGCCGTTGATCACCGCGCTGGAATAGGTCTTGTTGATGCGGCTGCCAAGCAGGCGCATGCTGCCGCCCACCGAGTGCGCTTCGACGTTCTCCAGCAGCACGCTGCCACCGCTGTCGATGTCGAACCAACCGTTCTGCAGGTAGGTGTCGTACAGCTCGGCGCGGCTGCCCACGCCATCGACGGCGACGCCGGCGAGGGTGCCGCCGGGGGCGAGGGTGATCCGGCTGTTGCGGATCGTCAGCAGGCCAGCGCTGTCGGCGCGCAGGCGGGCACCGCTGTCAGCGCTCATCTGCAGGTTGTCCAGGTGCACTTCACTGCCCTTGCCGTTGGCACCGACCAGGGTGCCGACGCCGCCGGTCATCGCGATGCGGCCGCCGGTGTAGCGGATCACGCCGCCGTTGTAGGCCTGCACGCTGCCGTATCCGCTGGCGTTGCGCGTGGTCTCAATGTCGACATCACGCGCATCGATCACACTGCCGGCACCATTGGCATACAACGCATAGACGCCCACGCCGGTGGCCGGTGCGATCGACAGCGTCGCCCCGCGCAGCTGTACCTGGCCGCCATTGGCGGCAGACACGGCACTGCCATTGCCGGTCACGTTGATGCGGCTGCCGTCGATCAGTGCGTTGCTGCCAGCACCGGTGACGGTCAGTGCGAAGCCGCCCGCGCTATGGGTGAGGACATCATCGGCACCCAGCTGCAGGCTGTTGCCGTCGCTGATCTGCACGGGGCCGGTCAGATCGGCGGCATGGGCGGGTAGTGCCGCCCACAGGGCGGTCGCCAGCAGGCTGGGAAGGAGGGGGGCAGGCGTGAGGCGCGTGCGCGCGGACGCACGGCGGCGCCGAGTGGGGGAGGCGTACATGCTGTTGGACTTCCTGTGGCAGGGCGCAGCGCGGCTGCGCGAACTGGCGCGGCAGGGCCGCGTCGCTGCGGAAGCCACTCGCAATGGCGGCTGCAGGCGCCATCGGACTTCCGTCCCCCACGGCGACGCAGCAACGGCCGGCAGGCGCACCATGGCGGGATGCGTCCAGCCTAGAAATCGGCACCGTCCTATGGAATCAGGCGTTTCCTAAAGCCACGACAGGCCCTGTGCAGGCCCGGCAGGGTTCAGCCCGGAGTCGGCCTCAGGCGAACAACGAGGCCTGCAGGCAGTACTCGATCAGCGCCTGGTCACTGTCCACGCCGAGCTTGCGCATCGCACTGATCTTCTGCGTGCTGACCGTCTTGGCGCTGCGCTGCAGCTGGCGAGCGATGTCGCCCACGCTCATGCCGCCGGTGAACAGCCGGATCACTTCCAGCTCGCGCGGCGACAGGCGTGCACGGACCGCATCGGCATCGGCCGGCTCGCTCGCCGCTACCGGCAGCAGGCCCGGGGGCCGGTAGACGCGGTCGGCCAGCACCACCCGCAGGGCCTGCACCAGGCTGCCCAAGCCATGGCTCTTGAGCACCACGCCCCGCGCGCCAGCGGCATACATCGCCGCAACCAGCGACGGATTGGACACCATCGTCAGCACCAGCAGGCGCGTCTCCGGGAAGCTGCGGCGCAGGAACGAGATCAGCTTGATACCGTCCCCGAAGCGGTCACCGCCGGGCATGCTGTAGTCGGTGATCACCGCCTGTGGCCGGGTCCGGGTCATCAGCTCGATCAGCGTGGCCGGGTCGGCGGCTTCACCCACGACGTCCAGGTCCAGCTCCCCGGCCAGTACGTCGCGGATGCCGGCAAGCACGATCGGGTGGTCGTCGGCGATGAGGATCCGTGTGGTCATGGCAGGGTCGGGTCGTCGGAAAGGGAGGAGGAGGCTGTCTCGAGCAACGGGCGCAGCAGCTGTTCGAGGTGTCGCTGGAAGCCGGTCAGGGCGGTGGCCTGGGTGGCCAGATCGTCGCCGCCATCAAGGCATTGTTCGATCTGCAGGCCGCTGTCCACAAGCGCAGGCGCACCGACGATGACCAGCGCGCCGCGAATGCGATGCAGCACCTGAACCACCCGTGCCGGATCGGCTGCAGTGATCGCCTGGCGCAGGCTGTCCAGGTCGGCCTGCATGGTCTGCACGAACAGCGCCTGCATCTTCACCGGAACCTGCAGCGGGAGATCACCGTCGTGCGTAGCGGTGGATACAGGAGCTTCCTGCACTGCGGCTGCCGGTGCATCGCCGTGGGCGATCCGGGTCAGCAGGCGTTGCAGCGCTTCCAGCGTGATCGGCTTGACCAGCACGCCCTGCATGCCGGATTCCTGGCAGCGCTGGCGCTCGGCGGGGTCGGCGTTGGCGGTGGCACCGTGAATCGGCACGCTGACACCACGTGCCCGCAAGGCACGGGCCAGGCCGTAACCATCCAGCCCGGGCATGTTCAGGTCGGTCAGCACCAGCGCGAACGTGTCTTGCTGCCAGTAGCCCAGCGCTTCGTTGCCATCGCTGGCGACCACGCCGCGGCAGCCGAGCTGTTCCAGCTGGTCGCGCAGGATCGCCTGGTTGATCGGGTTGTCCTCGGCCACCAGCACCTGCAGGCCGAAACGGCGCGTCGCCGGCAGGCGCCCTTCGGCGCTTGCCGCCAGCGGCTGGCCACTGGCCGCGGCCAAGGCGAGCACGATCGCATCGAACCGGTGCAGGCCAACCTGCCAGAAACCATCAATGTGCCGGGGCCGCACGCCGCCTTCGCGGCAGGCGATCACGCGCGCGCCATTGGCACCGTCCGGCAGCGGGCCGTCCAGGACCAGGTCGAGCAGCACGGCGACCGCGGGCGAGTCCGCCGCGCTGTCTTCCCGGTACACGCTGGCGTGTGCACCGCGCCGCTGCAGGCGTTCGCACAGCGATTGCACCAGCTCGCGCACATTGCCCCGCACCTGGACCTGCAGGCCCGCAGGCAGCTGCGGCGCAGGGGATTGCAGCGGATCCTCCGGCGCCGGTGGCAGCGGCAGTTCGACGCTGAAACTGCTGCCCAGGCCGCTCTCGCTGACCACGCGCAGCTGGCCTTCCATCAACGCCACAAGATGCGCGCAGATGGCCAGGCCCAGGCCGGTGCCGCGCATCGCGTCGGTGCCCGGGTTGGCCTGGAAGAACGGCTCGAACAGGTGCGCCTGGTGTTCGCTGGCAATGCCAATACCCGTATCGGCGACCTGCCACTGCAGCCAGCAGTGCTGCTCCTGCCAGCGTGCCGAAACGCGCACCACCACGCGCCCGCTGTCGGTGAACTTCAGTGCATTGCTTATCAGGTTGTTGAGTACCTGGCGGATCCGTGCGGCATCACCGCACACCACGGGTGGCACGTCGGCATCGATGCAGGCGTAGAACTGCAGCCCCTTGTTGGCGGCCGCGGCAGCATACGAGTCGAGTGCATCCTCAGTCAGCCGCACCGGGTCGAACGGGCTGGGTTCCAGGCTCAGTTGCCCGGCCTCGGCCTTGCTGACGTCGAGGATGTCGCTGATCAGCTGCATCAGGGTCGAGGAGGAACGTTGGATCGTCGCCAGATAGTCCTGCTGCCGCGCATCCAGTGGCGTGAGTCCGAGCAGTTCGAGGGTGCCGAGCACGCCGTACAGCGGCGTGCGGATTTCATGGCTCATGGTGGCCAGGAACTGGCTCTTGGCCCGGTTGGCCTGGTCGGCGGCACGGCGCGCCTGCTGCAGCACCTGTTCGGCTTCGTGCTGGCTGCTGAGGTCGATGAACAGGCACAGCACCGCCGGTTCTCCGCGGTAGCGCGCCGGCGTCGCCGTCACCAGCAGGTGGCGGTCCTCGGGTGTGGTGTAGGCCAGCCCATCGCCGAGCGTGGTTCCCCCGGCGGCCAGCACGCTGCGCCGCCAGGGGCCATGCCAACCTCCGCTGTGATGGTCTTCGCCCAGCCAGCGGCGGGCGAGGGCGTTGTCCAGCAGCACATTGCCATCGGTACGGCGCAGCAGGCACAGCCCGATCGGTGCGTTGTCCAGGATGGTACGGCTGAAGGCTTCGCTTTCCAGCAGGCGCGCGTGATTGCTGCGCAGCGGCTCGATGACCGAACGCCGATACGCGCGCAGCACCAGCGTGCCACCCAACGCCAGCAGCAGGGCCACCACGGTCGCGCCGAGCAAGGGCCCCTGGGGATGCTGGAACACCTGCCGCCAGCTGACGTGGTAGACCGCCAGCCAGCCGCGCTCGCTGCGCATGCGGAACTGCAGGCCTTCCAGGCCAGCCCGCCAGGAGGTGCCCGCGTCACTGGCGTCTGCAGCATCGCCCAGCAGGCGCTGGCCGTTGGCATCGAACAGCGACAACCGCTGGAACACCGGCACACCCAGCACCTGACGGTAGTCATCGACACGTGCCGGATCGAGCAGGCAGGCCAGGGCGGCCAGCGAGCCATCGCTGGGCTCGCCCCACAGGCGCGCGTCCTGTGGCGCATGCGCAATCGCCAGCAGACGGGTCTGGCCATCGCGCCAGGGCACGTCAACCCAGACGATTCCACCGCGCTGCAGGGCTGGCTGCGTGGCCAGCACCCGGTGGATGTCGCTGATCGCAGGGCGCAGGTGGTGCGGACTGTTCTGGCTGGCGTCAGCGCCGGTCATCTGCACCGGCGCCAGCACGCCGCGCGTGCCTTGGCCATCGACCAGCAGGCATTGCGGTGGTGGGTAGCGCGAGGCTGACCAGAATGTGCCGTAGAAGCGCAGGAAACGGTCGCCCAGCTCGGTCGGTGGCGAAAGGCTGGCGCCCTCGCTTCCGATCACCGCGAAGTTGGCGAACAACGGCCCGCGTTGCAGCTCCACGCTGGCATCGGCAACCGGCTGCCCACGCGCGCCGACATCATGCAGCCGCCACTGGCGCAGGAAACGCTCCTGTTCGCGCAGCGTGCCGTCCAGGCGGCGGAAGTGGTACTCGATCTTGCTGCGCTCTTCGTTCAACAGCTGCGAGCCGGCAGACAGCAGCAGTCCGGCCTGCAGGGTCGCCAGCACCACCACGCCGATCAGCAGGGCGTGGACACGCAGCGAGCGGCGAGCGAGTCGGCGTACAGGAGCGGCCTCGGCCGGCATGGCAGGTCTCGGAGCAGGGGGCGGGCAGCGGTGCCGGTGGCGGCAGCGCAAAGTCCGCCGCCACTGCACAGACAGGATCGTCAATGCCACTTGATGATTTTGTGAAGCCGTTGTGGAATCCGTGTCAGCGCAGGGCGGCCCGCGGTCTTTCGTCCAGTTGCGGTGCTTCCTCGTCAAGCAGGTGGGTGAACTCGTCCGACGGCAGCGCCTGCGAGATCAGGAAGCCCTGCACCTGGCTGCACCCCAGCTGCCGCAGTGCGGCCAGGTCGGCGTCACTTTCCACGCCTTCGGCCACGATGGTCAGGCCCAGCTGGTTGGCCAGCGCGATCACCGTCGACAGGGTCAGGTGCAGGGCCGGGTCACGGGCGCAGCCGCTGACCAGCGCGCGGTCGATCTTGACCTCGGTGAAGGGGGTATTGACCAGGTTGTGGACCGAGCTCAGTCCCTGCCCGAAATCATCCTGGGCCAGGCCGAAGCCCTTCATGCGCAGGCGGCAGGCACCGGCATAGAAGTCGCTGACGTGCCGCGTGGTGCTGTTCTCCATCAGTTCGAAGCACAACTCGCCGGGCGTACCGCCGTGGGCCAGGGTCAGCGCCAGCAGCTCATCGGGCAGGTCCGACTGCTCCAGAAGATGAGGCGGCAGGTTGATCGATACCGGTACCCGGAAGCCTTGCTTGCGCCAACGGGCCTGTGCGCTGATGCTGGCCTTGAGCATCATCCGCAGCAGGTCGCCTTCCAGCCCGTAGCGGCAGATCGCCGGCAGGAAGCTGCCTGCGGCCAGCGTACCCAGCTGCGGGTGGCGCCAGCGCACCAGTGCTTCGGCCGCCACCACCCGCCCGGACTGCAGGGACTTCTTCGGTTGGAACCAGGCCGTCAGGCTGCCATCGGCCATGGCCTGGCGCAGCTGCGACGCGTCCGGTTCGGGGGCTGCCGCCGCCGCGCCTGACGGTGTCTTGCCGGTGACCGGACGCGCCTGCGCCAGGGCTTCGAACAGCGCGTCCACGTCGGCGGCCGCCACCGGCTTGGGTAGCAGGCCGACCACATCCAGCCCCAGCGATTCGGCCATCAGCCGCGCCGAGGTCATCATCCGCCGCGGTGCTGCGCTGACCACGGCGAGGCGGGGCGGGCGTGGCTGTGCCGCCAGCGCCTGGATGAACTGGATGCCGTCCTGCCCAGGCATCAGCAGGTCACTGACCACCAGGTCGTAGGGCTGGCAGGCACACAGTGCGATGGCGGCATCCACGTCTTCGCAGGCGTCGACCTGGACGCCGGCGTGGCTGCCGAACAGATTGGCCAGGAAACCACGCTGGAAGGGCTGGTCTTCCAGGATCAGGACACGCAGGGTCATGCGGGGTCTCCTTGGCGCAAAGCGGTGAGCGCCTTGCGCAGGCGGGCGATGTCGATGGGTTTGCTCAGGTAGCCCTGCATGCCGCTGGCCAGGCAGCGCTCGCGCTCCTCGGCGGTGGCATTGGCGGTGGCGCCGATCACCGGCACCGGGTTGCCGTCATCGCGCAGCTGGCGGGCCAGCGCATGGCCGTCCATGCGCGGCATGTTGATGTCGGTCACCACCAGATCGAAGGACTGCTCGCGGCACCGCTGCAGGGCTTCCACGCCGTCCTGTGCCAGCTCCACATCGCAGCCGAGGGTGCGCAGCTGCTCGGCCAGGATCACCCGGTTGATCGGATTGTCTTCAACGGCCAGCACGCGCAGGCCCAGCGGCATCGGCGTTGCCACGCGGGTGGTCTCCGGCTGCGCCGCGCGTTGCTTCTGCACGTTGGCCAGTGCATTGCCGATCGCAGTCATGCCATGCAGGGTCACCACCAGGCTGCCATCGGCGGCGAGGATGGGCTGGTCTCCGCCCTCGATCGATGCCACCACGCGCGGGCCCGCCCAGGCCAGCGGTATTCCGGCTTCGCCATCCATCAGGATCGCGCCGTCATGGTCCAGCAGCGTCGGGTCGCCCAGCAAGGGCTGCGCATTGGCACCCCATCGACACAGCCAGCCACAGGCGCTGTCGACCAGCTCGCGGTCGCGGCCACGCACCAGGATCGGCGGCTCCGGCAGCAGCGCGGGACCATCCTCGGCAGCGGCCAGCACCGGCAAGGGCAGGCGGACGCTGAAGCTGCTGCCCAGGCCGGGCTCGCTCACCACCTGCAACTCGCCGCTCATCAGGCGCACCAGGCGGTCGCTGATGGACAGGCCCAGGCCGGTGCCCTGCGCACTGGCCGCGCCGCGGACCTGGCGGAACGGTTCGAACAACCGTGCCTGTTCCTCCGCAGCGATGCCCACGCCGGTATCGGTCACCTGCCAGGCCAGCACGCTCGATTCACCTTCGCGCTGCACCTGGCGCACGCGCAGCACCACCCGGCCATGCTCGGTGAACTTGATCGCGTTGCTGAGCAGGTTGCCCAGCACCTGGCGGATGCGGTCGGCATCACCGAGCACGCGCGTGGGCAGGCGCGGATCGGTACAGACCAGGATCTGCAGGCCCTTGCAGGTGGCCGACGCGGCGAAGCTGCGCAGCACGCTCTCGGTCAGCTCGCGCGGCGAGAACGCCGCCGGCTCCAGGCTGAGCTGCCCCGACTCGATCTTGGAAACATCCAGCACATCGCTGATCAACTGCAGCAGGACCGACGAGGAACTCTCGATCGTGCGCAGGTACTGCGACTGCCGGGCATCCAGCGAGGTGTGGCCCAGCAGCTCCAGCGTGCCGAGCACACCGTACAGCGGGGTGCGGATTTCATGGCTCATGGTGGCCAGGAATGCACTCTTGGCCTGGTTGGCCGCATCGGCGGCCTGGCGTGCCGACGACAGTGCGGCCTGTGCCTGGCGGTGCCGGGAAATGTCATGGAAGACGCATAGCAGGACGTCGTCGCCCTGATAGCGGCAGGCTGCGTGCAGCACCTGCAGCTGGCGCCCGTCGCGGGTGGTGAATTCCAGTCCACGCCCGCGCTCGCCGGCATGTCCGCGCCATGGCGCCTGCCAGTCGCTGTGCTCGCCTTCTTCGCCAAGCCAGTCGCGAAGCAACTGGTTGGAGAGCAGCAGCGCGCGGTCGCTGCGGCGCAGGACGCAGATGCCGACCGGCGCCATGTCGATCACCGTCGAGCTGAAATCCAGATTCTCCAGCAGGCGGCGGTGTTGCTGCAGGGCCGGCTGGATCAGCTGGAGGTCCACGCGATGCCGCAGCAGGCGCAGTGCGATGGCAGCGAGCAGCAGCGACAACATGCAGGCCAGCAGGGACACCGCCAGGTCGCCCAGCAGAAGCTGCGGTGGCAGGTGGTAGACCAGCCGCCAGCCATCAGTGCCGACACTTTTCACCAGCGCCACCCCACGCGGCAGCCCGCCGCTCCACAACATGCCGAAGCTGTCGTCCTGGCGCTCCCGCAGGGTCTTCCAGCCCGCACCATCCAGCCGCGGGGCCTGGCTGGACAATGCGGGCTGCCCGGCACGGTCGAGCAGCGCATAACCGCCAATGCCCTGGCCGTCGATCATGTTCGCCGCTGCCGCGCCATCGAGCAGCAGCACCAGCCACTGTGTCGGATGGGGGCCTGCCTGTACCGGCTGCGCCAGTGCAACGCCCCTGTCGCCCGGACGCAGCCAGTACACCGGATCGGCCCCGTCGAGGCTGCCGCTGCGTGCCTGCAGCGCACGCAGCGATGGCAGGTGGGCCAGGTCCACGTCGACCTCGCCGCCGGCCAGCCAGTGCGCGCCGTGCGCATCGACCAGCAGCAGATGCGTCTGCAGTGCCTGCAGCGTGTGGTCGGCGCGCGCTGACAGCAGCAGCCGTTGGCCCGGCTGGCCACCGGGACCATCCAGCGGCACCTGGCGCATGCCTTCGCTGTTCGTGGCAGGTGCATCCGGGTTGCCGGCCAGCACCGAATCGCCCAGGTAGCGCAGCAGGGCTTCGCGCTGGTCGAAATAGATCTGGGCCCTGTAGGCCGCTGCGTTCATCTCGCGGCGATGGGTCGAGATGTCCTCGGTGAATGCCGTGAGCAGGTAGAACCCGGCCGCGGCGGCCAGGCAGATGAAGACGCACACGGTCAGGCAGCGCAGCAACACCGACGCGGTGGTCGGTGGCACGGCCTGCTGCAGCGAGGGGCGGGGGAAGCGGAACATGCAACGATGCTAGGGAGCGGCGCGGACGGCGCGGAATCAGCTGTTTCCTAAAATCCCCCGCTGGCCGGTCGGGCCGGAGCCTGCGCGTGGGTACTGTTCAGGCGGCGGAAAAAAGAACCCCCGCCGAAGCGGGGGTCTCCTGTAACGGCATTGGCCAGGCACTTACAGTGCGCTGCCGCCGAACTTGTGGGTGTACTGCAGGTTGATGGTGCGGCCGACGCTGTCGAACCAGGACACGTCGTAGTACGGGTACGCGGTGTAGGTGGCGTCCTTCGGCGGCATCTTGTTGAACACGTTGACCACCGACAGCGACAGGCGCGAATGGTCGTCGAAGCGGTACTGCACCGACGCGTTGTAGCGGTAGGTCGCCTTCACGTATGGGCTGTCACCGCTTTCCCAGTCGAACGACTGGTCGTAGTTGTCCGAGGTCGGCAGCTTGCCCAGGCGCGAACCGTAGACCGTGGCCGACCACGCGTCCTTCTCCCAGGTCACGCTCAGGCTGGTCTTGGTGCGCGGGATGTCGAATCCGCTGTTGACCGCGAACTGGTCCAGGGTCGGATCGCCGGGGTAGCGCTGGAAATCGTGCTTCTTCACCCAGGTGTGGGTGCCATTGAGGATGAAGTCGCCGATGCCGGTCTGCAGGCGGTAGCGCAGGCCGACGTCGATGCCGGAGGTGGACTCGCGGGCGACGTTGATCGGGGCCACGCGCACGCCGTACAGGCGGCCATCGCTGGTGCGGGTAATGCGGTCGAGCGCATCCACGCAGGTCGGCGAGCTGATGTCGGCAGTGCCGAGCCGGCAGTTCGCTTCGTTGGCCAGGATGGTGCGCACATCCATGTCCTGAACCTGCTTGCGCATGTCGATGTCGAACCAGTCCACCGACAGGTCCAGGCCGATCGCCGGCGACCAGACGAAGCCAGCGCTCCACGAGGTGCTGGTTTCCGGGTCGAGCTGGCGGTTGCCGGTACGGCTGCGGATCAGGTTGCGCTCGTAGTCGGAGCAGTCGCTGGCGCCGTCGGCACGGCAGCTGTACAGGTCCTCTGCAGTGGTCTCGTCATTGCCGGGGCCGGCGAACACGTAGTGCAGGTCCGGTGCGCGGAACGCCGTGCCATACGAACCACGTACCAGCAGGGTGTCGATCGGGCGCCATTCCAGGCCGCCGCTCCAGGTCGCCTTGCCGATGGTGTGGCCCGAATAGCGATACTGGTCGTAACGGCCGGCCACGCTCAGGTTGACCGTCTCGTGCAGCGGCATGCGCAGCTCGGCGGCGGTCGCCCAGCGGTTGCGCGAGCCCTGGCCGTCCGAATCCTTCCAGCTGTAGTAGTAATACTGGGTGGCCAGCGGATCGGGATTCAGCGCGTAGGCCTGCTGGCCCACTTCCACGGTCGCGGCGAAACCGGCATCACCGCCCGGCAGGCCGAACAGCGCCGAGTTGGTCAGGGTGAACGCTGCCGTCTCGGTGCGCGACTTCGGCGAATAGGTGGTGCGTGCGGCAATCGAATCGTACTCGGCGCGGGTCAGCGGCCGGTACAGCCGCGACGGATCCGCGTTGTAGATCGGGAAGCCATCATCATCCACACCCAGCTGCGGGCCCAGGAACAGGTCATTGGCCTTGGCGGCGATGATCTGCGCCCAGCTGATCCGCGACTGGTACTGCGAGTGGCTCAGGGCCGCTTCGTAGTCCCAGTTGCCAATCAGGTTGCCCTTGAAGCCGGTGGTCACGCTGAAGGTTTTCTGCGTGCTGCGTACCATCGCATTGCGCAGGCCGCCCATCTCCTCGGGCGAGAACTGGCGCTGCCAGAACTCGATCTCGCCGGTGGCCTGGTTGTTGAAGTAGCCCGACTCGTCGCCGCTGGCATCCATCCGGCCCCATTTGGTGACATCGCGCATCAGCGACATCGTGTGGTAGCCCAGCTGCACGTCGGCAAACCACTGCTGGCCATTGTCGAAGTCGTAGCTCAGCGATGCGTAGCCGTTCGCACCACGGCGCTTGCTGAGGATGGTGCCGTAGCCGATCGACGCGTCGCTGCCGCAGTAGTAACCGTACTTCGGACGGTAGGCGCGGTAGGTGCTGCCCTGGTTCTGCCCGGCCAGGGCTTCGCAGGTGGCGGCACCCGGGTCCAGGTAGTTGTCGTCGTAGTCGGTGCGCAGATAAGCGCGGCGCGCGATGCGCGAACCCTCGGTGGGGCCATCCTGGGTCGAGTCCTGGATGTCGCGCTCATAGGCCCACAGCGGGGTCTGCGACTGCAGCTCGACGCTGTATACGGCGTTGAAGTTGCCACGGCTGAAGCCGCTGGCCAGGCTCATGTCGAACGACTCGCCACCGCCTTCGGTGGTGGTGCCCATGCGCATGTCGATGGTGGTGCCGTCGGCCTTTTTCTTCAGGATGAAGTTGACCACGCCGGCGATCGCGTCCGAACCGTAGATGGCCGAGGCGCTGCCGGTCAGCACTTCGATGCGCTCGATCATCCCCAGCGGGATGTTGGAGACATCGGTGAAGTTGCTGCGGCCCTTGAACGGCATCGGGAAGTCGGCGATGCGGCGGCCATTGACCAGCACCAGCGTGTGGTTCGGGCCCAGCCCGCGCAGGTCCACCTGCTGGGCGCCCGGCGAGAAGTCGGCGCCACTGGAAGACTGCTGGCTCTGCGTCTCACCGCCGTTCTGGGTCATCGCACGCAACACGTCCGGCACGCTGGTGAAACCACTGGAGCGGATCTGCTCGGCATTGATCACCGTGATCGGAGCGGGGCCTTCCACCTGGGCGCGCGGAATGCGCGAGCCGGTGACCTGCACCGCGTCCAGCTGTTGAACCGAAGAGGAAGCCGGTGCCTGGGCCGCCGCGGAAGCAGCCACGCCCATCAACGCCAGCTGGATCGACCACGCCATCGCCTGTCTACGCATGAGGAATTCTCAAAAATGATGCCGGCCCGCAGAGGAGGGGCCCTGTCCCCCATTCAGATTTCTGGAATGGGCGCGCGCATTTAACGCCTTTTTTATGTCCTTGACTACTGGGTCCCTATCTGGCAAAGAGTGAAAACGCTTGCAAGTCGATTTTGTTCAGGGAGATCAAGATGCGACGCCTCAACCGGACCCTGCGTAGCCCCTTCGCCTGGCTGGCGCTGCTGGTGCTGGCCTGGCCATTGGCCACGCCCGCGCAGGACCTGCAGGGCCCGGGCTTTGCCTACTACGAAGTCGGCGATCTGGAGGCCCCGCGCCCCGGGCCGCGCGCGCCGGCGATGATGCTGATGGGCGGTGGCGAATGGGTGCCGGACGCCTTCCAGTGGTGGCTGAAGCAGGCCGGCAATGGCCGTGTGCTGATCCTGCGTGCCTCTGGCGGCGACGAACTGCAGGACCGCCTGTACCGCGAGATCGGTGGGACCACCGCGGTGCAGACCCTGGTTTTCGACAGTCGTCGCGGTGCGGACGATCCCGCCGTGCTGCGCGTGGTTGCCGCGGCCGATGCCATCTTCATCGCCGGCGGTGACCAGTCACGCTACATCCGTTTCTGGAAGGGCACCGCGCTCAACCGCGCGCTCAACGCGCATGTGCGCGCCGGCAAGCCGATCGCCGGCACCAGCGCAGGCCTGGCGATCCTCGGGGGCTATGCCTACGGTGCGATGGATGGTGGCAGCATCACCTCGGCCGGAGCCCTGGCGGACCCGATGGGCAGCGCGGTGACCATGGACAGCGGCTTCCTGCAGATGCCCTACCTGCAGCGCGTCGTCACCGACACCCACTTCGACAAGCGCGACCGGCTTGGCCGCCTGATCGTGTTCGTGGCGCGCGCCGCACAGGACAGTGGCGACCCCGATATCGTCGGCATCGGGGTCGACGAGGACACCGCGCTGTGCGTGGAGCCCGATGGCCAGGCGCAGGTCTACAGTGCCGACGGCGAGGGCAAGGTCTGGGTGGTCAGCCCCGGCCGTGATGCCGATCGCATGGTCGAAGGTGAGCCATTGCGCTTCCATGCGGTGCCGGTGACCGTGGTCGCCAGCGGCAGCCGCATGCGGCTGGATGATTTCGAGGCGGAGGCCGACTACCAGGCGGTGGCCGACGTCAGTGACGGCGAGATGGAGTTCACGCTTCGGTAGTGCCGGCCGCTGGCCGGCAACTCGCCTTTCCCGATACGCCCCCTGCCGGCCAGCGGTCGGCACTATCCTGCAATCCATTCCCTCGTTCTGCTGGAGACGTACCCGATGAAACTGCGCCTGGCGCTGTCCGCGCTGCTGTCACTGCCGTTGCTCGCCCAGGCCGCACCGGCCCCTGCGCCGCTGCTGGTCATCCACGGCGGTGCCGGCGTCGAGCGCAAGGACCTGTCGCCGGCCGAAGAGAAGGCGGCGCGCGAGGCGCTGCGGGCCGCCCTGTTGAAGGGCCATGCGGAGCTGGCCGCCGGCCGTCCCGCGCTGGCCGCGGTCACTGCCGCGATCACCGTGCTCGAGGATGACCCCACCTTCAATGCCGGCAAGGGCGCCGTGTTCACCCACGATGGCCGCAATGAACTGGACGCGGCGGTGATGGATGGTGCGACACAGTCGGCCGGCGCGGTGGCCGGCGTGCAGCGGGTGCGCAATCCGATCCTGCTGGCGCAGACCGTGATGCAGAAATCCAGGCACGTGATGATGGTCGGGCAGGGCGCCGAGGCGTTCGCGGTGGAGCAGGGCATCACCCTGGTCGATCCATCGTACTTCCGCACCGACAAGCGCTGGCAGCAGCTGCAGCGTGCACTGAAGGAAGAGGCCAGCGGCCAGGCGCATGCCGATCTGGAGACCGCAAAGCATTTCGGGACCGTCGGTGCAGTCGCATTGGATGCACAGGGGCAGCTGGCCGCCGGCACCTCCACTGGCGGCATGACCAACAAGCGCTACGGCCGGGTGGGTGACTCGCCGATCATCGGTGCCGGTACCTGGGCCGACGCGCGCTGCGCGGTGTCCGGCACCGGCTGGGGCGAGTACTACATCCGCACCGCGGCCGCGCACGAGATCTGCGCGCGCATGCGTTACCAGGGGCAGAGCCCGGAGCAGGCCGGCAAGGGCGTGATCAACGAGACGATCCCGCAGATGGGCGGCGATGGCGGTGCGATCGTGCTCGCCGCAGATGGAAAAATGGCCACGCCGTTCAACACCCTGGGCATGTATCGGGGCTGGATCGGCGCCGACGGTGTGCCTCATGTCGCTATTTTCGCCAACGAGACCCTGCCGGTCCCCGGGCAATAACCTTGCGTATCAATGGGTTTGCGACAACGTGTGAAAAAGATGGAAAAAAGCGTTGACAGGCCCCCGTCCCATCAGCAGAATAAGCGGCTCACCACCACACACCGCAACGCTTCGGCGGCAACGGGATGGGGTGGTAAGGAGGGATACCCAAGCGGCCAACGGGGGCAGACTGTAAATCTGCTGGCTTACGCCTTCGGTGGTTCGAATCCACCTCCCTCCACCAGTTTCACGTTGTGACATTCCCGGCGCGGGAGTAGTTCAATGGTAGAACCTCAGCCTTCCAAGCTGATGGTGCGGGTTCGATTCCCGTCTCCCGCTCCATTGAATGAACTTTGAATATTATCGAGTTCATGTCATAATGCAAAACTCGGCTCACGTAGCTCAGTCGGTAGAGCACTTCCTTGGTAAGGAAGAGGTCGAAGGTTCGATTCCTTTCGTGAGCACCATCTTAAGCATCACCTCTCAGACGAATTCGAGATAAGCAGCCATGGCCAAGGGTAAGTTCGAGCGCACCAAGCCGCACGTCAACGTCGGCACCATCGGTCACGTCGACCACGGCAAGACCACGCTGACCGCCGCACTGACCAAGATCGGTGCCGAGCGCTTCGGTGGCGAGTTCAAGGACTACTCCTCGATCGACGCCGCGCCGGAAGAAAAGGCTCGTGGCATCACGATCTCGACCGCGCACGTCGAATACGAATCCCCGGTCCGTCACTACGCCCACGTCGATTGCCCGGGCCATGCTGACTACGTCAAGAACATGATCACCGGTGCCGCCCAGATGGACGGCGCGATCCTGGTGTGCTCGGCCGCTGACGGCCCGATGCCGCAGACCCGCGAGCACATCCTGCTGTCGCGCCAGGTCGGC
>NZ_JCAFRK010000008.1:0-64773 GCF_059367995.1 Stenotrophomonas sp. YJH_SMC_79
GCACCTACCAAAGCACTCTCCGGCCCCGCATGAACCGGTATTGGCCAACCTTGGTTGGCCTGCGGACTACCCGTGTGCCAACCAAGGTTGGCACCTACCAAAGCACTCTCCGGCCCCGCATTGAACCGGTAGTGGCCAACCTTGGTTGGCCTGCGGAGTGCCCGTGTGCCAACCAAGGTTGGCATCTACCAAGGCACTCTCCGGCCCCGCATGAACCGGTAGTGGCCAACCTTGGTTGGCCTGCGGACTACCCGTGTGCCAACCAAGGTTGGCACCTACCAAAGCACTCTCCGGCCCCGCATTGAACCGGTAGATGCCAACCTTGGTTGGCCTGCGGAGTGCCCGTGTGCCAACCAAGGTTGGCATCTACCAACGCGTGTTCCCCGGAACCCAAAAAGAAGGCCCGCTTTTCAGCGGGCCTTCTGCCTTCTCACGACGAGTGAGCGGGGTGCATCAAGCAGCCGGCTTTTCGCCGGTGGCTTCGGTGGTGATGCGGATCTTCACTTCATCGCTGACGTTCGGGGCATACGCGCCGACGCCGAAATCGCTGCGCTTCAGGGTGGTGGTGGCGTCAAAGCCGGCGGCCGGAACCTTGGCCATCGGGTGCTCGCCGCCGCCGTTGACGGTGACGTCCAGGGTGACCGGCTTGGTGATGCCCTTGATGGTCAGGTCACCGGTGACGGTCAGCTTGTTGGTGCCAGCCGCTTCCACCTTGGTGCTCTTGAAGGTGGCATCGGCGAACTTGGCGGCGTCGAAGAAGTCGGCGCTCTTCAGGTGCTCGTCGAACTTGGCGGTGAAGCTGTTCAGGCCGCTCAGCGGCAGCTTCACTTCCACGGTGGACTTGGTCACGTCGGCGGCGTCGTACACCAGGGTGCCTTCAACGTTGCCGAAGTGCGCGCTCGGGTTGGAGAAGCCGAAGTGGCTCCACTGGGCCAGCACGTCGGTGTGGGTCGGGTCCAGCTTGTAGGTGCCCGAGGCGATCTTGATCGCTTCGGCGGCCGGGGCGGCAGCAGCGGCATCGGCAGCCGGGGTGGCGGCCTGCTCGGTGGTGGCCGGGGCGGCGGCATCGGCAGCCGGGGCAGCGGTGTCGGCCGGCTTGGAGCAGGCGGCGATGGCCAGGGTCAGGGCCAGCGGCAGCAGCAGTTTACGGGTGGCGCTCATCTCAGGAACTCTCCGGATCGTAGGGTGGGTACACGGTGCAGCAAGAGCCTGCCACGGGACGGCAGGCCCGAAACCGATACAACGACTTACGCGATGCGCGCCGCTTCGTCGAACGACAGGCGCGGCAGACGCGGGAACAGGCCCGCCGAGTCACCGTAACCCAGGTTGACCAGGAAATTCGACTTGATGGAGGTGCCGGCAAAGAAGGCTTCATCCACCTTGGCCGCATCGAAGCCCGACATCGGACCGGCGTCCAGGCCCAGCGCGCGTGCGGCCAGGATCAGGTAAGCGCCCTGCAGGCTGCCGTTGCGGATGGCGGCTTCGTGGCGGCCTTCCTGCGGGCCGTCGAACCAGGCCTTGGCATCGGTGTGCGGGAACAGGTACGGCAGCTTCTCGTGGAAGTCCAGGTCGAAGCCGATGATGACGGTGACCGGGGCGGCCATGGTCTTGTCGTGGTTGCCTTCGGACAGGGCCGGGGCCAGCTTTGCCTTGGCTTCCTTCGAGGTGACGAAGACGAAGCGGGCCGGCGTGGTGTTGGCGGCGGTCGGGCCCCACTTCACCAGGTCGTACAGCTCCTGCAG
This sequence comes from Stenotrophomonas sp. YJH_SMC_79, assembly GCF_059367995.1. NCBI lineage: Bacteria > Pseudomonadati > Pseudomonadota > Gammaproteobacteria > Lysobacterales > Lysobacteraceae > Stenotrophomonas > Stenotrophomonas sp. YJH_SMC_79. The sequence goes on from NZ_JCAFRK010000008.1 coordinate 1,743, forward strand.
CAGGCTGGCCGGGACCGGCTTGTCGAGGAAGGCGTTCTGGGTGCGGGCAGTACGGAACAGCTGGTCGAGGGCAGCAGCGTCGAGCGCGTGGGACATCGGTGGATCTCCAGGGCGGCTAAGGGAAGTCAGTGCCCGCGGGCGGCGCGGGGCGAAACGACGAGCCGCAGTGTAGAGTGTCGCGACTGTTGCAACACCCAGCAGGGCTGAAACGAATTAATGCCAATGGTGAAACGATCGAGTGCGCCCTGGACGGTCACCGACGGCCGCGCGGGCAATGTCCGCCAGGCGGTCGCGCTGGCCTCGGCGCTGCGCCAGGGCACCCATCGGCCGCTGGTGCTGCAGCCCCGCGCCCCCTGGCGCTGGGTCTCACCACGGCGCCTGCCGGGCGATGTGAATGGCTACGGCGAGGCCTTCGCGACACTGGCCGCCGAGGCCCCGCCGCTGGCGATCGGCTGTGGCCGCCAGGCCGCCGGCGCGCTGCGTGTGCTGCGCGCCCGTGGCAGCCAGGTGGTGCAGATCCTCGACCCGCGCATCAACGCCCGCCACTGGGATGTGGTGGTGGTGCCCGAACACGACGCCCTGCGCGGCAGCAATGTGTTGACCCTGCTCGGCAGCCTCAACCCGGTGGACGATGACTGGCTGGCGTGGGGCCGCGCTGCCTTCGCCGGCTTCAGCACCCTGCCCGGCCCGCGCACCGCGCTGCTGGTGGGTGGGCCAACCCCGCTGGCGCCCTGGGACGAGGCGCGGATGGTCGGCGTGTTCCGGGTGCTGGCCGATCAGATCCGCAGCGAAGGCGGCAGCCTGCTGGCCACCACCTCGCGACGCACGCCGCCGGCCTTGGCCGAGATCCTGCGCGCGACGTTCGCCGACCTGCCGCACGTGATCTGGGGCGATGGCGGCGACGGTGTGAACCCTTATGGCGGGTTGCTCGGCTGGGCCAACCGCGTGGTGGTCTCGCCCGATTCGGTGAACCTGCTCTCTGAAGCCTGCGCCACGCGCATGCCGGTGATGGTGGCGCTGGCCGATACCGTGCAGGGCCGCCTGGCACGCTTCCAGCAGCAGCTGCGCGAGCGCGGGCGGCTGCAGGCGCACTGGCTGGACTGGCAGTACGACCGCATCGAGCCACTGCGCGAGACCGCGCGGGTGGCGGCAGAGGTGAAGCAGCGCCTGGCATTGGGGTAGTGCCGGCCGCTGGCCGGCAACACGGCACGCATTACCGAACACCGTTGCCGGCCAGCGGCCGGCACTGCCCGGGTGCGCAGCGATTTCTGAACATTTCGATCCGGCTGCACGGTTAGAGTCCAGCTTCCCCCCATCACGCTGAACGTCTTCATGCGCACCCTGCTCCTGCTGCCGCTGGCCCTGCTCGCTGCCTGCTCCACCACGCCCACCGAGCTGGATCCGATCTCGTATCAATGCCAGCAGCAGCTGGACGCATACCGCGAACAGCCGGCCCTGCGCGATCCGAAGACGGGCGAGCGCCCGCCGCTGCCGATCGCGCCGATCAGCGAGGCCTGCGACAAGGAACTCCAGCGCAAGGGCCTGGACCGCCCGCTGCGCTGAGCGGCGTATGATCGGCGCGCGGGCCTGCCCGCCGTTGAAGGTACCGACATGGATTGTTTCTCCCGCCTGCCCCGCGCCGCCCTGCTGACCGCCAGCCTGCTGGCGACCGCATCTGCATGGGCCAACAGCACCGAATGCCGCGAGCGCTACCCCAGCGTCGCCTCGCAGGCAGCGATGCTGGACGTAGCCTGGACCACCGCCGAGCGCCTGGATGCGCTGCCCGATGTGGACGTGGTGGTCGCCGCGCGCGGTGGCCAGGACCTGAGCCGCTACGGCCTGCGTCACAGCCACCTGGCCTTCCTGGTGCGCGAGGATGATGGCCGCTGGCGCGCGATGCACCTGCTCAACCGCTGCAAGACCGACAGCTCGCAGCTGTACCACGAAGGCCTCGGCAACTTCGTCGGCGAGAGCGGCGGGCATACCGACCTGCGCATCGGCGTGCCCTCGGCTCCACTGCGCGCGGCGTTGAAGGCGATGCTGGTGTCGCCCTCGATCCAGCCCAAGGCGCTGCACGAGACCAGGTACAACGTGGTCGCCTACCCCTTCGCCACCGACTACCAGAACTCCAACCAGTGGGTACTGGAAGTGCTGGCGGCGGCGATGGCGCAGGCCGACGGCGCCCCGGTCATCGTCAAGCGCGAACAGGCGCAGCAGTGGCTGCGCCAGCAGAAGTACCAGCCCAGCGTGCTGCATATCGGCCTGGGCAAGCGCGTGGGTGCGCGCCTGTTCGTAGCCAACGCCACCACCACCGACCATCCGGCCGGCGAACGCATCTCCGGCAACTATTCGGTGGTGACGGTGGAATCGGTGTTCGACTTCCTGCACCAGCGCAGCCAGCTGCAGCAGGAACTGGTGATCCCCCATGTGCCGGTGGCCGGTGCTGCTGCCGCCACGCCCTGAATCCCGCAAGGAGAACGACATGCGTCCGCTGCTGGTTTCCCTGATGCCGATGGTGATTGTTGCCGGCCTGTTCGGCGCGAGCACCGCCCATGCCGAACGCCGCATCATCATCCTGCAGGACCCGGGTCCGCAGGGGCCGAGCCTGGAAATGTCCGCGCCCCTGGTGGCTTCGGCGCGCGCCGCCGCTGCCAGGGAAGCCCAGGATGCGGGGCTGCCGCCCGGCCATGGCGCATCGGTGAAGCTGCCGCAGATGCAGGTGAGCGCCATCGCCACCACCGTTGACGGCCGCCGCGAAGTACTGCTGCGTGATGCCAACAACCCGCAGAACACCGCGTCGATGCAGTGGCCGAAGCGCCCCGGCGATCCCGCCGTGCAGTTCACCGTGGGACAGACCGTGAACTTCGAGCCGACCGGCACCGACCAGGGCTGGCAGGTGAAGGACAACCAGGGCCGCCCGCTGGAATACCTGCCCGAGGCCACCGGCCCGCGCGACATTTTCGATACCCGGCGCTGAGCCGCCGTCCCCACCCATACCAGGAGGTCTCCATGTTCCGTTACCTGCGCGTTCCCGCGTCCGCCCTGCTGCTCTCGGCACTGCTGGTGCCCACCGCCCATGCCGGCGCCGCGCCGCAGTTGAACAGCGGCCAGACCAGCGTGCTGGTCACGTCGCTGATCGTGCTGTCGATTCCGTTGGCCACGTCGATGGGATTGGCCGAACTGTCCAAGGCCCCGTTCAAGGCCAGCGAGCGCAACGGCAAGGTCGCCGCACGCACGCCGGCGGTGCCGCTGCCGCCGATGGAGGTGAAGCAGGTCGCTACCACGCCAGCCGGTGATCGCCAGGTGCACCTGCAGGTGCCCGGCAAGGCCGACCAGACCGCAACGCTGCAATGGCCGGCGGCTGCAGGCGATGACCCGATCGTCGGCTTCGTCGTTGGCCAGCAGGTGCGCTTCGACCCGACCGAGGCCGGTGCCGGCTGGACCGTGAAGAGCGCGCAGGGCCAGGCGCTGGCCTATGTGCCGACCGCCTACGCCGCTGGCGACGTGATGAGCGAAGCGCTGTAAAGCTGAACAACCGGTTTTGGCTTTGCGGTGGGCCGGGCGGATAATGGGCGATCCCCTTTGTCCCCCTGGCTCGCCATGTCCGTGCGTCCTGCCCCTGTGTTTGCCCCGCTGACCCCGCGCGCCCTGGTGCTGGCGGTGCTGGCGATGGGCGCGGTGGTGCTGCTGTCCAACGTACTGGTGCAGTACCCGATCAACGATTGGCTGACCTGGGGTGCCTTCAGCTATCCGGTGGCGTTCCTGGTCAGCAACCTGATCAACCGCCGCTTCGGCCCGGGCCCGGCGCGCCGCGTGGCGTGGATCGGCTTCCTGGTGGCGGTGCTGCTGTCGATCTGGGTGGCCACGCCGCGCATCGCCATTGCCTCGTGCTCGGCCTTCATCGTGGCCCAGCTGCTGGACATCACCGTGTTCGACCGCCTGCGCCGTGGCAGCTGGTGGCGCGCACCGATGGTGGCCACCACCTGCAGCGCGACGGTGGATACCACCATTTTCTGGTCGATCGCGTTTGCCGGTTCCGCCCTGCCGTGGATGAGCTGGGCCGCCGGCGACCTGGCGGTGAAGCTGGCGATCGGCGTGTGCCTGCTGGCCCCGTTCCGCGCGTTGCTGTGGAAGATGGCGCCGCTGCGCGCGACCAGCTGACCGCACATGCTCTGGTAGGTGCCAACCTTGGTTGGCACGCTCCATCGGAGTTCATCACCACTGACAGCGTGCCGACCATCGGTCGGCACCCACCACGAGCGGGCATCGCCGGGCCATTGATCCGGTAGTCGCCAACCTTGGTTGGCGCTTGGCACTCATGCCAACCAAGGTTGGCACCTACCAACAGCAGGCCAACGGTCAGATCATTGATCCGGCAGGTACCAACTGCAGACCTCCGCCATCCGCCACTCAGGCGAACGGCAACTCCGCGGCTCTGCACGCTGCCGTAATCGCGGCACACGCCTCTTCAATCGCGGGCGTGGTCGGCGCCAGTCGCGGACGACGGTCCAGCGTGCAGGCCAGGCCCACCTCCAGCAACGTGGCATGTGCTCCATGCAACGCCCGCGCCGTGTCTTCCGGCAGGAAGCCGGCAACCGCCAGCGCATCGATCAACGAGGGCGTATCGCGCGGCTTCAGCAGCGCCGCATGCTGCGCACTGCGCGCCAGCACACCGGTCTGCAGCAGGAACTCCAGGTCCACTACGCCACCGGCACCCTGCTTCAGGTCCAGCCGCGCGGCATCGCTGCGGTCCAGTTCGGTGCGCATGCGGCCGCGCATCTTCAGCACATCGGCATACAGCACACCCGTGTCGCGCTCACGCCCCAGCGTCTGTGTACGCACCTGTTCGAAGTCACCCAGCAGGCTGGCATCACCGGCCACGCCGCGTGCACGCACCAACGCCTGGTGTTCCCAGGTCCATGCGCGCTCACGCTGGTACTCGGTGTAACTGGCCAACGAAGACACCAGCGACCCCTTGCCGCCATCCGGGCGCAGGCGCACGTCGATGTCGTACAGGCGCCCGGCAGCGGTGACTGCACCGAGCAGCGCCATCACCTTCTGCGCCAGGCGCGCATACCAGCGTCCCGGCTCCAGCGGACGCGCACCATCGCTGGCGTCCACGCCGGCCGGATTGTCGTGCAGGAACACCAGGTCCAGGTCGGAACCGAAGCCCAGTTCAAGCCCACCAAGGCTGCCGTAGCCGATGATCGCGAAGCGCCCGCCGGGAATCTCGCCGTGTGCGGCGTGCATGTCCGCTTCAGCCATCGCCAACACGGTGACCACCACCGCCTGCGCCAGTTCGGCCAGTTGCCGGGTGCTGTCCACCGCGCCCTGGCGGCCATCCAACGTGGCCATCGCCATGCGGAAGCTGAGTGCCAGCCGCGTTTCATTGAGCCAGCGCAGCGCGGATTCGGGATCTTCCACCGCCAGCACCTGCTGGCACTCGGCAAGCATGCCGGCGGCATCGGGCATCGGCCCGGACACGCGTACGTCCAGCAGTTCGTCCAACAGCAGCGGATACGCCGCCAGGCGCTCGGCAAGCAGCGCGCTGCGCGCCAGCACATCGACCAGCCGCGCCAACGCGCTGGGCTGCTCGTCCAGCAGCGCGAGATAGCTGGTCCGGCGCAGCACCGCCTGCAGCAGGCCGAGCACGCGCTTGAGCGCGGCATCCGGCTGCGGCGAACGCGTGGCGGCATGCAGCAGCGCAGGCAGCACGCGATCCAGGCGTGCACGCGCGGCATCGGACAAGGACTTCACACCGGTGCCCTGTGCGAAATCGCGCAGCGACTGGTCAGCGCCGTTGGCATCGAGGAACCCGGCTTCGGCCAGCAGCGGCGCGTTGCTGCCCTCGGGCAGGCTGCGCCAGTAGTTGGCCAGCGCGTCGGGCGCGGCCTGGCCCTTGCGCGGTGCCAGCAGCGCGGCGAACTCGGTGCTGACCCGTTCCTGCTGCCCGGTGAGTGCCGCGCGCAGCACGTCCCAGTCCGGGTAGCCCAGGCCGACGGCGATGCGCGCACGGTCAAGCGCGTCGCTGGGCAGCACGTGGGTCTGCGCGTCACGCAGCATCTGCAGGCGGTTTTCCAGCCGGCGCAGGAACAGGTAGGCCTCGCGCAGCGCACTGCCATCCTCGGGCGCGATCTGCCCGGCGGCCACCAGTGCGTCCAGCGCCACCAGCAGGCGACGTTCGCGCAGTGCCGGCTCACGGCCACCCCGGATCAGCTGCAGCGCCTGGCACAGGAACTCGATTTCGCGGATGCCACCGGCGCCGCGCTTGATGTCTTCATGCAGTTCACGACGCGCGACTTCGGCGGTGATCGCCGCCTTCATCTCGCGTAGGCCGTCGAGCGCGGTGAAATCCAGGTAGCGGCGGTACACGAACGGGCGCAGGGTCTGCAGCCACGCTTCACCGGCCTCGATGTCGCCGGCCACCGCGCGTGCCTTCAGCCACGCATAGCGCTCCCAATCGCGGCCCTCGCGCTGGAAATACTGGTCCATCGCCGCGAACGAGAGCGCGACGCGGCCAGCGCTGCCGAACGGGCGCAGGCGCAGGTCGACACGGTGGCTGAAGCCATCGACAGTGGTTTCATCCAGCAGCTTGGCCAGGCGCTGGCCGAGGCGGGCGAAATACTCTTCGGCGGCCAGCGCGCGCGGGCCGTCGGATTCGCCGCCGTGCGGGTAGGCGTAGACCAGATCGATATCGGAACTGAAGTTGAGTTCGCCACCGCCGAGCTTGCCGAGGCCGAACACCACCAGCTGCTGGGGGGCGCCTTCGCCATCACGGACCACGCCGTGGCGCTGGGCGAATTCCTGCTGCAGGGCGTCCAGCGCCAGCCGCAGGCAATCCTCGGCCAGGGTGGTGGCGCCGGCCAGGGTCTGTGCCACATCGTCCAGCCCGGCCAGGTCGCGCCAGATCAGCCGCGTCGACATCGCGGTGCGCCAGCGCCGCAGCTGCGCCGGCCAGTCGCTGGGCTGCAGCGGGTCGAGCACCGGCGCCGGGATCGGCGGGCAACCGGGGGCGGCCAGCTGCGCCAGCAGTGCCGGTTGCCGCACCAGGGTATCCAGGGCGAAGTCGCTGGCCACCGCCAGCCGGGTCAGCAGCGGCTGCAGCTCAGCCGGGGCGGGCTCAGGCATCACCTGGGCCAATCGCGACAGGGCGCGGTCGACAACGGGCTGGAGGGCGGCGGACAGTTCGGCGGGGGCGAGGGTCATGCCCTGATTGTATCGACCCGGTCGGGACACAACGGACCTGGTAATGCCGGCCGCTGGCCGGCAGATCCGATGACCTGGTAGTGCCGGTCGCTGGCCGGCAAATCCGATGATGCCGAAGGTTACCGGGGTTGCCGGCCAGCGGCCGACACTACCGATAATGGGAACCGCGTATTCATACTGGGCGGCAGGCAATAAAAAAGCCCGCTTGCAGCGAACTGCCAGCGGGCTCTGCTCCCTCCCCCACGTCGGGATGCAGGGCCATCGTGCGGGCTCCGAAAGCACTTTGCACGCTGCACTGCAAAACAAAACCGGCGGGTTTGGGTGACCCCTGCGGGAAAAGCCATTCCACGAAGGTAGAACCCCCCGTACGGATGAGGATGGCCGATAATCGGGATTCCCCCCAGCAACACGTGTCGTCATGTCTGTTGATCGCATCGCCAACGCGCGTCTCCGTGACCGCGTGGTCTCCGCAGAGGCCGCAGCCGCGCTGATCCAGCCCGGTGAAACCGTGGCCATGAGCGGCTTTACCGGCTCCGGGTATCCCAAGGCCGTTCCCGTCGAACTGGCCCGCCGCATCGAAGCGGTGCACGCCCAGGGCCAGCCCTTCCAGATCAGCCTGATGACCGGCGCCTCCACTGCACCGGAACTCGATGGCGCGCTGGCCAAGGCCGATGGCATCGCCATGCGCATGCCGTTCCAGAGCGACCCGGATGCGCGCAACCGCATCAACGAGGGCAAGCTGGATTACATCGACATCCACCTCAGCCACGTTGCCCAGCACGTGTGGTTCGGCTTCTACGGCGAGATCGATACCGCCGTGATCGAGGTCTCGGCCATCCGCGAGGATGGCTCGCTGGTGCCGTCCACTTCGGTCGGCAACAACAAGACCTGGCTGGACCTGGCCAAGAAGGTGATCGTCGAGGTCAACGAATGGCAGCCGGCCGGCGTCGACGGCATGCATGACATCTACTACGGCACCGCGCTGCCGCCGCACCGCAAGCCGATTCCGCTGGTGAATGCCAACGACCGCATCGGTGACACCGCGCTGCGCTGCGACCCGGACAAGATCGTGGCCGTGGTGCGTACCAATGGCCCGGACCGCAACAGCCCGTTCAGCCCGATCGATGCCACCAGCGAACAGATCGCTTCGCACCTGATCGAGTTCCTGCAGCACGAAGTGAAGAAGGGGCGCCTGCCGCCGAACCTGCTGCCGCTGCAGTCGGGCGTGGGCAACATTCCCAATGCGGTGCTGGCCGGCCTGGCCAAGAGCGGCTTCCGCGATCTGGCCGCGTTCACCGAAGTGATCCAGGACGGCATGCTGGACCTGCTGCGCGACGGCGTGCTGAGCTACGCCTCGTGCACCGGCTTCGCGCTGAGCCCGCAGGCCAACGAGACGTTCAAGGAGAACATCGATTTCTACCGCGAGCGCATCATCATGCGCACGCAGGAGATCTCCAACCACCCGGAACTGGTGCGCCGCCTTGGCTGCATCGGCATGAACGGCATGATCGAGGTGGACATCTACGGCAACGTCAATTCGACGCACGTGATGGGCACGCGCATCATGAACGGCATCGGCGGTTCGGGTGACTTCGCCCGCAACGGCTTCCTGTCGGCGTTCCTGAGCCCGTCAACCGCGAAGAACGGCACCATCTCGGCGATCGTGCCGATGGCCAGCCACGTCGATCACACCGAGCACGACGTGTCGGTGATCGTGACCGAACAGGGCCTGGCCGACCTGCGTGGCCTGACCCCGCGCAAGCGCGCGCAGGTGCTGATTGACAACTGCGCACACCCGGATTTCCGTCCGCAGCTGCAGGATTACTTCGACCGCGCCAGCCGCGAGAGCTACGGCAAGCACACCCCGCACCTGCTGCCGGAAGCGCTGTCGTGGCACCAGCGTTGGCTGGATACCGGTACGATGAAGGGCTGATTGCCACCGGTTCGCCGGGCATGGCCCGGCGCTACCGCCGCATCACACCTTGGTAGCGCCGGGCCATGCCCGGCGGATGTCCCGGTTTACCCGCGCAGCGCCGCCAGCGATTCAGCCTGCAGCCGCTCGTAGATCTCGAACTCGTCGTTCACCGCCACGCCCAGCGCCTGTTCGAAGGCCTCGCGGTTGGCATGCGCGGCATAGGCACGCTGTTCTTCGCCGCCAAGGTTCGACTGGAAGATGCCCGCGGCGCTGACCGGCAGGAAATCCTCGTAGACGATCGGGTCGGCGGTGGCCAGGCCTGTGGCCACCAGCACTTCGGCCGGCAGATCGGCCACGCGCTCGGGCGCGACGCGGCCGGCGTCGGTCAGCTGGTAGCGGTAATAACCCAGGCCTTCCTGGCGCAGGGTGTCGTGGTCATCGGGGAAGCTGGTGAACACCGCCTGCAGGCGCTGGCCGTAGTCGCCTCCGGTACTGCCTTCGCCACCGGCCTCGCGTGCCTGCGACAACAACTGGTCGTACAGCGCGCGGCCCTTCGGGGTCAGCGCAAGCCCGCGTTGCTCGATCTCGCCGAAGCGCGCGGTATGGGTGCCGGCATCGCCGCCCTCGCTGTCCGGGAAATGCACGGCTTCTTCCAGCGCCTTGAAGCTGGTCTGGCGCAGCAGGATCGGGCAGGCACGGCGCGGCGGGCCTTCGATCACCGCCTTGGCCGCCATGCCGTGTTCGATCATCGCCGCCTGCGCAGCGTCGATGTCCAGCGTGCGCGGTGTCAGGTGATTGATGTGCGGGCCACGGAAACTGACCACGTCGGCCACCAGGCGGTGCGCGTTGTGCAGCGCGTGGTAGGTCGGCAGATCGACCGTGGCATCACCGTGCCAGCGGAAGGTTTCCAGCGCTTCGCCGACGAAGCGCTCGGCGTCGGCCTGCGACAGGCCACCGTCACGCTCGGCCTGGTCGATCAGCGCCAGTGCGCCCTCGGTGAAGATACGGCGGCGCGCAAGGATCTTCGCCGATTCGGCACGCAGCGCTTCGTCTTCAATCAGTTCCAGGCGCAGCAGCGAGGTGAACACGCGGAACGGATTCTGTGCCAGCGCGGCGCCGGTGAGCGGGCGGAATGCGGTGGAGTGCACCGGCACGCCGGCCACCGACAGGTCGTAGTAGCCCACCGGGAACATGCCCATCACCGCGAACAGGCGGCGCAGCGTGGCCAGTTCCTGCACGGTGCCAACGCGGATCGCGCCATGGCGCTCTTCGTCCAGGCGTGCACGCTCGTCGTTGCGCTGCAGCTGCGCGGCCAACGCCGGGTCCTGGGCAAGCACCTGCGCGTTGATCCGCTCCACCAGTTCCACCAGCGTGCCGTACAGCGGCACTTCGGTGCGGTACATGCGGGACATGGCCTGTGCGAACAGGCGGCGGATCACATCAGGCGAAACGAAAGAGGCGCTCATCAGTCACTCGATTACGGGAACGGGGAACAGCTCGGACCCGTATTGTCGCCGGAGCGCGGCGCGACGGCGATATGCAGAGCAACATGACGGAAATCGGTAGCGCCGGCCGATGGCCGGCAATCTCCGGATGCCTGGAATGATGCAGTTGCCGGCCAGCGGCCGGCACTACCGCTTGAGCTGGCGCTTCAGGGTGGCATCCAGGGTGATCGGCCGGTCCCAATGCCCGTAGCTGGCCACGATGGCATGGCGCACGACGCGGTAGTGCAGGTTGTCCGGCTTGGCGGACATGCGCTTCACCACCGCTTCCCAGCCGCCCTCCGGGTCCTGGCTGAAGGCGCGTACGCTGTCGCGGCAGGTCTGGCCGCTGGCCTTGGCCCAGAAACAGGCGAAGTAGATGTCCCCGGCCTGCCAGCCGTGAGTGGTGAACAGCGCACTGACGTAACCACGCGGCACGTCGGCATAGCGCGACACCTCATCGAGGAAGGCATCGGGGTAGCGCTCGGCGTAGTGATTGATGTCCTGCAGCTGGGCATCGATCCAGCTGTCACCGGTTTCCACCTCATACGCAGCCGAACGCTCGGCGGTCTGCTGGGCCAGCACGGTAGCCGGCGCCAGCAGCAGGGACAACAACAGCGCGCGCAGTCGGACGTTCATGCACCGATTCTGCCGCAGCCGCCGGGTCCTGTCAGGCCGCCGCGGCGGCCTTGGCCTCGATCGCGGCCAGTGCGGCCGGCCAGTCGTGGGCCGTATCGGCAGTGACCATGCGCGGTTCGTCGTCGGCCACGCCGTGCTGGGTCTCGTGGGCCCAGGTCACTGCGTACGGCGTATGCACGCCCCAGCCGCCCAGAGTCACCACCGGCTCGATGTCCGAACGCAGCGAGTTGCCGACCATTACGAAGCGCTGCATCGGCAGGTCGAACTCGGCCAGCACGCGGGCGTAGGTTTCCGGATCCTTCTCCGAGACGATCTCGATGCGCGGGAACAGCTCGGCCAGGTTGGCGACCTTGATCTTCGCTTCCTGGTGGAACAGGTCACCCTTGGTGATCAGCACCACCGGATAGTGCTCGGCGATCGCCGCCACCGCCTCGCGCACGCCGTCGATCAGCTCGACCGGGTGACGCAGGGTGTCATGGCCGATGTCCAGGATGCGCTGGATGTCCTTCGCCTCGATGCGCTGGCCGGTGATGTCGATGGCCGCTTCGATCATCGACAGCGTCATGCTCTTCACGCCGTAGCCGAAGGTGCCCAGGTGGCGCTGCTGCACTTCCAGCAGGTGGCGCGCGGTCTGGGTGTCATGCACGTCGACGTAGCGCGACAGCAGGTCAAGGTAATCCTGCTCGGCCTTGCGGTAGTAGTCCTCGCTCTTCCACAGCGTGTCGTCACCGTCAAAACCGACCAGGCCGATGGCGCGCGACGGCGCAGGCGTGGAGGTGTTCATTGCGCAAGGATACAGGGGCCATGGTGACGAAAAAAACCCGGGCGGCCGAAGCCGCCCGGGTTCCCATACGCCCCGATGCAGGCCTTACCGGCCCTGCGCACCCTGCGCTGCGCCGCCGGCGCCGGCCTGCTGGGCGGCCACGTAGGCCTTGTACTCGTCGGCGCTGAGCTCGCCGTCCTTGTTGGTGTCGGCCTGGTCGAACACCTGGGCCAGGCCCGCGTTCACCTGTGCCTCGGACTTGCTGATGGTGCCGTTGCCATCGGTATCGATGCTGGCCCAGGTCTGGCCACCGCCACTGGCCTGCGCCGACGCCGCTGCGGCCGCATTGGTCGCCTGGTCAGCGGCCTGGCCGGCCTGTGCAGCCGCCTGCTGGGCCTGCGCGGCCTCGTTCTGCGCATGCGCCGCCTGCTGCTTGGCCGACTGCGCCATCGCCGGAATGGCCAGCACGCTGCCGGCGGCGACGATCAGGGCGATCAGGGGCTTGCGGTTGCGAATAGTCATCAGGGGTGTCTCCTACCGATTGGGTGGTGTTGCGCGGCGTGTTGTCTCCGCACGGCACCTACCCTGCCACCGCCTTTCTGAATCGATTTTGCGCCGCGACCGGCATCACCACGCACGATTAACCACTCGCCACCGCGCATGCTTTAGCACGGTGGTTAGCGCGGAGTGAGTGGCTCATAAGCTGCGCATTCAGCGCGCTGGAATTTAACCGGCAACGAACGAAAAACCTGCGTCAGTTCGCGGTCTGGGCCGATGACCGCGAACTGAACATCACCCATCCCAGCGCAACACCGGCGAGCGCGCCGGCGATTTCCAGCACCACGCGGCTGCCGAGTTCGTTCGGATCATGGATGGTGGACAGGAACAGGCGCGCGTACAGCGGTGACTCCAACCGCACGATGCCCATGTAGAACAGCTTCCACGCATCGATGCCGGCCGAAGCCACCACCGAAATGACGCAGGCCCAGCCGATGGCATGCCCCATCGACCAGTGCAGCAGCCGGCACAACCGCGACCACAGGAAGTACACCAGCAGGCCGACCAGCAGGGCGATGGCGCCGGCTTCCAGGGTGCCGAGCAGGCCGAAGTGCAAGGGAAGGTTCATCGGGTACGCAGCGGTGGGAATGCGGCCAGTGTAAGGGTATCGGCAGGGTTGCACCCTGCACCCGCAGAGGCTTCAGGCAACGGCCAAAGCCAAAGCGACTCTGGACTGTTGATGGTTTGGCGGGACGATGTGGGTGGGCAGGACACGCCGTAAACCCATCCCTGGGGGCTCGATGGCGCCATCCATGGCGCCAACGGTCCTGCCCACCCACACCGCCCCACCTCCGACAGATTCCTGATGACGGTTGGTGGTAGATCCACGCCATGCGTGGATGAATCCCAATCGAAATCGAATATTTCGAGAATTGAACGAAGAGCATCCACGCATGGCGTGGATCGGCCGTGTTGACCAAGGTCGACACCTACCAACAGCAGCGACCCACTGTCGAAGGCGAGGTGGGTCCGGTGGCGGGAGTGTCCGCGGCATGGATGCCGCGGCCAAGCCCCCAGGGATGGGTTTACGGCGTCTCCCGCCACCGGACCCACCCCGCCATCCCACGGAATGCACGCTGTTGCTGTTGCTGTTGCTCTGGCTTGTAGCGGGTGCAGGGCGCAGCCCTGCCGATAACCCCTAAAGCACCGGCACGTCGTACGCGGTGCCGGGATCCGGCTCGGGTTGCAGGGTGTAGTGCCACCACTCCTGCGGATAGTTGACGAAACCACGGCGCGCCATCGCCTGCACCAGTTGCCGCCGGTTCGCCTGCTGCGCCTCACTCAGCCCGCTGGTCTGGGTATGCGCGCGCGGGCCAAAGAAATCGAAGTCGGTACCCATGTCCAACGGCGTGCAGCTGCCACTGCGGCAATCCAGCAACCCAAGATCAACCGTCGCACCACGGCTGTGGCCCGAACGCTCGGCGATGTAGCCATCGGCCAGCAGGCGCGGCTTGTCCAGGTCCGGGTACTGCAGCGCCTTGCGCGTGAGTTCGCCCGGATCGTTCACCCAGGCCATGAAGGCCTGCACCGAGCGCACCGGCCGATAGCAATCGTAGAGGCGCAAGCCAAAGCCTTGCGCTCGCAGATCCTGTTCCACCTGCGCCAGCGCTTTCGCCACCGGCGCCAACAGGTAGCAGGACGGCGCCTCGTAGCCGGGCACGCGCGCACCAGTGAAGTTGTTGGCACCGGCGTAGCGGATATCCATGTCGATACGCGGCGCCACCGACCGGATCTCCACCAGCCCTGCATCGGCCGCATCGGTGGCAGGCGAAACGCGCGGTGGTTCAGCGGCGTTGGCGGTCGCCGCCAGGGCAGTCGCCAGTGCGAGTGAAATGCAGGTCCTGGAAGTCATAGCTGAAGTCGATGTCGGGATCGATTGCACGCAGGTCCAGTGTCGGTGCCGGGCCTTCACCTGGCTGCAGCCACGCCTGCGCGTCATCGCCCAGCGTATCCCAGCGCAGCAGCCAGCGCTCCTGCAGTTGCAGCACGGCACCGTGCAGGCGCGGCGATCTGTCCACGCTGAAGCGCAGGCCGTCCTTGCCCGGGCACAGCGATGCGGGCCCCAGCCAGGGATCGCTGTAGCGACCCTGCCAACGCGGCAGGTCGTCTCCGCTTGCCGGCTGTGCGGCTGCGGTCGCTGGCCGTTGGTGGCCAGATGCTGCCTGCGCTGCCTGGTCAGCCTTCAGTTCGGCCAGGTACTCCATCGCCGGGCGCGTATCGCCTGGTGCGGTGAAGCGCTTCAGCATCGCCTGCATCAACGCCGTGCGTGCATCCTCGCCTTCACCGTTGATCAGCATCACCACGCCCACCCTGCGGTCGGGCAGCAACGCCAGCGATGAGTACATGCCTGACAGCGTGCCGGTATGCGCCACCTTCCACTGCCCGTCCATGTCCGACACGCGCCAGCCATAGCCGTAGCCGTAGAAATGCGCGTTGTCCCAGCGCCGCTGGCGTTCACCCAGCGGCATCGGCATGTGCAGGGTCCACAGCGTGCGCCGCTGCTCGCTGCCCAGCCAGTCCGGCACCAGCGCGGGATCCAGCAGCACCTGCATCCAGCGTGTCATGTCGCGCAGCGAACAGCGGATGCCGCCGGCCGCCATCGACGGCAGGTCCGGGCTGATCGCAGCATCGGCGTTCACGACCTCATTGCGATCACCGCGCCAGGCATGCGGCTGCGCCACGTTGCCCACGCGTTTCACCGACCACGTACCCACCTGGCAGCGCGTCATGCCCAGCGGCTCGAATACCTGCTCGCGCATCAGCTGGTCATACGGTTTGCCACCGGCCGCCGCCGCCACTTCGCCGGCCACCACGTACATCAGGTTGTCGTACGCATAGCGGCTGCGGAAACTGCTGACCGGCTTGAGATGCGCCAAGCCGGCGATGATGTCGGCACGGGTGAACGCGTTCGGCTCCGGCCACAGCATCAGGTCACCGGCGCCCAGGCCGAGGCCGCTGTTGTGGATCAACAGGTCACGCACCTGCATCTGCTCGCCCACCCACGCATCGTGCATGCGGAAACCCGGCAGATGCCGCTGCACCGGATCATCCCAGTGCAGCCTGCCCTGCTGCACCAGTCGCGCCAGCAGCGCAGCGGTCATCGCCTTGCTGTTGGACGCGATCTTGAACAGCGTGTCCTCATCGATGCGGCCGCCATCGCCGCGCGTGCCTTCTGCATGGCGATGGACCACCTGTCCGTTCTCGACCACCGCCAGCGCCAGCCCGGGCAGATGCTCGGCCTGGACCACGGCCGCGATGTCGGCCTCGATGGCTGCGTTGTCGACCGACGAAGCGGACGGTGCGGCCAGTGCCGCCGCGACGATCAGCAGGTGGTGCATGCGGGCGGCCCCTCCATTGCCCGCGCCGTCACGATGGACGGCGCGGAGCGTGGCCTCAGAAGTTCCAGGTCACCACCAGCTGGGTATAGCGCGGTGCCTGCCAGCGCGTGCCGGTAGCGAACGTCGCCTCGCGGTACTGGCCGGGCTGCGCCTCGTAGCGCTGGTGCACGTTGATGGTCTTCTGGTTGTTGAACAGGTTGTACACCGACAACCGGGCGCTGAGGTCGATACCCTCCACCGGCAGGCGCCAGGTCACGTTGGCGCCCATGGTCCAGGTCCACGGCAGGCGGCCAAATGCGCCGCGCGGGCTGTACTCGAACTGGCGCTGGTTGTACGGGCCCGAACAGTTGGCGACGCACAGCCAGCCGGTGCCACCACCACTGCCTTCACTGGACGTGCTGCCACCGGCGATGGAGTCGTTCGGCCACATCACGCCGTAGGCGGTGATCGGGCCACCGGACTGCACCTGCAGCGTGGTGCCGAACGACCACTGCTTGTTCAGCGCATACGCGGCACGCAGCTTGAACTGATGGCGGAAATCGTTGAACAGAACACCATAGCGTTCATTGGTGGCCGGGTGGTCCCAGAACTGCACCATGCCGGTGTCACCGTAATTGGTATCGGAGTTCACCGGGCCTTCGAAGTTGCCTTCGCTCTTCGACCACAGGTAGGACGCGTTGAACATCCACTTCTCGTCCCAGGCACGGTCGATCTGGAACTCCAGCGCCTTGTAGGTACGCTTGGGCTTGGAGTAGCCGATCACCTCGCCACTGCCGCCCTTTCGATAGCCGCTGTTGGCGGTGTCGATGGTGATCCAGCCTTCGTTGGCACAGCCGATGCTCTTGTCGCCCCAGATCGTCAGGCTCTCGCCCGGGTTGGCGATCGGCCACAACGTGCTGGGGGTCGGGCCGCACGGGGTGTAGTTGATGCGGATGTCATCCAGCGCGCGGGTCATGCGCCGGTAGGTGGCGTTGACGCCCCACGACCAGGCCTGGTTGATCATGTTCTGGAAACCCAGGATGTACTCGTCCTGGTAAACCGCCTTGAGGTCGCGGTCCACGCTCTGGCGCAGGTCGGCACCGCCGGTGTTCATGCGGGTGTCGGTCGGCCCGATCTGCTGGCCGACGATCGGTGCCATGTACGGCGAGCCGGTCGGCGAGGTCTTCTGCTCCCAGCCGTTGAGCACGTAATAGCTGTATTCGTCGGTCAGGCCACCAGCGAAATTCACGTTGATGTTGTTGGTGACCGGCAGGTAATAGCGGCCGGCGTTACCGAACAGCTTGGTGCTGCCATCACCGCGCATGTCCCACGAGAAGCCGACGCGTGGCGCGATCAGGTCGTCCATCTTGATGAACGCCTTGCCGGCGGCGGTCCGGTTCTCGAAGCGGTCCCAGCGCACGCCGAGGTTCAGCATCAGGTTCGGGGTGATGTTCCAGATGTCTTCCAGATAGAAGGCATTGGCCTCGGTCTCGAAAGTACCGCCCGAACGGCGGTTGCGTGCACGCAGCATCTCAGTGACGCCGGCCGGTACATAGGCGTTGGCGCCATCCCACACTTCATCGCCGGGCCGCGCCACGTAGGCGGTGTAGCTCAGCTCGGTCGGCCCTGGATAACGGGTGGACTGCTTGGTGGTCATCAGTTCGCGGTCGACACCGAAGCGCAGCAGGTGATCGCCGAGCTGCCATTCGAAGTCCAGGCGCGCGACATCGCGGGTGTCATCACGTTCGGCCACCGCCGCGCCGGTCGGGTGGCAGCCGGCGCGCAGCCCCTGCAGCTTGCCCAGCCGCGGGCCGTAGGTGCTGTCGGTGAACACCGGGCTGCAGGCCTGGTCCAGCGACGAGTTGGTGAAGGCACGCTGCTTGTTCTGGCCGACCATGGCGCGCGCGGTGAAGTTCTGGCCGAAGTGGCCGGTGTAGGTGGCCGACCAGTTGCGCCCGCCGGTCTCGGTGACCGAGTCGCCGCCCCAGGCACCGAGCCGGTCGGCATTCCAGTTGTAGCCGTACGAGGCATTGGTGACGTCGCCCTCGTCGGAGAACGCCAGCAGCGCCAGGCTGTGGTTGTCGTTGATGTTCCAGTCCAGCTTGGTGCCCCAGAAGCCGTTGCCGGAATCGTTCTTGAACCAGGTACTGCCATCGGACGAGGTGTTGTGGCCCTTGTCGCTGCGGTCCTCGTACATTGCGAACAGGAACAGCTTGTCCTTGATGATCGGCCCCGAGCCCCAGACGTTGGTCTTCAGGAAGGAGTTGTTGTCGCGGCTGCCGTAGGAATGTGGGGTGCCGTCGCGGTGGAAATGATCGCCGCCACTGGCGCGCCACGCACTGGGCTCGGCGGTGACTTCAACACCGCCCTCGAATTCGTTGCTGCCCGAACGGGTCACGGCATTGATCACGCCACCGGTGGAGCGGCCGAACTCGACCGAGTAGCCACCGGTCTTGACCTGGAACTCGTTGAAGAACGCGAACGGCGCGGTGCTGAAGCCACGACGGGTATACATGTCGGTGACATTCAGGCCGTTGATGAAGACCGCATTCTCGGCCACCGATGAACCGGCGAACGACAGGCCACCGAATGAGGAGTTGCCACCGACCACGCCAGGCGCCATCAGCGCGACCGCAGACAGGTCCTGAGCCACCGGCAACCGCGAGATCTCCTGGCGGTTGATGTTGAACGAGGTTTCGGTGGAGTAGACATCCACGCGGTTGATCACGCGGGTGCCGAGCACCTGCAATGCATCCAGGTTGGTGACACCGCCGCCGCTGGCCAGGTTGACCGTGGTGGTACCACCGACGGCAACGCTCACCGACACCTGATCGCCGAGCTTCTGGCCATCGCGGCTGAGCTGCAGCTGATAGTCACCCACCGGCAACTGGCCGAGGCGGTAACTGCCATCGGCGCCAACGGTGACGGTACGGGTCAGGCCGGTGCTGCTGCTGACCACGGTCACCTGGTCACCGGCGGTTGCACGGCCGGCGACTGCGCCGCTCACGTTCTGTGCCATCGCGATGCCGGGCAGCACGACGCCCAGACACGCCCCGAGGGCGACGCACAACGCCGCCCGCTTGATGCTGTAAGCCTTCATCCCCTGCTCTCTCCTGCAAGAATTGAATGGTGTGGAATGTGATGTGTCGCGCTAGCGTTGCCTGGCCGGCAGTACCCGCCACTGGAAGTCGTAGCTCCATTGGTCGAAGTACAGGTTGCCGCCTGCCCACTCGGCCTCGCCGCGCTGCGAGTCGACCGTTTCCGAGCGGAAGTGCTGCTTGGCCGGCACGAAGGGCTGGCCGAAATCGTCGTTGAAGGCGATGCGGTAGCCATCGAGGCCACCCAGGTAGAAGTCGCGCAGCGCCGGCACATCGCTGACCAGCGCGCCGGTGGTCACGTCCATTGGCAGCCAGCCGTACGGCGCCAGGTAGACCTGCCCCCAGTCGTGCAGGTTGTTGTAGCCGCTGCCGTCGTCGGAGAACACCATGCCCGACTGCCAGCGCGCGGGAATGCCATTCAGGCGCAGCAGCGCAATCAGCAGCAGGGTCTGCTGGCCGCAGTCGGCATGGCCGGCGCGCAGCGCATGATCGCTGATGTTGCTGAGCGTGGAGTATTCGCGTGCACCGGCCCACGGAATACGATCGACCGCAGCGAACAGCCTGCGCACCACTTCATAGGGGCGTGTTTCGCCCTGCAGCACCTGGTCGGAGAACAGCTTCAGCGCCGGAGTGAAGCGCACATGCGGCAGCTGTTCGGCCAGGTAAGGCTTCAATGCGGGATCATTCGGCGCGGCCTGCACCTTCGCCGGATCGATCGCGGTGTGCCGCGCGAAGACCGTCACCGCGTAGCGGATCTCGAACCGGGTCGGCTTGCCGGCTACTGCTTTGGCTTCCAGGTAGGCGGTGCGCTGAAGGGTACTGGCCGGGGCCACGCGCGCCTTGCCCGGTGTGCTGCCCAGCCACTGCACCTGCTCCTGCTGGCCGGGAATCTCGCGCGGGTAGGGAATCCAGGCGCGTACGGTTTCGCCGGCCGGGACGGCATCGGCTTTCACCGTGAGCGACTGGGTGAATTCAATGCGCTGCGGCAGCACCGACGCCTGGCCACTCTGTTCGGCCGCGGCAAGCACGCGCGCGTGGTGCGCGTTGAGCACTTCGTTCGGGCCCAGCGGTGACATCGGTGCATCCGCGCGGCGGCGTGCGCGTGCTTCGTCACTGAGCAGGAACAGGTTCGACGGTGCGCGCTTGAAATACCAACGCGTGCCATCGATGTCGAGATGCTCGATCAGGCCGAGCTGATCCCACCGCGCGAACTCCTCGTCGGTGAGGTCGGGAATCCAACGGCGCACGGCCGCCTTGGCCGCGGTCTCGTCGAGGGAAAAATCCAGGCGGATGCGGCGCATGCGCTCGCGCTGGAAGGCCCCTTCGGCGCTATCGCCTGCCGTTGCCAGCAACGCTTCGGCATCGCTGAAGCGACCGCTGTCGATCAGGTCGATCACCTGCGCCTGGCGCGCCCGCTGCTGGCTGCCATGCCCATCCGTTGCCTGCGCGGCAGACGCCCACAGCAGCAGCGCGGCACACAGGCCGGCGGCGGCAGGCAGACGCGGTTTGCGAACGGCAGACTCCACAGCGACACTTCCCCAGCGCGGGTGGTAATGGCTGTGTAACACGGGCCGGGATGTCGGTCAATAATTTATTCTTGCTTTCTATGCCGAAAGGAATAAATATTCCAAAAGGCATTCGAGGAGGGTGTGCTGCGCATGATCCTGGCTTCCCGCGAACGGCACCGGCATTGGCCGCGCCGGTTGACCCTGGCCCTGTGCCTGCTGGCCGCACCGGCCTTTGCACAGGCGGCACCACCGCCCGATCAGGGTGCGCCGCTGCCCTATGTGATCGGCCTGCACGAGGCCTACCTGACCCCGCAATACTGGGCCGCGCGCCTGGACAACGCCGATGCGCCGATCCTGGATCGCGCACAGATCGAGGCACAGAACGCACGGATGCGGGCGCAGGACAGCCACATCCAGGACATCGCCGCACTGCCCGCCCAGCTTGATGCGGCGGCGGTGCGTGCCAGCATCACCGTGCTGTCGAGCTGGCCCACCCGCGCCCTCTATGACGACAAGGGCCAGGCCATCGCCCCCGCGCTACGCAGCGGCATCGAAGCCAACCTCGGCCTCGATGCGATTCCCACCCAGGTAGCACCGGCTTACGGGCTGGTGGTGAAGCGTGCCGCACTGCGCACCTTCCCCACCCGCGAGCGCGTCTTCAGCACCGTCGGTGACACCGACATCGACCGCTTCCAGGAATCGGCACTGTTCCCCGGTGACAAGGTCGCCGTGGTCCATCGCAGTGCCGACGGCCGCTGGCTGTTCGTGCACAGCGAGCGCTACAGCGCATGGATCGAGGCCGATGCCATTGCCAGCGGCGACAAGGCCACGGTGCTCGGCTACGGCGCGCAGGGACCGTACCGGATCATCACCGGCGCCACCGCACAGACCGCCTACACCCCAGAGGAACCGCGCGTCTCGCGCCTGCAGCTGGACATGGGCGTGCGCCTGCCGGTGCTGGCCGACTGGCCCGCCGCCGAACCGGTGAACGGCCAGCAGGCGCATGCCTCGTGGGTAGTGCAGCTGCCGGTGCGCGAAACCGACGGCCGCCTGAAGCTGGTACCGGCCCTGCTGCCGCGCTCGCAGGACACCGCCGCCGACTACCTGCCGCTGACCCCGCGCCTGCTGCTGCAGCAGGCCTTCAAGTTCCTCGGCGAACGCTACGGCTGGGGCCACGACTACGACACCCGCGACTGCAGCGGGTTCGTATCCGAGATCTACCGCAGCTTCGGCGTGCTGCTGCCACGCAATACCAGTGCACAGGCGGTCAGCCCCGCACTGGATCGCCTGCCGTTCACCAGCAAGGACGGCAAGGCATTGCGCGACCGTGCCGTCGCCGACCTGCAGGTGGGCGATCTGGTCTACATCCCCGGCCACGTGATGATGGCCATCGGCCACGTCGACGGCCGCACCTGGGTCATCCACGATACGGCGGGCGGCAGCTGGTTCGGTGCTGACGGCAAGCGCGTACAGGCCCACCTCAATGGTGTTTCGGTCACGCCGCTGGAGCCGATGATGGCCAGCGATACCGTCCGCTACATCGACCGCATCACCAACATCCAGCGCCTGCGCGCCAAGACTCCTGAATGAAGATCACCGCCATCGAACTGGGCATGCTGCGCGTGCCGCTGAAGACGCCGTTCAAGACCGCCCTGCGCACGGTGGAGACCGTGGAAGACGTGGTCGTACTGATCCGCACCGACACCGGCCACACCGGCTACGGTGAAGCCCCCGCCACCGCAGTGATCACCGGCGATACGCACGGCTCGATCATCGAAGCGATCCGCCACTTCATCGCTCCGCGCCTGATCGGCCAGGACCTGGTCAACCTCAACCGACTGTGCGGGCTGGTGCAGACCGCGATGGAGCGCAACACCAGCGCCAAGGCCGCGGTGGAGATCGCGCTGTACGACCTGTGGGCGCAGCTGCACGGTGCGCCGCTGTACCAGATGCTCGGCGGCGGCGACCCGGTGATCACCACCGACATCACCATCAGCGTGGACTACATCGACAAGATGGTGGCCGACTCGCTGTCGGCGATCGACCGCGGCTTCGAGTCGCTGAAGATCAAGGTCGGCAAGGACATCGGCCTGGACATTGAACGGGTCAAGGCGATCCACGCCGCCGTCGAAGGCCGCGCCCTGCTGCGTCTGGACGCCAACCAGGGCTGGACTGCCAAGCAGGCGGTGCATGCGATGCGCACCCTGGAGGAAGCCGGCGTGGTGCTGGAGCTGCTGGAGCAACCGGTGAAGGCGGCTGACATCAGCGGCCTGAAGTACGTCACCGACCGCGTCAACACGCCGGTGATGGCCGACGAAAGCGTGTTCAGCCCGAGCCAGGTGATGGACCTGATCCAGCAGCGCGCCGCGGACATCATCAACATCAAGCTGATGAAGACCGGCGGCCTGTCCAACGCGATCCGCATCGCCGACATCGCCGGCATCTACGGCGTGCCGTGCATGATCGGCTGCATGATCGAATCGAGCATCAGCGTGGCTGCCGCCGTGCACCTGGCGGTTGCCAAGAGCGATGTGATCACCAAGGTCGACCTGGACGGCCCGTCACTGGGCCAGTTCGACCCGGTCAGCGGCGGCGTGCATTTCAACGAATCGGAGATCAGCATCAGCGACGTGCCGGGGCTGGGCATCACCGAAGTGCGCGGGCTGGAGATGCTGGGTTGAACCGCGCAGTCGAGCATGGCTCGACTCTACAGCGGCCACGGGTGACTGACGCTTGGTCGGGCGTTACTTTTCTTTTCGCGAAAAGAAAAGTAACCAAAAGAAACGCTCCGCCGGCTGCGAGCCGACGTGCTGCGCACGTCGGTGCCCTGCGCTCCTCGGTCCGCCGAGGGACGGCGCGGAACTCGCTACGCTCAAACACCCGCGCCTCTTCGCCCTCGCCGGACCTGCGGTGCTCGGCTCGCTTGAAGGCGGACTCAACGTCAAAGGCAACAACTGCACTCCGTAACCTCTTCGCGACTGGAACCCGCCCGACCCATTCCATGGCACGCTCTACGCTGCCAATCGCAACGCGCCTACACATGCCCGGACACCCCGCATGCCGCCCCTGCTGAAGATCCGCACCGAGCGCGGGCAGATGTCGGCCATCGAGCGCCGTATCGCCGACTTCATCCTCGACAATGCCCACCTGCTGCGCGACTACTCGTCCCAGCAGCTGGCCAGCGCACTGGGCATCAGCCAGTCCAGCGTGGTGAAGTTCAGCCAGAAGCTCGGCTTCAAGGGCTACCCGGACCTGAAGTACTCGATCGGCCAGGATGTGGCTCGCGCCGGTGCCGATCCACAACAGGCCCCCAGCGAACCCGACAGCGGCGATGACTACCTGCGCCTGGGCGACGCCCTGCGCCGCAGCAAGGCGCAGGCCGAAGAGGAAACCCGCCAGGCCAACCCGCGTGAAGAGATCGAGCGCATCGTGCAGCTGCTCGACGGCGCACCCAAGCTGTTCGTGTACGGCCTGGGGGACGACGGCCTGTTCGCGCGCGAGTTCGCCATGCGGCTGTCGCTGCTCGGCCTGCTGGTGGTACCGCATACCGACCCGATCCTGATGCTGGCCAACCTGTCGGCCGCGCGCCCCGGCGATGCGCTGCTGGTGTTCTCCGAATTCGGCAACCTGCCACAGCTTTCGCAGCTGTCGCGCCAGTTCCAGGACATGGGTGGCAAGGTGATCTCCATCACCCGCCACACCGCCAACCCGCTGCGCGCGCATGCTGATGCAGCACTGGTGGTGTGTGCGCACGATCGCACGCCGCAGGTCGCGCAGCTGCTGTACCGTAGCGCCATGCACGCCCTGCTCGATTTCCTGTTCGTGCTGCTCTGCCACACCAATCCGGATCGCCAGCAGCAGCTTGCGGTGAACCTGGAGCGGATCGACCACCTGCTGGATTCCTGACCGGAGCGCACGTTGATGAGATCGCTGGTCCGCCTTGCCACCACTGCACTGCTGCTTGCTGCGGCGGTATCCGTTCACGCGGCGCCGCTGGATGGCGCGCGGCAGCTGATCGTGGTCACCAGCGAAGGCTGGGACAGTACCCAGGGCCAGCTGCAGGCCTATGTGCGCGATGGCAGGGGCTGGCACACGCACGGACAGGCGTTCCCGGTCGCGCTCGGCCGTACCGGCAGCGCCTGGGGACTGGGCCTGCATCCGGCACAGGCCGATGGCCCGCAGAAGCAGGAAGGAGACGGTCGCAGCCCGGCCGGCATATTCGCGCTCGGCAGTGCGTTCGGCTATGCCGTCACCCGCCCCGGCACCGCGATGCCCTACCAGCCGATGCTGGACAGCAGCTACTGCATGGACGTACCCGATTCGCCGTTCTACAACCGCATCGTTGATGAAAAGAAGGTCGGCAGTGCGGCGGTCAAGGGCTCCACCGAGCCGATGCGGCTGGACCTGCACAACAAGGGCGACGTGCGCTACCAGGAAGGCTTCATGATCGCCCACAACCCGGACAACCAGCCCGGCAAGGGCAGCTGCATCTTCGCCCACCTGTGGCGCACGCCCGGTGAGGCCACCGCCGGCTGTACGGCCATGCCACAGGAACGCATGCAGGCGCTGATGAACTGGCTGCGCCCGCAGGACGCGCCGCGCTTCGTCCTGCTGCCGCGTGCCGAGTACAAGCGCCTGCAGGCGCAGTGGCAGCTGCCCGCACTGAGCGGAGACGCCCGTTGAGCGCGCAGGACGAACCGCAGCTGCAGCGCGCGGTCAGCCGCTGGCAGATCGTCGGCCTGTCGATCAACGATGTGATCGGCAGCGGCATCTACCTGCTGCCGGCCGCCACCGTCGCCCTGCTCGGCCCCTTCAGCCTGTGGGGCGTGGTCGCTGCTGGCATCGTGGTCGCGCTGCTGGTGCTGTGCTACGCGCAGGCCGCCAGCTACTTCGATGAACCCGGTGGCAGCTACCTGTACGCCCGCGAGGCGTTCGGCCGCTTCGCCGGGTTCGAGATCGGCTGGATGATCTGGCTGACCCGCATCAGCTCGGCGGCCGCATTGAGCAATGCGCTGGCCGATGCCGTCGCGCGCTTCTGGCCGTGGGCCGGTGCCGGCATGGGCCGCATCGCGGTGATCGTGGTGTCGCTGGGCTTCCTGACCGGTGTCAACATCATCGGCGTGCGCTCGGCCGCGCGTACCGGCGTGGTGCTGGTGATCGGCAAGATGCTGCCGCTGCTGCTGTTCGTGGCCATCGGTGCGTTCTACATCGACCCGCAGCTGGCCTTCTCCGGACAACGCCCTGACCCGCACGACCTGCAGCGCATGGGGGAAGCCGCGCTCCTGCTGCTGTACGCCTACGCTGGTTTCGAGAACATTCCGGCCGCCGCCGGCGAATACCGCAATCCGCGCCGTGACATTCCGTTCGCGCTGATCACCATGATCATCACCGTCACCGTCATCTACGGCGCGGTGCAGGTGGTGGCTCAAGGCACGCTGGCCGGCCTGTCCAGCTCGGCCACGCCGCTGGCCGATGCCGCCGCCGGCTTCGGTGGCGAAGCACTGGCGCTGATCCTGACCATCGGTGCCACCATCTCCATCCTCGGCACCAACAGCAACACGATGATGATGGGCCCGCGCTTCCTGTTCGCGCTGGCCCGCGATGGTTACGGTCCGAAGATCCTGGCGCAGGTGCATCCACGCTTCCACACCCCGGCCGCATCGATCCTGTGCCAGGGTTTGATCGCACTCGGTCTGGCGCTGTCCGGCTCGTTCGTGCAGCTGGCGCTGCTGTCGATGACCACGCGCCTGTTCGCCTACATCGGAACGGCCGCTGCGGTACTGGTGCTGGCCAAGCGCTATGCCGACCGCCCCGGCGCGTTGAAGCTGCCGGGCGGCCCGCTGATTCCGGTGCTGGCGCTGCTGCTGTGCCTGGCGCTGTTCGCCAGTGCCAGCTGGCAGAACATTGCCGCTGCACTGGTCGCGTTCGCCATCGGCGCGGTGATCTACAAGTTGCCGCGCAAGGATGCCGACGCCGGGTGACCGGCAGCGCCGGGCCATGCCCGGCGGATTGATCTGGCGATCACACTGCCGGACCGGGCTGTTAACCGCCACGCAGGCACGATCAGGCTTCGTCCTCAACGGAGCCTTCCATGACCGAGTACCAGATCCCCGGCCGCGTACCGGACGACAGCACGCCGCGCGACGCGGTCAGCAACTACTGGCGCGAACGCTACACGGCCGAGCCCTATTACGATGACCAGTTGTTCTTCGAGGACTACGAGCCGGCCTACCGCATCGGCCACGCCGCGCGTGCGCAGGACGTGATCCGCGCCTACGAACAGGTCGAAGCTGAACTGGAGTCGCGCTGGGCCAGCGAGCGTGGCCGCAGCCGGCTGGAATGGGCGCAGGCACGCAATGCGGCGCGCCGTGGCTGGGAAGATGCACAGCTGGCGGATCCGCAGCTGGCACGATAGCGCCAGGCTGTTGTAGAGCCGAGCGCGGGCTCGGCTCTACACACTCACTCCTGTTCCGGCAGCGGTGGCACGATCGCGCCGCGCTTGCTCTCGCCACCACCGGCGGCGATCAGGTCGCGGGTGTTCTTCTGCACCGCCACCGCACCGAACAGCGACAGCGCATACGCCATGCCGTAGAAGCCCTTCTCGCTCGATGCCAGGGTGGCATTCCACAGGCCCACCAGCAGCAGCATCAGCGCCGACAGCAGCGCGAACCAGCACAGCGCGTAGTACAGCGCGCTCACCGGAATGCCCTCGACGCGGTCACGCACGCTCTTCTGCAGCGACACCGCCGCGAACAGGCCAAACAGCAGCAGGGTCAGGTAGTAGCCCTTCTCGTTGAGCGCCATCGTGGCGGCGTTGAACAGGCCGACAAGGTAGGCCGCGGCGCCCAGCAGCAGGGCCACCCACGAGGCGGCGATGAAGGCGGTGGACGGCTTGTGGGGCATGGCAGTGTTCATTGCAGATCCTTGGCAGGCAGACGGGCACGCTTTGCCCGGGCGTGCCCACCCTAGACGATCCCGCCGCCCTCGCACAGGGGTTGCAGGACCTTCGGGCCACGACGGTCACGGCTGCAGTGGTATACAAGGGACAGCCCGGCCATCCGCATCCCCGCCCTGGAGATACCCATGACCCGCATGCCCCTGCTGCTCGCCCTCGGCCTGGTGCCGATCCTTGCCACCTCCGCCTGCAATGCCGCCGACCCGGCCGCCAACGGCGCCCAGGCCGCGGCACCCGCAGCCTCCACCGCTGCCGACCAGCGCCCGTTCACCGCGACCGAAGTCAGCCGCTTCGATCAGCCGTGGGCCATGACCTTCCTGCCCGATGGCAGCCTGCTGGTCACCGAGAAGCGCGGCACGCTGCAGCACCTGGACCTGGCCAGCGGCCAGAAGCACGAGATCACCGGCGTTCCCAAGGTCGCCTACGGTGGCCAGGGTGGTTTCGGCGACATCATCCTGCATCCCGATTTCGCCCGTAATCACGTTGTGTACCTCAGCTATGCCGAGGAAGGCACGCTGGACACCCGCGGTGCCGCCGTGGCCCGTGCCACGCTGGTGCTGGACGCCAACGGTGCCGGCCAGCTGAAGGACCTGAAGGTGATCTGGCGGCAGAGCCCGAAGGTCAGTGGTGAAGGCCACTACGGCCATCGCCTTGCCTTCGGCCCGGACGGCAAGCTGTGGATCAGTTCCAGCGAGCGGCAGAAGTTCGATCCGGCGCAGGACATGGGCAGCAATCTCGGCAAGATCATCCGTCTCAACGACGATGGCAGCCTGCCCGCAGACAATCCGTTTGCTTCGCAGGGCGGCGTGGCCGCGCAGGTGTGGTCGCTGGGCCACCGCAACATCCTCGGTATGGCCTTCGATGCCAACGGCAAGCTGTGGGCGCATGAAATGGGCCCGGCTGGCGGCGACGAACTGAACCTGATCGTGCGCGGTGCCAACTATGGCTATCCGATCGTCTCCAACGGCGACCACTACGACGGCCGCCCCATTCCCGACCACGACACGCGCCCGGAATTCGCCGCGCCCAAGGTGACCTGGACGCCGGTGATCTCGCCGGCCGGCTTCGTGATCTACAGCGGCAACCTGTTCCCGCAGTGGAAGGGCAGCGGCTTCATCGGTGGCCTGTCGTCGACCTCGCTGGTGCGCGTGGCCTTTGATGGCGACAGCCCGCGCGAAGCCGAACGCTTCAACATGGGCGAGCGTATCCGCGAAGTGGAACAGGGTCCGGACGGCGCACTGTGGCTGCTGGAAGACGGCAGCAAGGCGCGCCTGCTGAAGCTCACCCCAAAGGCCTGAAGTAATGCCGGCCGCTGGCCGGCATCGCCCCCTGCCCAACGGCCCCGCATGCGGGGCCGTTCTTGTTTACTGGATGGTGCCGACCTTCACCTCGGAACGCGCACAGGCTTTGTCCAGGCACTCGCCGGTCAACCAGACCTGTCCATCGCCGACCATCACGCCCTGCTGGTTGACGAAGACCTTGCCGAAGTCCTGCTCGGACACCGCCTTGACCACCGCCGGGGTGATGATCGTCTCGTAGTTGCGCTGGAACTCACCGGGGCCGGTGATCTTCTTTCCATCCGCGATGTTCAGCGGAAAGCGCACTTCCTCCACCACGGCAGCACGATCACCACCGACCACGGCGGTCTTGAACGCGTTGAAGACCTTTTCGTACTGCGCGGCATCACCAAGCACGCTCTCGATGCGCGCACGCGCGTCTTCCGCAGGCGCATCCGCCGGTGTGGTTGCGGCAGGTTGGGCAGCCGGCGTCGCCGGTTCAGGCGCAGGCGTCGCTGCAGTGCTGGCCTCCATCGGCGGCGGCGCATCCACCGCAGGCGCGGCCGGCGGCGCCGCCGGCTGCGAACAGGCCGCCAACAGCAGGGCGGGAATCAACACGGCGATCGTACGCATGCGCGGGCATCCATCGGTCCAAGAATGCCGATGGTAGCGCCACACCAGTGGGGACAACAAAAAAGGGGACGGAGGGGATTAAGTCGTTTGTGCCACTAACGACTTAATCCCCTCCGTCCCCTTTTCTTCGATCAGGCCTTCAGCAGCTCGAACTGCACCGCTTCACCGGCGGCCGACGAGGCGCAGACCCACAGGTCGAACTGGCCAGGCTCCGCGCGCAGCACGCCGTCGCGGCCGGTGAAGGCCAGCTGCTCGCGGGTGAGGGTGAACACCACTTCGGTCGACTCACCCGGCTGCAGCGCCACCTTGCGGAAGTCCTTCAGTTCGCGCACCGGACGCACGCGACTGGCCACGCGGTCGTGGATGTACAGCTGCACCACTTCCTCGCCGGCCACATCACCGCTGTTGGTCAGCGTGGTGGTGATGGTCAGGGTGTCCTCCCAGCCGAGCTGCGCCGCACTCAACTGCGGCACGCCGTAGGCGAAGCTGGTGTAGCCGATGCCGTGGCCGAACGGGTACAGCGGCTCGTTCGGAATCTCGCGCCAACGGGCCTTGAACTCCGACATGGTCGGCAGTTCCGGACGGCCGGTGCGCGGGTGGTTATAGAAGTACGGCTGCTGGCCGGACACCTGCGGGAAGCTGACCGGCAGGCGGCCGGACGGGCTGTAGTCGCCGAACAGTACGTCGGCCACGGCATGGCCGGTCTGCGTGCCCAGGTACCAGGTCACCGCCACGGCCTGTGCATTGCGCACCGCGCCCTGCAGTGCCAGCGCGCGGCCATTGCGCAGCAGCACCACCAGCGGCTTGCCGGTCATCGCCACGGCCTCGGCCAGCGCCTGCTGGGCCGGCGGCAGGGTGATTTCCACGCGCGACTGCGCTTCACCGCTGTAGCGCTGCGGCTCGCCCAGCGCCAGCACCACCACGTCGGCGCGCAGTGCGGCGGCCACGGCCGCTTCGGTGCCACCGGGGATGGCCACTTCCAGTTCGCAGCCCGGCACGATCTCCAGCAGCGCTTCGTCGCCGATGGCGGCACGCACGCCGGTTTCCAGGTCCACGTAGCGCTGCTTGTCGCCAAACAGCGTCCAGCAGCCTTCGATGTTCTCGCGGTCCTGCACGAACGGGCCGATCAGCGCGATCTTCTGCCCGGTCTTCTGCAGCGGCAGCACGTTGTCGCGGTTGTTCAGCAGCACGATCGAACGGCGTGCGGCATCGCGCGACAGCTCGTCATGCGCGGCGAGGTGCGAGGTGTCGGCTTCGCGCGCCGGATCCAGCGAACGGTACGGATCGTCGAACAGGCCGATGGTTTCCTTCAGCCACAGGATGCGGCGCACGCCTTCATCCAGCACCGCCATCGACACGTCGCCGCTCTCGACCAGGCCCGGCAGGTGCTCGGCGTAGAAGCCGCTCTGCATGCTCAGGTCCAGGCCGGCGGTGAACGCCTTGGCAGTGGCATCGCGGTCATCGGCGGCATAGCCGTGCGCGACCAGTTCCATGTCGGCGGTGTAGTCGGAGATCACCACGCCCGGGAACTTCCATTCACCGCGCAGGATGTCGGTCAGCAGTTCGGCATTGGCACTGGCCGGCACGCCGTTGATGTCGTTGAACGAGGACATCACGGTGATCGCGCCGGCGTCGAAGGCGGCCTTGAACGGCGGCAGGTGCACGTCGCGCAGGGTCTGCGGCGAGATGTCCACCATGTTGTATTCCATGCCGGCCATCACCGCGCCATAGGCAGCGAAGTGCTTCGGCGTGGCCAGCAGCGAATCGGCCGCGCGCAGGTCGCTGCCCTGGAAGCCACGCACTCGGGCGGCGGCAAACGCACAGCCCAACACCACGTCCTCACCGGCACCTTCGGCGCCACGGCCCCAGCGCTGGTCGCGGGCGATGTCCACGGCCGGGGCATAGGTCCAGTGCAGGCCGGCAGCGGTGGCTTCGATGGCGGTGGCGCGCGCGGTGCGCTCAGCCAGGTCCGGCTCGAAGCTGGCGGCCTCGCCCAGCGGGATCGGGAACACGGTACGCATGCCGTGGATGACGTCGGCAGCCAGGATCACCGGGATGCCCAAGCGGCTCTCCTCGGTGGCAACCTGCTGGATGCGGCGGCCCAGCTCGGCGCCGACACCGTTGAACAGCGAGCCGACCTTGCCCTCGCGCACCTGCTGCAGCACCTGGTCGGCATTGCGCACGTTGGCTTCCGGGTTCACGTCCGGGGCGAACGGGCGGACCATGTCCGCGAAGACACCCAGCTGGCCGACCTTTTCCTCGACGGTCATCTGGGCAATGAGGGATTCGATGCGATCGGAGGCCACCAGCAGTCCTTGATGAAAACGTTTACAAGCCCGGCATTCTAGCGATCCCGAGCCATTTGGCGAGAGGTTTCGTCGTTCAGTTTCAGCCACCAGCGGGGTCCGTATGGCCCCGCCGGGGGCACCGCAGCTTACTCCGAGCCAGCCAACTGGCGCTGCCCGGCCATCAACATGGCGTCGCTGGAGGCCTGGAACACGCGCAGGCCGAAGGCCGGCAGGATCGCCAGCAGGTGGTCGAAGATGTCCGACTGCACTGCCTCGTACTCGCCCCAGGCAGTGCTGCGGGTGAAGCAGTACAGCTCCAGCGGCAGGCCTTCGGTCGTCGGCTGCAGCTGACGTACCAGCAGGGTCATGTCGGTATGGATGCCCGGGTGGCTGCGCAGGTAGCGCTCCACATAGGCCCGGAAGGTACCCAGGTTGGTCACGCGGCGGCTGTTGACCTCGGCCACGCCCTGCTCGCGCAGGCGCCCGTTCCACTGCCCCAGCTCCTGCTCCTTGGCCTGCAGGTAGTCGCGCAGCAGCGCAAATTCGCCGAGGAACGCCAGATCGCCCTCATCCAGGAAACCGACACTGTGCTGGTCCAGGTACAGCGCGCGCTTGATCCGGCGGCCGCCAGCCTCCTGCATGCCCCGCCAGTTCTTGAATGACTCGGTCACCAGCTTCTTGGTCGGGATGGTGGTGATGGTCTTGTCGAAGTTCTGCACGGTGATGGTGTGCAGGGCGATGTCGATCACATCGCCGTCGGCGTTCTGGCTGGGCATCTCGATCCAGTCGCCGATGCGTACGCGGCCATCGCCACTGATCTGCACGCTGGCCACCAGCGACAGGATGGTGTCCTGGAAGATCAGCATCAGCACTGCCGTAGCAGCACCGAGGCCGGTCACCAGCGGGCCCAGCGCTACGCCCAGCAGGGTGGCGACGATCGACAGGCCGGCGGCCACGAACACCACGATCTTGACCACCTGCAGGTAGCCCTTGATCGGCTTGTTGCGCGCATCGGGCTTGCGCTCGTACAGGCTGTTGGCCGCGTCCAGCGCATGCGAGAACGCCATCGACACCGTCAGTACGGCCCATACGATGCACAGCTTGATGATGACCTTGACCAGGCCTTCCGGCAGATCGGGGATGAGGGTGACGCCCGAGGCGATCACCTGGCTGGGCACCACGTTGGACAGGCGCGAAATCACCCGCATCACGTGGCTGCCGCGCCCGGACTCGGCGCCCGGCAGGCGCTGCAGCAGGCGCCGCAGGCCGCGCACCAGGATGCGCTTGGTGATCCAGTTGGCGAGGCCGGCTGCGATCAGCAGCGCCGAGATCATCAACGCCAGGTAGGCGCCAGGATAGGGTTCCAGTGTGTTCTGCAGCTTTTCCAGCCACTGTACCGCCACCACCGCGTCCACCATCAGTTGTCTCCTGTCTGTTTCGTTGTTGCCAAGGTTGCCGGCCGGTGGCCGGGTTTACCGGGTCAGTCCCGCGTGCGTTCGATGATCACGCCCACCGCGCGCGCGCCGCGCACCGCGCCCGGCTTGCTCAGCTTCAGGCGCAGCCACTTCACGTCGAATTCGTCCAGCACGATCTGCGCGCAGCGCTCGGCCAGGGTTTCGACCAGGCCGAACTCCGATTCGCGCACGAACTGTTCCAGGCGCTTGCTCACCGCCTTGTAGTTCAGGGTGTGGGTGATGTCATCGGTAGCCGCAGGGCGACGGTTGTCGAAGCCCATCTCCAGGTCGAACACCAGGTCCTGGCGGATCCGTCGTTCCCAATCGTAGATGCCGATCAGGGCGTCGATCGTCAGCCCTTCGATGAAAACCTTGTCCATTGCGCTTACCAGCCCGAATACAGGCGGCCATGGTAACGGCACGGCGGTGAGCCTGCCCGGAACGGGCGGTGGGTAGCCGGCAGGGACGCGGCTCCAGAAAAGACAAAGGGCCCCGCTAGCAGGGCCCTTTGGTACTACCGTTTGTCCCCGGGGGGAGCTGGAATCCAGCCGCGAGTCCCGGTGGCGCAGGCACGCAGATTAGGCAAGGACCAGATCGCCGGTCAAGGCCAGTTCCGACAGAGCGGGTCAGGTGTTCGTCCGAGGCAAAACGCAGAAAATCAGCCGCGCGGACAACGACGTTCCCTGATGGTCGCCGCCGCCCACTCTCGCGAACATCGATCCCTCCTTCACCACCGCACATGATGATGGCTCCATACGATGTACTGCGGCGCGCGTCGTCAGCGGAGCGTCTGTCTACTTACGAGAGAATCGCATCGACCTGCAGCCCCGACGTCACAGCCGAATCCCTGTACCTGTGGAACATGCGGATGTGCGGTGCACTGATGATGCCGGTCCATCTGTGCGAGGTGGTCATCCGCAACGCCGCGGCTATGGTTCTTGTTCGGCAGCACGGTCCACGTTGGCCCTGGAATGATGCCTTTAGACGCAGGCTGCCAACTTCGTCCAGTACTTCTCCACGCACGGCACTGGAACAACTTGCCAGTCGCGTAAGCGATACACCTGGAATCGTCGCTAACCTGCCTATGGTGTTCTGGCAGCAGCTATTCACATGTCGCTTCGATTCCACGCTGTGGATACCGGCACTCAGCGGAGTCCTGCGGCATGCGCCTTGCGCCCACCCCAGTGTCATCCGGAAAGCCATCCACGCGGATATTGGCCGCATCCGCCACCTGCGCAACCGCGTCGCGCACCACGAACCCATCCTGGAGCGCGACATCGGCGCCGACCTGGCGGCTATCGGGCGGCTGATCCATGCCCGCTGCCCATATACGCTGGGCTGGCTGCAGCGCCATGAGCGGGCGACGACGGTGTTGGCAGCATCGCCATTGGCAGGGCGTCTGTAATGCGTTCGCCGGGCATGGCCCTGCGCTACCGGTTCACACCGCCGGCAGGGTCGCCATGTCCCAACGCGGGGTCACGTCCACCTTCGGCGGGCTGTGCTGGCCGGCCTGCAGGCGCAGCGCGCCGGCGAAGGCGATCATCGCGCCGTTGTCGGTGCACAGTGCCGGCCGCGGGAAGCAGGCGCGGCCGCCGAGGCGCTCGGCCATCTGCTGCAGGCGGGCGCGCAGGCGCTTGTTGGCGCCAACGCCGCCAGCCACCACGATCACGTTGGTCCCGGCCGCTTCCAGCGCGCGCTCGCACTTGATCGACAGGGTCTCGACCACCGCATCTTCAAAGCCACGGGCGATATCGGCACGGGTCTGCTCGCTCTGGTCGCTGTCGCGCCAGGCCATCAGGACCTGGGTCTTCAGGCCGGAGAAGCTGAAATCCAGCCCCGGGCGGTCGGTCATCGGCCGCGCGAAGCGGTAGACACCCGGCGTGCCCTGCTCGGCCAGCCTGGCCAGCTGCGGCCCGCCCGGATAGGGCAGGCCCATCAGCTTGGCGGTCTTGTCGAAGGCCTCACCGGCAGCATCGTCCAGGGTCTCGCCCAGCAGGCGGTACTGGCCGATGGCGTCCACTGCCACCAGCTGGGTATGGCCACCGGACACCAGCAGCGCCACGAACGGCGCTTCCGGCGGGTCGTCTTCCATCAGCGGGGCCAGCAGGTGGCCTTCCATATGGTGTACGCCCACCGCCGGTACCTCCAGCGCCCAGGCCAGCGACCGGGCCACGCCGGCGCCCACCAGCAGTGCGCCGACCAGGCCGGGACCGGCCGTGTAGGCCACCCCATCGATGTCGCCTACACCCAGACCGGCTTCGGCCAGGGTCTGGCGCACCAGCGGCAGCAGCTTGCGGACGTGGTCGCGGCTGGCCAGCTCGGGCACCACACCGCCGTATTCGGCGTGCAGGGCGATCTGGCTGTAGACCGCATGGGCGCGCAGGGCCGCGCTGCCGGACAGGTCGGTGTCATACACCGCCACGCCGGTCTCATCACAGGAAGATTCGATGCCAAGGACTCGCATGCCTGCTATTATGACGCCCCTGCCGCCCCCTCGGGGGATGTGCAGATCTCACTGCTTTCGAACTTCCGACCCGTATTCAGGGTTGGCCGCTTGCAGTTTGTCTATTCGCCGCTATAATGTGCGGCTCGCCGGGCGTGACCCGGTTCTACTGTGTCCCGGAGATTCCATGCCCAGCGTCAAAGTCCGCGAGAACGAGCCCTTCGAGTTTGCTCTTCGCCGCTTCAAGCGCACTTGCGAAAAGGCCGGTGTGCTGGCCGAAACCCGCAAGCGCGAGTTCTACGAAAAGCCGACCCAGGAGCGCAAGCGCAAGGCCGCCGCTGCTGTGAAGCGTCAGCTGCGCCGCTCGTCGCGCGACGTCACCAAGCGTCAGCGCCTGTACTGATCGGACGCATCTTCATTGCGGCAGGCTTGCCTGTCGCGATGGAGCCGAAGCCGGCACGCGCGAGCGTCGCCGGCTTTTTGCGTTTCCGGGTTCGGGCATCCGCCCCGCCCCACCTACCACCACGAGGTTCCTCATGAGCATGAAGCAGCAGCTCACCGACGACATGAAGGCCGCCATGAAGGCGGGCGAGAAGCACAAGCTGGGCGTGATCCGCCTGATCAACGCCGCCATCAAGCAGCGCGAAGTGGACGAGCGCATCGAGCTGGACGACACCGCCGTGATCGCCGTGCTCGACAAGATGGTCAAGCAGCGCAAGGACTCGGTCAGCCAGTTCGAAGCTGCCAACCGTGAAGACCTGGCCGAGATCGAGCGCGCCGAGATCGTGGTCATCGAAGCCTACCTGCCGGCCAAGATGGGCGAAGCCGAGATCGTGGCCGCCATCCAGGCCGCCATCGCCGAGACCGGTGCTTCCGGCCCGGCCGACATGGGCAAGCTGATGGGCGCACTGAAGCCCAAGCTCGCCGGCCAGGCCGACATGGGCCTGGTGTCCAAGCTGGTCAAGCAGCTGCTGGCATAAGCCAATGCCGGGGTCGGATCCCTTTCGCATCGCGGAAGGGCTCCGACCCCATTGATGCACCCGCTTCACCGCACCTTCGACCCCCGGCTGTTACAACACCCTCATGGTCGAGCAACCGCACTCCCCCGCCGACACGCGTCCCCACGGCATCCCCGCACGGCTTCGCCACTACGCTGACCGCCTGCAGGACAGCTTTCCGATGGCCGTCGCCAAGCGCTTCGTCGAAATCGACGTGCTGACCCAGGCCGCCTCGGTCTCCTTCTACGCCCTGCTGTCGATGGCACCGCTGCTGGTGCTGCTGCTGTGGCTGACCGCCTCGCTGTACCCGCCTGCACAACAGACGCTGATCAGCCAGATCGGTTCGGTGGCCGGCAGCAGCGTAGCCAGCGTCGCCGACACCGTGCTGCACAACGCCAACAGTCAGCCCAGCGTCGGTTCGCTGGCCGGGCTGTGGAGCACGTTGCTGCTGTTCGTCGGCGCTACTGCCGTGTTCGCCCAGCTGCAGAACGCGCTGAACCGCATCTTCCACACCAGCGGGCAGCGCCTGGAGGGCGTAAAGGCGTGGCTGCGCAAGCGCGTGTTCTCGTTCGGCGTGGTGCTGGCACTGGGCTTCCTGCTGATCCTCTCGATGACCGCCACCACTGCACTGCAGGTGGTGTTCGCGCAGCTGCCCTCGGTGCTGCCGGCGATCGGCTACCTGACCTCGCTGCTGCTCTACACGCTGGCCTTCGCCTTCCTCTACCACTACCTGCCCGACCGCCGCGTGGCCTGGCGCCAGGCCTTCATCGGCGGTGCCATCACCTCGGTGCTGTTCACCCTGGGCCGCTACGGTATCGGCGTCTATATCGCCACCGTGGCCCCGGGCAGCGCCTACGGCTCGATGGGTGCGCTGGTGATCGCGCTGGTCTGGATCTACTACGCCACCGCCGTGTTCTTCGTCGGTGCGCTGATGACCGCAGTGATCGACGAGCGCCTGCATGCGCGGGCGCAGCTGGCCAGGGCCGGGGTCGATGCGGAACAGGCCAGCCCCGACGTCGCCAGCGAGTAAACTAGGGGAACCTGCCGCCCCTGCTGCGCGCCCTGGCGGCCGCGCCCCGTTCTGTTGCCCATGGCCCGTATCCCCGACGCTTTCATCGACGACCTGCTCGCCCGCACCGACATTGTCGAGGTGGTAGGCAGCCGCGTGCCGTTGAAGCGCCAGGGCAAGGAGTACGCAGCGCGCTGCCCGTTCCATGACGAACGCTCGGCCTCGTTCACGGTCTCGCCCACCAAGCAGTTCTATCACTGCTTCGGTTGTGGCGCGCACGGCACCGCGATCAGCTTCCTGATGAACTACGACCGCCTCGAATTCCTCGACGCGGTGGATGAACTGGCCAAGCGCGCCGGCATGGAAGTGCCGCGCAACGAGAACCCGCGCAGCCCCCAGCAGCAGGACGACAGCCGCGAGCTGTATTCGGCGCTGGAGGCGGCCACCAAGTTCTTCCAGAACAACCTGGAAGGCAGCGACAAGGCACGCAGCTACCTGGATGGCCGCGGCGTGGACGAAGAGAACCGCGCACGCTTCCAGATCGGCTATGCGCCGGATGGCTACAGCGGCCTGCGCGATGCGCTGGGCAAGGACGAGCGGCGCATGAAGCTGCTCGACCGCGCCGGGCTGTTCTCCAAGAACGACCGCGGCCACGTCTACGACAAGTTCCGCGACCGGGTGATGTTCCCGATCTTCGACCGCCGTGGCCGGGTGATCGCCTTCGGCGGCCGCGTGTTCGAGAAGGACGACGGCCCCAAGTACCTCAACTCGCCCGAGACCGCGCTGTTCCACAAGGGCCGCGAACTGTACGGCCTGTGGCAGGTGCGCCAGGCCAACCAGAAGATCGAGCGGCTGATCGTGGTCGAGGGCTACATGGACGTGGTCTCGCTGTTCCAGTTCGGGGTCACCCAGGCGGTGGCGACGCTGGGCACGGCCACCACGCCGGACCACGCCGAACTGCTGTTCCGCAACGCGCCGGACGTGTTCTTCTGCTTCGATGGCGACGCCGCCGGCCGCCGCGCCGGCTGGAAGGCGCTGGAGTCGGTGCTGCCGCGCATGAAGGATGGCCGCCAGGCCTTCTTCCTGTTCCTGCCCGATGGCGAGGACCCGGACACCATCGTGCGCAAGGAAGGCGCCGAGGCGTTCAACGAGCGCCTGAAGCAGGCCACGCCACTGTCGCAGTTCTTCTTTGACGAACTCACCCGCGAGATCAACCTGGGCACGCTGGACGGCAAGGCGCGCCTGGCCGAGCGCGCCAAGCCGATGCTGGCGCAGATTCCCGATGGTGCCTTCGGCGACCTGATGAAGCAGCAGCTGGCGCAGCTGACCGGCCTCGGCGGCAATGCCGCGTCCGCGCGTGCACCAATGCCGCAGCGCCAGCCCGCGCGCACGATCCAGCCGGTGGCCAAGCGCAGCCTGGTGCGCGGCGCGATCGCCGTGCTGCTGCAGCAGCCCTCACTGGCGCTGACCCTGGGCGGCCAGCACCACTTCCAGGGCCTGCGCCTGCCCGGCGTGGAACTGCTGCTGGAGCTGTTGGGGCTGGTCGAACAGCGCCCGGACATCAGCACTGGCGCCCTGCTGGAACACTTCGACGGCCGCGAGGAACAGGCCTCGCTGCATACACTGGCGGCACAGACGCTGCCCGGCACCGAAGCCAGCTGGACCCAGGAACTGCACGACGCGGTGGCCCAACTGGAGAAACAGCTGCTGGTGCAACGTCTGGAGGAGTTGTTGGCAAAGCAGCGCCAGCAGGGTCTGGACGATACTGACAAATACGAACTGCGCGAGCTGCTGAAGGCCCGCGCCGGGCTGCGCCTGTAGAGGGGCAGAACGCTTTCACGGAGAGGACCATGCTGCTGCGCCTGACCTGCCTGCTGTTGTTGTCGCTCTGCCTGCCGCTGACGGCCCTGGCCGAAGAAGCGTCCCTCAACGAAGTCCGCCCTGGCCTGTATGCCGGTGGCCAACCCAGCGCCGCACAGCTGCAGGCCTTGGCCGCGCAGGGCGTACGCACCGTGATCGACCTGCGCCAGCCCGGCGAGGACCGCGGTTTCGATGAAACCCGCGTGGCCGAATCGCTGGGCCTGCGCTATGTGCGCATTCCGGTGGCCGGTGCCGAGGGGCTGGATGCGGCCAATGTGCACGCCGTGCATCAGGCCCTGCAGCAGAGCCAGGGGCCGGTGCTGCTGCACTGCGCGTCCGGCAACCGCGCCGGTGCCGTGCTCGGCCTGGTCAATGCACGCTACGAACATGCCAGCCCGGAACAGGCCCTTCAGCTCGGCCAGCGTGCTGGCCTGAAGTCGCTGGAAGCCGCCACCCGCCAGCGCCTGGCCACGCCATCCACTTCGCCCTGACTCCACCGCACCAAGGACTCTGCCCACCATGACCCGCTGGTGGTCGCGCCTGCGACCGGACAACTTCACCCTCGCCCTGCTGTGCACCGTCGGCCTGGCCTCGCTGCTGCCGATGAAGGGCGCCGCCGCCATCGTCCTCGACGATGTCACCACCGTCGCCATCGCCGCGCTGTTCTTCCTGCATGGTGCGCGCCTGCCGCGCGAGTCGATCATCGGCGGCATGCTGCACTGGCGGCTGCACCTGACCATCCTGGCCTGCACCTTCATCCTGTTCCCGCTGCTGGGGCTGATGTTCAAGCCGCTGTCGGGCTGGCTGCTGACCCCGGAGCTGTACCTGGGCGTGCTGTTCCTGTGCACCCTGCCATCCACCGTGCAGTCGTCCATCGCGTTCACCTCGATGGCGCGCGGCAATGTACCGGCAGCGGTGTGCAGTGCCTCGCTGTCGAGCATCCTCGGCGTGTTCCTGACCCCGCTGCTGCTGACCGCGCTGGCCGGTACCTCCGGCGGCATCCACGATCCGCTGCATGCGATCGGCGGCATCATGCTGCAGCTGCTGGTGCCGTTCGTGGCCGGCCACCTGCTGCGGCCGTGGATCGCTGGCTGGGTGGAGAAGCAACGCGCGCTGCTGCGCTACACCGACCAGGCGACCATCCTGCTGGTGGTGTACTCGGCCTTCGGCGAAGCCGTCACCGAGGGCCTGTGGAGCAAGACACCGCTGCTGTCGCTGTTTGCGGTGGCTGTGGTCGCCGCCGTGCTGCTCGGCATCGCCATGCCGCTGATCACCTTCATCGCCCGCCGGCTGCGCTTCAACCGCGAGGACGAAATCGCCATCGTGTTCTGCGGCTCGAAGAAGAGCCTGGCCACCGGCGTGCCGATCGCCAAGGTACTGTTCGCCGGCGGCAGCCTCGGCGCCATCGTGCTGCCGGTGATGATCTACCACCAGATCCAGCTGATCGTCTGCGGCGTGATCGCGCAGCGGTATGCGAGGCGCAAGCCCTGACCTGGAAATCCATCAACGCGTGGCCTCGAACTACAGTAGATCCACGCCATGCGTGGATTCACGGCTCCACCAGCGTGCCGACACTCAGCTCCGGCATCCACACCCACAGGTCGTATTCGCGGCTGGCATGGGTGTTGACCTCCGGCGCACGGGCTGGCCGTTCGAGCAGGGCCAGAGCCTTGCAACGGTCCATGCATCCCCAGAAGTGGCCGCGCAACGCTTCCAGCCGCACGCTGTAGATATCCAGGTCGCGCAGTGCCGATGCCATCGGCTGGGTCTGCATGTCCGGCGGGGCATCGGCGGGGCGCTGCAGCATGGCGTGGACATTGCCGGTCAGCACGACCATGCGTGCGCCATCGGGCAGGCGCCGGTACAGGCGCCGTAGTTCGGCGGCCATGCGGTCATCGCGGGCCTGGCTGCCGCCGTCACTGTGATTGACGTCGTAGCCAACCACCTCGATCGCGCGGCCCTGCGCCTTCAGCGCGCGCAGGCCTTCGATCATCGCCAACATGTCGCGACTGCGGCGACCATCGTGCTGGTCGTCGCGCACGGTCCAGAACGCGCGGCCGTGCAGGTGCTGGCGCGCCGCGGCCCCGCCATCGGACTGCAGATAGTCGCGCAGCGTGGGGTTCTCGGCACGCGGCAATTCCAGCGCCAGCAGTACCGGCGCGCCATCGCGGCTGTAGTCGTCCACCAGCTGCCGCACCAGCAGTGGCGTCTCGCGTGTGCCGTGGAATTCGCCCAGCACCAGCATGCGATGGTCAGCGGCGTATTGGCGGATCTGCGCGGTAGCGTCGTCGGCATGCGCGGTCACGGCCATGCCCAGCGCCAGCAGCAGCGCGGAGGTCCAGCGGAAGATCGAATGCATCCCTGCGCCTTCCTTTCCTTGGGGGTCAGGAACAGCAATGGCGACGCAGCAACCGCGGTTCAAGTAGATCCACGCCATGCGTGGATGTCCGCGCGATCAGGTGGGGTCAGAGCCCCTTCGTGGATCCGACCCCGAGGTCACAGCCAGGGCAGGATCCAGTGGTCCACCAGCAGGAAGGCGAACAACGCCATCAGGTAGACGATGGAGTAATAGAACATCTTCATCGAGAACAGCTCGTCCGGCGGATTGAGCATGCGCCAGGCGTACCAGAGGAACACCGCATTGAGCACGATCGCGCCGCCCAGGTAGAACGCGCCGCTCATGCCCACCAGGTACGGCAGCAGGCAGACCAGCGCCAGCACCACCGAATACACCATGATCTGCTTGCGGGTGTGCACCACGCCGTGGGTCACCGGCAGCATCGGGATCTCCGCCTTGGCGTAGTCCTCGCGGCGGAAGATCGCCAGCGCCCAGAAGTGCGGCGGGGTCCAGATGAAGATGATCAGCACCAGCAGCGACGAGTACGCCCAGTCCGACGAACCCTGCATGCCGGTCACCGCCGCCCAGCCCAGCATCGGCGGCATCGCGCCGGCCAGGCCACCGATGACGATGTTCTGCGAGGTCGCACGCTTGAGGTACACGGTGTAGATCACCGCGTAGCCGATCAGCGAGGCGAAGGTCAGCACCGCGGTGATCAGGTTCACCCACAGCACCAGGATGACCATCGACAACACGATCAGCACGCCGGCGAACACCAGCACCTGCCAGGGTTTGACCTTGCCCACCACCAGCGGACGCCACGAAGTGCGCGCCATCTGCGCATCGATGTGCGCATCCAGCAGCTGGTTGATCGCAGCTGCGGCCGAGGCCGCCAGCCAGATGCCGAGGAAACCGAGCACGCCGGCGCGCACCTGCTCCCAGCTGGGCACGCCCGGAATGGCCAGAACCATGCCGACCAGGGCAGTGAAAACAATGAGGGCGACGACCTTGGGCTTGGTCAGGTCCCAGTACTGGCGATAATTGGAAAACATGGAATCAGTCCGGGGCACGCAGGCGGGCCAGCAGGCTGACCAGCACGAACAACAGGGCAACGGCCACGCCGTTGTGGGCCACCGCCACTTCCAGCGGCAGCGCCAGCTTCACATTGAGGATGCCGAGGGTGACCTGCAGCACCAGCAGTGCGATCAGCGCACTGGCCCAGCCACGCATGCTCGGCAACCGGAACAGGCGTACGCCCAGCCACAGCAGGTAGACCGCCACCACCACCGCGAACAGGCGGTGCGCCATCTGGATGGCGATACGCGAGGCGCCATCCAGCACGCCCCCTTCGTAGTCCACGCCGATGCCGCGCCACAGGGTGAAACCCTCGACGAAATTGTGCTGCGGCCACCACTGGTTGGCGCAGCGCGGGAAGTTGTCCAGCGAGGCGCTGCCGCCGCCGCAGGCCAGCGCCGCGTAGTTGGCACTGACCCAGCCCCCCAGTGCGATCTGGGTGACCAGCACCGCCACGCCGATGCGCAGCAGCCACTTCAGCTTCGGCGCTTCGGCCAGGGTGATCGGCATGTGCGTTGCGCGCCAGGCCATCCACACCAGCAGGCCGAACATCAACATGCCGCCCAGCAGATGGCCCATCACCACGATGGGTTTGAGCAGCAGGGTCACCGTCCACATGCCCAGCAGGGCCTGGAAGATCACCACCGCCAGGGTCAGCAGTGCAGCGCGCGCCAGGTCGATGTTGCTCCAGCGCAGCGCGGCGATCAGCAGGATCGCCTCGCCGATCAGCGCCAGCACGCTGGCCGTGCCATGCCAGCCCATCATGTACAGCGGTATGCCGGCGGCCACCAGAACGCAGGCGGTCACCACCGCCGTGCTTCCGAATCGCCGCTTGCGCGTGGCCAGCAGCGCCAGGGTCAGGATCTCGATGCCCAGCGCGCCGGCCAGGAAGCGGTGCACCTGCTCACGCCAGGCCTTGTGGGTCTCCAGCGGACGGATCTCCGCCGCCGGGTGGCCGATGGTCTCTTCCACGTGCTGCGGCCAGGTGGCCTGGCCATAACAGGTCGGCCAGTCCGGGCAGCTCAGGCCGGCATCGGACAGGCGCACGAAGGCGCCGAACATGATCGTGCTCGCGGTCATGATCATGGCGAACCACGCCAGGCGGTGGAAATTGCGGTGCAGCGCCGGACGCGCGGAAAGGCTCATCAAACGGGACTCACTTCAGTTTCAGCAACGTGGCCATGTCCTTGCGCAGGCCACCCAGGTCGGTGCCCGGGGCATGACGCATGATCACGAAGCCGTTCGGATCGATCACGTAGACCGGCAGGCCAGCCGGATCGTCGACGCCGGGCAGGGCCGCGCGCAGTGCTGGCGACGGAGCCAGCGGCCGCAGCGCGGGCAGCGAGGCGATCGACGCCGGTGGCGTTCCCAGCCACAGGATTTCGACATTATCGGCGTTATGGCCGAACAGCTGCCACACCTTGCCCAGTCCCTGCGACAAAGTGACGCACTGCGCGTCGCAGGCTCCGGCCGGCGCCACCAGCAGGCGCCAGGTACGGGCTTCGGGGTTCCACGGGTAGGCCTGGCCATTGGCCAGGGTCGGCGCCTGCTGGCGCAGGTCCACCGGCGGCTTCAGCAGCTGGCCGGCATTGCGGTGCCCGGTCGGCTGCCAGCCGGTGAAGCGCAATACCGCAGCCAGCGCCATCGCCCCGAAGAACACGGCAAACAGCAGCACCAGGGTCCGGCGGCCGGAGCCGCGCGCCTGCGGGGACGTAGCAGTGTTCATGCGGTGCATTTTCTC
This sequence comes from Stenotrophomonas sp. YJH_SMC_79, assembly GCF_059367995.1. NCBI lineage: Bacteria > Pseudomonadati > Pseudomonadota > Gammaproteobacteria > Lysobacterales > Lysobacteraceae > Stenotrophomonas > Stenotrophomonas sp. YJH_SMC_79. Next base: position 46,298 of record NZ_JCAFRK010000008.1, read on the forward strand.
ATGGTTGGGTAAGGGATGCCGGTCGGGCCACGGCGCGTCGCCTGCGCCATTCCAGCACCAGCGCCACCACCAGCACGGTCAGGGCCAGCCCGAACCACTGCACGGCGTAGCCCAGGTGGCGCTGCGGTGGCAGCGTGTTCGGCAGCAGGTCCAGGTCGCGTTCGTCGCCGAACGGCAGCGTCGGGTCCAGTCGAAGGACCCGCTCGGGCAATGCCGGCAGGCCAAGCGCCGCCGCGAGGCCCTCTGCGGGCAAGCGGCTGGCCAGCCAACGCCCGGCCTCGTCGGTAGCGGAGAACGCAGGGCCCAGTGCCAATCCGGCCGACGGCGGCGGCGCCAGCAGCCCACGCACGGCCACCGGCGAAGGGGGTGCCGGCAGCTCCGGCAGGGTGCGATCCGGCGGCAGCGCGCGCCAACCCAGATCGACCAGCAGCACGCTGCCCTCGTCACTGCGGAACGGGCGGTAGATCTTCACGCCCGCGCGGCCGTGCCGGGTCTGGTTGTCCAGCAGCACCACGCCGGGCAGGAAGCGACCGTGATCGGCCACGCCATGCAACGCACCGGGCGCCGCGAGCGCCCGTGCCAACGACAGTGCCTGCGCTGCGGCTGGACCTTGTGCATCCAACATTGCCTGTTTGGCATGCATGCGCTGCAGCTGCCACAGCCCCAATGCGGTGAAAGCAGCCATTGCCAGCACCGCCAGCAGCCATCCGATCACGCGCGTGTGCTGGCGCATCATGACAAGTCCGCGCAAACGCGGTCAGATAGGCGCATCCACCCTGCCCTCGAGCCGCGCATGAGTGATTCGCTGAAGACCCTGCTGGTAATCGCGTTTCTGATCGTCATCGTCTGGAATCTGGGCGCCGGCCTGTATTACCTGGTGGTCGACCGCGGCCAGACCAAGCGCACGGTCAACGCACTGACGCGCCGCATCGCGGTGTCGGTGGCCCTGATCGTACTGGTGATCGTGAGCATCTACATGGGCTGGATCAAGCCGCACGGCATCGGCGGCTGAAGCCACCGATGCGTGCGCGGTCAAAGCACGTAGACGAACAGGAACAGCATCAGCCACACCACGTCGACGAAGTGCCAGTACCACGCGGCGGCTTCGAACGCGAAGTGGTTGTCGCGGGTGAAATGGCCCTTGGCCGAGCGCAGCCACATCACGATCAGCATGATCGTGCCCAGCAGCACATGCGCGCCGTGGAAGCCGGTCAGCATGAAGAACGTCGAACCGTAGATGCCCGAACCCAGGGTCAGGTTCAGCTCCTTGTAGGCGTGGATGTACTCCTCCGCCTGCAGGGTGAGGAAGCCCAGGCCGAGCAGCACGGTCACGCCCAGCCAGACCAGCAGCTGGCGGCGGTTGCCGGCCTTCAACGCATGGTGGGCGATGGTCAGGGTCACGCCGGAGGTCAGCAGGATCAGCGTGTTGATCAGCGGCAGGCCCCAGGCCGGGATGGTCTGGAACGCACCGCCGATGGCGGCCGGCCCGTTGGTCGGCCAACCTGCGGAGTAACCCTGCCACAGCAACTCATTGGTCATCACCCCGCGGCCTTCGCCGCTGAGCCACGAAAGGCCCAGGTTGCGGGTGTAGAACAGCGCACCGAAGAAGGCGCCGAAGAACATCACTTCGGAGAAGATGAACCAGATCATCCCCATCCGGAATGATCCATCGACCTGGTGGTTGTAGTTGCCCGCCTGCGATTCGCGCACGACGTCGCTGAACCACCAGAACAGGGTCAGCACCAGCATCGCGATGCCGATGTAGAACGTCCAGCGCCCCCAGCTGGCATCGTTGAGCCAGCTGGCCACGCCCACCATGGTCACCATCATCGCGATGGAACCCACGAACGGCCATTTGCTCTGGGCCGGGACGAAGTACACGTTGGCGTCGGTCGGTGTCTGGGCCATGTCGGTATCCGGGTCAGGGGGCGGCGTGCGCGCCTTCCGAGGTGGCGGCCGGGGCCAGCCGATCGGACAGCGCGTCGTTGCGGTAGAAGGTGTAGGACAAGGTGATCGTCCTGATCTCCGGCGGCAGGTCCGGATCGACGATGAAACGCACCGGCATGTCGCGCTTCTCGCCAGCCTGCAGCGTCTGCGCGGTGAAGCAGAAGCACTCGGTCTTGCTGAAGAAGCCCGAGGCACGTGCCGGCGCCACCGAAGGCACCGCACTGCCGACCACCGCCTGCTGGCTGTCGTTGCGGGCGAAGTACAGCGCTTCGTTGAGTTCGCCGGGCACCACGTCCATGGTCAACTGCTCGGGATGGAACGACCAGGGCAGGCGCGAATTGACGCCGCCATCGAACTCCACGCGCACGGTGCGCTTGCCAGCTGCAGCACCCGCACTGGCTTCGCCACCGGGGCCGCGCTCCAGGCGAACACCGAACACCTTCTCGCAAGCGATGCGGTACAGCGGCACCAGCGAGAACGTGAGCAGGAACACCGCCACCGCCACACCGATCAGGCGCGGCAGCCCCGCACTGCGTGACGGTGTGCTGGCTGGCGCCTCGCTCATCGGCCGATCACCCCGCTGAGGATGAAGCCGACGTAGACCAGCACGGCGATGGCGCCGACCCACATCGCCGTGCGCCTGGCGCGCTGGCGCTGCTGCTCGATGCTTCCGCCCTGGTAGGGCCGACCGCTGGTCGGCTGCTCTTCGTTGTTGTAGAGCCGACCGCTGGTCGGCTGCTTCTCGTCAGCCGAGCATGGCTCGGCTCTACAGGTCTGCAGCGGGCTCTCGTTATGCATGCGCCACCTCAATGCGTGATGTCGTCATGCGCCAGATCCCCCGGGCGGATGGTCGGCGGCGTGGTGAAGGTGTGAGCCGGTGCCGGCGACGGCAGCGTCCATTCCAGGCCACGCGCGCCTTCCCAGCTGCGCGCTTCGGCCTTCTCGCCGTTGCGCAGCGACGACAGCAGGATCGCGGCCATCATGAACGGGGTGACGAACATGCCGAACGCACCGATCGAGCTGATCAGGTTCCAGTCGGCAAACGCCACGCTGTAATCGGGAATGCGGCGCGGCATGCCGGCCAGGCCGAGGAAGTGCTGCGGGAAGAACAGCAGGTTGACGAACACGATCGACCACCAGAAGTGCACCTTGGCCCATTTCTCGCTGTACATGCGCCCGGTCCACTTGGGCCACCAGTAGTACACCGCGGCGATCAACGCGAACACCGCACCGGTCACCAGCACGTAGTGGAAGTGGGCGACCACGAAGTAGGTGTCGTGGTATTGGAAATCTGCCGCCACGATCGCCAGCATCAGGCCGGAGAAGCCGCCGATGGTGAACAGGATGACGAAGGCCACCGACCACAGCATCGGCGCCTCGAACGTCAGCGAGCCACGCCACATGGTGCTGACCCAGTTGAACACCTTTACGCCGGTTGGGATCGAGATCAGCATGGTGGCGAACATGAAGTAGATCTCGCCACCCAGCGGCATGCCCACGGTGAACATGTGGTGGGCCCAGACGATGAACGACAGGAACGCGATCGCGGCGGTGGCGTACACCATCGCCTGGTAGCCGAACAGCGGCTTGCGGCTGAACGTCGGGATGATCTCGCTGACCACGCCGAAGGCGGGCAGGATCATGATGTAGACCTCGGGGTGCCCGAAGAACCAGAAAATGTGCTGGTACATCACCGGGTCACCGCCACCGGCGGCGTTGAAGAAGCTGGTGCCGAAGAACTTGTCGGTCAGCAGCATGGTCACCGCACCGGCCAGCACCGGCATCACCGCGATCAGCAGGAATGCGGTGATCAGCCAGGCCCAGCAGAAGATCGGCATCTTCAGCAGGTCGATGCCCGGCGCGCGCATGTTCAGCACGGTGGCGATGATGTTGATCGCGCCCATGATCGAACTGATACCGGCCACGTGGATGGCGAACACGCTGAAGGCGACGTTGTAACCGCCCTGCAGCGACAGCGGCGGGTACAGCGTCCAGCCACCGGCCGGCGCGCCACCAGGCAGGAACAGGGTCAGCAGCAGCAGGCTGAAGGCCACCGGCAGCAGCCAGAACGACCAGTTGTTCATGCGCGGCAGCGCCATGTCCGGCGCGCCAATCTGCAGCGGGATCATCCAGTTGGCGAGGCCGACGAAGGCCGGCATCACGCCGCCGAAGATCATCACCAGCGCATGCACGGTGGTCATCTGGTTGAAGAACTCGGGCTTGACGAACTGCAGGCCCGGCTGCGCCAGCTCGGCCCGGATCACCACGCTCATCGCCGCACCGATGATGAACATGATGAAGCTGAAACCGAGGTACAGCGTGCCGATGTCCTTGTGGTTGGTCGAGAAGAACCAACGCTCGAAGAAGCTCTGGTGGTGATGGTGATCGTCGTGCCCAACTGCCGAGTGCGCCATTGCAAAACACCTCTCAGAATCGGTTGTCACCACGGCCGCTGGCGGCCGCGGGCTTTACATCACGCGCCGCTGGCTGCGGTGGCAGGTGCGCTGCCGGCTTCGGCAGCAGCAGGTGCTGCCGGTGCCTCGCTCGCAGGAGCAGCCGGTTCTGCAGGTGCCGCCGGCGTTGCCGGCTCGGTGGGCGGCGCCGGCTTGCGCTGCGCCAACCACTGCTTGAAGTCTTCCTTGGACACCGCCTCGACCACGATCGGCATGAAGCCGTGGTCCTTGCCGCACAGCTCGGCACACTGGCCGCGGTACACGCCAGGCTGTTCGATGCTGGTCCAGGCTTCATTGATGAAACCGGGAATGGCGTCCTGCTTCCAGCCCAGCGCCGGCACCCACCAGGCGTGGATCACGTCGTCGGAAGTGATGACGAAGCGCACCTTGGTATCGACCGGCAGCACCAGGCGGTTGTCGACATCCAGCAGGTAGTGCGGATGGCTTTCGCGGGTCGGCACGATGCCGCTCTGCCGCACCCGGTCGGACTCGCGGTCCAGGCGGCTGGTGAAGGTGACGTTCTCGCCGAGGTATTCGTACTTCCACATCCACTGGTAGCCGGTGACCTTGACCGTCATCTCGGCATCGCGGGTGTCGTACATCTTGATCAGGTTGGCCGTGGCCGGCCATGCCATCACGATCAGGATGATCACCGGGATCACCGTCCAGATGATCTCGGCCTTGGTGTTGTGGCTGAAGGTGGCCGCGACCGCGCCCTTGGATTTGCGGAACTTGAAGATGGCGTAGGCCATCGCCCCGAACACGATGACGCCGATCACCGTGCAGATGATCAACGAGAGGTTGTTCGATTCCCAGGCCAGGCGCGAGGTCTGGGTCACCCCCTTGCCCATGTTCAGCTGCCACGGCTTCGGATCGGCCGCCTGGGCCCAGGCCAACGCCGGCATCAGTCCCCCGGTCGCCAGCACTGCGGCAACCGCGTTCACGCACTTCGTGCCCCACCTGCTGCTTTGCTTCATTGCCTAGACCCTTAGCGTCGTCGGTTGCCGCCATCGCTGGCGGCGAGCAAGCTTTCAAGTGTCTCTGCGAGCGTCTGACGTTCGGCCGGCGCGAGGAAACTCCCCACCTCCACCTGCCGGCCGCTGGATGCCAGCCGGACCCTCTCATCGTCGGTGAGCAGGCGCACCCAGTGGGGATGGGCCCGGAACACCGGCGATCCACCGGGTACGGGGATGACCTCCACGTACGCCGGCACTACCCGGATCTCCTCCTGCCGTTCACCGCTGCGCCACAAGGCACGCAGCGCCGCCGCCAGCACCAGGCTGTACAGCAGCGCGAACAGGGGGGCGAATGCATTGCCGGCCAACCACCCGAGGGCGGACACCAGCCACATCGCACCCGACAACACGGTGAACAACAGGACGAACTGCCGGGCATCGAGCGCCCGTGGGGGACGCAGCCGCAGCTGCGTACCTGACCCATCCGGAGCTGGAAGCACCTCGATCATGTCGCAACCGCGTTCCTGCCGCGGGAAACGTCTCGATGGTAGCCCCGCCGTCTCGCCGGTAGCAAGGGTGCATTCACACTTTTTCCCATGCTGCAACACAGCATGCGGTCGGCGGCGCGAATGACGAATTCGGCACAAATATGGACGGGTTTTATGAACACGCCGAATCCACCACCGTTAGGGGCTATCAGCCCTTCATGAAGGTGTCTGTGCGGCACTTCCGAAGGCCGCAAAAATGTTTAAAATCGCCAAGTTTTCCATTGGCCGGACCGGCATGAACGCACCTTCCTCCTCCCCTGCCGCCCACGACGCTCCGCGTCCCGGCGCGCTGCTGTCGCCGGAACTGCCGGCGCCCCCCAACCCGTTCCGCCAGGCCATCACCGATGCCTGGTTGAAGGACGAGGCCAGCCACGTGCGCGAGCTGCTGGCCCAGGCCCGCCTGCCCGCCGATGAGCAGGCCAAGGTGCAGGCGCTGGCGGCCGACCTGGTCGGCCGCGTGCGCGTGCGTGCCAAGGACCAGGGCGCGATCGAAGCCTTCATGCGCCAGTACGACCTGGGCAGCGAGGAAGGCGTGCTGCTGATGTGCGTGGCCGAGGCGCTGCTGCGCATTCCGGACCAGGACACCGCCGACAAGCTGATCCGCGACAAGCTGGCCGATGCCGACTGGGAAAAGCATCTGGGCGGCAGCGACTCGGTGCTGGTCAACGCCTCCACCTGGGGCCTGATGCTGACCGGCAAGTTGGTGCAGATGAACGACGCTACCCGCGCCGATGCGCCCAGCGCGTTCAAGCGTCTGGTCGGCCGCGTGGGTGAGCCGGTGGTGCGCCTGGCCGTGCGCCAGGCGATGAAGATCATGGGCCACCAGTTCGTCATGGGCCGCACCATCAGCGAAGCGCTGTCGCGCTCGCACAAGGGCGACAACGCCAGCTACCGCTATTCCTTCGACATGCTGGGCGAAGGCGCGCTGACCATGAAGGACGCGCTGCGCTACCTGGAAGACTACCGTCGTGCGATCCACGCCATCGGCGGCGATCACAAGGCACGCGGCGGCCGTCCGGACGGCGACGTCAACAACGCGCCGGGCATCTCCATCAAGCTGTCGGCGCTGTACCCGCGCTACGAGCACGCCAAGCGCGAGCGCGTGCTGACCGACCTGGTGCCGGGCGTGCTGGAACTGGCGCAGCTGGCCAGGAGCTACGGCATCGGTTGCACCGTCGACGCCGAAGAATCCGACCGCCTGGAGCTGTCGCTGGACATCATCGAGCAGGTGTTCTCCGACGCCTCGCTGGCCGGCTGGGATGGCTTCGGCGTGGTGGTGCAGGCCTACCAGAAGCGCACCCCGTACACGATCGACCACCTGGCCGACATGGCGCGCCGCGCCGGTCGCCGCCTGCAGGTGCGCCTGGTCAAGGGCGCGTACTGGGACGCCGAGATCAAGCGCGCGCAGATCGAAGGCTATCCGGGCTACCCGGTGTTCACCCGCAAGCAGAACACCGACGTGTCCTACCTCGCGTGCGCCAAGCGCCTGTTCACCCATGCCGACGCGATCTACCCGATGTTCGCCACGCACAACGCGCACACCATCGCGGCCGTGCGCAGCATCGCCAACGGCGGCGTGTACGAGCACCAGAAGCTGCACGGCATGGGCGACGACCTGTACGCCGAAGTGGTGCCGGCCGACCGCCTGGGCCTGCCCTGCCGCGTGTACGCACCGGTCGGTTCGCATGAAGACCTGCTGCCGTACCTGGTGCGCCGCCTGCTGGAAAACGGCGCCAACTCCAGCTTCGTCAACCGCATCACCGACGAGCGCGTGCCGATCGCCGACCTGATCCGTGATCCGGTCGAGATGGTGTCCTCGTTCGCTTCGATTCCGCATCCCAAGATCCCGCTGCCGGTTGACCTGCTGCGCAGCCAGAACCACGACAGGAAGAACTCCATGGGCGCCAACCTCGCCAACGACAACGAACTGCGCGCCCTGGCCGAGCAGATCAACGCGGCTGTGAAGCCTTGGCAGGCCGCTCCGCTGGTGCCGGGTGCCAACCCGGCCGGCGCCGCGCTGCCGGTGACCAACCCGGCCGATACCCGCGAAGTGGTCGGCCAGTGGCTGGCCGCCGATGCCGCCACCGTGCAGAAGGCGCTGGCCAACGCCGTGGCCGCGCAGCCGGCCTGGAACCGCACCCCGGCCGCCAGCCGCGCCGCCATCCTCGAGCACGCCGCCGACCAGCTGGAAGCGCGCATGCCGGAGTTCATGGCGCTGTGCGTGAAGGAAGCCGGCAAGAGCCTGCCCGACAGCATCGCCGAAGTGCGCGAAGCCGTGGATTTCCTGCGCTACTACGCCAAGCAGGCGCGCGAGCAGTTCAGCCACGCCGAAAAGCTGCCGAGCCCGACCGGTGAATCGAACGAGCTGCAGCTGCACGGCCGCGGCGTGTTCGTCTGCATCAGCCCGTGGAACTTCCCGCTGGCGATCTTCCTGGGCCAGGTGGCCGCAGCACTGGCCGCCGGCAACAGCGTCATCGCCAAGCCGGCCGAGCAGACCAACCTGATCGGCTACTACGCCGTGAAGCTGCTGCACGACGCCGGCGTGCCGGCCGAGGTGGTGCAGTTCCTGCCGGGCGACGGTGCCACCGTCGGTGCCGCGCTCACTGCCGACCCGCGCGTGGCCGGCGTGGCCTTCACCGGCTCCACCGACACCGCCCGTGCGATCAACCGCGCGATGGCCGCACGTGACGCCGCCATCGGCGTGCTGATCGCCGAAACCGGCGGCCAGAACGCCTTCATCGCCGACTCCTCGGCGCTGCCGGAACAGCTGGTCAAGGACGCGATCGGTTCGGCCTTCACCTCCGCCGGCCAGCGTTGCTCGGCCGCGCGCGTGCTGTTCGTGCAGGACGACATCGCCGACAAGGTGATGACCATGCTGGCCGGTGCGATGAAGGAGCTGAAGGTCGGCAACCCCGGCCTGCTGTCCACCGACGTCGGCCCGGTGATCGACGCCGATGCGCTGAAGATCCTGCAGGACCACGCTGAGCGCATGGACCGCGAAGCGCGCCTGATCGCCGCGGCCGAACTGTCCACCGAAGCCGCCAATGGCACCTTCTTCGCACCGCGCGCGTACGAACTGACGGACCTGGGCCAGCTGCAGAAGGAAGTGTTCGGTCCTGTGCTGCACGTGATCCGCTGGAAGGGCGACCAGCTCGACGCGGTGATCGACCAGATCAACGCCACCGGCTACGGCCTGACCCTGGGCGTGCATTCGCGCATCGACGAGACCGTCGATCGCATCAGCAACGGCGTCCACGTCGGCAACGTCTACGTCAACCGCAACCAGATCGGTGCGGTGGTCGGCGTGCAGCCGTTCGGCGGCCAGGGCCTGTCCGGCACCGGCCCGAAGGCCGGCGGCCCGCACTACCTGCTGCGCTTCGCCACCGAGAAGACGGTGACGGTGAACACCACCGCCGCCGGCGGCAACGCCTCGCTGCTGACCCTGGGCGACTGATCGTCCGGTTGATGCAGTAAACGAAAAACCCCGCGAAAGCGGGGTTTTTTGTGCTTTCTCTTCCTGTAGAGCCGAGCCCACGCTCGGCTTTCCTGGCGTAGCCGAGCACGGGCTCGGCTCTACACGGTTTCCGGGGCTGCTTTGGTCCCGGCCCGCATCAGATTGCGCCAGTGACGCAACGCCACCAGTGCGTTGATCCAGAAGCCCACGTACAGGATCGAGGTCAGGTGCAGGCCTCGGCTGTAGTACAGCGGCACCGCCACGGTGTTCACCAGCAGCCACACCCACCACGATTCCAGCTTGCGCCGCATCATCAGGATCTGGGCGATCACGCTGAGCACCAGCACCGCCGAATCGATGTAGGGCGCGTAGGCGTTGGTCAGGCGGGTCAGCATCCAGCCGTAGCCGAAGGTCGCCACCACCGCCAGCGGCGCCAGCCAGGCCCACGCGCGTGGTCGCAACGCGGTGATCGGCAGCGGTGCACCGTGGTCGCCGCGCAGCCATTGCCACCAGCCCAGCACGCTGATGGCAATGAAGAAGAACTGCAGCACCATGTCCGCATACAGATGCGAGCGCTCGAACACTGCCGCGAACAGTGCGCAGCCGACGATGCCCAGCCACCAGGTGTGCACGTTGTTGCGGCCGGCCAGCAGGATCGAGCCGGCGACGGCGATGTTTGCGGCAAGCTCCAGCTGGAAGTTCGGATCGGACAGGTTCATGGCGCCATTGTCGTGGATCCGTGCGCTGCGTGGACAACCCGGTAGATCCACGCCATGCGTGGATGCCCCGAACCATCCCCACACAAAAAAAGGCCCCGCTTGCGCGGGGCCTCCTTCGTACTGCTTCAGGCAGTCGCCCGAATCAGAACTTGTACTGGAACGAAGCTGCCAGTACGTCGCCACGGACCTTGTACTTGCCAGCCAGCGAGTTGCCCTGGTTATTGGTAGTCGGCTTGATGTTCACGTTCGGGTCGCTGGTGAACAGGTGGGTGTAGCCAAAGTTGTATTCGGTGTTCGCAGACGGGGTCCAGCCCACGCCCAGCGACAGCCACTTGCGGCTGGTATCTGGCACGCGGACATCGCGATGTGCGTCGGTAGTCGGGGTCTGGTCCAGCGCGACACCACCGCGCAGCGTGACGGTATCGCTCAGCTTGTAGTCCGCACCCAGCGACACGAAGGTGGTATCGCGATAGCCGAAGTCCAGCACAGAGTCCTTCTGGGCCGAAGCATAGTCGATGGTGACAGCGTCGAATGCGGTCGACCAAGCGGTGCGGGTGACGTCACCCATCACGGTCCAGCGGTCGTTGACCTTGTGGGTCACGCTGAGGGTTGCCGACGCCGGCAGCTTTACGGTTGCCTTGCCACTGGTGCTGACGAACTGGCCCGGCTGAGTCTGTCCCAGGATGGTCGCGGTGCGGCCATTGTCGTTCGGCATCAGGAAGGTGGCATCGCCACCGGTGATCTTGTGCGTAACCTTGGAGCGGTAGCTCAGGCCGATGTGGGTGTTCTCATCGATCGAGAACAGACCACCGACCGTCCAGCCCACTGCATTGTTGTCGCCTTCGACGGTCAGCTTGCCATCGGCACTGCCCGGGGCGTAACCCGGCACGCGGGCCTGGGCCAGCGCAGTACCGAAATCGATGTTGTTGCTCAGCTCGATAGTCAGGTGCTCGACGAACACCGACGCGCCAAAGGAGACGTACGGGTTCACGTCATAGGATGCGGCGAAGCCAAGATCGATGGCCTTCAAATCGGTCTTCAGGCCGCTGTAGCGACCCACCCAACCATTGTCGTACTGGGTCTTGAAACCAAACGGAGCAGTCAGCGACACACCGAAGTGGGCCTTCTCACCGACCGGCATATGGAAGTACGCGGCCGGAACCGGGGCGATCATTCCTGCGTCGCCGCCGTCACCGCCGGTCTGCGCGGCGCCGGTCGGCTTACGGCCTTGGCCTTTGAACTCGGCCTTGAAGCTGATGGCGCTCAGGTCACCCTGAATCAGGGTGCCATCCAGCTGGCGCATGCCGGCCGGGTTGACCGCGATAATGGAGGCGTCGCCTTCGGCGCTGCCGGAGCCGGCGAACGCGCGGCCGAGGCCCTTGGCGCTGTTTTCCTTCAGCTGGAAGGCAGCGGCGTTGGCGTCGGCGGCGGCCAGCGCACCGGCAACGCCGACGGCCAGCAGGGTCAGACGGGCAATGGTGGAAGCGGTTTGCATCGTAGTTCTCTCTCCGGTAAGCGGTGATGGTGCTCTGAGTGCGCCTGCGCCCGCCAGGCCCGGGGGCCCGTCGAAGCGCGCCGGATTCCCCTCCCGACATACGACGCCGTATGCGAGTATTACCCAGAGCCGTTAATGAAACAATAACGGCGCAGGCGGTTTTTTCGTCTCAAAAGCTGAACAGGACAATCCCCGTCGCAAGCGCCCGCACGCTAGGCTAGTGCCATGTTCGTCTCCCTCCCGTCGCGCAAGAAGGCGGCCCTGCGCTGGGCCACGCCCGTGCTGTTTGCGGCACTGTGGCTGGCGTTCCTGTGGTCGATCTCGCGCCCGGACGATGCCCGCGGCAGCCTCTGGCTGGACTGGGGCGCCCTGTCCACCGGCCTGACCCACCCGCTCGACTGGTGGGCGACGCTGCAGGACGGCAGCGTGCTGCGCCTGTTCACCGCCCTGTTCCTGCACGCGGACTGGTCGCATCTGCTGGGCAACCTGGTCTTCCTGCTGATCTTCGGCCTGCCCGCCGAGCGGGTGCTGGGCCCGTGGCGGTTGCTGCTGCTGTTCCTGGTCGGCGGCGCGGTGTCCAACCTGGTGGCCATCTACACCATGGGCAGCCCGGACCAGATCATCATCGGTGCCAGTGGCGCGGTCTCGGCACTGATCGGCGCCTACCTGGCCCTGTTCCCGGGGGCGCGGCTGGGCGTGGTGATCCCGCTCGGCCTGTTCCTGGAGTTCGTGCGGGCCCCGGCCTACCTGCTGATCGGCGTGTGGGCCGCGCTGCAGGTGGTGTTCGCCCATATCGGCCCGAGCTTCGGCATGGTGGCATGGTGGGCCCACATCGGCGGCTTCATGTTTGGCCTGGTGTACGGAGTCTACGTTCGTGCGGCGATCGCACGCCGGCTGCGCAAGCGGCACGGGTTCTGACCGCCCCGGTAGTGCCGGCCGCTGGCCGGCATTTGTGTTCTTCTTCCGCCCTTGAGCCGACGCCGGGCATGGCCCGGCGCTACCTCACGGCTTGGCCGGGGCCGGTGCGGGCTTTGCTTCCGGCTTTGCTTCCGGCTTTGCTTCCGGCTTTGCTTCCGGCTTTGCTTCCGGCTTCGACTCGGCCTTGGCTTCCGGCTTCGCCGCAGCGGCCTTCGCGGCCTTGGCCGCATCTGCCTTCGCCGCTTCGGCCTTCAACCGTGCAGCCACCGAACCGGGATTCTTCAGTTCGGCCAGCGCATCGTTGATCGGGCCGTCGCCCGGCAGCACCGCGCCGGCGTGGTAGCCCTCGGTGCCTTCGTCGTCGCCACGCAGATGCCCCGGCAGCGTCGCTTCGCTGTAATCGCTCAGGCTGGCCGGCAACGCGTCATCTTCGGGGCGCGCGGCAGGCTTGAATTCGACCTCCGGCACGATGCCGGTGGCCTGGATCGACTTGCCGCTGGGCGTGTAATAACGCGCGGTGGTCAGCTTCACCGAGTCACCGTTGTCCAGCGGCAGCACGGTCTGCACCGAGCCCTTGCCGAAGGTGCGGCTGCCGACCACGCGCGCGCGCTTGTTGTCGCGCAGCGCACCGGCCAGCACTTCCGAGGCACTGGCCGAACCGGCATCGACCAGCACCACCACCGGCGCGCCCTTCAGCAGGTCGCCCGGAGTCGCATCGAACCGTGCATCGCTGATGCTGATGCGGCCGCGGGTGCTGACGATGTTGCCCTTCTCGAGGAGGTCGTCGGCCACCTGCACGGCGGCGGTCAGCAGTCCACCCGGGTTGCTGCGCAGATCCAGCACCAGGCCCTTGAGCTGGCCACCGGACTGCTTCTGCAGCTGCTGCACGTGCTTCTGGAAGTCCGACCCGGTGTCGGCCTGGAAGGTGCTCAGGCGGATGTAGCCATAGCCCGGTTCCAGCAGGCGGCTGCGCACGCTGGTCACGCGGATGGTCTGGCGGGTGAGGCTGACGTCGAACGGCTTCGGCTTGCCCGCACGCACGATGGTCAGCACCACCTTGCTGCCGGCCGGGCCACGCAACGGTTCGCTCGCATCAATTGCGCTGATCGGCTTGCCGTCGATGGCGATGATCAGGTCACCGGCGAGGATGCCTGCCTTGGCTGCCGGCGTGTCGTCGATCGGCGAGATCACCTTCATGCTGGCGTTGTCGGGCTGCTGCTGCAGCTCCACGCCGATGCCTTCGTAGGCGCCGTTGGCCTGCTCGTCGAAGGCCTGCGCGTCTTCCTTGTTGAAATAGGTGCTGTGCGGGTCGAGGTCGAGCAACAGGCCGCGCACCGCCGACTGCATCAGCTTCTTGTCATCGACCGGGTCGACATAAGCGGCACGCACCGCGTTGTACACGGCCACGAAGCGGCGGATGTCCTCCAGCGGCACCTTCGAGGTCACCGCCTCCTCGCTGTTCGCTGCCTGCCCGCTGGTTTCCTGGCTCGGGGCGGGCGCAGTCTGCTGCGCCCAGGACAGCGCCGGCAACAAGGCCAGCAAGAGGGTGGCGGTACGGGCTGCGCGCATGGATCACTCCTGTCGACGTTGGCATCGTGCCCAAGGCACATGCACCGATTATGCGCGAAGCACAGCTAAATTCCCGTTGAATCCGACCCGTACGCGGCGATGCCGGATTCAGCGCCGCTGCAGCCAGCTGTCCGGGTTGACTGGCTGCCCACCACGACGCAGCTCGAAATACAGCGCGGTGACGCCCTGCCCACCCGAGTTGCCGACCTTGGCCACCGCATCGCCGCGGCTGACCCGGGCACCCGCATCCTTCAGCAGGGTGTCGTTGTGCGCGTACAGGCTCATGTAGCCGTTGCCGTGATCGACGATCAGGATCATGCCGTAGCCGGTCATCCAATCGGAGAACACCACGGTGCCGTCGGCCACGGCGGTGACGGTGCTGCCGGCGGGCGCGCCGATCAACACACCGCTGCTGGTGCGGCCGTCGGGCAGCTTTCCGCCGTAGCGGGCCAGCAGGTTGCCCGACAACGGCCAGCCCAGGCCCCCCACCTTCGGCGCCGGCGCGGAAGCCACGGCAGGCGGGACCTTGGTGGGCGGCGGTGGCGGGCGGCCCTGCGCGGCGGCCTGGCGTGCGGCACGCTCGGCAGCAGCCTTTTCAGCGGCTGCCCGACGCGCGGCGGCGCGGCGCTCGGCTTCGGCCCGGGCCGCTGCGGCACGCAGGTTGGCCAGCAGCGTTTCCAGTGCCTTGGCGTCCTGGCCCAGCGCCTGTTCCTTCTCGCGCCGGTCCTTGAAGCGTTCGTCCAGCGAGGCCACGGTCTGTGCGCGGTCGCGGCGGTCGGCGGCCAACGTGGCCGCCTGCTGTTTCTGGTCGCGCTGTGCGCCCTGCAGCTTCTGCTGGCGTTCGGCGATCTGCGCCTGGAGCACTTCCAGTTCCTTCAGGTCCGCGGTCAGCGTAGTGATGCGCTGCGCACGTTCGCGCTGCAGGTAGCGGTGGTAGGCCAGGGCACGGTTGGCGTCGGCCACCGTGTCCTGCGACAGCAGCAGCTTCAACGGTGCATGGTTGCCCAGCTGATAGGCCGCGCGCAGCAGGCCGGCCAGCTCGCGGTGCTGCTGGGCCAGGTTGGCCTGCAGGGTGCTGCGGCGCTGCTCGGCTTCGGCCAGCGACCGGCTCTGCTCGCGCAGCGCGGTTTCGGTCTGCGCAAGCGCGCGGCCACTGCGGGCGACCTTCTCGTCGGCCTCGCGCAGTTGCTGTGATGCCTGGCCGCGCTGGCCCTCGATCTGCCGGCGCTCCTGCGCCACGCCCTTCAACTCGGTACGCAGCTTCTGCAGCCTGCGCTCGGTCTCGCGCGTGGTCTGCGCGGCACCCGGCAGCGGCAACGCCAGTGCCAAGGCCAGCCCCAACAGCAGGCAGCGCCCGCCGCGGGCAGCGGCGATGTGATGTCGGCGTGATGGGAAGGCGTTGTCGCGCAAGGGCTTTCCAGTGACTTCAGGCAGTTGCGGGGGCTACCGGGGAATGGTGACATCTCCGCACGCGGCCTGCCAGCCGCACATCCATCGAGGTCCCCATGAAAGCTCTCTCCATTCCGCTGCTGTTGGGCGTACTGCTGGTCACCGCGCCGGTGGCAGCGCAGGAAAACATCAGCAAGGTCAACGGCAGCATCAGCGCCGAACCCGGCCAGCGCTACGGCAAGCTGGATACCGTCAACGGCGGCATCCGCGTCGGCGAAGGCGTCGAGACCGGCAGCATCGACACCGTCAACGGCGGGGTGAAGGTCGCCGATCGCGCGCGCACCGGCAAGATCGAAACGGTCAACGGCGGTGTACGCCTGGGCCGCGAAGTAATCGCCCATGGCAACGTCAGCACCGTCAACGGCAGCATCTTCAGCGATCGCGGCAGCCAGATTGAAGGCGGCGTCGAAACCGTGAACGGTGGCATCGGCCTGGTTGAAAGCCGCGTCGGCAACGACGTGGAAACCGTCAACGGTGACATCACCGTGGGCATCGGTTCGCAGGTCAAGGGCGGTGTGCACGTGCGCAAGCCGAACTTCAGCGTCTCGCTGACCGCCAGCCGCAAGCCACGCGTGATCATCGGCCCGAATGCCGTGGTCGACGGCCCGTTGCAGTTCGAGCGCGAGGTGGTGCTGTACGTGCACCGCACGGCCCGCATCGGCCCGGTCACCGGCGCCGAGCCGATCCCGTTCGACACCGAAACCGCTCCGGCGGACTGAGCACACCGCGCCCATCGGTTCGGTGATACTCGCTGTTACCGGTCGTACACGAGGTGCGGCCGCCCTTTGTTTTCCAGGAATCGACGATGCCCCGCAAACTCCTCCTGTGCCTGGCCGCTGCGGCCGCGCTCAGTGCCTGCAAAGGCGAAGACACTCCGGCGCCCGCGCCGGCCACCGACACCGCCGCTGCCAAGCCGGCGGCCCATGCGTTCTCCCCCGAGATCAACGCTGGCGACTTCGCCGAGATGGTGAAGACACTGGCTTCGGATGAATTCGAAGGACGCGCCCCGGGCAGCAAGGGCGAGGAACTGACGGTCAACTACATCCGCGACCAGATGCAGCGCATCGGCCTGCAGCCCGGCAACGGCGACAGCTGGTTCCAGGATGTGCCGATGACCGAGACCACGGCCGACGCGTCGACCGTGCTGAAGATCACCCAGGGCGGCAAGACCACCGAACTGAAGTTCGGCACCGACATGGTGGTGGGTACCCGTACCGGCCAGGCCGAGGTGAAGGTCGATGCCAGCGACCTGGTGTTCGTCGGCTACGGCGTCGATGCACCGGAGCAGAAGTGGAACGACTACGCCGGCCAGGACTGGAAGGGCAAGACGGTCGTCATGTTCGTCAACGACCCGGGCTTCCATGTCGATGACGCGAAGCTGTTCGACGGCAAGCGCATGACCTACTACGGCCGCTGGACCTACAAGTTCGAGGAGGCTGCGCGCAAGGGCGCCGCCGCCGCGCTGATCGTGCACGACACCGCCGGCGCTTCCTATGGCTGGGATGTGGTGAAGAACTCCTGGGCTGGCCCCCAGTACGACCTGCCGGCCAAGGATGACCCGGAGGCCCGTATTCCGGTGCAGGGCTGGCTGAGTGCCGACGCGGCCAAGGCGCTGTTTGCCGGTGCCGGCCTGGACCTGGCGCAGGCTTACAAGGATGCGAGCAAGCGCGGCTTCAAGCCGGTGCCACTGAAGGCCACCGCCGCGGTCGACCTGAAGAGCCAGATCGCGCAGAAGCAGTCGCGCAACGTGGTGGGCGTGCTGCCGGGCAGCAAGCGTGCCGACGAGGCCGTGCTGTACATGGCGCACTGGGACCACCTGGGCAAGCACGAGGGTGAAACCGGCGACAACATCTACAACGGTGCGGTCGACAACGCGACCGGCGTGGCCGGCATCCTTGAGGTGGCCGAAGCAATGGCCCACCAGGATCCGAAGCCGGAACGTTCGGTGGTGTTCCTGGCGGTGACCCTGGAAGAATCCGGCCTGCTGGGTTCGAAGTACTACGTCTCCCACCCGACCTTCCCGCTGGACAAGATCGCCGGTGTGATCAACATCGACGCGATGTCCGTGGCCGGCCGTGCCAAGGACGTGACCGTCACCGGCTTCGGCAGCTCGGAGCTGGAAGACATCCTCAAGCCGCTGGCTGCGGCCCAGGACCGCACCCTGCATGGTGAGACCTCGGTGCAGAGCGGCTTCTACTTCCGCTCGGATCACTTCAACTTCGCCAAGGCCGGCGTGCCGGCCCTGTACGCCGATGGTGGCGAGGATCTGCGCGAGGGTGGCGTGGACGCCGGCCGCAAGGCCGCTGCGGACTACGGTGCCAACCGTTACCACGGCCCGAAGGACGAGTTCGATGCGTCCACCTGGAAGCTTGACGGTACCGTCGAAGACCTGCAGCTGATGTACGGCGTCGGCAAGGAACTGGCCGGTGGCGATCGTTGGCCGAACTGGTATGAGGGCAACCCGTTCAAGGCGGCCCGCGACGCGATGATGAAGGACAAGGCTTCGGCGAAGTAAGCCGGGCCATTCTCGACTGAACATCGTTGAGAGCAGAGCGGCGCCCCACGGGGCGCCGCTTTTTTTGTGCGCTCCGCCATTGGTGGGTGGCAACCTTGGTTGGCACCTCTTTACACGGCGAGCGCCCCATCCACGCATGGCGTGGGTCTACGGGTAGTGCCGGCTGCTGGCCGGCAAACGATTGGTAGCGGCCAACCTTGGTTGGCGCCATGGTTTCTCGCAGAGGGCATCCACGCATGGCGTGGATCTACCGGGCGATGTGACGCCATCGGGTTGCCGGCCAGCGGCCGGCACTACCCGCATTTACTGCGCACAAAGAAAAACCCCGCTGCGTGAGCAGCGGGGTTTTGGGTGTAAACCCTGGCGATGACCTACTCTCGCATGGCTTGAGCCACACTACCATCGGCGCAGCTGCGTTTCACTTCCGAGTTCGGGATGGGATCGGGTGGTTCC
>NZ_JCAFRK010000009.1:0-16822 GCF_059367995.1 Stenotrophomonas sp. YJH_SMC_79
GAAATGGTGATGCCGGGTGACAACGTCAAGATGGTCGTCACCCTGATCAACCCGGTGGCAATGGACGAAGGCCTGCGCTTCGCCATCCGCGAAGGCGGCCGTACCGTCGGCGCCGGCGTGGTCTCGAAGATCATCGAGTAAGCCTGCAGTACCGGTGGTTGCATAGCGCCGCCGGTTACGCGAATGGCGGGCCGGGAACCTCGGTCCGCCTTCGCCGTCTAAGGGAAGGCAAGTTTCAAAACGTACGCCAGTAGCTCAATTGGCAGAGCAGCGGTCTCCAAAACCGCAGGTTGGGGGTTCGAGTCCCTCCTGGCGTGCCATCTGCCCACCTTATCCAGCGGCCTGGGCCGCTAAAGCAGACACAGCCTGATGAATAGCAAGATCGAACACTCCAAGGACAACTCCGCCAACGGTGGGGATATCGTCAAGTATGTCGCCGCATCGCTGCTGGTGCTGGCCGGTCTGTTCGTCTGGTTCTGGTTCTCCGCCGACTCCGGTCGCGCAACCCAGCTGGGTGCGTGGGCGGGTCAGCTGCGTGCGTTGGCGGTCGTGGTCGGTCTGGTTGGCGGTATCGGCGTGTTCATGCTGACCGGCAAGGGACGCGACACCCGCGAATTCCTCTCCGAGTCGCGCTTCGAACTGCGCAAGGTGGTCTGGCCGACGCGCCAGGAAGCCATCCGCATGACCTGGGTCGTGATGGTGGTGGTGACCATTCTCAGTCTGTTGCTGGGTGGGTTCGATTACGTCATTCAGTGGCTGGTTCAGTTGTTCCTGAGCCGCTAAGGAGAATTGCATGAAGCGTTGGTACGTCGTTCACGCCTATTCGGGCTTCGAGAAGTCGGTGGCGCAGGCTCTGCGCGATCGCATCGTCCGTGACGGCATGGAAGAGCGCTTCGGCGATGTCCTGGTCCCGACCGAAGAAGTGGTCGAGATGCGCGCTGGCCAGAAGCGCCGTTCCGAGCGCAAGTTCTTCCCGGGCTATGTGCTGGTCCAGATCGAGACCCACGAAGAAGCCGGTATTCCGCGCATCGATAACGAAAGCTGGCACCTGGTCAAGGAAACCCCGCGCGTGATGGGCTTCATCGGCGGTACTGCCGACCGCCCGCTGCCGATCGCCGATTCCGAGGCCGAGGCCATCCTGAATCGCGTTCAGGAAGGTGTCGAGAAGCCGCGTCCGAAGGTGCTGTTCGAGCCGGGCCAGATGGTCCGTGTCACCGACGGCCCGTTCAACGATTTCAATGGCGTCGTCGAAGAAGTCAACTACGAGAAGAGCCGTCTGCGCGTCTCGGTGCTGATCTTCGGTCGTGCCACCCCGGTCGAGCTCGAGTTCGGCCAGGTCGAAAAGGCCGTCTGACCTGTCCTGTAGAGTCGAGCCATGCTCGACTCCGGGGGGCTGGATGGTGTGGTAGTCGAGCAAGGCTCGACGCTGCAAAGGGAGCCGGGCCTTGCCCGGTTTCTTCCGTTTACGTGCCGCTTCAGGCATGTGAAGAAAAAACCTGATATAGTGCGCGGCTCCCCGCTGGGAAGCCAGTAGGACGAGGCCGCCGCAAGGTGGCCTTCAGCATGATTTCAAAACGCGATGCCGGGACGCGTGATTCCCGGTCCGATGGGGAGCCTGTTGTCGAAAGGCGCTAGCACCCGGAGAGCATACTCATGGCAAAGAAAGTTGTCGGTTACATCAAGCTGCAGGTGAAGGCCGGTCAGGCCAACCCCTCGCCGCCGGTCGGTCCTGCGCTGGGTCAGCGCGGCCTGAACATCATGGAATTCTGCAAGGCGTTCAACGCTGCCACGCAGAAGCTCGAGCCGGGTCTGCCGGTTCCGGTGATCATCACGGCCTACTCGGACCGTACGTTCACCTTCATCACCAAGAGCACCCCGGCCACCACCCTGCTGAAGAAGGCCGCTGGCATCTCGTCGGGCTCCAAGCGCCCGAACACCGAGAAGGTCGGCAAGGTCACCCGTAAGCAGCTGGAAGAGATCGCCAAGGCGAAGGAACCGGATCTGACTGCCGCCGATCTGGACGCCGCCGTGCGTACCATCGCTGGCTCTGCCCGTTCCATGGGCCTCGTGGTGGAGGGTTAATAAGATGGCACAGACCAAGCGTGAGAAGGCCATCAAGGCCGCCGTCGTTCCGGGCAAGGCATACGCCTTCGAGGACGCGATCAACATCCTGAAGAGCGCCACCAAGGCCAAGTTCGTCGAGTCGATCGACGTCGCTGTGCGCCTGGGCGTCGATGCGAAGAAGTCCGACCAGCAGGTCCGTGGCTCCACCGTGCTGCCGGCCGGTACCGGCAAGTCGGTCCGCGTCGCCGTGTTCGCTCCGGCCGGTGCCAAGGCTGACGAAGCCCTGGCCGCTGGCGCCGAAGCCGTCGGTATGGATGATCTGGCCGAGAAGATGCAGGCCGGCGATCTGAACTACGACGTCGTCATCGCGACCCCGGACGCCATGCGCGTCGTCGGTAAGCTGGGTACCGTGCTGGGCCCGCGCGGCCTGATGCCGAACCCGAAGGTCGGCACCGTTTCCCCGAACCCGGGTGAAGCCGTGAAGAACGCCAAGTCGGGTCAGGTCCGTTACCGCACCGACAAGGCCGGCATCATCCACTGCACCATCGGCAAGGCCGACTTCGCCGAAGACGCGCTGAAGTCGAACCTGACCGCGCTGCTGCTGGACCTGATCAAGGCCAAGCCGGCCACCTCGAAGGGCACCTACCTGCAGAAGGTTTCGGTCAGCTCGACGATGGGCCCGGGCGTCACCGTCGACCAGTCGTCGCTGACCCTGAAGTAATTGTTTCAAGCGGTCACGGTACCTTCGGTGCCGTGACCGTGACATTTGAAGGCATCGCTGGCAGTGCATCGCCCGCGGTAGCCGTCAAAGACCGCAGGCGCGGTCGTGGCACTACCGGCGACGGGCACGGAAGCTCGATCTGGCAAGGAGTCGCCGCCGGAGCAGTCATGAGCGCTTAATCGATTCCCAGGAATCACCCTGCGTAGATGGTGCCCTTCTGGAGTTTTTCTGGTTCACGCACGTCTGGGTTTCCCAGGTTGGCCCACTCCAGGTCTAGAACGGCCCACCCCCCGGAACATCATCCCGATGTTCCCGGCGTCCAGGACGGATGCCGCACAGGACCGCACACGGCAGGAGCCGTAAGCGGAGTTCAATAGGAGGAGTGCAATGGCTCTCAATCTGTCCCAGAAGCAAGAAGTAGTCGCCGAGCTGGCAGACGTCGCCGCCAAGGCCCACTCCTTGATCGCAGCCGAATACGCTGGCACCACGGTCGCCCAGATGACCGCGATGCGCAAGCAGGCTCGTGAAACCGGTGTTTTCTTGAAGGTTGTCAAGAACACCCTGGCTTCGCGCGCCGTTGAAGGCACCGAGTTCGCAGTCGCCCAGGACCAGATGGTTGGTCCGCTGCTGTACGCGTTCTCGCTCGAGGAGCCCGGCGCTGCCGGTCGCCTGATCAAGGAAGCCGCCAAGGGCAACGACAAGCTGAAGGCTAAGGTCGTCGCCATCGGTGGCGAAGTGTTCCCGGCAAGCCACGTCGACGTGCTGGCCTCGCTGCCGACCCGCGACCAGGCCCTGGCCATGCTGGCCCGCGTCCTGACCGAGCCGGTCACGATGTTTGCCCGCGCCATCAAGGCCGTTGGCGAGAAGCAGGGTGGTGGCGACGTCGCCGCCGACGCTGCCGAGCCGGCCGCCGAGACCGCCTGAGTTTCGACTTACCGTGGTTCCTGACGGAACCTCAACCCAGAAAATCATCCAAAGGTATTAATCATGTCCCTTACCAACGAACAGATCGTCGACGCCATCGCCGAGAAGTCCCTGATGGAAGTGATGGAGCTGGTCAAGGCCATCGAAGAGAAGTTCGGCGTCTCCGCCGCTGCTCCGGTTGCCGTGGCTGCTGCCGCTGGCCCGGCCGCTGCTGTTGAAGAGCAGACCGAGTTCACCGTCACCCTGAAGTCGGCCGGCGACAAGAAGGTCGAAGTCATCAAGGCCGTCCGTGCCATCACCGGCCTGGGCCTGAAGGAAGCGAAGGACCTGGCCGAAGCCGGTGGCGTCCTGAAGGATGCCGCTTCGAAGGAAGACGCCGAGAAGATGAAGAAGGACCTGGAAGCTGCTGGCGCGACTGTCGAAGTCAAGTAAGCAGTTACCTTGCATCGTCACCGATTCACGGCGATGCAGCCAAGGCTGGGGGCGTAAGCCCCCGGCCTTTGGTCGTTGTTGCGGTGTTGTGGATCCACGCTATGCGTGGATGTAATCGGTAGATCCACGCCATGCGTGGATGCAGGAAGCAGCAAAAAGCCCAACACGGGCTGCAGTCAGACCCCGGCCGGCCAGCGCAGTGCGCGGCAGCAGGGGCGTGGTAGCAGACGAGTTGGCAGTTGGAAGTAGCGGGAGAAGGCGTGCTGGTGCCGGCAATACCAGCGACTTCCAACTGACAATTTCAAGTTCCCTTCGGATCGTGGGCGCACGATCCGCACAACAAGGTGGAAGACCTCATGACGTCCTATTCGTTCACCGAAAAAAAGCGTATCCGCAAGGATTTCGGCAAGCAGCGCTCGATTCTCGAAGTGCCGTTCCTGCTCGCCATCCAGGTGGATTCCTATCGTGAATTCCTGCAGGAAAACGTCGATCCGGCCAAGCGCACGGACCACGGCCTGCACGCTGCGCTGAAGTCGGTCTTCCCGATCGCCAGCTACAGCGGCAATGCTGCCCTGGAATACGTCGGCTACAAGCTGGGCGAGCCGGTCTTCGACGAGCGTGAGTGCCGCCAGCGTGGCATGAGCTACGGCGCCCCGCTGCGCGTGACCGTGCGCCTGGTGATCTACGACCGTGAGTCGTCGACCAAGGCCATCAAGTACGTGAAGGAGCAGGAGGTCTATCTGGGCGAAATCCCGCTGATGACCGAGAACGGCACCTTCATCGTCAACGGCACCGAGCGCGTCATCGTCTCGCAGCTGCACCGCTCGCCGGGCGTGTTCTTCGACCACGACCGTGGCAAGACCCACAGCTCGGGCAAGCTGCTGTACAGCGCCCGCATCATTCCCTACCGCGGCTCCTGGCTGGACTTCGAGTTCGACCCGAAGGACGCGCTGTTCACCCGTATCGACCGCCGCCGCAAGCTGCCGGTGTCGATCCTGCTGCGCGCGCTCGGCTACAGCAACGAAGAGATGCTGGCCGAGTTCTTCGAGATCAACACCTTCCACATCAACCCGGATGAAGGCGTCCAGCTGGAGCTGGTGCCGGAGCGCCTGCGTGGCGAAACCCTGGGCTTCGACCTCGCCGACGGCGACAAGGTCATCGTGGAAGCCGGTAAGCGCATCACCGCGCGCCACATCAAGCAGCTGGAAGCCTCGGGCATCGCCGCCCTGGCCGTGCCGGACGACTACATCGTCGGCCGCATCCTGTCGCACGACGTGGTCGATGCCTCGACCGGCGAACTGCTGGCGCAGGCCAACGACGAAATCAGCGACGAGCAGCTGCAGGCCTTCCGCAAGGCCGGTGTGGATGCCGTGGGCACCCTGTGGGTGAACGATCTGGACCGTGGCCCGTACCTGTCCAACACCCTGCGCATCGATCCGACCAAGACCCAGCTGGAAGCCCTGGTCGAGATCTACCGCATGATGCGACCGGGCGAGCCGCCGACCAAGGATGCCGCGCAGAACCTGTTCCACAACCTGTTCTTCACCTTCGAGCGCTACGACCTGTCCGCGGTCGGCCGCATGAAGTTCAACCGTCGCGTGGGCCGCAAGGAAACCACCGGCGAAGCCGTGCTGTACGACCGCAAGTACTACGGTGAGCGCAACGACGAAGAGTCCAAGCGCCTGGTCGCCGCCCATGGCGACAGCTCCGACATCCTGGACGTGATCAAGGTCCTGACCGAGATCCGCAACGGCCGCGGCGTGGTCGACGACATCGACCACCTGGGCAACCGTCGCGTGCGTTCGGTCGGCGAAATGGCCGAGAACGTGTTCCGCGTCGGCCTGGTCCGCGTCGAGCGCGCGGTCAAGGAGCGCCTGTCGATGGCCGAGTCGGAAGGCCTGACCCCGCAGGAGCTGATCAACGCCAAGCCGGTCGCCGCTGCCATCAAGGAGTTCTTCGGTTCCTCGCAGCTGTCGCAGTTCATGGACCAGAACAACCCGCTGTCGGAAGTGACCCATAAGCGTCGCGTCTCGGCCCTGGGCCCGGGCGGTCTGACCCGTGAGCGCGCCGGCTTCGAAGTGCGCGACGTGCACCCGACCCATTACGGCCGCGTCTGCACCATCGAAACCCCGGAAGGCCCGAACATCGGCCTGATCAACTCGCTGGCCGTGTACGCCCGCACCAACCAGTACGGTTTCCTCGAGACCCCGTACCGCAAGGTCGTGGACGGCAAGGTCTATGACGAAGTCGAGTTCCTGTCGGCCATCGAAGAAAACGAGTACGTCATTGCGCAGGCCAACGCCCTGACCAATGCCGACAGCGTGCTGACCGAGCAGTTCGTTCCGTGCCGCTTCCAGGGCGAATCGCTGCTGAAGCCGCCGGCGGAAGTCCACTTCATGGACGTCTCGCCGATGCAGACCGTGTCGATCGCGGCCGCGCTGGTTCCGTTCCTGGAGCACGATGACGCGAACCGTGCACTGATGGGCGCCAACATGCAGCGTCAGGCCGTGCCGACCCTGCGTGCGCAGAAGCCGCTGGTCGGTACCGGCATCGAGCGCGCCGTGGCGCGTGACTCCGGTGTGACCGTGAACGCCCGTCGTGGTGGTGAGATCGTGCAGATCGACGCCGCCCGCATCGTGGTCAAGGTCAACGAGGAAGAGATCGTTGGTGCCACCGACGCAGGCGTGGACATCTACAACCTGGTCAAGTACACCCGTTCGAACCAGAACACCTGCATCAACCAGCGTCCGCTGGTCCAGGTGGGTGACGTCATCGCCCGCGGCGACGTGCTGGCCGACGGTCCGTCCACCGACATCGGCGAACTGGCCCTGGGCCAGAACATGCTGATCGCGTTCATGCCGTGGAACGGCTACAACTTCGAAGACTCCATCCTGCTCTCCGAGCGCGTGGTGGAAGAGGATCGTTACACCACGATCCACATCGAAGAGCTGACCTGCGTCGCGCGTGACACCAAGCTGGGGCCGGAGGAAATCTCCGCCGACATCCCGAACGTCTCCGAGCAGGCGCTGAACCGCCTGGACGAGAGCGGCGTGGTGTACATCGGTGCCGAAGTCCGCGCCGGCGACATCATGGTCGGCAAGGTCACCCCGAAGGGCGAAAGCCAGCTGACCCCGGAAGAGAAGCTGCTGCGCGCGATCTTCGGCGAGAAGGCTTCGGACGTGAAGGACAGCTCGCTGCGCGTTCCGCCGGGTATGGACGGCACCGTCATCGACGTGCAGGTCTTCACCCGCGACGGCATCGAGAAGGACAAGCGCGCCCGCCAGATCGAAGAGTCCGAAATCAAGCGCGTCAAGAAGGACTTCGACGACCAGTTCCGCATCCTGGAAGCCGCCATCTACATGCGTCTGCGTTCGCAGATCGTGGGCAAGGTGGTCAACGGTGGCGCTGGCCTGAAGAAGGGTGATGTGATCACCGACGCCTTCCTGGACGGCCTGAAGAAGGCTGACTGGTTCGCCCTGCGCATGAAGGACGAGGACGCTTCGGAAGCCATCGAGCGCGCGCAGAAGCAGATCCAGGCGCACGAGAAGGAATTCGAGCGTCGCTTCGCCGACAAGCGCGGCAAGATCACCGCCGGTGACGACCTCGCCCCGGGCGTGCTGAAGATGGTCAAGGTGTTCCTGGCCGTGAAGCGCCGCATCCAGCCGGGCGACAAGATGGCAGGCCGCCACGGCAACAAGGGTGTGGTCTCCAACGTGGTGCCGGTCGAGGACATGCCGTACATGGCCTCGGGCGAGACCGTGGACATCGTGCTGAACCCGCTGGGCGTGCCGTCGCGTATGAACATCGGCCAGATCCTGGAAGTGCACCTGGGCTGGGCGGCCAAGGGCCTGGGTCGCAAGATCCAGGCGATGATGGAAGCCCAGGCCGCCGTTGCCGACCTGCGCAAGTTCCTGGACGACATCTACAACCACGACGACACCAACGTGGCCAACCGTGTCGACCTGTCGCAGTTCAGCGACGAGGAACTGCTGCGTCTGGCCCGTAACCTCACCGACGGCGTGCCGATGGCCACCCCGGTGTTCGACGGCGCCACCGAAGCGGAAATCAAGCGCATGCTGGAACTGGCCGACCTGCCGAGCAGTGGCCAGACCCAGCTGTACGACGGCCGCACCGGTGAAGCGTTCGATCGCCACACCACCGTGGGTTACATGCACTACCTGAAGCTGAACCACCTGGTCGACGACAAGATGCACGCCCGTTCGACCGGTCCGTACTCGCTCGTCACCCAGCAGCCGCTGGGCGGCAAGGCGCAGTTCGGCGGCCAGCGCTTCGGTGAAATGGAAGTCTGGGCGCTGGAAGCCTACGGCGCGGCCTACACCCTGCAGGAAATGCTGACGGTGAAGTCCGATGACGTGCAGGGCCGCAACCAGATGTACAAGAACATCGTCGACGGTGAGCACGAGATGGTCGCGGGCATGCCGGAATCCTTCAACGTGCTCGTGAAGGAAATCCGCTCGCTGGCCATCAACATGGAACTGGAAGACAACTGATCCATGCCGGCGCGGCGGTCCGCCGCCGCGCCGCTGGCAGTGAACTGAAAGCCCATCGACACAGCATTCCTCCTTCTGGAGAACACCATGAAAGACCTGCTCAACCTCTTCAACCAGCAGCGCCAGACGCTGGACTTCGACGCGATCAAGATCGCGCTGGCCTCGCCGGACCTGATCCGTTCGTGGTCCTTCGGCGAAGTGAAGAAGCCGGAAACCATCAATTACCGTACCTTCAAGCCGGAACGCGACGGCCTGTTCTGCGCCGCCATCTTCGGCCCGGTGAAGGACTACGAGTGCCTGTGCGGCAAGTACAAGCGCATGAAGCACCGCGGCGTGGTCTGCGAAAAGTGCGGCACCGAAGTGACCCTGGCCAAGGTGCGTCGTGAGCGCATGGGCCACATCGACCTGGCCTCGCCAGTCGCGCACATCTGGTTCCTGAAGTCGCTGCCGTCGCGCATCGGCCTGATGCTGGACATGACCCTGCGCGACATCGAGCGCGTGTTGTACTTCGAAGCCTACGTGGTGACCGAGCCGGGCCTGACCGCCCTGGAACGCCGCCAGCTGCTGACCGAAGAACAGTACCTGCAGGCCCGCCAGGAGCACGGTGACGACTTCGACGCCGCCATGGGCGCCGAAGCCGTGTACGAACTGCTGCGCACCATCGACCTGCAGTCGGAAATGACCCGCCTGCGCGAGGAAATCGCCGCTACCGGTTCGGAAACCAAGCTCAAGCGCCTCACCAAGCGCATCAAGCTGATCGAGGCCTTCCTGGAATCGGGCAACCGTCCGGAGTGGATGGTCATGACCGTGCTGCCGGTGCTGCCGCCGGACCTGCGTCCGCTGGTTCCGCTGGATGGCGGCCGCTTCGCGACCTCCGACCTGAACGACCTGTACCGCCGCGTCATCAACCGCAACAACCGCCTGCGCCGCCTGCTCGAACTGAGCGCGCCGGACATCATCGTGCGCAATGAAAAGCGCATGCTGCAGGAATCGGTCGATGCGCTGCTGGACAACGGCCGTCGCGGCCGTGCCATCACCGGCACCAACAAGCGCCCGCTGAAGTCGCTGGCCGACATGATCAAGGGCAAGCAGGGTCGCTTCCGCCAGAACCTGCTGGGCAAGCGCGTCGACTACTCGGGCCGTTCGGTCATCGTGGTCGGTCCGTACCTGCGCCTGCACCAGTGCGGCCTGCCGAAGAAGATGGCGCTTGAGCTGTTCAAGCCGTTCGTCTTCGCCAAGCTGCAGCGTCGTGGCCTGGCCACCACCATCAAGGCCGCCAAGAAGCTGGTCGAGCGCGAAGAAGCCGAAGTCTGGGACATCCTGGAAGAGGTCATCCGCGAGCATCCGGTGATGCTGAACCGTGCGCCGACCCTGCACCGCCTGGGTATCCAGGCGTTCGAGCCGGTGCTGATCGAAGGCAAGGCCATCCAGCTGCACCCGCTGGTCTGCACCGCGTTCAACGCCGACTTCGACGGTGACCAGATGGCCGTCCACGTGCCGCTCTCGCTGGAAGCCCAGCTGGAAGCGCGTGCGCTGATGATGTCGACCAACAACATCCTGTCGCCGGCCAACGGCGAGCCGATCATCGTGCCGTCGCAGGACGTCGTGCTGGGTCTGTACTACATGACCCGCTCGCTGGAAAACAAGAAGGGCGAGGGCATGGCCTTTGCCAACATCGCGGAAGTCAAGCGCGCCTACGACAACCGCGTGGTGGAACTGCACGCGCGCGTCAAGGTCCGCATCACCGAGGTGGTGACCGACGAGGACGGCATCAAGCAGAACAAGACCTCGATCGTGGACACCACGATCGGTCGCGCCCTGCTGGCTGAAATCCTGCCGGAAGGCCTGCCGTTCGCGCTGGCCAACACCGAGCTGACCAAGAAGAACATCAGCCGCCTGATCAACTCCAGCTACCGCCAGCTGGGTCTGAAGGACACGGTCGTGTTCGCCGACAAGCTGATGTACACCGGCTTCGCCTACGCGACCCGCGCCGGCGTCTCGATCGGCATCGACGACATGCTGATCCCGGACGAGAAGAAGGGCATCCTCACCGAGGCCGAAGCCGAAGTGCTGGAAATCCAGGAGCAGTACCAGTCGGGTCTGGTCACCGCCGGCGAGCGCTACAACAAGGTGGTCGACATCTGGTCGCGCACCAACGAGCGCATCGCCAAGGCGATGATGGACACCATCGGTACCGAGAAGGTGGTCAATGCCAAGGGTGAGACCATCGACCAGAAGTCGATGAACTCGCTGTACATCATGGCCGACTCCGGTGCGCGTGGTTCGCAGGCGCAGATCCGTCAGCTGGCCGGCATGCGTGGCCTGATGGCGCGTCCGGACGGCTCGATCATCGAGACGCCCATCAAGGCGAACTTCCGCGAAGGCCTGAACGTGCAGGAGTACTTCAACTCCACCCACGGTGCCCGTAAGGGTCTGGCCGATACCGCGCTGAAGACCGCGAACTCGGGTTACCTGACCCGTCGTCTGGTCGACGTCGCGCAGGACGTGGTGATCACCGAGGTGGATTGCGGTACCACCGAAGGCCTGATCATGACCCCGATCGTGGAAGGCGGCGACGTGGTCGAGCCGCTGAAGGACCGCGTGCTGGGTCGCGTGGTTGCCGAGGACGTGTTCCTGCCGGGCAACGACGAAGATCCGATCGTCACCCGCAACACCCTGCTGGACGAAGCCTGGGTCGCCAAGCTGGAAGATGCCGGCGTGCAGACCATCAAGGTCCGCTCGACCATCTCCTGCGAATCGGCCTTCGGCGTCTGCTCGCGCTGCTACGGCCGCGATCTGGCCCGTGGCCACCTGGTCAACATCGGTGAAGCGGTCGGCGTCATCGCCGCCCAGTCCATCGGTGAGCCGGGTACCCAGCTGACCATGCGTACGTTCCACATCGGTGGTGCGGCGTCGCGAGCTGCTGCGGTCGACAACATCACCGTCAAGACCACCGGCTCGGTGAAGTTCAGCAACCTCAAGTCGGTCGAGCATGCCAACGGCTCGCTGGTGGCAGTGTCGCGCTCGGGCGAAATCTCGGTGCTCGATGCCCACGGTCGTGAGCGTGAGCGTTACAAGCTGCCGTACGGTGCGACCATCACGTCCAAGGACGGTGATGCGATCAAGGCTGGCCAGACCGTGGCCAACTGGGATCCGCATAACCACCCGATCGTGTCGGAAGTGGCCGGCTTCATCCGCTTCATCGACTTCGTCGACGGCATCACCGTCATCGAGAAGACCGACGAGCTGACCGGCCTCGCTTCGCGCGAAATCACCGATCCGAAGCGTCGTGGTACCCAGGCCAAGGACCTGCGCCCGATCGTGCGCATCGTCGACGCCAAGGGCAACGACCTGTCGATCCCGGGCACCGATCTGCCGGCGCAGTACCTGCTGCCGCCGCGCTCGATCGTCAACCTGCAGGACGGCGCTGCTGTCGGCGTGGGTGACGTGGTCGCCAAGATCCCGCAGGAAGCGTCGAAGACCCGCGACATCACCGGTGGTCTGCCGCGCGTGGCCGACCTGTTCGAAGCGCGCAAGCCGAAGGATCCGGCGGTGCTGGCCGAGCGTTCGGGCATCATCAGCTTCGGCAAGGACACCAAGGGCAAGCAGCGCCTGATCATCAAGGACACCGATGGTTCGGAGCACGAAGAGCTGATTCCGAAGTACCGCCAGGTCATCGTGTTCGAAGGCGAGCATGTCACCAAGGGTGAAACCATCGTGGACGGCGAGCCGAGCCCGCAGGACATCCTGCGTCTGCTGGGTGTCGAACCGCTGGCCGCCTACCTGGTGAAGGAAATCCAGGACGTGTACCGCCTGCAGGGCGTGAAGATCAACGACAAGCACATCGAGGTGATCACCCGCCAGATGCTGCGCAAGGTCGAGATCACCGACCAGGGCAGCAGCAAGTTCCTGAACGGTGAACAGGTGGAGCGTCAGCGCGTTATCGAGGAGAATGCGCGCCTGTCGACCCGCAACGAGCTGCCGGCGCACTTCGATCCGGTCCTGCTGGGTATCACCAAGGCCTCGCTGGCGACCGAATCGTTCATCTCGGCCGCGTCGTTCCAGGAAACCACCCGCGTGCTGACCGAAGCGGCCGTCCGCGGCACCTCGGACAACCTGCGTGGCCTGAAGGAAAACGTCATCGTGGGTCGCCTGATTCCGGCCGGTACCGGCCTGGCGTACCACAGCAACCGCCGTCGCGGCGCTTCCGGTCTCACCGAGTCGGAAATGCAGACCCTGGCCGGCACCCCGGCCGCGGTCGAGGCTCCGGCCGTTGAAGCTGAAGCTGAACAGGTGTCTGGCGAAGAATGAGTTATCCGGTCCGGCCGCAAGGCCGGACCATCCCGTCGGTTCATCGACGGGTAGGGAAAGGGCAGGGGGATCGTCCGCGATCCTCCCCGCCAACCTGAACGGGGTACATGGAGGCCCCCCAGTAACGTTCCAGGATCAGGAACGGGCTTGACAGGAGGCGTTTGACTGCTTTCCTGGCAGGTTGCTACAATCGTCTGTCTCAGCAGGCCAGAATTTTGGCCTGCTTTAACATTTCCGCATCTCTGGTCGGATTTTCCGGCCACCAATCAGAAGAACCTACTGATGGCGACGATCAACCAGCTGGTCCGCAAGCCGCGGCAAGCGACCACCTACAAGAGTGCCTCGCCGGCGCTCGACAAGTGCCCGCAGCGCCGTGGCGTCTGCACCCGTGTCTACACCACCACTCCGAAGAAGCCGAACTCGGCTCTGCGCAAGGTTGCCAAGGTCCGCCTGACCAACCAGGAAGAAGTGATTTCCTACATCGGTGGTGAAGGCCACAACCTGCAGGAGCACTCCGTGGTCCTGATCCGCGGCGGTCGCGTCAAGGACCTGCCGGGTGTGCGTTACCACACCGTTCGTGGCTCGCTCGACGCCGCCGGCGTTGCCAAGCGTCGCCAGGCCCGTTCCAAGTACGGCGCCAAGCGTCCGAAGGCATAAGGAGAGAGCACTATGTCGCGTAAGGGTAATACTCCGCAGCGTTCCGTCCTGCCCGATCCGAAGCACGGAAGCGAAACCATCGCCCGCTTCATCAACATGGTCATGCAGAGCGGCAAGAAGTCCGTCGCCGAAAAGATCGTGTACGGCGCCATGGACGTGATCACCGAGAAGAACAGCAGCGCCAACGCCATTGAGCTGGTGCAGAAGGCTCTGGACAACGTCGCTCCGGCGGTCGAAGTCAAGTCGCGCCGCGTCGGTGGTGCCACCTACCAGGTGCCGGTCGAAGTGCGTTCGTCGCGCAAGATGGCTCTGGCCATGCGCTGGCTGATCGACTCCGCGCGCAAGCGTGGTGAGAACACCATGCCGAAGAAGCTGGCTGCTGAACTGATCGACGCCTCGGAAAACCGTGGCGGCGCCATCAAGAAGCGCGAAGAAACCCACCGCATGGCCGAAGCCAACAAGGCATTCGCCCACTACCGCTGGTGAGTTTGACGGCCTTGTAAAACAGGCAGGGCAGCACCACTTCGGTGCGTGCTGCCTCGCGGTCCCAGAAGGACTGCGCCAATCCGAAGGCCGCCGAAAGGCGGCGTTCGGCCATCCGAAATCCAAGAAATCTGAGAGGCTCCCGTGGCCCGTTCCACTCCCATCGAGCGTTACCGTAACTTCGGCATCATGGCTCACATCGATGCCGGCAAGACCACCACGTCCGAGCGCATCCTGTTCTACACCGGCAAGAGCCACAAGATCGGTGAAGTGCATGACGGCGCCGCCACCATGGACTGGATGGAGCAGGAGCAGGAGCGTGGCATCACGATCCAGTCCGCTGCCACCACCGCGTTCTGGAAGGGCATGGACAAGTCCCTGCCGGAGCACCGCTTCAACATCATCGACACCCCCGGGCACGTCGACTTCACCATCGAAGTGGAGCGCTCGCTGCGCGTGCTCGACGGTGCCGTCTTCGTCCTGTGTGCCGTCGGTGGCGTGCAGCCGCAGTCGGAAACCGTGTGG
This sequence comes from Stenotrophomonas sp. YJH_SMC_79, assembly GCF_059367995.1. Taxonomy (NCBI): domain Bacteria; kingdom Pseudomonadati; phylum Pseudomonadota; class Gammaproteobacteria; order Lysobacterales; family Lysobacteraceae; genus Stenotrophomonas; species Stenotrophomonas sp. YJH_SMC_79. Next base: position 14,629 of record NZ_JCAFRK010000009.1, read on the forward strand.
CGCCAGGCCAACAAGTACCACGTGCCGCGCATCGCGTTCGTCAACAAGATGGACCGCACCGGTGCCAACTTCCAGAAGGTCGTCGGCCAGCTGAAGGCCAAGCTGGGCGCGGTTGCCGTGCCGATGCAGCTGCCGATCGGCGCTGAAGACAACTTCAAGGGCGTCGTCGACCTGCTGAAGATGAAGGCCATCCACTGGGATGAGGCTTCGCAGGGCATGAAGTTCGAGTACGGTGAAATCCCGGCCGAGCTGCAGGGTCCGGCTGAAGAGGCTCGCCAGTTCATGGTCGAGACCGCTGCCGAAGCCAGCGAAGAGCTGATGGAAAAGTACCTGGGCGGCGAAGAGCTGGCCGAGGCTGAAATCATCAATGCGCTGCGTACCCGCACCCTGGCCACCGAGATCGTGCCGATGTACTGCGGCTCGGCCTTCAAGAACAAGGGCGTGCAGGCCATGCTGGACGGCGTGATCCAGCTGCTGCCGTCGCCGGTCGACGTGCCGGACGTGAAGGGCGTGGACGTTGACGACGACACTGTCGAAATGACCCGCAAGTCGGACGACAAGGCTCCGTTCTCGTCGCTGGCCTTCAAGATCATCACCGACCCGTTCGTCGGCGCGTTGACCTTCTTCCGTGTCTACTCGGGCACCCTGAACGGTGGCGACACCGTGCTGAACTCGGTGAAGGGCAAGAAGGAGCGCATCGGCCGCATCCTGCAGATGCACTCGAACAACCGCGAGGAAATCAAGGAAGTTCTGGCCGGTGACATCGCCGCTGCCGTGGGCCTGAAGGACACCACCACCGGTGACACCCTGTGCGCCGTGGACGCCCCGATCATCCTGGAGCGCATGACGTTCCCGGAGCCGGTGATCTCGATGGCCGTCGAGCCGAAGACCAAGTCGGACCAGGAAAAGATGGGCCTGGCCCTGGGCCGCCTGGCGCAGGAAGATCCGTCGTTCCGCGTCAAGACCGACGAAGAATCCGGCCAGACCATCATCTCGGGCATGGGCGAGCTGCACCTGGACATCATCGTCGACCGCCTGAAGCGCGAGTTCAACGTTGAAGCCAACGTCGGCGCGCCGCAGGTGGCCTACCGCGAAACCATCACCCTGGCCGACGTCAAGTCGGACTACAAGCACGCCAAGCAGTCCGGTGGTAAGGGTCAGTACGGTCACGTCGTGATCGAACTGTCGCCGATCACCGCTGCCGACCGTGCCGATCCGAAGCTGGCTCCGGCCATCAAGGACGACTTCCTGTTCATCAACGACATCACCGGCGGCGTGATCCCGAAGGAATTCATTCCGTCGGTTGAAAAGGGCCTGCGCGAAACCATCACCAGCGGTCCGCTGGCTGGCTTCCCGGTCGTGGACGTCAAGGTGAAGCTGGTGTTCGGTTCGTACCACGACGTCGACTCCTCGGAAATGGCGTTCAAGCTGGCTTCGTCGATGGCCTTCAAGCAGGGCTTCGCCAAGGCCAAGCCGGTGCTGCTGGAGCCGATCATGAAGGTCGAGATCGTGACCCCGGAGGATTACCAGGGTGACGTGATGGGCGACGTCAGCCGTCGTCGCGGCGTGCTGCAGGGTTCCGACACCACCGGTGACGGTTCGGCCAGCATCATCAACGCGATGATCCCGCTGGGTGAAATGTTCGGCTACGCCACTGCGCTGCGTTCGCAGACCCAGGGCCGCGCCACCTTCACCATGGAATTCGATCACTACGAGCCGGCGCCGACCAACATCGCCGAAGCCGTCATGAAGAAGGGCTGAGCCTCGCTCAGCCTCTCTTGAAACCACTTACGAACAATCAAGGTATAGAACAATGGCAAAGGGTAAGTTCGAGCGCACCAAGCCGCACGTCAACGTCGGCACCATCGGTCACGTCGACCACGGCAAGACCACGCTGACCGCTGCACTGACCAAGATCGGTGCCGAGCGCTTCGGTGGCGAGTTCAAGGATTACTCCTCGATCGACGCCGCGCCGGAAGAAAAGGCTCGTGGCATCACGATCTCGACCGCGCACGTCGAATACGAATCCCCGGTCCGTCACTACGCCCACGTGGATTGCCCGGGCCATGCTGACTACGTCAAGAACATGATCACCGGTGCCGCCCAGATGGACGGCGCGATCCTGGTGTGCTCGGCCGCTGACGGCCCGATGCCGCAGACCCGCGAGCACATCCTGCTGTCGCGCCAGGTCGGC